>NZ_JBFTZJ010000001.1:0-1065910 GCF_056406855.1 Mucilaginibacter sp. P1_A3
GAACAAAAACTAATACTGTTGTTTTCTTTGATCAAGAACTTCTTTCAATAATATGTCATTGTTTAGCTGAGAGCTAAAGGCGTAAAGCCGAAAGCGGAGCAGCAAACAAATAATGAATTGGCAAAAAAGCTTTATGCTTTTAGCCTTGAGCTTTTAGCTCAAAAGAAATTCAGGTGCCTATATCGGCGGTGTCTACCTCTTCCCATTCCGAACAGAGAAGTCAAGCCCGCCAGAGCCGATGGTACTGCGGTAAAACGTGGGAGAGTAGGTCGGTGCCCAATCTTAAAAGCCCCAAAAGGCTGAATCGTGAAACCCTTCATCTATCTGATGAGGGGTTTTTGCGTTTACAATATCTTCCCCATCCCAAACAGGTGTTCGCTTTTCGCGAAGCACCCACATTAACCTGTACTTTCTAAAAATCAACAAGTTGAAGTCCAGTACTTTATCTGTTCGCCATATTTCCACCCAAAAATAAACCCTGCTGTAAACCAATAACTTAACTTTTCACTAAACCCCAGCCCGAACACCTGCATCCCGCTGACCCGAACACCCGGGAAAGTCAGCAAATGGAACAGGGTTTTAAATATCAATAGTTGCGCAATAAGGTGCCAAAAACGGGGGAGTTTATGGAATATTCCTATTGAATAATGCGCGGAAAAGTGAAGGTTTTTACAAGTTGCTTTTTTGCATCTTTATTTCAGAAGGTAAGGCCTTTAATTACAGTTGATTTAATCTTCGCGGGTTTGTGCCTCTTTTATAACATGATTCAAAGGTTGGCACCTTTTTTAAAATTATGCGCAAGTAGCTTAATATTTCTTTTATTTGTAACTCATTCAATTCCCTGAAAAATTATGAATCATATATGCCTCGTGGAGGATGAGGAAAAAGTGGCGGCCTTTATTTCAAAAGGATTACAGGAACATGATTTCCTGGTAACCCATGCTGGGGATGGCTTATCTGCCATTGATCTGATAAGTGCGCAATCATTTGACCTCATTATCCTCGATCTGATGCTGCCCGATATCAACGGTGTTGACCTTTGCCGGCAGATTAGGAGGGGCAACAGCCAAGTGCCGATATTAATGCTTACCGCACTTGATCGCGTAGATGATAAAGTAAACGGCTTGCAGGCCGGGGCGGATGATTACCTGGTGAAACCTTTTCATTTTAGCGAACTACTGGCCCGCATTGGCGCATTATTAAGACGATTTAAGCCCGAAAATCAAAAGGAGGAGGGCTTATTGACATTTAGCGATCTGAAGTTGAACATATTCACCAAAACTGCCGAGCGTGCCAACACCGAAATTGTGCTTACAACCAAAGAGTATCACCTGCTTGAATTATTTATGCGTAACCCAAACAAAACCTTATCACGGGATTATATTGCCGAGAAGGTGTGGGACATTCAGTTTGATACAGGTACCAATTTTATTGATGTGTACGTGAACTATCTCCGAAAAAAAATTGAAAAGGGCTCGCAGGCCAAGCTGATTCACACCGTAATAGGCATGGGTTATATTTTAAAGGAAAACAAGGCAGTATGAAAATAAAGAACCGGTTGGCCCTTAATTTTACTTTGCTTAGCTCGGCTTTGTTGCTGGTTATAATGGGGATCATGTACCTGGCTTTTGCTGATTTCTTCAGAACAGATTTTTATGGACATTTAAAAGACAGGGCAAAAGTAGCCGCCCAATTATACCTCGAAGCCGACGAAATATCCTCAGACTCGCTAAACCACGTCAGGGAGCGAATGTTGGAAAAACTGCCCGATGAAGTGATACGTGTTTATAACGCCCACAATATCGCCTCGTTTATTAAAGATAGGGAGCAATACTGGAGCATTAATACCATTGAACAGGTGCGCAACAAAAAAACTATCAGTTTTAGGGAGGGTGAAAGGCAAACCATAGGTATTTATTACCCTGATAACCAGGGTAATTTTGTTATCCTGGCATCAGCTTATGACCAGCAGGCCAAAATTCGTTTATCCGGTATCATCAGGATCATGATCATCATATTAATTGTGGTGAATTGTTTTTTGTTTTTTATAGGTCGCTGGTTTGCTGAACGGTCATTATTGCCTATAGATGGTGTTATCAGGCAAATGAAATTGATGAATGCCAGTAGCTTACATTTAAGGGTAGATGAGGGAAAGGGTAAAGATGAAATAAGCGCGTTGGCTATTAATTTTAATCGTTTATTAAGCCATTTGCAAAATTCATTTGAGCTACAACAAACTTTCGTGGCCAATGCTTCGCACGAGTTACGTACGCCTGTAACCAGTATTATAGGTGAAATTGAGGTTGCGCTGCATAAACAACGCAGCAGTGCAGAATATGAACAGCTATTAAATTCGGTATTATTTGAGGCAGAACGGTTGGGAGAAACCATTGGCAGCCTTATGGAATTGGCCCAAACCGATATGGAATATACACGCGCAATGCTTGAGCCGGTGCAGATAGATGAACAGATCTGGGAAATACAGCATCATTGGGCAATGTCGCCGGGGCATCCGCAGCTTCAGGTACAAATTGATCATCTACCAGAGGAACAGCAGGCACTGTTCATTAACGCCAACAAAACGCTATTGAAAATTGCCCTCAATAATATTATTGGCAATGCCTTTAAATTTTCGGGCAACAAGCCTGTAATCTGCCGTTTATATGCAGATGAGCGGTCTGTAGTAATTACCATAGTGGATAAAGGTATTGGTATCCCGGTTGATGACCGGGAAAAAATATTTACGCCATTTTATCGTAGTGCAAACGGGCGGGTATTTGATGGAAACGGGGTGGGGCTTTATGTTGCCTATAAAATTATACAATTATTTAATGGCACTATTACCATGAATTCTGTTATTAACCAAGGCACAACTTTTACCATCAGCTTTGTGCCTATATTCTAATCTCTTTCTAATCTCGCTTTAATGTGCCTCTAATTTGGGTGGTATAGCTTTGTCCCAAACAAATATACTATGCACCACAAATTTGTTATCGTTCTTTTTTCAATTCAACTATGGTGTATGGCTGTGGGGGGTACTGTTTTCGGACAAACCCCCAACAGCGATACATTAAGTGTGACATTGAAAGAGACGGAATCGCAGTTTTTAAAGAATAACCTTGATCTCATTATTCAGCATTATAGTATTGACCAGGCCCAGGCGCAAATAATAACTGCCCGTTTGTTCAATAATCCCGACTTTAGCTTTGCCAACGTTTTATATAACCCTAAAACCAAAAGGTTTTTTGATACAAGTCATGATGGGGGCGAATACTCTGCACAGTTATCGCAACTTATCCAAACTGCAGGCAAACGCAATAAAAGTATTCAGCTGGCACAGATAAGTGCGCAACAGGCACAATATCAATTATTTGATCTGCTCCGCACGCTTAAGTTTACCCTCAGAAATGATTTCTACAAGATCTATTTCCAGGAACAGTCTGCACGGGTATACCAGGAGGAGATAAATTCACTGGCCAAAACGCTTAAAGTTTTCCAGGAACAATATAGTAAGGGGAATATCGCCCAAAAAGAAGTACTCAGGATTCAGTCGCAGCTTTACTCATTGCAATCGGAGCTGAACGACCTGATGGATAGCATTGACGATACGCAAAGCGAGTTAAAACTGATGATCAGGGCCAAACCTTCGGCTTATATTGTTCCACAGGTTGATATTAACCTTGAAGGGAAATCAGTAGTGGCAGAAGTACCCTACCAGCATTTGATTGATTCGGCCTATGCCAACCGGTATGATCTGAAAGTAGCGCGGTCTGTTGTTGATTACAATAACATCAACCTAAAACTTCAAAAGGCAACGGCTGTACCAGATGTTACCTTTTCATTAGCTTATGATAAGCAGGGCAGTTACATCCGCGATTATTCCAGTGCTGGGATCGCTTTTTCTCTGCCATTTTTTAACCGCAACCAGGGTGGTATAAAACAAGCCCGTATAGCAGTTGATGCCAGCAAAGTGCAATTACAAAGTCAGCAAGATCAACTGGAAAGTGAACTTGCCAATGACTATAAAGGAGCCTTACGTCTTGAAAATCTGTACAATAGCTTCGACCCGAAGTTTAAGCAGGATTTTAACCACCTGATACAGGAAGTATTTAAAAATTACCAGAAGCACAACATCAGCCTGCTGGAGTTTCTTGATTTTTATGATTCTTACAAAACCAACACCCTACAGTTAAATAACCTGCAGCTTAACCGCATCAGCTCGCTCGAGCAGTTAAATTTTGCTACAGGTACTCCATTTTTTAATCAATAATTACTTAGATATCATGTATCGCCCCTATAAAATAATTGCTTTTGGTGTCATTCCAGCCGTTATATTATCCATATCAGCCTGCTCCCATCATGACGATGCCGAAACGGCAAAGGATGCCCATTTCCAGGTAACCGATAGTTTATTACACAGTTTGGTGATTGATACAGTAAAGGCCGAAAACGCGTTATCGGAAATTACGCTTACCGGCAGTATCGCGCCAGACGAAACTAAAATGGTTAAAATTTTCCCGATGGTAAGCGGTATTGCACAGGCAGTGCATGTACAATTGGGTGATGTGGTTAAAAAAGGCCAGGTGCTTACTACGATGCGCAGCGCCGAAATAGCAGGCTTTAGCCGTGATATGATCGCGGCCGGGGCCGATTTGCGTAACACCCGCCGGCAACTGGAAACCACACAGGATTTGTACAAAAGTGGCCTGGCATCTGAAAAGGACCTGGAACAGGCCAAATCTGATTACCAAAAAGCAACTGCCGAGAATAGCCGGGCAAACTCCATAATGTCTATCAACAAAAGTAACGGTAAGGGGTATGAAATACAGGCCCCGCTGGGTGGTTACATCATCGAAAAAAATGTTACGGAAAATATGATGGTAAGAGCTGATAATAATCAGAACCTGTTTACTATTGCAGATTTGTCATCTGTGTATGTGCTCATCAATATGTATGAGTCTGATATTGCCAGTGTGAAGGTTGGCGATGAAGTACAGATATCTACGCTTGCCTATCCCGATAAAGTATTTACCGGTAAAATTGATAAACTGTTTGATGTGCTTGATCCCGATAACAAGGTAATGCGTGCCAGGGTAATGATCAGGAATCCCGATAATATGTTGAAGCCCGGCATGTTTACCAATGTCAAGATCCGGGCAAAATCAGGCATGAATTTACCGGCCATCAACACCAACGCTATTGTGTTTGATAATGATAAAAACTACGTAGTTGTGGTGGATGGGCCAGCAAAGGTACATATACAACCTATTGAAATAGCCAAACGTGTAGAGGATGTAGCCTACATCAGCAAAGGATTGAAACCGGGGCAACGTATAGTAGCATCGCGGCAAGTTTACCTGTATGAGTCTTTAAAAGATTAATACGGATCCCTATCATTTTATTAAAGCAACTTAGATGAACAAGTTCATAAAAGGAGTGCTGTCTTTTGCACTTAAAAACAAGGTTTTTATATTTTTTGTTACGCTGCTGATGGCTGTTGCAGGTTATATCAGCTTCAAAACCATCGCTATAGATGCTTTTCCGGATGTAACCAATACATCGGTAACCATTATAACCCAGTGGCCCGGCCGTAGTGCCGAGGAGGTTGAGAAATTTGTAACCCGGCCAATAGAACTGGCCATGAACCCGGCAGAGAAAAAGACAAGTGTACGCTCGTCATCGCTGTTTGGTTTATCGGTAGTAAAAATCACCTTTGATGATGATGTAGATTACGCATTTGCCCGTTTGCAGATCAATAATCATATTGACGAGGCCAATTTACCCGATGGCATCACGCCGGAGATTGAGCCGCCTTATGGCCCAACAGGTGAAATTTACAGGTACACACTTACCAGCAATAAACGCTCTGTACGCGAATTAAAGACCATACAGGATTGGGTAGTAAGTCGCGAGATAAGGGCAGTACCCGGCGTGGCCGATGTAAATAGCTTTGGCGGCGAGGTGAAAACATACCAGATAACAATTAACCCGCAAAAGGCGGTGCAATATGATATAACGCCGCTGCAATTGTTTGATGCGGTATCAAAAAGCAATGTGAATGTTGGCGGTGACGTGATACAGCAAAGTGGGCAGGCCTATGTAGTTAGAGGCATTGGCTTGCTGAACAATATCAGCGAGATAAAAAATATTGTGGTTAATAACATAAAGGGTACGCCCATCTATGTAAAAACCATAGCCGAAGTAACGGAATCAGCCTTGCCCCGCTTAGGACAGGTAGGAAGGGATGTAGACCCGGATGTTGTAGAAGGTATTGTTGTTATGCGTAAAGGAGAAAACCCCAGCGTTGTGATTGCAGGCCTGAAGGATAAGATAAAGGAGCTGAACGGCAATATATTGCCCGAGGATGTAAAGATCAACACTTTTTATGACCGCGAAACGCTGGTTGATTTCGCCACCCATACCGTATTGCACAATATGGCCGAGGGGATTGTATTTGTAACGGTTATTGTACTGCTTTTCATGGCCGACTGGCGCACCACGGTAATAGTTGCCATTGTTATTCCGCTCGCGTTGTTGTTTGCTTTCATGTGCCTTAAACTAAAGGGGATGTCTGCCAATTTGTTATCCATGGGGGCCATTGATTTCGGGATCATCATAGATGGGGCCGTGGTGATGGTAGAGGGGATATTTGTGTTGCTTGATCATAAGGCAAAGGAAGTTGGAATGGAAAATTTCAACAAGCTAAGCAAGCTAGGATTGATACGCCAGGCATGTTTGGTAAATGGTAAAGGCATATTTTTTGCAAAGGCTATTATCATAACCGGGCTGTTACCTATATTCAGTTTCCAAAAAGTAGAAGGGAAAATGTTTTCGCCCCTGGCCTGGACATTGAGCTTTGCCCTTTTAGGCGCTTTGTTATTAACCTTTACCCTGGTACCTGCACTGTGCAGCATCCTGTTAAAGAAAAACGTGCGCGAACGCCATAACGTTTTTGTGGAGTTTATTACAAAGCATGCGCTTAGTTTTTATAACCTGTGTTTTAAACGCCGCAAAATAGTTTTCCCGATAGCGCTTATTGCTTTAGTGATTAGCCTGGGTTGCTTTACTTTATTGGGAACCGAGTTTTTACCAGAGCTTAATGAGGGATCTATATATGTAAGAGCTACAGGGCCTTTGAGTACATCACTTGAAGAATCTGTTAAGCTATCAAATGAGATGCGCAAGATATTCCTGAGCTTTGATGAGGTTAAACAAGTGATATCGCAAACGGGCAGGCCCAATGATGGTACGGATGCCACTGGCTTTTATAACATAGAGTTTCACGTTGATATTTATCCGCAGGGCGAATGGAAACGAAAAGAAACGAAGGAAGAATTGATAGCGCGGATGCAGGACAAACTGAAGTTTTATCCCGGAGTAGATTTGAACTTTTCGCAGCCGATATCTGATAACGTTGAAGAAGCAGTTTCGGGAGTAAAGGGATCTATAGTGGTTAAAATGTTTGGCGATAACTACCCATATATTGAGGGTAAAGAAGAACAGATATACAAAATATTAAAGGGAGTACGTGGTATTGAGGATTTGGGTATTTTACGTAACATGGGGCAGCCTGAATTACAGATTAACCTTAACCAGGATAAAATGGCCCAGTATGGTGTTACCGCCGCCGATGCTAATGCAGTGATAGAAACCGCCATTGGCGGTCGTGCAGCAACACAGATCTATGAGGGCGAAAGAAAATTTGATCTGAGGATCCGTTACCCGGAGGACTTCAGGAACAATGCCTCTGCCATTGGTGATTTGCGCGTACCAACACTTAACGGGGGCCGCGTACCCTTACGGGAGATAGCCGATATCGGGAAAATTACGGGTATCAGTATGATCTATCGCGATAAAAACAGCCGTTATGGTGCTATCAAGTTCTCTATAAGGGGCCGCGATATGGGCAGCACCATTGCCGAGGCGCAAGCTAAAGTAAACGCGCAAATTAAACTGCCTAAGGATTACCGCTTAGAATGGGCAGGTGATTTTGAGAACCAGCAAAGGGCAACCCAAAGATTATCACAGGCTGTACCCGTGAGTTTGCTTATCATCTTTTTTATCCTGTTTATCTTGTTCGGTAATTTCAGAGACTCATTGCTGGTATTGAATAATGTGCCGTTCGCCATTATGGGTGGGATACTTGCCTTGTTGATCACCGGCGTTAATTTTAACATATCCGCAGGTATCGGTTTTATCGCTTTATTTGGTATTTGTGTTCAAAATGGGGTTATCCTGATCTCGAAATTCAAATCAAACATCAAAGATCTGCGTCATCACCAGTTTACCAACTTTGCCGATGCTTTGAAAAGTGGAGTTGCCGATAGGATGCGCCCGGTTATTATGACTGCTATGATGGCGGCTATCGGTTTACTACCGGCTGCATTATCGGCAGGTATAGGATCCGAAGCATCAAAACCACTGGCCATAGTAGTTATTGGCGGACTAATTACCAATACCATATTCAACCTGTTTGTGTTCCCCATCGTGTTTTACTGGACTTACCTTAAAAGGGTAGAGAACGGCGACACCGGAAGGATTTAACAGGAACTGAAAACTATGTTAGGTGATTAATGGAGGCGGAAAGCCATTAATTGAAGAGGAGAGTTCGCCGGTATATGTTTTCTTCGGCGGCTGGCAGTAATTGATGGGAAATCGGGAGGATTTAGATCAGGACAAATAATTGCTGAGCAATTATTACGCGCTTATTTTTCCTGCATTGGGCTTTTATTTGGCCGAATACAGGACGTAATTATTGCTCAGCATATCCATATGGAAACCGGTGTAGCCGGGGAAACACTTACGTATAATGTTTGATTTTGGGCCCATATAGCTTGCCGGGAGCATGATAAAGATGGGGCCGGCATGGCCATAATGTACATAGCTATCGAAATTAATTTTGACATCAGCGTCGATAGGATCTAAAATAACATAACGGTTATGGTTAATTTCAAGACTGATATCGGGGCTAATAAATACGAAGAGCGCATTTTTTGTTTTCCGGTCTAAATCCATAATATAATTCAGCGACGGCTGATCAATGAACGGTAGTGCTACACCAGATGCCCCGTGGGCGTTTACTGTTTTATTTTGATGATAGCTGGGTACAAAATACCGGATACTTAAAAAGGCTATAAACAAGCATACCAGTCCGAAAGCTATTTTAAAAGGCGGTTTCCATCGGCTCACCAGGTAAACTACTCCGGGAGTTACCAGTAAACCAATGATCCTGAAATGCCTTGCTTCGTATGAAATATTTGCCTGCCGTAAAAAACTATAGCCAAAAAATAGTACCGATAACACGTAAAAAATACTGAGCAATAGGGTGTAGTTCTTATTAGGAACTGAACGGTTGATACTTACGATAATCACGACGCTTAATGCAGCCGCTAATAATAAAATAATCAATAACCACTGAGGGCTAAGCGACCATTCATTATTGTGAAATAATACCCCGTTTAATATATCATCTAACGAAAAACCTGCTAAAATTGGGGAAGCCAGCGGAAAGCTAAAGGTTTCCCAACTGAATAGTAACCCTGATGAATCTGATGCAGGGTTTGCGCCCTTAGATAAGTAAAAAACGTATATAGCGGCCAACGATAACGCTGATGGAATGGCAATCCAGATGCCGTTTTTAACCCAATCCATTAAATTTAATTGCTTTTGGGATAATTTGATCCAGATATACAGGCACCCGGCAGCATACATCCACAAAAAGGATGATTTGCAGAAAAAGCCTATCCAACCGGAAAGCAGCAGGAATACAGTAAACTTCCAATCTGCTTTATCAAAGCTTACACAACCATACAGAAACCATCCAATAAAGCCGAAAAGCAAGACTTCGCCACCGTTATAAAAAACATAAGGGATAAAGAATCCTTGTTGAATTGCTATTACCAATACACTAACTGCTGCCAACGTTGGCGTAAATCCTGCTTTTTTAAAAAAAACATACAATCCGCCTAATCCAAGAAGGCTAAATAAAGTAACTGTAATTGCCGATGCCTGCCCCGTATTGATGCCAAAAACGGATTTAAAAAAGTAAGGAACTAAATACTGCCCGGGCGACCACCATGATAAAAATTCCCCGTAATCTTTGCTGATATCTGCCGGACTGGGTTTGGTGGCTATATTGAACGCGCCACCAGCCTGCATTTTTTGCATCACCTGGAAACCCCAGCTGGGATCAGGGAAGAGGGCGGTAGGCGCAATAAATATCATCGTACCCATAATTAATACCATGATGCCTAAAGCCAACAGGATAATTTTATGGGGTTGTGATTTTTGTAATATCATAGTGTTAGATATATTTATAGTTCAATCTCGCGATCGCGGATCTTTATAGCCGGGTTGCCCTGGTAAACGCTGTAAGCCTGTAGGTTTTTTGTTGCTACAGAACCGCTGGTAAGCACCGAATGACTTGCTGCGGTAATACCAAGATTTACAATGGCTCCTGCACCTATCCAAACGCCATCTTCTAAAATCACCTCTTTGGTTATGAGATTGAATGATGTTTTTTTATAGTTATGGCTTCCGGTAAGCAGCACCGCACCCTGCGAAAGGCATACGTTAGCACCGATGCTAATCATAACCAGGCTATCTATCCATACATTTTCGCCTATCCAGCTTTCATCACCAATTTGCAAAAACCAGGGATATTTGATATTTACACATGGCTTAATCGTTACGTTTTTTCCAATCCTGGCGCCAAACATCCTCAGTAAAAATACTTTAAAGGCGCTGGATGGAATAATGCTTGTTTTGAAAAGTACAGCGTTTGTATAAAACCATAAAAGTCTTTTTATAGCATTGCCGCCGGGATGGAATGGATGATTATTATAGGTGGCCAGGTTGGTTTTAAGCATGTTTATTGATTGCTTTGTCGTTTTGCTTTACCCAATAATATAAGCTTATCATAATGATAATGTACAAAATGATATTGAAAATGGTATGATGATCAATTATCCGGTTTGCTTTTTTGTCCCAAAATAAAGCTAAAACTACAAAACGGATAATATTTAAAAGCTCGATTCCTATAATTCCGGCTATTAAAAAGATCATTTTTTGTTTCAGCCTTTTGGGATAAGCTATTACAAACGCCGAAAAGAAACTGATTAAGCCCAGTCCTAAACACGAATACACTAACACAATGGCGCCTTTGCCCGCCACCAATAATTCTGTGTTATTGTGTACGGATGAAAAGCCAAACCAGCTAAGTACCACGGCGCTGCTTTGTAACAGGAACATTCGCAAACCATTTATATAATTTAAATGCTCAGCTAAAAATGGATAGTAGTGGTTGCCGGGGCTGGTAATACCAAAAAACAAAATATTGAAGTAATAAAACAGCAGGAATAAGAAGAGGAATGTAAATACAAATTTAAAGGGAGAGATATTGGTTTGATTTACCCGCGCCGGTTTTTGTTGACTTTTGAGGATTTCATCAATTTTAACATCAACAATCAACCTGAACCAAAAGCCTTGTAAAAAGTGGAATATTACACCAATACGCCCCTCCAGGATGCCCAATTGAAATATCATACGGTAAATAAAATAAAGCATTGGCCTTACATATCGCGGCAGTTGCCACCACAGTTGTTTTAGCCAGGCAGTACGCTCATCTGGCGAGCCAAACAGCGATGGCTTAAGAGTTTGCGTTCGCATTTTTTGCATGCGTTCAACCTCCTCATGGGCCAACAGATCGCTATACCGGTTATGTTTGGCTATCCAGAAACTGATATTGTTTTCCTTGAGATTTTCTTCCAGGATATGGCCATCTTTCCATACTTCGGTTTTGCCGGGTACTATAAAACGATGATCCATATTTTCGTTCAGGTCTGAGTAGCCAACCCCGTACCTGATCATTTTAAGCAGATAAAAAGGATAGTAGCCACCATGTTTTATCCATCGACCTTTAAAAAAGTTTTTGCGGTTAAAATAGATGCCATCAATATCCCGGTGCTCCTCTTCTTTAAAATTGATCAGTTTTTCCTTCAATTCCGGCGTAACCACCTGGTCGGCATCCAAACAAATGATCCAGGGAGTTTTGATGTCGAAGTTTTTAAGGGCGAAATCCCATTGTTGCGGATGATTCACGAAATGGTTTTGCAAAATTACTGCGTTTGCCTTTTGAGCTATGTTGATCGTATTATCATCACTGCCCGAATCCAAAATAAAGACTGGTGCATTCAACTCTTTGATAGATGCCAGTAAACGGGGCAGGTGCTGCTCTTCGTTATAGGTGAGGATGATAAATGAATATACGGGGATCAATGCTGTTTGCTTATTTTATTGTACAAACCTATGTATTTTTCAACTAAGCTATCGGCGCCAAAATCACTGTAAATAATATCCGGGGCCTGCGCCCTGATAGTAGTAAAATCGGTTTGCCTGCCGGCTATCTGATTAATGGCTTCTGCCACAGATGCCGCGCTTGTTTTACAGAGCCAACCCAAATGGTTTTTACTTACATAATCAGCCAATCCAACTTCCTCGCTTATCAGTACAGCCGTGCCCACACTCAAGCTTTCAATAACGGCGTTGCCAAAGTTTTCATCATGTGATGGTAATATGAACAGATCATGCTGTTGTAACACCTTAAATTTATCATCGTTGATGAAACCGGCCCAGGTGATTTTATCGGCAATGCCATTAGTTACAGCTAATGACTTTAAACCAGCTATATACAATTTATTGCCATCGCCTGCAATGGTAAGGTGAAAAGGAATATTTACCATCGCGAGCGCATTAAGCAGGATATCCAATCCTTTTTTTTCTTCAATCCTGGAGAAGAAAATTAACTTAATTGGAGAGGTAATTATATTTGGTACCTGCGGACGATATACAGGAAGTTTTACAAAATTGGGTATTGTAGTGTTGCTTTTTGGTTTGATGATACAGTTTACCGCATCGCTTTCTCTTTGAGATGTTGCGTGGATGTGGCAATGCTTTAATATCGGTTTACCCAATAAATTATGGATGATTGCTTTAATACCCTGGTTTTTATTTTGAAACGAATAAGGGCTTAAGGTACCCCGGGCCGAAACTAAAACAGGCACCCCACGCATAACAGCGACAAGGCAGGAAAGGACAGAAACCAAATTCCACCACGCATGAACGTGCACCACATCATAAGCTTTGGCATTTTTCCAAACGGCATTTAATAAAGCAGGGGATAAGTGACTGTGGTCTTTAGTAATGCGTTTAAAATAGGTAACCTCAACACCATCAACCACCACCGTTTGGTTTGGGACTACATCAAGTTCGTGCGGGCCGTTGGCTGTGGTGGTATATACACTAATTTGGCAACCCGCATTTACCAGTTGCTCGCAAAGCATCGCTACAGACATAGTTGGCCCACCATAAATATAGGCTGGTTTATAGGCTGCCGAGATCTGTAATATTTTCAACCTTCTTTTAAGATATTAGATACGGTAAGTATTTTATGTACCACAAACATGCTGATGAAACTCCAGAATACGGTGTTGACGAGAAATTCAAAACTAAGGCCACGCCACATGATCTGGAAAAGGCCGCTAAAAACAAGCGCCGTTCCTAAAATATATCCGCCAAAAAGATTTTCAGCTTTGGTGGATATCAGCTGTGCAACTGCTCCGTAAATAAACATGGATAAAAAAACGCCAAGTGCTCCATCGGTAAGGTAGGCGTCAACAATAAAGGCAGGCTTTGCCGATACCGATGATGCTCTGTTTACCACACCTGCATCATAAACGCGTTCCATGATCAGGTCTTCGGTGCTTGGTTTGTCCGGCCAGAAAGCACGTGGGATAATGGCCATTCCGGATTGTTTGATCAGTTTGGTGCCGTAAAAATCAACATTTTTAGGTGTTGATTGAGTGAACTTAATAAACATATCAATCTCACTTAACCTGTACACCAGGAATCCCCAGTTGGAATCGTCTTCATCGCCGGAGTCAACACTATTCAACGCGGCATTTAATGCCAGTTCTGTCGCTTCATCGGTAGAAGCATTTTCAGACCATGCATTTTGCCTGAAGATTCTGTTATAGGTAGGCAGAAACATGAATAGAAGCAATAGGATGGGAATGAAAATACCAGCCACCAGTTTTTTATAATTAGGGTACAGAAATATTCCCAACACCAAAACACTAATAATAATGGGTTCTTTAAAACCAGAAATGAGTGCCTGGTAAAAGTTGAAAAAGTAAAAGCAAATACAAATGAGGGTATTGCCAATTTTTTTTAGCGGAATGGCAAAGGCAAGCGCCAAAGTACCGGCAATAAAACTTAAGGAGCTGAATTGATTTGCAAATTGCGATAAACCGGGAATTTTAATGAAAAGTATGGAGGCAGGGAAACTAAACACTGCAAACATCATCAGCAGGTTGGCCAGTTTATCTTGTGAAATATGGTATTTGGATTTAGCCGAATAATCCATAAAGATTAAGATACCAGTAACAAAAGCGGCGTGCCCTAAACAATAATACCGTTGGCATTGCGCCGTAAATTGAAGTCGGTCCTGGTCAATTAGGGTAGTACCTACTTTTTCAAAGTTTTGATACCCCAATACATCCAGGAAATAGAATATAGAGGTGCAGGCCATATACCCCGCAAAAATTATCTGGACCAAAAAAATTGGCCGCATGAGTTGTTCGGCAATGCTCCTGTCATTGGGGAGGGGTTTAACCCAACCGGTTAACGTCAAGAAAAATATGAGGAAGGATCCAAGCCAGGCGATTATGTACGATAATTCATAATCGCTTTTCAGTAAAGCGGCCAGCGCCCATGGAATGAACAATATTAAAAAACGCTCTAATGGAACTTGTTTACCTTGCATTGCTATTTCTTAGTATGTTTAAAATGGCATCTGCCTGATTTGTAAAACTCCATGCACCTATTTTGTTTTTAGCATTCTGGCCCAAAAACTTCAGCGTTGTTTTATTAAAAATAAGTTTGTTCAGTTTGGTACTGATGTCGGTTAAGTTTCCTGCTTCAAATATTTCGCCGGTAATGCCAGGTACCACCAAATCGGCGGCGCAACCGCATTTATCAGATACCAGCACGGGCTTTCCGGCGGCCATGGCCTCATTTACCGCAAGCCCCCATGATTCCCCCGGACCTTTTGAGGGCAGGCAAAACAAATCACAGGCCTGGTATGCTACCGGCATTAATGATTGATTATAAAAATCAATAAAGTGCACATTGTTTTTTTTGCCCGCATTGGTTTTTAATGAAACTTCTAAATTACCGTTACCAACAAATAATAAATGGGTGTTTGGCATGTTCAAAGTTAAAAAAGCATCCAGCAATAATTGGGGTGATTTTTTTTCTTCCAGCTTACCTGCAAATAATATCAATGTTTCGGCTGCGTTAATGCCTAGGCTTTGCCTTAATTTATCGGCTTCATCGGTCCTCTGCACACCAAACCGATCATTATCTATGGCGTGTGGGGCAAAACTAAGTTGCCCGGTGTTTAAACCATATTTCTCGAAGTAAGCTTTGTTATTACTCCCCACGTAAAAGGCATGAGTAATATGATGATACACCCATTTTAAAAAAGTGGACCGTAATAACGCTTTAAATCCTTCCTGAGCATCAAGCAGCGTTGAATCGCCACGGAAATAAATTGGTAATTTGTTTTTAAAATGCCGGATAACTTTTAAATGGCTATCATATGCCCAGCCATAAACCAGTATGGCATCAGCCTGCCAGGTTTTAATCTGGGTGATTAATCCGGGGTTCACTATGCCCTTAAAATGATGCGAACCCGGATCTGTTGATGTGTTTTCAACCCATTCGTATGGATAACCATCTGTTAATGGCATGTCCCAGGATATAGTTTTCCCAAAACCGGGATCGAATTTCTCCTGTGCGCTTTCTCCCCAGGTATAAAATACTTTAATATCAACCTGTTGCTTTTCATGCAATAGTTTAAAAACCGGTGCATAATATTGTATAGGATGTGTAGTTATAATGGCCAGGCGCATATCAGATGGTTTCTCCCGTTATATTAAATCCTTTGGCGGTTTTTAACCGATGATTAATAAAATCAGCATCGCGGCAGTAAATTGTATTATAACTACCGAAGGAGAGCATCAAATTTAAATTTCTGTTGAAGGGATCATACTGGTAAGGTTTAAATCCATCGGCCATCAGTAGCTGATGAATATCTTCCTCATTAAATCCATAACGGATACCACTGCCATTTAGCTCGATGATAATAGCTTTAAGCGATTCCAGCTCCAATGTATTGTGCATCCCTTTCAACACTTCGGTTTCAAAACCTTCTACGTCAATTTTTATCAACGCGGGGTTATCATTTACAGAAATGGAATCTATCGTGATCACCTTTACTGTTTCAACGTCGGTATTTTGTGTTTCATCCGGGCTGATGATATGATTGGTGGTATCCTCATTTTTTGAAAATGTTAGTACACCAGCTTCAGCCCCCGCTGCGGCATTAATCAAAGTGGCGTTATCCTGAAGTTTGTTTAAGCCGATGTTTTTATTGGTGATGGCCGCGGTATTTGCTGATGCTTCAATGGCGATGGTTTTGGCCTGGCATACTCCGGATGCCAGCAAAGTGTAAGAACCCACATTGGCGCCAATATCAAAAAAAACATCGACCGGCCTTAAAAAGTGCAGTAAAAAGGCCATATCATTAAACTCATGCAGGCCGGTATAAATATTGCCGGTGATGCCGGTTAAGCCTTTACGGGCATGAAATTTTACTCCTGACAGGTAAGGTTTTACAATAAACTGGGATGGACGAAGGCTGCATTGAATTTGCCACCATACGAACCTAATGAGCGCCTTAATAGGGTGCCTTTTACCCAAGGGGTGATTAAATATAAAGCCAAACGTTCTTTTAATTTTTTCCACTAATAACGCTATCAAAAAGTTTGCATTGGTTAAAGGCCATTTGCCTGGCCGAATATTTATTTACAACAGCGTCATTATACCTCGGCTGTTGGTGATTGCCGTTAAGCAATGCTACCAGGAATAAGTTAATATCCGAATCGCTTATGGTATCGTAATCAAAAGCATCGGTCACGCCATATTCCTTCATGATATTTATAGCTGAACTTGCCGCGTTAAAAATTGCCAATATTGGTTTTTGAGTTAGGAGATATGGATATATTTTTGAAGCGGTGTATTTAGGATCGTCAGACCCCGGAATAAAAAGCGCGTCAGCCTGTTGCAAAGTGGCCAATGTATGATAATAGCTAATCCGATCGGTAATTTCAACTACCTGGCCGCCTACACCAAACTGTTTGGCAAGTGGCATTACAGTTGGATTGCCCTTGCCATTTGGAGCATAACTTGTACCGATAAAATAAAACATGAATGATTTTAAAGCCTCATTTCCGTTTTGTAATCCAGTCTTAAGCGTTTTAAATAAAGGCGTTATTGCTTTATGCATGTCAGCGCCACCACGGCCGATATAAACTACGTTGATTGATCCTTTCTCAAGCAGCTTGTTAAATAATTTTTCATTTTTTTCGGCTATCTGCATATCAGGATCAAATGCTCCAAATGTTATGGTTGCAGAAGGTATGTTTTTTATTGCCGGATACCTGTTTTTCAAGTCGCTGATGTAATCATCAGATACACTGATCAAGCCATCTACACTTTTCATGGCTAATGGCTCAAGGTATTTGTTGAGGCGATACGAGAACCAATATTTGGGCGGCCTTTGAGCTTTAGGTTTATCCTGATAATAATCAGAAAACCACGGATCCTGCATATCTATTACATAGGGTATCCCAAAACGTTTTTTCCAGTAGGCGCCCAGGATGCAAACCGGAAACTGCGTGGTGGAAAAATAGATAAGATCATATTTTTGATCTTTTAAAAGTTTATTGACCTTTTGCTTGTAGAACCAAAGGGAACGCAGGGAAATGCTGCCCAACCCTAATTTGGAAGTAATGTGCTTTTTTAAGGCCCGTACCTTATGGGTCTTTATTTGCGCCGGTACACTTTGCAGCAACAACTCATCGGTAGCCATATCCGCGTATTTTTCATCAACCATTACTACTTCTGCATCCCAGTCATTACCGGCAAAATAGGGGAGGCTCATACGTACCCGTTGCATATCAGCCGCATTTACAGGAGGGAAATAAGGAGAAATGATGAGCAAGCGTTTCAATTTTCCTGGAGGGTTTTATCCACTATGGCTATAAATTTTTTAGATTCGGTTTCCCAATTCAACTCATTTTGACCAAGCGTGTAATTATGCTGCCGGGTTTCATCAAGGAGCTGTGGGTTTTCGGCATACTCCTTTATGCAGTTTGCCATGGATATGGCATCATTTTTTTTATATAATTTACCCACACCCGGGTATTGTTCAAGCAACATACTTTGGGCTTTGGTATCACTCGCAATTATGGCCAAACCGGATTGAATGTAGGTGAAGATCTTATTGCTTAAGGCGATGTCATTATTTAAGCAATAAGCCGTTTCCGTAGCTAAGCCAATATCAAACCGGCTGGCAAAACTTTCAATTTCTGCAGATGAAACGGGCGGATGGATATGAATTTTTACAGGTGCCTGGTTTTCAATAAATACCTTAAAGTTTCCATCGGGTAAATTACCTAACAGGTGCAGTTCCAAAGTGATATTATTCAACAACATACCATTGTTTAAAAGATGCATAGCGTTTACTACATCTTCAATTCCACGGTTGGTACCAATGGTTTGTGAGAGCCAAAATAACTTTATTGTGGGTTTAAGCGGCTTAGCTGATGTAAAAGGGATAGTGTTTTTTACAAACACATTGTTTATCACTATCGGGTTAAGATACGGATATAACCTTTTGTATTCCTGTGCTATTGAAGGACTGGCAGCCGTAAAATAATCAGTAAGCGCGAAGTATTTTTCTTCGATGTATTTATTTAACCGGCTATCTGTGCTCTCCGGATCTCCAAAACCCGAATGCATATCTTCGGCATCGTAACCAACTTTTGCGTTTGTATATTTTGCCGCCAACACGGCTGTCGGCAAAGCGCCAAGGTTATGTGCTATATAAACATCAGTCTTTATTTTTTTTGCGATAGAAAGCGCTTCTGCGTGTGTCCTGCTGACAGCATTTTCATACATGTGCCCCAATTTTGTGAAACTGGAAAGGTATTTACTGATTTTTTGCCTGATGCGGGTTTTGTAATAACTAAGTTTTGAAGAAGACGGGTTTCCTCCGCAAAAAATATACACGCCGGGGGTTTTATCAATTATTTCATGATCAAATTTTTGAGCCCATGACTGGTAAAAACAATATATAACCTTTACCTGGTAGCCAAGCATAATTAATGTTTCTACTTCCTTAACTAAACGTGGGTTAGTTGTAGGTTGGCCCGTGGTAATAAAGGTAACCCGCTTCATTTACTTACTGCCAGCTGATAAAGTTTTTCGTACTGCCGGGCCAAAACGTCGGCACTGAATTTTTCTTCGGCTATCCGCCGGCAATTTAGCCTGTTTATTTTACCTATATTATGGATGCCGCTTAGCATTTCCTGCTCGTTATTACATACATAGCCATTGATGCCATCGGTAACAACTTCCGGAATTGCACCCCTGTTGTAACCTATCACCGGTGTACCACAAGCCAAAGCTTCGGCCATTACTATTCCAAAAGGCTCGTCCCACGTTACGGGCATTAATAAGGCCTGTGCATTTCTGAGCAATTGATTTTTTTGCTGATCATCAATAGGGCCTATGTACCTGATCTGGTCATTATCTATGTACGGCTTTACTTCGGTATAAAAATATTCCTGGTGTAGTTTTTCTGCCGGTATATTGCCGGCAATTATCAGCTTGCTGTTGGTTTCAATTGCTAATTTAATAGCAATAGCTGTGCCTTTCTCTTTCTGTATCCTTCCTAAAAAAACAAACGGGGCATCAACATCAACTGTACCCTTAACCTGGTAGTCGTTTATATTAACCCCGTTATATATAGTAGTAACATGGCAATGATCATTAATCTGGCGGGCTATATAATTGCTGCAGACCGTAAAATAAAGCGAATGTTTACGTGCAATCTTCGATGCTTTTATTACCTGTGAAATTGTTGGTGGTAACTGGTATGAAACTATTTTAGGCAATTTGCTAAACATGAGCCATGCTATATTGCTCATGCGGCCAAAAGTGTGCACCAGGTCAAAGTGCTGCCCTGCAATTTTTGAAGTGAGTAAATTTATTTTCAGCATATCCTGAAGGCCATAATGTTCACTCTCGCGGTAAGGCACTAATTGGCAGCCTGCATCAGAGTTTCCATTTGCAAACAGGGTAATATCATGACCATACTGCTGCAGTTCCTGTATTAACATAAAAACAATGCGCTCTATTCCTCCGTATTGTTTTGGAGGCACAGGTATTAATGGATTCACTATGATAGCTATCTTCATGCGGTAAGTAATAGTGACATCATCATTAAATGAGTTTTTTTATACGCTTGGTTATTTTCCACCCCAGTATCGATGTTAAAAATTTGGTGTAACCGCCAGATGGAAAAGGGAAATTTGCGCCGCCATATTCAACGATCTTCTTTTCTGCATATCCAACTAATTCCTTCTCATCAGGATATACATCATATACAAAGCACTGCCAAAAGTTGGCGCAGCTATGTTTTATAAGGCCGTTATTGTAACGCTTTACAACCATTTCTGTAGACCATAGTATTGATTTATAAAGGGATGTATAGGCTGCCGATCCTTTTTTACTGGATAATCCCTTTATTCCAGAACGATAATAAAGAATGGCCGCGTTATTAAAAACTATTTTTTCTGCGGACAAAAATATGCGGGTAAAAAATTCCAGATCGTCATTTAATGATAAGCTCTCGTTCCATAACCCGGCTTTTTCTATAATGTTTTTAGGTATAATAGCCCTGCCCGGATTGGTCATTGGGTTACAGTTATACCAATAAAGCTTTATCCAATCCTCAAAAGTCATATCGGTATCTGGCAGTATATCTAATTGAAATGTACTGATATCATCATCATAAAACCTTCCCCAGGCTGATAAAACAATAACATCTTTTTTATCCCTGATCTTGTTTAATTGGTGTGAGATGAAATCGGGTTGAACATAATCATCAGCATCAAAAAAAATAATATATTCTCCGCGGGATTTGTTATAGGCTATGTTGCGCGCTTTCGCGGCTCCGCCATTGCCAACATTTATTAATGTTACACGCTCATCTTTAATGTTGTTGACCACGGCCTCAGTGCCATCATTTGAGCCGTCATTTATAACAATTATCTCGAGGTTTTTATAGGTTTGAGCACAAAAGCAACTTATTGTATCCCCAATATATCTCCCGCAATTATAAGCTGGTATACATACCGAAATTAGTGGGTTATTATCCATCAAACTACTTTTTTCCATGCATCGTTATAATACTGTTTTTTCGATAGATCAACATAATGGTGTAAAGTACCTTTGTTGTTTACAGTGGCATGTACATCCGGATTAACAAGATATTCATCTGCGGATAAAACAGTGCATGGCTTATTGGCTATTAACATAGCCGATAATGCCTGTTCTAAATAGTAGGATTTCCCTTCCGCTTCTTCTAAAACAGGGATCCAGCTTTCCAGGTTTTGCCAGTTTATGGTATTACTGTTTAAACCTATAGCGCCTACGTTTAATAATGTTGGTATTTTTGCTTTTACCAGTTGTTCCATTAATGGTGCAGAATAGCCATATGATTCTGTACAATCTACCATGTGCAATGGTTTATCCGGATTTTTTAGCCAATTAATCATAGCTACCGGGTTATCCCAAAATAACATATCTGAATCCAGCACAAGTTTCCAACCGTTGCCTGGCATAGTATGGATGTCTGTAAGCTTTTTTATGTGCGGATATTCCGTACGTTTATGCCACAGCACAGGGTATTTACTTATTGGTAATATTTTTTCAAGGTTTTGTGTTATCAATGCCTGGGTAATAACATCGGCCCCCGGAAGCTGCTTACTTATCTGATCGACAATTGTTTTATTAAAACTTCCGTCATCTACCAGTACAAACCTGAATTTTTCTGTAGCATGCTTATTTAATGATTGGATGCAGAACAGGGTTTGATAAAGGTAGTTTATACCTGTTAAAAAGTATATGGGCAAACCATCGGCATAAGAGTTTACCGGGGGTAAATCCAGTGATGCTTTTTCCATCAGCTTACTATTACGCATCATACGCCTATAGCTAAAGTAACCGCCAAGTTTTGACATTCTTTTAAATTTGGCTACAGGATGGCGGTATAATACGTTGATAATTGACTGAATCACTTAAGCGGTATGTTTTTGAGGCTTGCCATTAAAATAGATGGTAGAAATTTCCCGGCCATAGGCTATCGACGGCTTTTCTATTCGGTTATAAATTAGCCATGCCAAAAGGCTGATGAATGCATAAACGGTTAAATCGTAAATAAAATTAACAAGCGCGTTTTGCTGGATGTATTTACTATCAAACAAACCAATTATATAAACGCCAACAGGTACATGGATAAGATAAACGGAATAGGAATGCTGCCCCAGTTTACTAAACATATTTGCTGATGACTTTATGTAATGGCTTACAAAAATTAAACTAAATGTAAGGAGCGCTGCAATGGTATAATCGCTGAAATAAAACCTGTGGAACAAATTGAATAAATTGATTAATAATAAAGTTGCAAAGTAAAACCTGGAGATAGCGTTTGAACCTTTAAAAAAATAGTAAATACATATACCAAGACCGAATGCAGGCCATTGATCTAAAAAGAATAAAAGGCCTGTTTTTTGCGGTGGTAAAACTGCAGTTAATAATGATATGGCTATCAGGAAATACACCATGAAATTTTTATTGAATAATAATATAAGGCATACGCTCAGGTAAAAAAATAGCTCGCAGGTTAATGTCCAATACACCCAATTCATGGTGTTTATATTGGTAAAGGGAGTAGTAGTAAGGGTAAGTGTAGCAAGGATGCCCGTTATGTTTCGCGGAATGTAGTGAACTGCATTTGAGCCAATATATAGTTTTTGAAAACACGCCGCAAACACCACAATGACGATATTTACCCAATAGGGCGGAAATATGCGGAAAAATCGCCTGCTCAGGAAGTCTTTTACATTACCTGAATTATAGGCAGATAAGATGATGCAGTATCCGCTGATTACAAAAAACATGGGGACGCCAAGCCAGCCATACTTCACCAGGTTACGATACCAGTTATCTACATGTGGAATAGCCTGGTTAAGGTGAAAAAGAACGACAATCAACGCGGCAAAAAAGCGCATCATGTCAATCATATAATTATGTTTTTGCATTTGTTTTAATTGTTGCCAAACCATCAAATAAGCCACAGGCCCCCTGCCACTTTATATAATTGGCTGCATTTTGCCATGCCCTGTAGGTAAACCATGCCTTCGCTTTTCTGAACAGAACAGTAAACCCGCTTACTTTTTTCCAGGGGTTTATATGGTGTTTTTCCAATACCTGTATCCATGATCTGTTGGTGTTGTTTAATAACCGGGCCAGGTAATTTACCTGCATGCGCTGTTCTGGAATGATGTGGTGTAGTTGCAGTGATGGGAAATAACCAACCTGCCAGCCTGATCTTAAAATTTCGATCACCATATCATTATCTCCGCCCGAGGTCAGCTCATTACCGGTTCTGTCTGATATAACCGAATCGCTGGTTGTTATTTTATCAATGTATGAACCAAGCGCCGTTGCCCTGATGCCCATACCTGCACCAATAGGGGAACTGTTAGGGTATTCATTTTTCCAGGTGCTTATCATTGCCTCGTCGCCCAGGTCACGGAGTGCCAGGCTGCCATAAAATTCCTTTAACCATAGGGGGGGAGGCGATTCAAACAAAGGCGTTGATTTGCCGCCTATGGCACCCAATGTTTTGTTTTTGCCAAACAACGATAAGGTGTTTTTAAGATAATCCTTATCTAATACATTATCATCATCGACCATAACAATAATAGCACCCGAAGCCTGTTCAAATCCTTTTAACCTGGCATGGGTAAGTCCTGGTTTTGCTTCTCTTACTATTTTATGGTTGGGGTGCCAGTTCAGGTCGATATCAACAGCAGGCGCCGAATTATTATCGACAATAATTATTTCCCAATTTGTAAAAGGTAGTGTTTGATCTTTTAACCCGGAAATGGTTTGGCGCATGCGGCAGGCATGCGGGTTATAGGTGGGCAGTATTACCGATAGAAAATCAGTCATTACGATAACCAGTTATTTGAGCAGGTACCCCCACGGCAATTGCATAAGGAGGTAGGTTTTTAGTTACAACCGCTCCCGCGCCTACAATGCATCCATCACCAATTGTTACACCTCCTAAAATTTTTACTCCGGCACCTATCCACACATCACTTCCGATTTTAACCGGCATTAAAACATCGCCCTGCGACCGGATCAATGTGTTTTTATTAGCTATGGTATGGTTTGAGCTGACGATACAGGCATGCATAGCTATTAAAGTATTATCGCCAATTGTTATACCTCCGTGGCCATAAATAATACAGTACTCACCTAAAAAGGTGTTTTGGCCTATCGTTATTTCGCCGCCGTAGGCTTTTAAAACAGTGCCCTGCGATAACTCGCAGCGCTCATTAACAGTGATTTTACCTTTATGGCCATTTGCAAATCCTTTGGCAACATAAACCAATGGCCAGATCTTTACATTTTGCTTAATGGTTATACCGAAAGACCTCAATAAATTAACATAAATAAAAGAGATAGCTTTTAACATATAAACTTTGTAAGTACATCTGAGAAAACCTTTAGTCCTGTTTCTGCATTTTCCTTGTCTTTAAAATCAAGGTACATAACCTTGTGTTCAAGTTTGCAAATATTTGAAAGCCTGCTATAACATGGCTGAAAGAATGCGCCATTTGGAAACAACTCTAACACTTTGGTGCCCGGCGCGCATAAATAGATATTACTTAGGCCGGCACCATGAGGCGCTATAACGTGCGTTGCAGCCTGCAATTTAACAATGGTGCTATCGGCATCAATATGCGAGAGCTCAACACTTTCTATATCCGGGAAAAGTGCTAATATTTCATTTTCCCATTCAACTTCCCTGGCATAAACTTTTTTCCGGCTTATCCATATCAATTTTTTGAGACGTGTTTGCTTAGTTTTCGCAGTATCAATGCCGAATGTTTCTTTTAAAGCATCTACGGCCCAGTTGTTAAGCTGCTGGTCGCCAACAAGCCTGTTCGTGAATAATAATTGTTCACAATCATAATGGGCCATGCTATCCATCCATATAATTTTGGACCTATCTATATTAGCCTTGTCTATCCATTTAAGCTTCCAATCGGTAGATGGCCCGTTGAACAGTATGTGGTCGGCCTGGTTTAGGATGGATCTATACATTCCCGTCTTCGTTATGGATTCGAATAGGAAATGGTAAAAGCCTCCATCAGCACCTACGGTAAGAAATGATACGGTTGTACCCTTTAAATAGATTTTAGGAGGTAAATTTAGGGCATTTAGGTAAGGTGATTGTTTAAGATTGATAACCCACTCTTTTGTTGATTCATCTATAAAGCTTCTTTTTGCGGGATCATATATTAATCCTAACTGCCCTATGATGCACGCGTTTGAAACGCTGTACAAATACCTGTTGGGTGATTTAAAAATTCCGGAATACCTGAATCTTGGTTTTTTATCTATTAGCCTGTGGCTTGTTTCCTGTTGATTGTTTATTAATGGCGATGCGTAATTTATAGTTTCGCCGTGTTCGCATTTTAGTATTACCGAAAGTGCTTCGGGCTTATCTATTGACTCTCCTACGGGATCTTTATACATATCTTCAAACCTTTTTATCCTGTAAGGATTATTGGTAAAAAACATGACCGCTATTTTTTTAAGATAATTTTTCAGCAAAATTTTAATGTATTACCGCGACTTGCGAAGCTTGTGTTTTTTTTAAAAAGTATTTTTTGATCTAACCACGATGTGTTTTACCAATCTCAGGCGCCTTTTCTGAATGCATGTTTTAATTGTAATAAACGTAAACTAATCCTTAATGATGGGGTTGTGCCCCATTTAATGTATCCCCAGATTTTGGAATTGTTGTAAGGCACTTTCACATTACACAATTCGCTTAACTGGAATGCTTTTTTTGCCGCGGCAAACTGTCGATATATTATCAAATTACCAGCAGCAACCTGGGCCTGTTTTCCGGTTTCTATTCTGGTTGCGTCATCGTTAAAAATTTCAAAGTAGTTTTGCAGCAGGCTTAACCTGGTTAGCCAGCTTAAACTTTGATCTGTACTTGCGGAAGCGGGGTAGCGCAGCGAATAGGATAGTACCTCTTCGATGATATAAAACCGGGCTTTTTGTGCCGCCAGCTTTACATGAAGATCGGCATCTTCCCAAATCCTGATATCAGTGTTGAAACCACCCGTCTGCATGAATTTACTTTTTCGGTAAAGACCGTTAATGCCTCCAATTGGGTGCGAAATAGTATATGTAACCGGGTTTTCATTAATCCCGGTATTAGAATATACCCAGCTTAAAGCCAATGCTTTTGTTTTGGCATCGTACCAGTTAACGTTGCATAAAACAACATCAAACTGGTCTGTTTCCGCCATCCCGGCAGTTTTAACCAGGTAGTCGGGGTTTAAGCCATCATCAATATCGTGAAAATGAAACCATTCGCACTGTGAGCTTTGGGCAAGTGTGTTACGGGCAAACCCTGGGCCCCTGTTTTCTTCGCCTTTAATAACATGACACCCTTTCTGCTTAAGTGCCTGGTAAGTATTATCGGTACTTGCATCATCGTAAAAAAGCACCTCATCAAAAGGTCTTTTAAGCTTTGCTATGTTATCCAAAAAAGCGTCGATATAGCTTTCGGCATTGTAGCAGGGAACCAATAATGCAAACTTCATGCTTTTTTTTACTATCGAAAAAATAGAGTTTTTTGTAGAATTATAAAGACGGTTAAACTAATTTTCAATAGTTATATAGCTACCTGTATCCAGTTATCCGGGACAATATGCGCCGGGTATTCTTTTTTTATTTTAAAGCCAAGCCAGTATCTGGGGCAAATAATTTGTTTGTTTTCTTTTTGATTTAGATAGGCTGCCCACCATGAAAATGAGCTGTTTGATACAATGCAGGCATCGGCATTCATTAAAATTTGAAAGTCAATGATCATATCATTACTGGCAAATTCTGCATTTTTTATATGACCGAATGTAGCGCGCGCAAACTCCATATCATCACTAACAAAAATTATTCTGCAATTTTCATGGTCGGTTACCTGCTCAATACCTTGCAAGTAATAATTTGCAGGCAAGGTTAAGTCATTACTGCCTAAATTTTGCTGCCACCAGTCGTTTAAATTTAAATAATCGCCTCGTCTTACATGTACGGCAATAATCTTGTTATCGGTAAAAGTATCCTTATATTTTGCGCTAAATTGTTGTTTGAATTTTTCTTTTATCCTGATGTGGGAGGATATATTACCGGCTATGCTTTCAAAAAAAAGCTCCGACTGGAAGTAGCCCCGGTATATAAGTTCATTGGTTGCCTGGCTAATTATAGGATCTGAATAATTATCCACCGCCACACTTTGCAGGCTTTTGGAAATACTGCCACTCTTCAACTTGAAATAAACCCGGTTTATAAAGTTTTTTAAAGGGTTATAGCCCTCCAGGTAAAAATAATCTGCTGCTGTAAATTTTTCAATAGTATCATTTATAAAAAAGGGGGTATTTATCTTTTTCGATAATCCCCTTATAAACGCATACTGAAAAAGTTGATTCCCCAGCCTGCATTCGATAACAATACCTACCATAAATTCAATTCAGCGGAGTTTATAAATATGAATGGATTGTTTAGTGCAGCCAATTGTATAGTTTTATTCGCACGCGGTTAATAATAGCAAGCCTATCCCAGTTTAATACCGGGCCATGAGCGTCAGTACTGCAAATTAACAAATGGTCCTGGTGCCATTTCTCTTTCATTTTGGGGTCGGATGTTTTGGCATCTATATGCACGTTTGCTACCGAAAGCGCTTCTTTTATTAAACTTCTTTGATTGCCCTTTACTATACGCAGCCAAAGTTCATAGTCAAGCGAGCAATGTAGGTCTTCCCATATAGACTGATGTATTTCCGTATTCCAAAAACAAGATGGTTGCACTAAGGAAGGGAACCTGATAAAATAATCTATAAATGGAATTACTTTTGTAATGTTCCTAAACTGTTGCTTATCAATTAAATACTCAAAAGCATATCCATAAACAAAGCTTGCCCTTGTTTTGATAAATTCCTGTATAACCCTTAAAAAGGTTTTATTTAAGTAATAATCATCGCTATTTATCCAGGCGTAATATGTGCCGGATGCTAAACTAAAGCCTTGATTAATAGCGTTTCCCTGTCCTTTGTCTTTTTCGCTTTGCCAATAGCTTATCCATGGCGAATATTTTTTGATGATCTCTGCGGAGCCATCAGTGCTGCCTCCATCTATAATGATAAACTCCAGGTTAGGGTAATTTTGCAACAATACAGATCGGATGGTTTGCTCGATAAATTTATCCTGGTTATATGAGGGGGTTACAATGGTTAATTTAGGCCAGTTTATGGCCTTATCGTAAACCGCGGGATCAACTTCTTCGGTCCAGGGCCAGCCTATGTTACTATTATCAGCTTTAGGAAGATGATTTAGCAAACCAGTTTCCCTGTACTCAACACGTGGCACAGGCCAGTCAACGCCTTTTTGCTGAAATTCAGATCTGTACGTTTTCAGATCCGGAAGTTTAATATTCAATTTTTAATGCAGGTTTTGATAATTTGAAATATATTTCTCCCATACTTCCGGTTCGTGTTTTTCAAAAGCGTGGCAGCCAAAGGGCAGCTCATTGTTTAGTTTTTTTAACGATTCCTGTGGTGAGTGTTCTATAGAAAAACGAAGAGCGGTATCATCAGCCGGCAAACTAAAAAAGGGGTGGAGTAAATTGCCCCAATATTTAAAGAAACCATCTTCATTGTTTGTTCCCCAGGCAGCTATTTTTGATTTTAAAATTTTAAGCAGCCAATAACAAGTTTTGGTTTTTCGTAACGAAAACCCGCCGTTGCCAACGTTACTTATTTTATAATCTGTTTTAAATATACGGTTAGCGGCACTTAATAATTTTGAATACCCTTTCAGAAATTGAATTTCGTTTGCCTGGTTTTCATGGGGTAAATTTGGTGCGCCAATAAAATCATAGTTTTTTGTGCACCAGTAGGCAAGCTCGTCTTTAAAAACAAAAGCGTCAAGCTGATGGATTAGTATGTACTTGTAATCAAGAAAAGTTTTGTAAAACGTGGAAGATAACATCAGTTTATTATAGCCTTCTATTCCACTAAAATAATCATCATCAAACAAGGTTAGATTAAATGGGATGTGATCCCGGCAAATATCCTCGTAAGCAGTAGTATTCAATTTAAATGGGCCAATAAATATTATTGGATATTTTTTTAATACCCGGACGCATTGCTTTAATGAAACAAGCTCATTGGCATTGGGCTGCGGTTTATAAATGGGTATAATTACAGCAACTATTTTACCTGCCATTTTTTATTAAAATAAGCTTTAAAAACTTACCCGCCACTGCACGAAGCCTGTTTAAGTAGTATTTATATTCGGTGCCAATTAATATATGCCCTCTTTCATAATCATCGGCCTTTGTATTAACCTTAATATGTTGCGGGTGTTTTATTGTTGAAAGCTGATGCTGCGCCATTTGCGATTGATTGGAATTGCTATCATGTGTATGCGTAGCATGAGCTCCAAACCCAATGTTTGATATCATATTTTGCCAGGGCACAATGCAGGCGCCATTGTTTTTCCACATCCAATACATAAACTGATAATCCCAGGCATCCAGGCCGTTTATGATCATGCGCATATTGTTTTCCCAAAACTTACGCTCACGATTATTGGTAAAAGTTCGCTCTATAACATTGCGCCTGGTTTCATTAGTTTCACCATCGAGTTTAAAGCTATAATTTTTCCATGCCCTTTTCCATGTAGCCCAACCCCAAACGTGCGGATATTTTGAAAAATAGTAGGTGTTGATATTTAATGGTTTGGGCTGATAGCTTGTGCCGCAAATCATCATGATATTGGCGTTGTCCCGGTATTTATTTAGCAAAGTTTCGCAATATTCAAAAAAACTGCTGTTGGGTATGCAGTCGTCTTCCAGTATTATACCTTCGGCTACGTGCTCAAAAAACCAGGTAATGCCTGTGGCAGGAGCAAGGCCGCAGCCCATATTTTTATCGCTGAATAAAGTTTTTACTTCACACTCCCAGTCAATTTTTGAAACGATGTTCCGGGTGGTTTTACATAGTTCAACATCATGCTGGTTATTTTCTCTCGGACCATCAGCGGCAATAAATAAATATTGGGGTTTTTGCTTACGTATTTCCTCAAAAACCTTTTCTGTGGTTTGGGGGCGGTTAAAGATTAAAAAAAGTATGGGCGTACTAAACATCTGCAAACGCGATAATCTCAATTAAAGATTTCCTGATTTTTTAACATGTTAGTTAATTGACTATGATGTTTTATGATTTTTTTTCGATTATTGAAAATTGATATTAAGGAACCAAGATGAGATTGCAGCTTTAATTTTTCATCAACACTTAAAGGCTGCAACTTTATGAGTTTTTGCCTGGCTAATTTTACTGTAAACAAGACCAGGACTTTTATATTATAAATAGACCAATCATTTAATTTTTTTTGTACCGAACGCTTATCACCATCCATCAGCATAAGATAATTGTTTAGTAAAACATAAGAGTAGCTGATCCAGTACTGCATATTTAAAATGTACTTCAAGTTTTGCCTGTTTAATGGTACAAAATGATGAAAAGTTAATCGATCATTTGCCACAATTTTGTATCCACTTATGTAAAAAACAAAGCAAATTTCAACATCTTCGCCGCAAATTAATTTTGTGCCATTCCTTCCCGAAGTAATTTGCTGCCATTCTTTATTATACAGGTTAATAAACAAACTTTTTCTGCAAACACATCCTGCACCATATACCCAATGTGCTGTTGAAGCCCAGGTTTGGGGGCCATTTACGTAAGACTGTTTATGTTTTTCAATATCCGACCAAGCGGGCTGTTCGGGGTCGAATATGCCGCAACCACCTAACACACCAATTTTATTATCAGCATACATAGACTCATAAGCTATACTTACATAATCAGCACATAATCTATTATCATCATCGCAGGTAAGTATATACTCATACTTAGCAGCTTCGATTCCCATTTTATGAGCATGATTTTTACCCGGGATGGGTTGGGACAATAACCTGAAACCTGCATTTGGAACAGTGTAATTCTCCCATTCCTGAGAAGCAACCTGGAGAGTATTATCTGTTGATGCATTATCAATTACAATAATTTCCCATAAAATATTTGCAGGTACCTGCTGCATTGCCAAATGTTTCAGCGTATCAGGTAGGCGTGCAGCACTATTATAACAACAGATGATAACTGATACACCTAATTGCATTTACAAAATTTTGAAATAAATATATTTTTAAGAGACGTATAACGCATCCATATTCAATTTAAAAGATTCGTAGCTAAATAGTTCATTGTATTTTAAATAACCATTTATGCCATATTGCTTGCTTAAGTCTGGATCATTTAACAGCGTTAATATAGCATTTGCCTGCCCTTGCTTATCCATAGCGTTTAAGAGTAATCCATTAAACTGATGTTGTACAGACTCTGGAAGCCCGCCTGCATTAGAGGTTACACATGGTAATTGATTGGCCATAGCCTCAATAACAGCAATTCCATGTGTTTCTTGTAAACTTGGCTGATAATAAATACATGCGCTTTTTAAATACATGTCGGTGTCAGCTTTATAACCTTCGAAACGGATGTTATCAAGCATTTTTGTAGCATCTTTAAATTCCTTTAATAATGGTCCGTCACCAAGCCATATAAAAATAGCATTACTATACTTTGATGTTACGAGCTTAGCCACATCTAGCCAAACATGGGGGTTTTTATAATTTATAACATGCCCCATGGTTACAATATGCTGTTGATTATTGCTTTTTGTGGTTTGCGTTTTTACGTGGTTTAAATTATCGTTTAGCAGGCAATTATAAATCACATTAACAAATTTTTCTTTATTAGCTATATCCCAATTTTCACAAATGAGCTGTTTGTTTGATTGTGATACAGTTATGATCCTTTTGCGCTTACTCAAATTTGTGTTACATGTATATGATGTAAAAGGCGTATGATTTTTATTTGGAGTAGAATGCAGTATGTAATATACTTTTCCCCAGGGCAACCACAACAGATACAAATGTTTTTCTGGTTCAACCGAGCAGATAGTTACACTTGCATAGCTGTATTTGAAACTTAATAATTGTATGGCAAAAACGGACTTAAGTATTTTGAATAATTCTTTTATGTTGGTGGTGAAATTATTGCTCAAGTGGGCGTAGCCGTGTAATTGTTGTTTGATTTTAACAATAATGCCCGTTGTGTCACCTAAGTTTTTTAAATAAGGAAGTTGATCTTCGTTTTCTAACAGTAGTATAATATTTTCCTTGCCAAGGTATTTTATTAATGCTTTAAGGTGACTATTACTGCCGCCAAACTCAAATAATTTAGCAATAATAATATGTTTCTTTGCTGCTTTAAACATTATCTCCTGGCAAAGTTTAGTTTCCAAAACACCAGGCATTTCAAAGCTAACTTACAATACTCCAACGTGCTGAAACAACCTTTATAATTCTTATAAACTTTCAAAAATTGATATAGAACCTTAGGGGTATATATAGTTTGGTTTAAATAGAAGCGACGGATGGTGGAGTTTTTTTTTATCCTGATGTAGTCTTTAAATTTGTGTGCGTCAAAACATGCTTTCTCCATATTTAACCTGACAAGTTCGTCCATCCAACCAATCACATCATTTAGTTTGTTTATATTATTGAAGGTTTCATTTTGGAAAAGCAACTCGCGTGTATATTGATCATTTAAAGAGGCATTTTCCCAAATCAGGCTTAGCATATTAACCCTGCAAATGGCCGAATTTTTGTCCTGGTTCTTTTTATTGGTAATAGAGAATTGATTATTATGGTGTCTGTATGAAAGCAACACATCGGGCATGTTATTTATTTTACCAAGTGATACACACCTGGTCCATAGTTCATAGTCTTCGGCACATTCAAATTCATTTAAGTACCTGAGATTGTTATTATCAATAAAGCTTTTTTTTAGCATCACAGTAGGATGTGCCAACGGACAATATTCAAGCATTCCTATCTTTATATCATCATGACAAATAGGGAAACTCACAATAGTTTGACTGTCTATTAGTTGATAAGCAGTTCCACACAAATCAATTTTAGAGTGCTGATCCAGGTAGTTTACCTGTTTTTCGAGTCGGGTTAAGTGGCTAATGTCATCTCCATCCATACGAGCTATGTATTTGCCCCTGGATAGGTTAATACCCATATTTAAACTGGCTACCAAGCCGCTTTTGATTTTTTTCTGTATAAAGTTAATCCTTTCATCTTTGTAGTTACTGACAATTTCAATGGTTTTATCAGTAGAACAATCATCAACTATAATAAGTTCAAAAGCTGTGAGGGTTTGATTAAGTATGCTGTCAATGGCTGCGACAATATAGCTCTCGCAATTATAAACCGGCATTATTATACTAACAATCGGGGTAGTTATATTCTTATCCACGTTTCGGGTACAATATCCTTAGCCTGGTAATTTAATTCAGTGTCATTAAACCATTTTATTGGCGCAATCACAATTTTGTCGGGTTTAGTGTTGAGCCAGGCTCCCCACCAACTAAAGGTGCTGTTGGCTATAATATGATGTTTGCAGTTGTACATTAAACGAAGATCTTCAAAAGCAGAATGCTCGTCATTAATATCAACAAAGTGCGTTTTATAATTTAGTTTGAGGTTGTGTCTTGCCCAGTTTATATCATCTGAGAAAATGTAAAAAATCGGATCTGTAAGCTTGTTAGCAAGTAAATTAGCAGCGTTTTCGTAATAATCTGGCGAGCATGTGCCGTGAATTTTGTTCACGGTTTCTTCCTTTTCAAAGTCGCCCCTGCGGATATGTAAGCTTATCGCGTTATTTGATTTAATTTTATTGAGCAAAAAACAATTTGTGGTAGATGGGGGAGCTTTGGGAGTAAACTCATTTTTTATTTGCGTTTTTATATCTGCAAAATATTTCTCAGATTGCCAGTATCCGCTTAAATATGCATTAGGTAGGGGGGTAAGATATAGTGGATTAAATTCCAAACTCTTTTCTTCAACTATATGGGCCTCAGGTTTAAAAAGCTTGCTTTTTAGAAAATTAAACCTTGTTGTTTTTTTTTGCTTAAATGCCGAAATTTCGGTTGTCGACGCTATGTTTTCTATAATATTGAAATCGCACAGATTATAGCTACGTAATGACTGATTATCAAAAAAATGGATATCAAGTTTAAAATCAGTGTTGTTTTTATATGCCAGGCTTTTTGCAAAAGCATATTGAAATAACTGATTTCCTAAGCCTCCATGAATTTTAACAATTAGCATATTTATTTATAAAAGCTTCAATATCATGCAATTCAGTAAAATGTTCCTGCAGCCAATCATGTTCTTTATTCCACCATTCAAATTTCTCAAGAAAGGATATTTGATCCGGTTCAAACCGAAACTTTATAACCTGTGCCGGTACTCCAACAGCAATGGCATATGGTGGTATATCTCTTGTTACTACAGCGCCCGCGCCAATTATTGCACCATTACCAATTGTAATGTCATCCATAACAATTGCATTAACACCAATCCATACATCGTTACCAATGGTAGTTTTGCCCATTTCAATAAAATATTGTTTATCGCTGAATGTCATACCATTTTGTTTGTGAACAGAAAAAAAAGCCGGATGGGTACTTACAAATTTAGAGGATGGATGCTTCCCTAAGCAAATGGAAACTCCCTGTGCAACAGAGCAGAATTTGCCAATTTCGGTATTCATCATCGATACATTTTTCGAAAGATATGTGTAACTCCCAATAGTGCAATTGTCGATATAGCAATTCTCTCCAATTTTAACAAAAGGATTATTTGAGCCTAAATCTGGTATGCTATTACCCCGGATTTGAGCATTTGATTTATAATTAAGAAGCTGCTTTAGCCAGTTTTTAATTATCTTCTTCAAGTTTTTTTACAATTATCTTTGCTTGTTCAACATCTTTTTCCCACCACGAAGACGCCAAAATTTTGTCAATTTTTTCCTGTGGAAAGCGATATTTTAAAATCTTTGCAGGTACACCCCCAACAACTGCAAAAGGCGGTACATCTTTATTAACAAATGCATTGCCTCCAACAACACAACCAATACCAAGGGTTATACCTCTTCTTATAGTGGCGCCAGATCCTATCCAAACATCGTGTGTAATGATGCATTTTTTTTGTGTTAATACTTCATATGGCGTATCGTTAAGAAAGCTGGATGTTGAAATTAGATTAAGCGGGTGTTCGCCGTGCCCTATATTTACATTGTTGGCAATAGAATTATATCTGCCTATAATTGTCTTTGAAATTAATGTATTAAACCCAATATAAGTATAACTATCAATTGAGCTGTTTTCACAAACATATGATCCTTTTAAGATAGTTATGTTGTGTCCTTTAACAGCTTTTATATCCACATCGTCAGCATGGATGTTGTTTGATTGTTTTTTGAAGTATTGTATTCGTTTTTGCTCTTCCGTATGTTTTTTTAAAAAAGCATACAATATAACCTTCATTTTTTTTAGCTGGGATAATAACATGCTTAATTTTTATTCAATTTTCTTCCACTCGGGTGTAAGGAAAAACAACCCGGCCGATTTTGGCAGGTAGCGGCTGGTTAGTTTGCCTCCATCGATAATTTCAAAAGAAATACAATCTTCCCGATAATCATATATTTCAGTGCTCGACGTATCGCCACAATAAAGACTTAAATAATATGTGCCCGGATATAGTCGCAGGTCGTTTAATGTTATGCGGTAAAGAGCGGTATTTTCGGCTGATGCTGATACCTGAAAATGCGAATCTTCATCGATCATGTTAGCTATTTTAATGCCATCAACAGTTTTTAGTTCAATGGATGTGCGAACCTGGCTTTGATTGGGGTTTTTAAATTGCAGGTGAATATATATATGCATATCATCACCTAACGAGAATAGGCGCGTACTATCTGGCCGCCCATGCTTTTTTAGATAAACATCTACAAAACTAACTTTTTTATTACCTATTCCAGCTGTAATTGTTTCACTCAAGTTTACGTAAGCTTCAGTTAAAAGATCAGATTTTAAATAATCATCAACAATTTTACTTGTTAGGCCATTCATGGCCACCAGCCCGTTTTTTAATAAGATGGATTTATTGCAAAGTTGATTTATAGCTGCCATATTATGGCTGACAAACAAAATAGTTCTGCCTTCCCCTTTACTAACTTCCCCCATTTTTCCCAAACATTTCTTTTGAAATTCGGCATCACCAACGGCTAATACTTCATCAACAATCAATATTTCCGATTCCAGGTGAGCTGCCACAGCAAAGGCAAGGCGTACATACATGCCCGATGAATATCGTTTTACTGGCGTATCCACGTATCGCTCAACTCCAGAGAAATCTACTATCTCATCAAACTTTCGCTTTATTTCTGCTTTACGCATGCCCAGGATGGCACCGTTAAGATAAATATTTTCCCTGCCGCTTAATTCGGGGTGAAAGCCCGTACCAACTTCTAGTAAACTGGCTATTCGTCCTTTTAGTTTAACCGAACCAGTGGTAGGAGCGGTAACCCGGCTTAGTATCTTAAGCAATGTGCTTTTGCCGGCACCATTACGACCTATAACGCCAACGGCATCGCCGTGTTCTATCTCAAAATTGATATCCTTTAAGCTCCATACAATGTTACTTTCACCTTTTTTTGCACGATCGTTAACCTCGCCTATTTTTAAAAAAGGATCTTCCTTACCTCTCATCTTTGCCCAGTAACGTTCCAGGTCGCGGGATAGGGTTCCTGTGCCTATTTCTCCTATCTGGTAAGCTTTTGAAAGATTTTCTACTTTAATTACCGATGGCATATATTACACTGTATCTATAAAGGTGCGTTCAACGCGGTTAAAAATTACTATCCCAATTAAAAGTATCAGTATTGTTATCACAGTGGTGATCCCTAAGGATAGCATAGTAAAAGTACCCTGGCCAAGAAAGCCATATCTGAAAGATTCAATAATTGGCGTCATCGGGTTATATTCAACCATCCATTGGTATTTGGGGTATTTTTCCTTAACGGTAGATAAAGGATAAATTACTGTAGTTAAATACATCATTAGCTGGATACCGAAGGTAATCAGGAAGCTTAAGTCACGATATTTTGTAGTCATGGCAGATATGATCATTCCAAGCCCTAAACCTAACATCGCCATTAACATTAATAAAAAAGGGAATAATAACAGGTAGGCGTTGGGATGAACATTTGCGCCTTTAAATACATAAAACCCTATCATCAGGAAAAAAAGCACCATTTGAACACCAAAACGAATCAGGTTTGAAACTACTATGCTTAGCGGCACTATAAGCCTCGGGAAGTATACTTTGCCAAAAAGGCCGGCGTTTGCTGTAAAAACCGTAGATGTTTTTGTAAGGCAATCTGCAAAATAGTTCCATGCGGTAATTCCTGCCAAATAAAATAATGGTTTAGGTAAATGATCTGCAGGGATGTCTGCAAGGTTACCAAATACAAAAGTATAAATGATAGTAGTGAACAATGGCTGGATAAAAAACCATAAAGGGCCAAGGATGGTTTGTTTATAAAAAGAAACAAAATCGCGCCGTACCAATAATATCAGCAAATCCCGATAATGCCATATATCATCAAGCTTTAAGTCAAATAAGCTGCTATGGGGCCTTATCTCAATGTCCCATTTTTCGTCAGTAGGCATACTCATTCGTTTAATAGTAATTGTAATTTTTGCATGTAATCTATTTCGTTAAAATGCGACAGACATTGCTTTTGCAACTGCTTGCGTTTAACAGCTGTTAATGGCGATTCTAAATATTCGGTAATGCATTTACTCAGTTCACAGGTATCATCTGCATTTATTGCATGACCTAATTCGCCATTTCTTATCGCATCAATACTGCCATCGGCATTACCGCAAATAACCGGCAATCCACAGGCAAGGGCTTCAATAAATACTATACCAAAACCTTCTTTTTTGCTGGGTAGCACAAATAGGTCGGCCAATAAAAAATAGTCTGTTAGTTCAGCTTCTTCAATAAAACCTGTAAGTATTACCTGTTCTGCTACGTTATGGTGTACTATAAGTTTTTTTATTCTGTCCTCTTCTTTGGTATCGTATTTCCCTGATAGTATATATTTAATACCCGGAAAATGCTGTTTTAAGTTGCTGATAGCCTCTATTACATGCTCGTATCCTTTGTATTGTTCTGTAGAAGCAAGGCGTGTTAAGGTAAAAATAACGGGCTGATTTGTTGTTAACTTATAGCGCTCAAGAAGGTGTTTCGGCTTCTCAAAGGTTACCGGCAGCTTCATAAATGGGTCGATCGCGTTATTTAAAACCCGGCAAATATCTGCACTTACACTGTGTCGTTTTAGCATTTGCTCACGCGTAAAATTGCTTACACAAATTACCTTGTCGCAACGTTTTAAAAGATATTTTTTAACAAATGAAAGCGGCCGCCAAACCTCAATGCCATGGGCAATAAGCCAAACCTTGCATTTAGGATGAACCAATTTTATAAACAAACCAACACTTGCCAGGTTTATGTGGCTTAAAATAATAACATCGGGCATTGTTGATTTACTCACAGCCTTAAATGCAAAGTTAACGCGGTTAACTCCAAAGCCTTTAAAAGCATTTGCCTGCAGATATTGAGGCATCAGATCGGTTTGCTTATCATAAGCAGACCATAGTTCAAAATTCCCCTTGTTGGTTTTTGCCAGTTGCTGTAATGAATGCCCCAGCGTACGGGTCATTTTTTGGATGCCGCCAGTAGTGCTGAATGTTTGTAAAGTAAAAAGTATTACTTTTTTAGACATTGGCTTGTATTTGGTAAAGAGCAAAAGCTTTTGACCAATGGATTTGGTTATTTTTAAAATTTTTAATTACACTTCGCGCCATTTTGCCCCGATATAGGCTACTATCGCTTATTGGTTTGTATTGGCTCATCCATTGTTGTAATGGAAATGTAAAGCCCATTTTTGGCCGGTTCCAAACGGCTTCGGGTAGCAGGCCGTTAAAGCTATCAATCAGGATTTTTTTTGGTTGTTGGTTATTGAATCTTATTTCTGGCGAGATGCTTTCAGCCAGACTTGTAAAGTCCTCGTCTAAAAAAGGGACCCTAACTTCTAAACCATGATTCATGCTCATCACATCAGTATCTCGCAGGAGTTGATTTTGCATGTAAAGGTTTGCTTCAAACCATGATGCATGTTCCTGATCATAAGGCCCCAGATGAGGGATATCAAAACCATTAAACAGAACGTCCCTAACTTGTTTATCATCAGTATTAAGCGCCTTTGCAATATCGCCCGGCGAAAACAATCCTCTCAATAAAAGATAATCGGCTGCCGAATGGTCATTACCCAAAAATGTAAGTTTTTTATAATGATCTGGTAATAACCCTTTAATAGCCGAAAATAGGGAAGGAGGGAGTTTTCTTAAATATCCAAGATACCGTATCCGGTTAAATGAGGGATAACCACCAAAATATTCATCAGCGCCTACGCCGGATAGTACTGCTTTTAAGCCATCCTCATGTGCGTACTTGCTAATAAACCAGCTATTGATGCCATCAGTAGTTGGCATATCCATGGCGCTAATGATTTGCGGAAGGAAAGTTTCAAAATCATCCTGCTTCACTAAGTGCGAAAAATTTTCACCGCTTACCTTATCTAAAACTACGCGCTGATACGCCTGTTCATCATAACTTTTTTCGTTGAAAAATATCGAGATGGTTTTAAGCTGCTCCTTTTTTTCTTTATCTGCTAATAGCGTAATAAGGCTTGAATCTATACCACCGCTTAAAAATACACCCAATGGCGCATCTGCAATCAGCTGGCGGTTTACACCTTTTATTAAAGCATTTTTTATCAGCTGCCGGGCTTCATCAACATCGGTTATCTGATTTTTTAATACAGTTTGTTTATAAGGGCTGATCTCATGCGTTGATGATGCATGGGTCCAACATAAATAATGCCCTTTGGGTAGGCTAAATACATTTTTTAAAGTAGTATATGGCTCTGGTATATGGCCAAACGCTAAAAACCTTATAGGCCAATTGGGATCTTTTTCGCCAGATATGCCAGCCGCCGTAAAAGCTCTTATTTCTGATGCGAAACTCAGCTGGCCATCTTCGGCGAAATAATATACCGGTTTTATACCAGCCGTATCGCGTACCAGGTACGTAAGCCCCTTAATACTATCAAATAAGGCGAATGCAAACATGCCTCTCAATTTGGAGAAGGCTTCAGTTCCCCATTGCAAATAGGCGGCAATTATTACTTCTGTATCAGTAACGGAATTGAAGCTAACACCAAGCCTTAACAGCTCGTTTCTTAATTCCTGGTAATTATAAATTTCGCCGTTAAAGGTTATCCAGGCTTTTTGCTCCACATCTGCCATTGGCTGATGCCCGTTACTGCTCAAATCAATTATGGATAGCCTGCGGTGCCCAAATGCGAGATATTGTTTTTCATCATAAAAAATACCTTCGTCATCTGGTCCTCCATGTTGCAGTACTGTGCACATGGCTTTCACTTTTTCCCGGATAAGTTGGGGTTGTAACCGCTTATTAATTATTCCAACTATCCTACACATACTCTATAAATATTCACAGCTTCGCCCCGTAAACTACATTTTTAATTGTAACTTATTATTTAACAGTGGCTTATATTTATTGGTGTAGCCCTGTTTTTTTATTAATTTATGCTGATATAAAATCAGCCATCAATATTTTTTAATTAAAATAAATAATTTCAATTAAAACCTTTCAATATAGGATGCGGCAACATGGACAATTATGGAGCATCCAATACTTTCAAGCCTTAATATCAATTGCTTTTGCGACCGCTGCGATATTACTTCCCCGGTCATTCCTTTTAATGGACCTGCTTTGAGTATGATTTTTTCTCCCGCCTGCAGATCATCTTCGGTAATCTCCAATTCATATGGGCTGGCCATTAATAACTTTAACTCTGTTATCTGGCGGCTGGGCATTGATGCGGGCTTCCCCATGAAATATAAAAACCTTGATATGCCTTTTGTCATCAATATATCGGCCTGCTCATGTTGAGCAATGTTAACAAATATGTATGATTTAAGAAAAGGCTCTTCAACCCATTTTTTACGATCGCTCCATTGTTTTAATTGTCGGTGCAGTGGCAGGTAAGCTTCAACCCCTTTATTTATTAATGCCTGGTATGCTTTTTTTTCGGCACGAGGGTTTGTATAAACAGGATACCACTTTTTTGTTGTTTCACTTACCTTTAATTCCATTGTTTTAATAAGTGCATCTTATTTTTTAAACCATCGCCTTATATCCCACCATTTATTTTTATCATCATCTAAATAATAGCCAGATCCCGAGTATCCGCTATAGTCAGAGTAATAGTAATATCTTGAACCCGCATTGTCGCCGGTAAATTTGGTAGTATAGTATCTTGCATGTAAAAGATCTTCTTCAAAAGCGTTTAGTACAATTACGGTATTATCAAGATGATATTCTTGCGCTATGCGTTGAGGAACCGTAGCTGCATAAAATTTAGATTTTCCTGATCGGATCACGAAAACATTAATGTCGCTTATCCTTATTAATGGGATTGCATCAGATACCAGGCCGATTGGCGCAGTATCAATCATTATAATATCATACCTTAATTTCAATTCGGTAATCATCGCAATCATCCTGGCGCTGTGCAGTAATTCTGATGGGTTTGGAGGAACCGGACCTGAAACCATAAAATCGAGATTATCCTGTTCAGAGTGGAGAATAATTTCATCAAGCGTGCTCTGGTGGGCAAGGTAGTTGCTTAAGCCTTTGTCATTAGGTACATGAAAGGTTTTATGGAGTCTTGAGCGCCTTAAATCGGCGCCGATAAGTATAACCTTTTTATCAATGAGCGATAGGGTACTTGATAAGTTTACTGCTACAAATGATTTACCCTCGCCGGCAACCTCCGATGTTATACAAATTATTTTGCTGGCCTTTTCTGATGCAAGGAAGCTTAGATTGGTACGCACCGAACGAACCGATTCGGCAAATATGGATCTGGGCTTACTTAGGACTAAGACCTGCCTGCTGTTTTCATCAATGTGTTCTGGATATTTTCTTATAACACCCAGTATAGGTATTACTGTAAGGCTTTCAATGGTTTCCTTATCGTAGATATAAGGGTTAAGTATCCTTATTGAAATAATGAGGCCAAGGCCTATTGCCAAACCCAAAATGATGGCCGAACGGTGGATATCATGTTCGTTTGGTGATACAGCATTATAATTGGGCTGTGCAAATTCAATAACCGTGGCACCGGGTAATATGCCGGCGCGGCTTATCTGAGCTTCCAGTTTCTTTTCTGACAGAAAGGAATATACCTTATCATTTATCTCAAAATCCCGTTGTAAAGCAACAAGATCACGCTGGGCTGCCGGTAATGACATTATGGTTTGGTTAATCTGCGCTAACTGACTATCCAAATAAGCTATATTTTTTGCTATACTGTTACGTACACCTTTTATGTTATTTAAAGCGGTGAGTTTACTTTGAAGTATTTGCTGATTAATATCAAGCAGGGGCTGAGAATTAGGTGTATAAGTTTTTAATAAGGCTGCTCTTTCAGATATCTGTACATCTAACTTGTTTATTAATGCGTTTAAAGTAGGTAAATCAGTTCCGCCAGAGCTGAAATTTAGTGTAACATTATCCTTTTCTTTGGTTATTTGATCTGTTAGCTGATCAAGTGCTATCATCTGAATTTTTAACAGTGATCTTCTTGTTTCAATCTCGGCGGCTTTACTGGCCGAAGTAGCCGAGGCAGAGCCTACATCAAGTATTTTGTTTTTGTTTTTATATTTTTCTATTGAGCTTTCTGATCCTTTTACTTCACTGGATAAGAATGAGAGCTGGCTGTCAATAAAATCAATCATTTGTGATGCCGACTGTGATTTCTGGTTCCTGTCAAAAATCACATACTCTTTCATGATATTGTTAAGCACATCAGCAGCAAACTGGGGGTTAAGGTCGGTTTCTTGCAGCGAGATAATATTGGTATTCTTGCCGGTTTCGCCGGCTCTTAAACCACCCTGTACCCTGCCTATATAATCCTCCGGAATATTGAACTTGAAAAGATAAATCGTACTGTTATCAATAGCGCCGGGGTATTTTATGGTAAAACTGGTATTGCCTATGGTTACAGGTGCATTATAGCTGTAGTGGTTTTTAGTTTCTTTTTCGCCCGTTTTATAAGAGAGGCTAAAGATTTGTTTGTTAATAGGTTTGTAACTTATAATATCATGATAAAAGTTTAAGCTATCAAACTTTATAAGTTGAATGCTTAATGGCTTTGATGGATATGTTTCGGAGGTGCGTACGCGGCCGGATATAAAAAAACTTACCCGGTAGTCCATATCTTTTATAGCACTAAGTATTACATTTCTGCTTTGTAATACCGAAGTTATACTCTGTATTTTTGATGGCCCGCGTTCGGGCACTGCCATTACAGATATAAGATCTGAAACTTCTGACTTTCTTTCTTCAATTTTTAATGTGCCGGATGTTGCAAACGTTTTAGGCGTGTACCATAAATAAGTATAAGATATAATAACAGCCAAACCCACAGATGCAGCAATCCAATACCAACGACTCAACAATACTTTGCCAATCTTGAAATAGTCGATTTCCTGGTTAGGCAGTTTTCTTTGGAATTTTTCTGTTTCTTCCATTAGCGGCGGGAAAGCGATAAAACAAGTAAAGCTGTACTCAGTAAAAGCAACATTGGCTGTACAATGGATGAAGCGTTTTGTAAATTATCATTACGTATGGCGCGTTTGTTTTGAGCTATATATACAATATCGCCATTTTGAAGTACAGCCCTCGGATCGTTTATTGATTGTATGTCCCTAAGATCGACGTAGGTTACCTGGGGATTTTTTTGATCTCCACGAATTATTTTAACGTTTGATATATTAGCCTTCTCTGTAAGGCCTCCAGCCTGTCCAATCATTTCAATCAAAGTGGTTTTGTCTCTAACCAATGGGAAATTTCCCTGCCCCTTAATTTCGCCAAGTAATGTAACCCTTAGGTTGGTGATTTTTAACTCAATTATGGGATCTTTTAAAAGGTTTTTACGGTAAAGGTCTTCAATAAGTTTTGATGCCTGGGTGCGTGTAAGTCCTACAACAGCAACATGGCCAATAACAGGTAGAGCCACGGTGCCTTCTTCGTCAACCTGGTAAGTTTGTCCGGTTCCGGCGCTTCCACCACCGCCTCCGCTATTTGATGAAGGCGCTTCATCAACTACATATTTAATATTTTGCAGGTTTCGTATCTGCAGCATATCCTGTGATTTTATGCGATAGCTGCTTAAATCGTTATAGCTTTTCTGCGATACTGTATCATTATTGACAGTTTTTTGTTCAAATAAAGGTTGGTACTGCTTACCCGAGCAAGAAGATAGAATAAGAACTATTAAAAAAATAGGGAAAATTGACGTTACTATGCGCATGAGGACAAAAAACTTCTGCTTAAATATTTTTATAATTCTGCATTGATTCCAAAAATACATAATTTGCGGGTATTAACGATTCGTATTTTTTCCAATTTATAGAGTTTGAAGATTTCATTAGTTACCGTTGTTTATAATGCCCAGGATACCATAGCGCAATGTATCCAATCTGTTATCAGCCAAAAACATCCCGATATTGAGCATATTGTTATTGATGGCGGATCAACCGACAATACGGTAAGTATTATAAAAAAACATATAAAACACATCAATTTTTTTGTTTCTGAACCAGATCAAGGCATATATGATGCCATGGATAAAGGAATCAGGATAGCTACCGGCCAAATTGTAGGCACTCTTAATGCCGATGATCTCCTGGCTGATGATCAAGTTTTATCAACAGTAGCACAGGTATTTACACAACAAGATATTGATGCGGTTTACGGAAACCTGAACTATGTAAATCTCAACGGAAAAATAATCCGGAAATGGAATTCAAAGCAGTGTGTAATTAATTCCTTTAACCGGGGATTTATGCCCCCGCATCCCACGTTTTATTGCAAACGTAACTTATTTGAAAAGTTGGGCTTTTATAGCCTGGAATACGGCTCGGCGGCCGACTATGAACTGATGCTGCGGTTTATGTATCTGAACAAAATTAAATGTTTTCATATAAACAAGGTAATGGTTAATATGCTGGGCGGAGGTGTGAGTAATAGAAGTTTTAAAAGCAGGCTTAAAGCCTGGAGTTTTGATTTAAAAGCTATGCGTAAAAATAGCATTGCATTTCCTGTGCTGGCTTTAGTTCTAAAACCTTTGAGGAAAATTAATCAATATATTTAATTAGGTAATTACGTTGTTTTATACGCATTTAGCATCCCGGTACTTATTGTAACATGAAAGTTTCAATTTGCAAGTGGGTTCGCTGATTAAATGAATCGCTTTTTTAACTTTGCGGCATGACAGAGCAAGACCTGATAGCCTACTTAGAAGCAGCAACATTACCTGAAACCCTACGCCTTGATAGGGCAACCACCCAACTTGATGTTAAAGAAGCTGTAAAAAGGAATATCGAACAGATGACGTCAGATGTTAAAGATGGAAATGCGAAGCACCGGTTAACCAGGATATGGTATGCCCTTGAAAATCCATATAACGGACCAGAAATACCTCGTTTTTAATATCCCCGCTCAATTTTACCAATTTTAAATAGCATTTCTCAGTTTTAACGGACTTAGGGCTCATTGTTTTCATTTTTAAATGAAAAAACTACTGACCGCCTTTTGATTAACTATTTTGTAATAAAATGGATAGAGAGTCAAATTAAAGTCATAATAGTTAAGGTGTTTTTCTGAATTTTAATCAGCCCCTGCAAAGTTTCATTCAAATTTTCGGCGAAAATATTGATAGAGAAATCCTGGTAAAGGAGGCTTTTTAATTGATCATTTTGGCTGTATTGCTGTTAAGCTTTTGTTACTTTAATTTAAAGTAATCGGTTAGTAATTAATATTTTGACTTCTCAAGGAAAAGGGAAAATACCTCGCGTGTTTTCCCTTTTTTTTAGTTAATTAAATTAACCGTCTTTCTGTTAAGTCGAAGATTTTCGCGCGGCCGATAACGAAATAAAATATGGTTTGTTGTGTCATTTAAATAAAATAAATCGTCAGGGTTAACAAAGTATAGTCGTAGGAAATATTGCAAAATTTTATTTTGCTTTGCGCTATGTACCCGTTGTGTTTACCGGGATAACTATTAATTAATTTATTTCAATGAAAAAAGGTTTACTACTTATTTTGTGCAATTTTTTATTGGCTGCAACCCAGCTATTTGCGCAAAGCCATGCCGTTAATGGTGTGGTAACAGCTCAAGATGATGGCTTACCTCTACCGGGAGTAAGCGTAAAAGTAAAAGGAACGAACATTGGCGCCCAAACCGGTGCAGATGGCAAATACTCACTAAATGTTGCTAATAATGCAACACTTGTATTTAGCTTTATTGGGTACAGTGCCCAGGAAGTTCCTGTTGGTAACAAAAGCAATTTAAACGTAGTTCTGGTACCGGCCAGCCATGGTTTAAATGAGGTTATTGTTACCGCTTTAGGTATTTCGCGCCAGCAAAAATCATTGGGTTATGCTGCCCAGGCGGTTAAGGGTGATGATTTATCGGTAACAAAGCAATCTGACCTTAACACGGCCTTAGCCGGCAAAATTGCCGGCGTACAGGTACTTGGCGGTTCAGGAGCAAAGTTTGGCACTTCTACAATCCGTATCCGTGGTGTTAACTCCTTATCGGGCGGTAATCCCATTTATGTGGTTAATGGTGTGGTTACTGATCCAAATGCGGTAAATAATGATGATATTGAATCATTAACAGTTTTAAAGGGCCCGGCAGCTACTGCACTATACGGTCAGCGTGCATCAGAAGGCGCGGTGGTCATCTCCCTTAAAAAAGGTGTTGATAGAGGAGTTGGCGTTTCATTTAATCAGTCAACAACCTTTGAAAAAGTTTACCAGCTTCCTGAGTACCAGAATGAATATGGTGGTGGTACAAGTTTAAACTGGAAGACTTACACTTATGATCCAGGAAACTCACCCGCATCAAATGCAAATTTTAATGGAGTTAAATATTATGATTATGGTGTTGATGAAAGCTGGGGCCCTAAACTTGATGGAACCTTGTACGCACCATGGTATTTCTGGGATCCAACTAATCCTGGCTATGGTAAATTAAAACCCTTTGTGGCTCAGCCTAACAACGTTCGTGATTTTTACCGTACAGGTGTTACTGCAAATACAAATGCAGCGTTTTCAAAAGCCAGTGATAATTATAACTTCCGGGTTTCATACACTAACATTGAACGTACAGGTATTACGCCTAACAGTGATCAAAAACGCAATAACGTTGGTTTGAACGGCGAACTTAAGTTAACAAAAAGATTATCTGTAAGCGCCAATGTAAACTTTTCACAAATCAATTCAAACAATGTTCCCCAGGAAGGGTATGGAACGCAAACAGCCGGATCCTTCAGCCAGTGGTTTCACCGGGATACTGAAATTGGTCAGCTGAAAAATTACAAGAGAGCCGACGGAACGTATACATCATGGAATATTATTAGCCCTGATGATCTTTCACCTCATTACTGGGATAATCCGTACACCGAGGCTTATGTAAATACTTCTAAGTCAAACAGCAATCGTATATACGGTAATCTTACAGCATCTTACCAGTTCACTAAAGACCTTTCTCTTTCGGTTATAGCCCGCGAAGATCTTTTGAACAGGGATGATAATTCACGTGTAGGTTCAGGTACTATCAATGTGGATTCATATTCACAAAGCCAGTATACTTATAAAGAGAATAATTATGTGGCTAATTTGAACTACAGCCACGTTTTTCATGATCTATCAGTAAAAGCTGGTTTATATGCAGAAAGCCGCCAGGATCGTTACCTATACACCAGCGGAAATACTAACGGCGGTTTGGCTATACCCGGACTATATACTCTTGGTAACTCAATTGATGCGCCAACAGCACTTAGTTATAATGCTTTAACCCGTGTTAATAGTTATTATGGTTACACCTCATTTGGCTATAAAGACTTTTTATATCTTGATTTTAACGCCCGTAATGATAATTCATCTACGCTGCCTGTTAATAATAATTCTTACTGGTATGGTGGTCTTTCCGGCTCATTTGTTTTCTCGGAACTTTTACCTAAAAACGACATCCTTACGTTTGGTAAATTAAGATTATCAGCTGCAAAAATTGGTTCTGATGCTTCGCCGTACCAGGTTTATCAGACTTATAACTTATCTACAACCCCACACGGAGGAGATCCGATCCAAACTGTACCAAATACCCTTCCAAATGCTAACTTAAGGCCTACACTTTCTACCGCTTTTGAAATAGGTACAGAACTGCATTTTATAAAAGACAGGATCAGGTTTGATTTTAACTATTACACCCGCAATACCAAAGACCAGATATTGCCATTACCAGTTAACGGAACTTCAGGTTATTCGGTTGCGGTAATTAATGCAGGTGAAATTAAAAATAACGGTATAGAAATAACATTGGGCGGCACGCCGGTAAAAACAAAAGAATTTACCTGGAATGCAGATTTCAACGTTGCGTTTAACCGTAATAAAGTAGTTTCAATATTCCCTGGCATAAACAGCTTACAGGTATCACCTGATGGTGCAGGCGGTTATGGCCTTGCTGGCGGTAACCAGGCTGCAGGTGCAAAAAGCTTTGGATTTGTTGGTTCCCCAAGCTTTGGTGTTAACGGCGTATTAGGTCAGTCTTATGGTCAAATCATTGGCTCAGGCTTCACCCGTGATACTAAAGGCAACATTGTGGTTGATCAAACAGGTATGCCGATAGTAAACAATTCTGTTAATTTAGGTAGCATGCTGCCAAGCTATACCGGTGGTTTTACCAACTCATTTAATTATAAGGGGGTAGTAGTAGCTTTTTCTCTTGATTTTCAGAAAGGCGGAAAATTTGTTTCTGTTACTGAGCAAAACTTAAACGGATCTGGACTTGGAGCTGAAACAGTTGGAAACAATGCAAAAGGAAACCCAGTACGTAATGACGTAGCTAATGGTGGTGGTACACTGGTACAGGGCGTTCATGCAGATGGCACTCCTAATACTACCTACGTAAATACCCGTCAGTTATATGAGCAGGTATATAGCCAGATATGGGAAAAATACACATTTGATGCTTCTTATGTTAAATTAAGAGAAGTGAGTGTAGGTTATTCATTCTCTAAAAAAATGCTGGGAAGACTTCCATTCCAATCGGCTTATTTTGGCGTAACCGCGCAAAACCCCTGGTTAATTTATTCCAAAGTTAAAGGTGTTGATCCGTCACAACTGCAAACATCTTTTTATGAAGGTGGACAGTTGCCTAACACAAGAAATTTAGGCGTCAACCTTAAACTAACTTTCTAATAAGCTCAAAATCATGAAAAAAATATTCAATATAAGTAAATATATTATTGGGGCCGGTGTAGTTATCCTGTCCTCATGTAAAGTGGGGGGCGATGTAAACGTTAATCCCAACCAATCGCCAAATGCTCAAACGGGCTATATGCTAAGCAGCGCCATACAGTTTTTGGGTGGTGTAAACGGAGCTGGTGCCACAACTAATATCAATTCCTTTGCAGGCGAGTTATATTCGCAATACCTGTCTGAAACGTTTTACACCAATGAGTCACTGTTTTCATTAAAACAATACGATTATCAAAACTATTACACAGGACCATTACAGGATCTGAAAACGGTTATTACTGTAAATACAGACCCGGCGAAGAAAAGTCTGGAAACAACAACCAGGTACGGTTCAAATAATAACCAGATTGCTTCGGCACGTATACTTACCGCATTTATCTATCTGACAATGACTGACAGGTGGGGAGATATACCTTACACCCAGGCATTAAGCGGATCAGCTAATTTTTCACCGGTATTTGATGCTCAAAAGGACATTTATCCATCTTTAATGAAAGAACTGGATGAAGCCCAAAAGCAATTCGATGACGGGCCGGCATTAACAGGTGATATTCTATTTCATGGTAACAACAATAAATGGAAACACTGGGCAAACTCATTGCATGCTATCATGGCTTTAAGGTTGTCAAAGGTAGATCCGGCAACAGGTCGTACCGAATTTGCAAAAGCAGTTGCCGGTGGGTTGATGATATCAAACGAGGATAACGTATCCTATACTTATTTGGCAGCACAAACAAACGAAAATCCATATTTTAATAACTATCGTAATCGCTATGATTATGCGGTTAGTAGTTTGGTAGTAAATACATTGCAAGGTTTTAATGATCCCCGTTTACCGGTTTACGTTGCTCCAACAGTATCTAAAACCTACGTTGGCTTACCTTATGGCACCTATGGTGATAAACTTGGCGATTATAGCGCCGGTACCAGGGATAAACCGGGTAATGTATCATTAATAGGCCTGGCCGTATCAAATCAGGATTCTCCTACTATCTGGACTTCCTATGCCCAGGTATTATTTACGGAGGCTGAGGCTGCTCATTTAGGTTGGATTGCTGGCGGCGATGGTGCTGCCGCTGATTTTTACAACCAGGGTATAACCGCGTCTTTAACGCAGAATGGTATAAGTGCAGGTGATGCTGCAACTTACCTGGCGCAAGCTTCGATAAAGTTCTCGGCTAACACTGCTCTTGAACAAATATTACTGCAAAAATGGATCGCCGGCTTTTTAAGTAATGGCTGGGAGTCATGGGCGGAATACCGCAGAACAGGCTTGCCTAAATTGCTTGATCCTGTTCCGGGATCATTAAGCCCAGGTCAAAAAATTCCGCGCAGGCAGCAATACCCGCAAACAGAGCATGATTTAAATCTGACTAATTATAATAATGTTATTTCACGTCAAGGTCCTGATGCATTGGATACCAGGGTTTGGTGGGATAAATAAGCAAATTGATATTGCATAATAAATAAAAACGGCTGGATCAGGTAAAATTGATCCGGCCCTTTTATTTGGCAAATTAAAATTTCCTGTCGGCGGAATGAATAAAAAGAAACGATCACTTTTTGCCCTTATTGGATAAATATTCAATATCCTTCTTTTAACTTATTTAGTAGATTAATAAGCGTTGTAATGATCAAAATTGCTCATTTAAATGCTTTAATTGCCTTGTATATTACCTTGCATAATTAAAAGTTAATCTGGTTTAATTCGGAGTTATTTTTTGCCCTAATTATATACTAACCGGGCGGGCACTTCGTTTAAATTATAACTTTTATAATCTATCAACACCAATGCTATTTTACCGGTGATTCTATTGTTTATTGATAAAAAATAAAGTCTATGGAAACGATCTTGGTACAAGAGAATGATCTCGGTACTTTGGAGGCAGTCACAGAGGCCTTACAAATGGAAGGGTTTCGGGTTTACAGTTTAACCGACTGCAATGATAATGTTCTGGACATGATCAGGCGTCACCACCCAAGGCTTGTATTGCTTGACTGCTGGCTTTTTAATCATTCGGGTAAACAGGTTTGCCAGTGGATCAAGGCACATTTCCGGCGCCTGCCAGTGGTCGCTTTAAGCTGCGATGATCAAATTGATGTACATTACCGGGAACTGGGTTTTGATGACTACCTTAAAAAACCGTTTGACCTGGATCAGCTTTACTACGTAGTTAGGAAACAGTTAACATGGCATAGGCGAAAAAAGAAATACACCGAACTAACGTTATAAATACTTAAGCCAGTTAGTCGGCCTGTTTTAATGGTCATTGCCTCATTGATGATTTGTCTAATCAAAGGAAATTCCGGGGAGTATAAGATGACAATGAGTATAAAACCTGCACATGCTAATGGCAGGCTGAAAATTATCATCGCCATAAAAAAAGGAAATGAATATTTTGATCAGTCAATCGAGATCAAATAAGCGGTCACAAATCCATTCACGTTTAACCATGCACTGTTTACCAGCGCTTTAATTCTTTATACCATGTTAATCAGCAAAGATAAAAGCAAAGAAAAAGATGAAGCAAAGCCAGCAATACATCTGGCTACCGATTGGCCGCTTTGCGAAAAAGATGAACAGGCCATCGCGATAGAGCATACCAAAATACTTCAAAAGGAAGCGTTGGATAGATGGGAACGTTTAAGAAAAAAGAGACACTAATTAGATTTTACCCGTTAAAATTAAAGTGCTGCGATTCAATTGTTTTATTCGCAGGTATCAAAGAAAGCCAGTGACTATTTGACTTCAACTAAATACCCGTACGGTTTTTAATGTTTAAGGATCAGCATCGGTCGCGTGGTTTACATCACCAGGCTGTTCTTTTTATAAGCACCTGGGGTTTGTCTGGTAATTTTTTTAAAGATCCTTGAAAAATAGGATAAATTCTCGAAGCCTGTTTCGGCTACTATGTCATAAAAAGACAGGTTGGTGGCAGTAAGCAGCAATTGCGCCCGCTCTATTCGTTTGGTTTGTATATAGGTTAATGGCCGTTCTCCGGTACTTTCATAAAACAAGCGCGAAAAATAATCTGAGTTGTGGTGCAGCCGCTAAACAGGTTAACTGATTTTTTGCCCGCAAGGTTCTGCAGGTAGATAATATTTATAGGTCGCTATCCGTTATAAACCAAGTGATTAAGTGATAGAAATCATTTTTTTAAATTGATATAAACTGCATATTTGTATACGAAGCCAACTCGTTCTGAACAGGTGATTAATATAAAATAATGATTGCAGAACAGAAGCTTCAAAACCTATCCTGATCCCTGAATACGTTGCAATTGGTAATTTAAACTTACCCAGATCACTACAGTTGATGGCAGGACCCGGCTGCACTATACCAGGTGGATTTACATAAATTTTGATAATTATGAAAACGATCCTTGTTCTGACAGATTTTTCTGACAATGCTGCTCATGCAGCTCAATCCGCACTGAATCTTGCCGTTATGATCCATGCTGATGTTTTATTATTTAATGCTTATCAAACAATCCCGGTGAGTAATTATTATATCGGCGCGCCATGGGGAGGAGTGTCCCCCTCTTATTGGGAAGATCATAGCGAAAGTAACATCCAGACTTTTCAGAAACATTTGGAGCCATTGATCAACAAAGTACATCCGGAGCAATTTAAACCAGCCATTAGCACCTTATGCAGGGAAGGAAATTTAGGAGAGCTTGTAAATGAAATTGTTCAACAGAAAAACATTGGGTTGATTGTGATGGGGTCGCGATCTGACAATGCTTTTGAACACATCTTTTCGGGCAGTGATACCTATGCTGTAATTGAGCACGCCAGTTGCCCGGTTTTGATCTTAAGGGAAAAAATGGAGTTAACACAGCTTGGCAAAATAGTGTTTGCAAGCAACTTTAGCCCTGAAGATATTAAAAGCCTCCAATACCTGGTAAAACTTGGTGAACTGTTCAATACAAAGCTGGAGTTGGTGCATATCATGCCGTCAGAAAGTCTTGGAACGGCAACAAACGAAGGAGAAGTAGAGTTTATGAAGCAAGTGGCTGCACTAAACTATCCGTATATTACTTTTAAAAATGTTAAGGGGAAAGAGGTGGTTGAAAGGCTCAATCACTTATGTGAAGAGGAACAGGCAAATGCGCTTGCCATCGTCCACCACAAACATTCATTTTTTATACGGATGTTGAAACAAAGCCTTGCCCATCAGGCACTGGATAAACAAAAAATACCTCTGCTGGTATTTCCCGCTAAAATGGATTAAACATTGAGTTTTTTTTATACTATTAGGTTCCTGAATTCAATTATAAATGTAGTTCCCTCGCCAGGAATGCTTTCTGCTATGATGTTTCCTCCCATAGCCTCTACCTGGTTCTTAACCAGGAACAGGCCTATTCCGCGTGCGTCATCGTTGCCATGAAAGGTTTTATACATCCCAAAAAGTTTATTGCCATTTTGAACCATATCTATCCCCATACCATTGTCTTTAAATCTCAGGATGATCTGATCTTTTAACCTTTTAGCATTTATATCGATTTTTAACGACTTTTCGGGGTTGCGGTATTTGATGGCGTTGGTCAATAAATTAAGCAGGATACTTTCCAGGTAAGCAGGATCAAATTCAAATTCAATTTCTGGTGATACTTCAATAGAAAGCTTTGCCGCTGCAGCTTTTAATGATCCGGATAAGACTCCCGTCGTTTTTTCAATTTCTTTAGCAAGATTTAGCATTTTCAGCCTGTGTTTACCACTGGCATGTACATCAACAACCTCATTCAAATGCACAAGTGTATCCTGCAAATTAACCGCATTTATACCAAGCATCCCAATCAGGCTATCTCTTTCGGCGGTGTCTTCTTCACTCAAAATCATTTCTGTCAACATCTGTATATTACCTGCATGTGACCGCAGGTTATGTGATACTATATGTGCAAAATTTAACAAGCGGCTATTCTGGGCGCTAATGATTTCCATTGCCCGGCTTCGTTCCATTTCCATCCTCTTATGGTCTGTAATGTCTTTAATCTGGGAAACAAAGTACAGTGGCTTTCCCTGCTGATCGCGGGCCAAAGTAACGTTTAAAGAGACCCATATAATACCGCCATCAATATGAAAATAACGCTTATCCATTTGATATGCAGTGATCTTGCCATTTAATAGCTGATACATTTGTTGCAAATCAATATCCAGGTCATCCGGATGCGTGATGTCCTGGAAAGTTAGCTTTAATAAAATCAGCTCATTATAGCCCAAAATCTGGCACAACATTTTATTAACCCTAATCCATTCTCCCTTTGTAGATACAAGGGCCATCCCTATAGGCGCGTAATCAAATGCCTGGTGAAATTGTTCTTCCTGTTCTGCCAGTTTACTCACCAGGTTAACCTGCTTTGTGATATCCTCAATAGAGCCATACATGACAGTACATTTGCCGTCCTCGAAATCGGCCTTTATTCTAACCTTAACCCATTTAACGTTTCCTTTTGCAGTAGTCAGTTTTAATTCGACCACTTCAGGATTTTCTGTTTTTATGGCATCATCCATTAATCGCCTAATGGCGTCAGTATCTTCGTAAAATTCTATTGCCTTTTCAAGGCTGGGAGAAAAATCTTGGTCTACTTCATGAATGTCCCGAACAACGGCGTTCCAATAAATTTCACCTTTGGCCAGGTTCACTTCCCATATACCCAAATGAGCTATGGGTATAACTTTTTGGTAGAGTTCGAGTTTAGTTTGCATGTAAAGTAAAGATGAGCTTGCGTAAGCTACAATGGAAAAATGTATATGTTATGTATTAAAAATTAGGTGTTGTTGACTATGCAAAGGTTATGAATCTATTTAACGAAAGGTAATCAAGTCTACTTGTTAATAAAGCCTTTGCAATATTCTTTTTATTCGTAATTCTAATTTTTAACGTTTGATTTGTATCCATGCTTATAAAATAACCTTGATGCCCACATCAAGCACTCGGGTACTTCCTGTTGATCCTTCATCTTACAAAGCTAACAATTAAATAGACGAGCCTAAACTGATCTAATCATTGAATTTTAATAACATTTAATTCTTTTGTGTGGCAGCTTTCAGGTGTTTGTAATTTTAAAAATTGAATTGCCAAATGATAATTGTTTATAAAGATCAGGGCTGGCATTAATTCAATAAATAAAAACTAATTATCTAAAATTCCTGCCTTTGTAAAAGACATCTTGAGCAGACTGGTCACGTTTTTGGGGTGCGGGTGCAGTTGTTTCGTCGGATCGGGATAGGGGGACTAACGGTAGATCATCATTATCGGCGTTGGTCAGGCCGTTCAGTAATTTATTGAGGTTGAAGCAGCGGCGGACAACCACATGTACTACTTCGCCCTCCACCTGCAATTTACCTTCCACCATAAGTAAACGGGACTGCAGGATCTCCTTGCGGTATTTGTCAAAGACTTTTTCCCACACAACAAGGTTAGAAAAACCGGTTTCATCCTTTATGGTGATAAACAGTACTCCTTTGGCTGTGCCGGGGCGCTGGCGAACGGTGATCATCCCGGCAACTTTGATAGGATCGCCATTTTTCATCGTTTTTATTTCCCCGGTAGGTGTTACGCGCAGAAGGTCAAGCTGGCCCCGTACAAAACTTACGGGATGTGCTTTGAGTGATAGCCCCGTGGTAGCGAAATCATGCACAACATGCTCGGCCTGGGTCATGAATGGCAGACTGATCTGTGTTTCGAGTGCGCTTTCGGATGGCTGCCCGGTAAATAACCCAATTGGCTTATCATTGAGCGCGGGCACTTCCCACAAAGCCTCACGGCGATCTAGGCCCAAAGAACGAAAGGCATCCGCGTCGGCCAGGTTTTCGATAGCGGCTTGTGGTATACCCGCATCACTCAATTGGTGGATACTGGTATAGCCGCTACTTCGCCCGGCAACAAGGGATTGCATCTCCTCTTCATTTAATCCTTTTACCTGGCGGAAGCCTAATCGTAAGGCAAAAAATTTACCCGCTTTTTCTTCTAATATATTATCCCATTGGGAGTGGTTGATATCCACCGGTCGCACCTCTACGCCGTGATTGCGGGCATCATCCACAATCTCTGCCGGTTGATAGAACCCCATGGGCTGGCTATTGAGCAAAGCCGCCGCAAAAACATCCGGGTGATGCCATTTAAGCCAGCAGGAAATATAAACCAGGTGGGCAAACGAAGCGGCATGACTTTCCGGGAAACCGTAGCTGCCAAAACCTTCCAACTGCTTAAATATCCGTTTTGCAAATTCTTCATCGTACCCTTTAGCTACCATGCCATCTACCAGCTTTTTGCGATGCTGGCTCACCAAACCTTTAGCTTTAAAAGTCGCCATACTTCGCCGCAGCTGATCAGCCTCGGCCGGTGTAAAGCCTGCCGCCACAATAGCAATCTCCATAGCCTGTTCCTGGAAAAGCGGCACGCCCAATGTCCGGCCCAATATTCTTTTGAGTTCTTCGGATGGATATACTATGGGGTCTATGCCGTCGCGCCTGCGCAAATAAGGATGTACCATGTCGCCCTGTATCGGACCTGGCCGCACGATAGCCACCTCGATCACCAGGTCATAAAAACACCTCGGCTTTAACCGGGGCAGCATAGACATTTGTGCACGGCTCTCGATCTGGAAGACGCCAAGTGTATCGGCATGACAGATCATATCATAAACGGCCGGGTCGTCCTGTGGCACATTCTCCAGTGTAAGGTCAAGGTTGTAATGATTCTTGCACAGCACAAACGCCTTTCTTATACAGGTCAGCATTCCCAAAGCCAGTACATCCACTTTCAAAATTCCCAGCGCCTCCAGGTCATCCTTGTTCCATTCCAGTTGTGTACGGTCTTCCATGCGGGCGTTCAGAACAGGACAGATATCGGAAAGCTTGCATTGCATGATCACAAACCCGCCTGTGTGCTGCCCTAACTGGCGCGGGAAACCCATCAACTGTTCAGTCAGCTCCAAAACTTTGTGTAAGTGCGGGTCATCTGGGTTTAGTCCCTGTTCAATGATCCGCTGCCGGTCAAAAGCCTCTTCTGAAAAATCCCAGATCGCACCGGATAAGCGTTTGATCGTATCCTCTGATAGGCCCATTGCTTTACCCACATCGCGGATCGCGCCTTTATGCCGTTCCTGGGTCACTGTCGCTACAATGGCCGCGTGTTCCCGGCCGTAAGTTTCATAAATCCATTGGATAATCTCTTCCCGGCGTTCATGTTCAAAATCCACGTCAACATCAGGCCATTCGTCGCGGGCATCAGACATAAAACGGGAAAACAGCAGCCGGGATTTGGTAGGATTTACCGGCGTGATCCCCAAACAAAAACAAACCGTGCAATTGGCTGCCGAACCGCGTCCCTGGTGCAGGATATTCAGTTGCTCGGCTTTTTGGGTGTATTCATAAATCCGAAGGAAATAAGGAGCCAGCTTCCGTCTCTCAAAAAATGCAAGCTCAAAATCAACCTGTTCTGTAATCTTTTTCGGGATGATCTCACCAAATATTTTCCGGGCGCCTTCCATTGTATGCGCCCGCAGATGTTCATCTGAAGTACGGCCATCCGGGCTCACCCATTCCGGTTCGAGGTATTTTAAAGTATCCAGTGAGAAAGTACAGGCATCGGCAATCTCCTGTGTACGCGCGATAGCATCAGGATACTGGCGAAACAAACGCTCCAGTTCATCAAGAGGTTTCAGGTAGCGCTCGGCATTGGCATGCAGGCGGAACCCGGCGTTATGGATGGTACATTTTTCCCGTACGCAGGTTTGTATATCCTGTAATTCCCGGCGTACCGATTCGTGATAGTGTACATCATTAGTGGCTACCATAGGAACAGTCAATTGTGATAACCTGTAAAAGCGTTTAGCATCATCGCCGCTATAGGAGCGGCTTACAGCCAGGTAAAGGTCAGCGCCAAAAACAGCTTTATATTCGGCAAGGTCAGCTTTAAAAGTATCGTCAAAATCAAACTTCCTGTTCAGCCTGGTGGGGGGGATAGCTATAAATTTTATACCCTGGGCATGAGCATAAACATCTTTTTTATAGAGTTCGCATTTGCCTTTTTCGGTACGCAGGTTGCCCAATGTCAATAAAGCGCATAACCTGCCCCAGGCCGTAATATCTGTAGGATATGCTAACAGGCTGGGACCATCCAGCAGGTCGAGGCGGCAGGCAGGAATAAAACCTATGCCTTTAACCTTCGCGGCCTGGTGTGCGCGTACAACTCCCGCCATACTGTTTCGGTCAGTAATCGCGATTTTGGTATAGCCAAGGTCAGCCGCATGTTCTACCAATTCATCTGGATGCGAACCTCCCCGCATAAATGTGAAATTGCTGGTTACCTGTAATTCTGCGTACCTCATAATAAGATGTTGTTTAAGCAAAAAATCCGTGGATATACCATTGTGACCCCTCATCCGAATAATGCCCCGAACGAAACAGCCAGTAACGCCGGCCTTCCTGGTCTTCTACCACATAATAATCGCGGTGTGGTCCGACGTCCAGCCACCATTCGCGTTCTATGCGTTCAGCATCATCGGCTTTTTTGATCGTATGCCGCTCGCCTTTATAAATAAACAGCATGGGGGGATTATCGGGCAGCAACGCAGTCACTTCTATCTTCTCGGGCCGTGGCAACAGTAACGATGGCCTTGGACGCCCGGTTCGCCAGGTAGTTGTGGGCTTTTCTGCAAGTGAACCGGCTTTTTTAATGGATTGTTCTGGCCAGTAACGTTCCTGCGGCAGGTAGCGGCGGATGTTGCCAGCGCCAACTTTATTGGCCAGCCTGTCGAGCAGTTCTGCTAAACTGGTATCAGCAAGGCCGCAACCCTCTGGCGACCACAGGATCTCCTGATCGGGCGATACTTCCTCCACTTTTGGCGCTTCCAGGGTAAACAGTTCAATACCCAGATCCGGCTCAATCAGGGGGATTTTAAGTTCAAACAATTTGAATAGATGATTGATGTTATGTGAAGCCCGGTTGGTGCCGATAGTGGCATCTACGATTTTACCATCCAGGCGATAGCATTTCAAAATGGCTGTCCGCAAGCCTTTACCTTCTGCCTGTAGTCGTTTGCAGAGGTTGCCCAACAATGTTTTAATGCCCAGTTCGATTGCTGTTGCAGTGCGAACCGGCTCCAGGCATGGCAGGCGTTCATTATAAGGCTCTGCCGGGTGCAATACTTGCAAGGGTTCGTTCTCGTTACCAAGGGCCTGGTCCAAACGGAGCAGGAAATTATCCCCAAAACGGCGGCGCAGTGCTGAACGTTTCAGGTTTATAAAACTTTTGATCGTATAAAAACCAAGTTTTTGCAGCCGCTCCAGGATAAGCGGTTCCAGGCGCAATGCAGCCGGCGGCAGGGATAACAAAGCATTCGCCTGATCGCCCGGTTCAATGATCGGTTTTATCCGCCCAAAACGTGCCACGGCCCAGGCTGTTCCAGCGGTGTCAGCCATAGCGCCACGAACGTCATAGCCTTTGCTTCTGATGCGGTTTACAATTTCCTTAAGGTAAGCCCGTTCACCACCCCACAAGTGCGCACAGCCCGAAATATCTAAAATTAAGCCCTGGGGCAAGTCAACCGAAATCAGCGGCGAATAACGGATGCACCATTCGCCGGCCTGTTTGAGTATTTTGGCAGATTGACCCGGCTGCGCATCGAAAACCTGCAGGCCCGGTATGGCCGCTTTCGCATCTGCCGCCGCCATACCTACAGTGATGCCCTGTACTTCTGCTAAACTATTAGCCGCTGTGACCACCATGCGGTTACGTTCGGATGCTACCAGGATAAAGGGCACATCTTTCAGTTCCGGCTGCCGAATCGTCAGCCAGTCCGTCGTCAAATGACGAAACCATAAGGAAAGGAAGCGGCTTTGCATAATTATATGGCTTTTCGTTCCGGTAATTCATTCAGCATAATATCTTCGTCAACCGGCACAAAGTGCCCGTCAACCCATTCCAACTTCCAACTGCCCGGATTGCCATTACGCACCCGCAGCAATTCTACCTGCCATCGCGGAAAGCCTACACCGGGCAATTCTTCTTCCACCGTACTTGGCAAAGGCGTGATCTGCCAGCGGGCAACACAGGTAGTTGTACCCAATTTACGCGGATCGTTGCGTAGCAGAAAACCTGTAACCTTGCTGCTTTCTACCGCCAGCTGCAAACGGCGGGATTGGGCAAAACTTATTTCCCTGACTTCGGCAATAACTGCTGCCAGGCCTTCGCATTTCAATGCTTCTTCCATGGCCCAGAGTACATCCTTTTCGCGCTGAACATCAACAAAGATTAACCGGTCTGGTTGCACTTCAAAATCATCAAGGGAGGGAGGGAAAAGTTTTCTTGTGGTACTGATCCACAGGCATGCGCCTCCTTTTTGCATCAGGAAAGCCAGTAAGCCCGACATCAGTCCGCTGGTTGCGGCGGCTTGTTCCGGCGTTGGGCAAACCATTTCGTGTATATTACCTACAGGGAAAACGCCATTGGGAAATGCCGATTCCAATGGTCCCAGGCCAATGCCACCAGGCTTATCCGCTAGAGGCGGAACAAAACCCTGCCATCGCAAAATATCTTTTTGCAAACGGTTGATCATATCCTTTTGGGTTTCCTGCATGTTTTTTACATCTTATTCGCCTGAAATTCCTGCGGACTACAAAGTTAATACTAAAAATATTAGCATTTTATTTATATTTGAAAAAAGTTTACAACCGTTAAAATGATTACGCATAACTATCTGACCAGGGAGGCCAAAGCCTTTGTAAAACGCAAAAGCGGCCCTGATGAAGTCGTACGGGTAGTGCCCGATCCGACACATAAAAAAGCGGCCCAATGTTATCAGCTGTATACCGCTTTTGAAGAAAGGCCTGATGACCTCGGCTGCATTTTATTTGACGCACAGGGTTTCTGGATCTATGACGGCGATATACTATCTATCGCGGAACAGGAACAGGTTGCGGATTTTATTATCAATTATGTAGAAAGGATTTAAGGAGAAAGATGATGGAGCAATTGTGTTTTTTTTCCGAGGAGGGGCAAAGTAAGGGATTGCCAAAGGAGCTGCTGGAGTATATGCCTGCTTTGTTTGATGAAGAACAAAGCAATTCTTTATTAAGTAAGTTTATTGCAGCAACTCCCTGGCAACAGCGGATACAGAAAATTTACGACAAAGAAGTTATTACGCCAAGACTGACTGCCTGGTATGGCGATCCGGAAGTATATGACTATGCATCGCTTACTCAAACCAAACCCAATCTGTGGACTCCTGAATTGTTGATGCTCAAAGCTAAGATTGAGCCACTGGCAGACATTAAATTTAATAGTGTTCTGCTCAATTATTACCGTGACGGTAATGATTCTGTGGCCTGGCATAGTGACCGTGAAAGTGTTTTAGGCAACAACCCGGTTATAGCCTCGGTTAGTTTTGGGCAGGTGCGCAGTTTTGATATTCGGAACAAAGTCAACCATGGTGAAAAATATTCGGTTCGGCTGGAGCATGGCTCATTTTTGTTGATGAAAGCAGGTTTGCAGGAACATTGGGAACACCGTATTGCCAAGTCCATTAAACCTATGAAGGCGCGGGTTAACCTTACTTTCCGGACGGTTATATAATTCTGCAAAAAATGCTGTTAAGCGCGGGTGTGAGAATCCGCCGACACGTATTTTTTCCTGAAATTTTATTTTAGGTGATTTAAATCCTAAATTTAAATGTATGAAAGCCATCGCCTGTTTGTTGCTGCTGATTACCTGTTTTTACGGAGATGTACCGAAAATCTCGGTTACCGATGCGGGAAAGGTATTGGGCCAAACTGTGCGTTTGACCGACAGCTCCAGTGAGGAGAAAAGTGGTGTGTCCAAACAGCGGTATACATATATGGCCATTACCGATACGGTATCGCATTTATATTATTTGTCGGCCAAATATCCGGCGATAACAGCTGCGCAAAATGCCTATACCACTATTGTTGCCGGTAATATTGGTATGCCCGGACTGGAAAAAATATCCGGCCTGGGTGATGAGGCTTTTTTTTATACCGATAAGCAGCATTTTTACCTTATCATTTTCAGGAAAAAGGATCGGATGATTACCCTGAAGGTCAATAAGCTAACCAGCAAAACATCTGCACCGGAGCTCCGGAAACTGGCCGCAAAACTGGAACATAATTTATGAAGATCTCAAAATGCGGAAACCATGATAAGACCTCATGAAATGAGCCTGGGATTGCCTATGGAAGTTGCCAATAAGGTGTTGTCCACTACAGACAAGGTATGGGGAATTCTAATGGCCAGTCATGATGGTGACCTGGAAGGGGTGAAGCAATTGGTCAGCGAATGTCCGGAACTGATCTATGCGCAGTATAATTATACTCCGCCAATCCACTTTGCCGTTCGCGAAGGACATATAGCTATCGTTAGTTATTTACTAGATAATGGTGCGCAAGATCCAGCCTATAGGACGTATCCCTTTCGAGACAGTCTTGAAACCATTGCGGCAGACCGCGGCCATGACGAAATTGTCCGGTTATTGCAAGAATATGCGGCTCATCCCGGGCGCCATAAATATAAGGGCGATAACGGGAAAATATTTTTTAACCGAACAAAACTCCAGCTGGAATTTCAAAAAGCAGTAGATCAAAACGATCTTATAAAAACAGCGGTAATTTTAAAAGATCATCCGGAGTTCGCACTCGATGAAACCTACTTCTGGGGCGAAGGCATCCTTACTTTTGCGGCTAAAACCAATAACCGGTCAATGGCCGATCTGTTGATGTCTTATAGTGCAAAAGTGCCTGATATTTTGAAGTGGACGCAGAAATACTATTTTGAACGACTGGACGGCGCAACCTATATGATGGAAAAAGGGATGAACCCCAATACCATGAGCTGGCATCATGTTACCATTTTGCATGATATGGCGCAAAATGGGGATATTGCTAAAGTGAAGTTGTTGATTGATCATGGCGCGGACCTCAATGCGATTGAAGAAGAATACCAGTCAACGCCTTTAGGGATGGCTGCCCGCTGGGGGCACCTGGACATGGTGAATTATTTACTGGAACAGGGCGCAGACCCCGGGCGTTCCGGTGCTGATTGGTCGACGCCCTTAGCCTGGGCGGTGAGGAAAGGTCATGCGGCAATTGAAGAACGATTAAAAATTTTATAATGGAAACTAACCCGCAAAACATCCGGCTGGCAGTTCCTTTTTTTATGGTGGCCGATATGGAGGTTTCTCTGCGGTTTTACCGGGATGGCCTGGGCTTTAAGCTTACTAATGAATGGACACCAAGGGGGAAAATTGAATGGTGCTGGCTGCAGCGCGATGCTGTGTCCATTATGCTGCAGGAGCCGCGCAACAGAAATGCAGATCAGTTAGCGCCACCCGGTGGGGGCGTAACGATTTCTTATCAATGCGCCGATGCACTGGCCTTATATCACGAGTTTAAGGGAAAAGGCTTAAGCATCTCAGAGCCTTTTGTGGGGAATGGCATGTGGGTGGTAGGGTTGAAAGACCCGGACGGTTACCGGCTGGAATTTGAAAGCCTTACCGATGTTTTGGAAGAAACCCAATATAGCGAATGGAAAAAAGATGAAAATTGAATCTGTTATACCTGTACTTTACTCAGATGATGTAACGCGCAGCCTGGCCTATTATACTGAAGTGCTGGGATTTGAAGAAAAATGGACCTGGGATGATCCTCCCACATTTGGCGCAGTGTTAACTGGTGATACAACGATTTTCTTTTGTAAAGGAGATCAGGGACATCCCGGAACATGGCTTTGTTTGAACGTGGACAATGTGGATGAATATTACCAGGCCATCAAAGCGAAAGGCGCACTAATTTTAAGCGAACCGGACACCAAGCCCTGGTCCATGCGCGAAATGTTGGTGAAAGATCCCGATGGTCATATTCTGCGTATCGGTCATAATACGAACTGTGAACCGGAAGAGGATCAAACCAACAATTAATAGAAAAGATTATATTTATTATTTAATCACTGTTATTGTTCAACAAAATGCCAGCAAACCCCGGCAATATCAATGATATTAACCTCCATGCCATAGGGCTCCTGTGTGATCTGCCCGATACGGATACCGTACTTTTGAGGTAGTTCTTTTTCAAGAACACTTTTTCTGAACTCTTCAACACTGCTGACTTTCACACTGAGCATGAAATTTTGTGCAAACTCAATGTTATCAAATTTCTGAAGCACGAACCTGCATTCATCCCGCTGAAAGCTAATGTAACCGTCCACTTCCCAGTTAATATGAAAGCCCAATTCCTGGAAAAATTCTCTTGAGCCTTCAAAGTTGCTGCCTGAAGGCACAAATGGTTCGAGTGATAAAAACTTCATTTGCTGTTTTTTATCTAAAATATATATTCTGCTACAAAATACCCAACCCCGATCAAAACAGTTTCGGCTACAACAACAGTAGATATGGCTACATCTGTTGTTTTGCTATGGCGCAACTTTGCAATATCAAAAAAATAGAAAAATGAAAATTATAGTAACAGGTTCGTTAGGACACATCAGTAAGCCACTGGCAATAGAGTTAGTGCAAAAAGGACATACGGTTACCGTTATCAGCAGTAATCCTGAAAAACAGAAAGATATTGAAGCATTGGGAGCTACCGCAGCCATCGGCTCATTGGAAGACGTTAATTTTCTCACAGCCACTTTTACAGGCGCAGATGCTGTGTACACCATGGTACCACCGGCTAATTACTTCGATCAAAATCTTGACGTAACGGCATATTGTCTCAGAATCGGCAACAACTATGTCGTAGCTATCCGGGATTCGGGCGTAAAGCATGTGGTGCATCTTAGTAGCGTTGGTGCTCATTTAGTTAAGCATTCAGGTATCATTCTTGCTCATCATGATGTAGAGGCTATCCTGGATAAACTGGCTGATGTTGCCATCACGTACATGCGCCCCGTTGGTTTCTATTACAATTTATACAGCTTTGTAGCTATGATAAAAAAGGACGGCATTATTGCAGCAAATTATGGTGCAGATGATGAGCTAATATGGGTTTCGCCAATAGATATTGCTGCCACGATTGCTGAAGAACTTGAAACATCACCTGAGAGCAGAGAAGTGCGGTATGTGGCAAGCGATGAACTTACCGGAAATGAAACAGCAAGTATCTTAGGCAAGGCTATGGGTAATCCTGATTTAAAATGGATAATTATTGCCAACGAACAAATGCAAAGTGGTTTAGAAGCGGCCGGAATACAGCCAATTATTGCTGCCGGTTTGGTTGAAATGTATGCAAGCCAGCATAACGGTGTCTTAACAGAGGATTATTACCGGAATAAACCGGCAGTTATGGGTAAAGTAAAGCTCACAGATTTTGCAAAAGAATTTGCTGCCGCATTTAAATAAAAACAGGTATATTGAAGTATGGGAAACATCCAACCTCATCGGTTTAAAACGATAAGTGAATTTCACAAGTTTAGGGAATTGCCTAAGCCAGAGCATCCGTTAATCAGCGTAATAAATTTGGAATCGGTTAAGCAGGCGCCGGCCAATGAAACAAGTTTAGTTAAGGATTTTTATTCCATTGCCCTTAAACGGAATTTTAATGCCAAAATAAAATATGGTCAGCAGGAATATGATTTTGATGAAGGTATCATGTTCTTTATATCACCTGGCCAGGTTTTTAGAATTGAGGTGGAGAAGGATTCAACATTAAAACAATCGGGATGGATGTTATTGCTTCATCCCGATTTTTTGTGGAATACGCCTTTGGCCAAAGCCATAAAGCAATACGAATATTTCGACTATTCGGTAAATGAAGCCTTGTTTCTTTCAGAGAAAGAAGAAACAACAATTGCGGGTATTATGCAAAACATCCAGGAGGAGTATCATTCAAACATTGATAAATTTAGCCAGGACATCATCATTGCTCAATTGGAATTGTTATTTAATTATGCCGACCGGTTTTATCATCGCCAGTTTATAACAAGAAAAATCGCCAACCATAATATCCTGAATCGGTTGGAATATATTCTTGCCGGATATTTCAACAGCGATACATTAATAAAAAAAGGATTGCCGACGGTTCAATATATTGCCGACACATTAAATGTATCGCCCGGTTATTTGAGTGGATTGCTTAAGACATTAACTGGCCAGAGTACCCAACAACACATACACGATAAACTGATAGAGAAAGCAAAGGAAAAACTATCTGTTACAGGTTTATCAGTAAGTGAAATCGCCTACGAATTAGGTTTTGAACATCCGCAGTCGTTCAGTAAATTATTCAAGACAAAAACTAACCTATCGCCTTTGGAATTCAGAAACACTTTTAACTAATCTTTCTGCAGCTTTATTCGCTCCTTAAACTCTTTACCGGGTTTTCCAGTGCAGCCCTGATACTTTGATAGCTTACAGTTAGCAAAGTGATCGCCATGGCGCCGGCGCCGGTTACAGCAAATATCCACCAGGATATTTCGGATCGGTAATGGGAATGCTGCAGCCATTGGTGCATAAAATAATAAGCGACAGGGGAGGCGATAAGGTAAGCTATCATCACCAGTAACACAAAATCTTTTGAAAGCAAGCTCCAAAGATTAAATACTGATGCGCCCAATACCTTGCGTACACCAATTTCTTTGACCCGTTGTTCGGCTACAAATGATGCCAGGCCAAAAAGACCCAGGCACGAAATTAAAATGGCGAGACCGGCAAAAACAGTAGCAAGCCGGCCAATGCGTTCTTCAGCCGCGAACTTGGCAGCATATTCCTCATCGGCAAATTGATATTCAAATGGCGCCGAGGGAATGATCTTTTTGAAAACGGCTTCTATTTTGGGCAAGGCCTGGTTAGCGCTTGTTTTTGGGTTAATTTTAATATTGATCAATGATGTAGGTACATGGCCTTTAATCATAAATATTGTTGGATACATTGGCTCATAAGGCGATTCCATGATCATGTCTTTAACTACACCTAATATCTTGTAATGCTTTAGAGGCTGGTCCTGAAATTTCCAGCTTACATTTTCGCCAACCGGGTTTTTCAGCCCCATGTATTTGGCCGCGGATTCATTAATGACGATGCCCGATGAATCACTGGTAAAGGCCCTTGAAAAATCACGCCCCTTCACAAATTGCCAGCCAACTGTTTTGCCATATTCAAAACTTACAGGTAAGGTGCCAAACTGATCATCCAAATTGGGATCTTTGCCTTTCCATTTAAACCCTCCATTACAGGATGCTATTTCAGTAACCTTGCCAAATGATTCAGACATTTCGGCTACGGCACCTGTATTCTTAAGTTCGGATCGTAACAGGTCGTATTTACCATCAAAATCGCTGGATTTTTTTTGGATCATGACCAGCCCATCGCGTGTATAGCCCACCGGGCGATTTTTGGCAATCTGGATTTGCCGGTAAATAATAATGGTGCAAATAATTAAAGCCACCGAGACTGTAAATTGCGCAACTACGAGCACCTTACGGGGGATAGAGGCAAACCTGCCAACGCGGAACGTTCCCTTCAATACCTTGACTGGGTTAAAAGATGACAGGTAAAGTGCGGGGTAGCTTCCTGATATAATACTGGTCATCAAAACAAACGCAATGCCCGCTACCCAAAAATAGGCATTCTGCCAGGGTATGATCACTTGTTTGGCCGATAAGTCATTAAACCAGGGCAGGGCCAAACGAACCAAAACCAGCGATACCAGGAAAGATAATACCACAACCAGGAAAGATTCACTATAGAACTGGCCTATCAGTTGTTTCCGCATAGAGCCGACGGCCTTTCTGACGCCTATTTCCTTGGCACGCTTTTCAGATCGCGCTGTATTTAAGTTCATGAAGTTGATACAGGCCAGCAGCAATACAAATACGCCGATGACGCCGATCAGCCACAATAATTGAAGCGGTCCGGTATCTGGAGCGCCGCGTTTGTAACTATGCAGGTGCCAGTTCCGCATGGGCTGCAGGAAAACCTGCGGATCTAATTTAGCCTGTTCTTTCAGATCAGCGAGGTTTTTTAGCTCGGCATCTTTAATATTCCTGGAAACTTTTTCAAAATCAGTATTTGGATTAATCTCCACATAAATTTTTAGGAAATGGTTCTGCCAGTCGTTCAAGGCCCGTTCTTTTATCCATGGGTTATCAGCGATCCACAACTCGGCAGGGGACAGGAATTTAAGATCCTTAAACTGGGTATTTAATGGCAGATCTTCGTAAACACCTGTAACCTTAACATCCAATTTGTTATTGATCTTCATCATTTTGTTCACCGGGTTTGCATCGCCAAAGAAAGCTTTGGCAGTTGATTGGGAAAGCATGATCGAGTGCAGATCTTTTAACCCTGCCCGGGAACCATAGATCATTTTCAGGGTCAGCATTTCCGGCGCGTCAGGGTCCATGAACAAACCTTTTCTCGAAAGTTTTTTATCCCCTGCCGAAAGGATGTCGTCAACATCCCAGGAAGCCATTACAATGTGTTTGAAATTATCTTTATAGTTGGTTTTAAGCTCGGTTACCATCGGGAACTGAAGCGAAGAGTTCATAGCAGGATCACCGGTACGCGGATCAATCAGCCGCGTTCTGACCTGGGCAATACGGTCATAATGTTGATGATAGGTATCGAAAGACAATTCATCCCATATCCATAAGCCGATGAGCACGGTCACAGCCATACCTACAGCAAGACCGCCTATATTGATCAGGGAAGAAACCTTATTCCTGACCAGGTTTCTCCAGGCTACTTTTAGATAGTTTTTTATCATGACGTTATGGTTTAAACGAGACTGAAAAGGAAGTATTTAAATATGTTATTTTAAATATGGTGTCAATGGTTTAATTTGCTGATTATTAGTTATTTGCATTATTTATTGATCTGAAGATGTATCGAAAGCGAACATCTATTGTTCGCTTTTATAACAGGCTGATCCAGTGGGTTATACAGTGATCCGTCGGGAAATAGCTATACAGGTTTGTGAGTAAATCCCGTAAATACTATACAGTGGATTCTGTTAGTCCTAAAATGAACTATACAGGTCTGAATAAACCAGCACTTACATCTAAAAGCCTCACTTATTTTCCTGTCCGTATCTGACATCTGCTTGTCTTAATTTTCGTCGTCATTCGCTACACCTTTGTGATGTAATTATTAATCAATTAATCACAATGAAAAAATTTAAGAAAGTATTTATCATTTCCCTGTCAACGGTTGTTGTTGCGGGTGTTGTTATCGTTTTACTTTTTCAGCCTATCATAGCTTTCGGGCAGTTTCCTCCTTATGCAGGTAACAATAAGTTTGACTTGAAAAAACCATCATACGATGCAACTAAGAAAACAGTATTCATCATCGCTGATAACAAGGTGACAGAAATGTTTGATATGCTGGCACCTTTTTACCTGTTTAACGCAACCGGTAAATTAAATGTATACATTGTTGCCAAGGAAAGAGCTCCCGTGCTCATCAAAAGAAACCTTTTTATACTCCCGCAACTGACTTTCAAAGAAGCAGATTCCCTTAAATTAGTTGCTGATGTGATTGTTATCCCGGCTTTATCTATACGTGATGAAAAACAAGACCCAATTGTCATTTCATTTATAAAAAGTCACTTCACACCCGTTACGAAGATTCTCGCTGTATGTGACGGCGCTTCAACAGCAGCTGCTACCGGACTTTTTGATGGCAAGCCTATCACCTGCCATGCCTCTGATTTTAACATGCTGAAATCACATTTCAGCAAACCGCAATGGATAAAGCAGGTGAATGTTGCGCATAGTGGCAACCTGTACAGCACTGCCGGAGTATCTAATGCGGTGGAAGGCAGCTTAACGGTAATTAATGACCTGTTCGGCAGTAAAATGATGCAGGCTGTAGCTGCGGACATTCACTATCCTCACCCGGAGATATTGACCGCTCACCAGAGTGACGCCATTAAGTTTGGGAATGTGCTTACCATTGCCCATAAGGTAATCTTGAAACAGAACCGCAACCTGGGATTACTTTTACAGGAAGGCATGAATGAATTTGAATTGGTAAGTATTCTTGACACCTATGCCCGCACGTTTCCAAAATCCTTTAAATGCTTTACACTTACTGATACAACTCTCCAAACCAAGTATGGATTAACACTGGTACATACCGGCGGGAATGATTCAAAAAAGGTAGATGAGATGCATGTATTGATGCCCGGCAACAATGCTTCGATTACGGCACTTTACAAAGATATTATCAGGTATGACATGAAAAATCAATACCCGATAAATGTGTGCCTTGCGCGGATCGGTGACCTATATGGCGACAAATTTAAAGCAGTTGTGAAACTGATGCTTGACTATAATTAAACAAACAAAGGCTTATCAATAAATAAAAAACAATAATGAAAAAGATATTCATAATAGGACTCATACTGGGGTCACTGCATTCATTTGCACAAACAGATTCGGTAAAGGTTGAACAGTTTTGCCAGGTTATAGCCAAACCGCGACTATTGAGCAATAAAGTAACCATCGATATTGATTTTGGCGATGAAAAAAGTTTTTGGAGCGATACCAGGTTGAGGACCTGGGAAGGAAAAATCAAACAGTTCAACACCATTATAGATGCCATGAATTTTATGGGCAGGGAAGGATGGTCCTTTATCAATGCCTACCCCGTTCGGTATGGCGATAGTGAGATATTTCATTTCGCTTTCAGAAAATTATTCTACAGACGCGATATCCCTTAACCGGTATGCAGCAAAACACAGTAATTGTAAAATATGCAATCAACAATCAATTATATTAAAAAACAAAAGACAATGAAAAATTTAATAACATTTATGCTTTCTGCTCTTATTTTATTTTCTGTTTCCTCCTCCGGATTTGCGCAAACAAACCAAAAGGTGGCAGATCAGATTACAGGCTTATACTGGTCGCCTGAAAAAGATGCTAAAATTGAAATTTATAAGAAAGGTGAGCAATATTTCGGGAAATCCATTTGGGTAGCCCAGCCCCGGAAAGATAGTAAAAACCCAAACGAAGCCTTAAAAACGAGAGAAGTGCTGGGAATAGAATTGCTGACCAATTTTTCCTTCAAAGACGGGGCTTATACTTCAGGAAGGATTTATGATCCTGAAAGCGGTAAGACATATGATTGCAAAATGAGCTTGAACGGAGATAGGTTGAAAGTACGCGGATACGTTGGTATCTCCCTGTTTGGACGCACGGAATTTTTTCAACGCATTAAATAATTAAAAACATCAAATCATCAAATCATGATCGCACTAATCATTGGCATTTCGCTGGGCCTTGTAGTTATTTTAACTATTAACATTTTGAAACATTTGGATAAAGAACTCATCTATGGACTCATCCTGTCAGGAATTGGCTTCCTTTATGTTGGGTTTACCTGGAGTACTGTAGCTTCGCTGATCATTACTGCTGTGCAGGCCATTCTGTTTCTTTTTATTGCCTATTATGGAGTAAAAAAAAGTATGATCATTTTAGCAGCAGGTTATTTCCTGCACGGTATCTGGGACCTCGTTTTTGGTATGTTCCCTTACTCCAGTTTAATTCCACCTCACTATGATCTGTTTTGCTTATCCATTGATTTTACAATTGGCTTTTATTTGATTGTTTTAAGATATCGAAATGCAAAATTAGTTCCTTTGTAATAAAATAATTTCTATAAAGCTATCTGTCTGTATCCGACAGGTAAATGGCCTCATCGGCAACCCACTTATGTATTACCTTTATGAAAATTGCTTTTAAAAATCATGAGAAAAATTGCTTTTATAATTCCCCCAACCGTTGAACTGCTGGACCTGGCCGGGCCCGTACAGGTTTTTACCGAAGCTAAATTTTATGGTTTTGAAATAGAAATGGAATTTTATACCTACCAAGATAATCCTGTATCAACTTCTGGCCTGGGATTTGGGAAGCTCAGGCATTTTACTGAAGCTTTATTACAGGAGGGGGATTTTGTTTTTGTACCCGGTATGGATTTTGAATATGTTAATAGCATTGCGTTTGGGGCAGAACGGGCATTTTTCAAATGGTTAAAAGAGTGCTCAGACATGCATGTAACAGTTTGTTCTATTTGCAACGGCGCTTTTGCTTTGGGCAAGGCTGGTTTATTAAAGGATACCGAATGTACTACGCATTGGAGGAGGGTAAAGGAATTACAATTACAATTTCCACAGGCAAAAGTTGTAAATGATATTTTGTATATAAAAAGCAATAACGTATACACCAGTGCCGGGATAAGTGCCGGCATTGACCTGGCCTTAGCTATTCTTGAAGATTTTAAGGGCCCGCTTTTTACCCATAAAGTAGCAAGGGGACTGGTGGTTTATCACCGCAGAAGTGGAAAGCATAAGCAACAAAGCATTTACCTGGATTACCGCAACCATATCAACCCGCAAGTGCACGAGGTACAGGATTATTTAATTGATCATCTATCCGCAGAAAATAACATAGAAACACTTGCATCGCTGGTTAATATGAGCCCGAGAAACCTGAGCAGGGTTTTTAAAGAAAAAACAGGGTCTACTATATTGGAATACCATACGCTTTTGCGAAAAGAATATGCTAACACCATGCTTAACAATCCCGAATATACTATTGAATATATCGCTGCCAAATGTGGATTTAAAACAGCCAGGCAATTACAAAGGATTTTAAAAAATTGAGCGTCGGTGTATAACTGGCAGGTGCCAGTTATGTTAAATCTAATATTCTAAAATAAACTTTTTTGCTCCAATTCAACGCCTGATAATTCTTGTTGGTAAACGCGGATCATGGCAATAAGCTCCTGACCATATTGTGTTGATTTTTGTTGCCCAACTCCTTTAATTGTTCCAAGTGCTTTAAGTGTAGCAGGTAGTTTTTCAGCAATAGAAGCCATTGTCTTCTCGGAGATTACCATATTCGGCATGATGTTGTTTTTTTGAGCTTCTGAATCCCGCCAAACGAGCAGTTGATTAAAAAGCTTTTCGTTTGGCTTGGCGTTCAGCGCCCTGACGTATGATTGGGACTGATCAGCAACTGCGCCGGCATGTGCGTCCTTTTTCACTTTAAGGTAAGTAATAACATTAAATTCTTCTTTAGAAAAATGTTCCATTAAAGTAATTTTTGTCATGATCCATTGAATCAACTGGTCTGCCTTGGCTGCCTTTTCTTTAATAGCACCTGGTTGATTAATGTAGGAGGGGAGCTGGGTATGAAGGCTCTCGGTAGTCAATGTTAATTTTGCCAGGAAGTATTCTGCAGCTTTCTGTACACGTTCTTCATTATGGGCTGATATTTGCCGGACAAATTTTTTGGATACGTCTATAATATCTTCCTGAAAACCTGGGATAAGGTCCTTGAAATTTCCAATCCTGTTTTGAAGGCCACCGAAATCAAACAGCTCTGTCAGCAGGAATTGCTGGTACAACTCCCTGTCACCTTTCAATCGCTCCAGGTTGGGTTTAATGAGTTTGGCCTGTTCGTTAAAATGTACGATGGCCGGGTCGCCGATAATATTATGTGGAGATATGGGGTTGCGGAGCACCATCCCAGCAAGGCTTCGGCAACGACTAAGAGCCACATAAGCCTGGCCGTGGGCAAAAGCTTCACTTACATCAATAATAGCTTTATCAAAACTCAGGCCCTGGCTTTTATGTATGGTGATAGACCAGGCCAATTTTAAGGGGATCTGGGCAAAGCTGCCTGCGTTGCTTTCATTAATCTGTTCTCCTTCCAGCTGGTACTTGATGTTTGTCCATTCCAATGCCTGTACCGCTATTTCCCGGCTTTCATGACCGCACTGCACAAATACCGTGTCGGTTTCTATTCGCGTAATGGTCCCGATTTTTCCATTATAGAATAGCTTCTCTGCAGAGCTGTCATTCTTGACAAACATAACCTGTGCCCCGATCTTGAGTTTCAAGGTAGTTTCTGTTGGGTAGGCATCTTTGGGGAACTCTCCGCGGATGGTAGCCTTGAATTCAAATTCCTCTCCCGGTAACGCTTCAACAAATTCGTTATTAACCTGCTGAGCGATCCCGTTATGCGTGGTGAGCGTAATATAGGGGTCTTCTGCTGTTGGGCGGAAATCTGGCTGGTACCGCGCGTTCAAAAGCTCAAGATTCTCGGGGCTGATAGTTTGGTTTCTAACCTCATTTAAAATATCAACGAACGCCTGTTCTTTTTGCCGGAATACATGATCCAGTTCGATGCGGACATAGTGCGTTTTTTGCAACACCAGGCTGCTAAAAAAATAGGGGGTTGAATAGTAACGGCCCAGCAGCATCCACTCCTCGTCCCTGATAATTGGGCTCAGCTGGGAAAGGTCTCCAATCAGTAACAGTTGAACACCACCGAAAGCATAAGCAGATTCTTTTACATTGCGCAACACCAGGTCGATATGATCCAATACATCTGGCCGCACCATACTCACCTCGTCAATGATTAGCAGTTCCAGGTTAAATAACAGTTCTTTTTTCTCCGGGCTATAATGCAACTCCGGCCGCGAAGTTCCTGACGGGATGATCGGCCCAAAAGGGATTTGGAAGAAAGAATGGATGGTCATACCACCCGCGTTGATAGCCGCTACACCGGTAGGGGCTACAACAGCCATTTTCTTTTTTGAGTTTTGCCTGATATATTGAAGGAGGGTTGTTTTACCTGTGCCAGCTTTGCCTGTAAGAAAAACAACCGTATTGGTGGATTCCACATAATCCAAAGCCAAAGTCATCACCGGGTTAATTGTATCCATCTTTTCTGTTGCAATTTTAGCATAAAATTTGTTTGTGGCATTTCATGCAACTTAAAATTTCTTCCTGCATGGAAGTTTTTTTTTTGTGAAAGTTCGTTTGCCGGTGTTTGTTTTTCTCGCAAGGGATTAGACCGAACGCAAAACTAATGCTAAAATTATTAGTTTTTTAATTCTTTATTAAAAAAATACTGTGATTCTTTTAACGGGAGCAAAGAATTGACTTCGGATACGGAACAGTTGAACTTTTTGCACAATCAGGGCGACGCAAAAGTTTAATTGCCGTGATAAAGGGGCATCTGTTTCGGTTTCAGGATATGGAATTACATAAATTAGTCAAAGATAATGCAATACGGAATATGACGGCACTTTCAACACTTATCGTATTGAAGGTGCCGTTACAATTCCGTTGATTATACATGCCAGCTTTACCTTGGAGGTATGCTACGATTCTGAGAAATTTGCTGTATAACAGCATTTTAAAAAGAATGTGATCTTATAGGCTCGAGGCAATAAATTCTACTGGTTCAATAGGCTCACAAATCCGGGATGTGAAAATGTAATCTGCTATTGTTTTTTGACTTTTATGGCATTCAATCCTTTTTGTCCCTGTTCGGTTTCAAAGGTTACTTTGTCATTTTCCTGGATAGCTTCTGACAGTCCATTGGCATGCACAAAAATACTTTCCTGGCTTAGCAAGTCCTTAATAAAACCGTAACCTTTTGATTCGTTATAAAAAGCGACAACGCCTTTTCTAACAGGATCGGCAGGGGCAAGATGTTCTTGCTTGGGAACCGCGATCTGGATATCTTCTATGACGATTTTTTTCCGTTTTGTCGGATCAGGTGGAGTGGAAGTAATATTTCCATTTTCGTCTATATAGGCCATCATGTCCTCCAGGCTCTTGCCCTTGTCAGAATTGGCCTTTCTATCTTCCGCTTTATCTTTTTTGTCAAGCTGTTTTTTAAATTTTTTCTTTTCTCTTTCCTTCTTACTAAAGGTTTCTACAGATCTACCCATAGTTCAATATACGAAAAAATTCTCAGATAAACGATACCAGAAATATAAATAGCTGAAATATTTTTAATTCAATTGAGTTTTGGATCATTTTAAGCCAGAAGAGTATACAAGTTTCAACTAACTTTTCTGCTGCCACAAATTATACGAATGACACATTGGGGTTAGGGGATTTTATGAGTGTATTGAAGTTTTGGTGTGGGTTTTTATATACATAATGTATTGATTTGTAAATTCATATGAAGTTTATATGTAGAAAACTAACGATTTGTATACTGTTTTTAATGTACTTGTTTTTGATGTTTTACAAAGGTTATAATCATTTGCTTTACTCTTTTTAATTTCACATTAGAGGGCTATAAATTCATTTTCATATGATCTGATTTTTTTATTCAAAATTTATTTAATTAAAAATAAGCGGGGCTTTTTAATATTTCTTTGTCTTATTGTACCGAATTGAACAGCCTCACAAGCTGTGTGGCGCCGATATTTATTCGATTTCATTGGGATAAGAATCCTCTATTTTTTTAAACCTAATGGCAAATCATAGGAATAGGATGACAATAGAATAGTATTTAATCCGCTATATTTATCAAATGGAATCAAAATTATTCTCTTACAAAGTTGAGGGTATCGTGCTCGAACCTCTTAACGAACAGATCAAACTAAGCCCTGTTTTTGATCGGAAAGAACTGATGGAAAAAATAAAGGAAATTTTTATAGGAGATGGTTTTAAGCCTGATGAGCACAGTCTCGAGTTTAAGATAGAAGGGGGGCAGCTTTTTATTCAGGGTCTTGCTGTTAAAAAGCAGGAAAACAAATCTATTGGATTCATGACCAGTACTTAATTCGCTTATTGATGAAAATTAAAGTATTTACACCCCCAAATTGATTAACTAAAATTTTGACTTATTTTTTAGGATAATAAATGGAGTATGGGTATTCCAATCGGGCTTAATACCGTCCTCATTAATAAAACCTAAGGAGAAATTGCCCAAAACAATATCGGGCTTACCATCTGCATTATAATCATTAACATCCATGCAAATCCAGCGCCCTTCTTTTGCTATCGGCAGATTGTGCGGGATAAAATGCATAAACCTATCCTGTTCAAAGTAAGTAAAGCCTTCGGCCGGGTGTTTTTTAAGGTCAGGAAAAAATGCGATCAAAGCTATATCCAGTTTGCCATCGCCATTAAAGTCAGTTGCAATGGCTTTGGTGGCACCGTTTACAGGATAAAAATAAGCCTGTTTGAATTTAAAATTACCCTGATTGAGAAAAATATACACGCCATGATACGGTTTTAAAACCCTTGAATAATCGCTGTTATCTCCACTGGTGTATAAAATATCCGGTTTACCATCGTTATTAAAATCTACCAGCTGGAAACTGCTTGAGCCATACATAGGCGGAAACCGTAATACGTTTTTTGTTGAAAAGCCCCCTTTATGATCATTTAAAAACAGCCACACGCCTTCATCAGCCTGGGCAAATAAACAGGCGATATCCGGCCAGCCATCATGATTAAAATCACCGGTAACAGCATGCTCAGCACCAGGGATTGTGCTTATGATGTGTTTCTCAAATTTTTTGCCTGGTAATTGTTTGTACCAGTATAAGCCGCCAAAATTATGGCCAAAACCGCAAACTACCCAATCTGTTAAACCATCTTTATTGATGTCAATAGCTAATGATTGAACGGGCCTTGGTAATTTATCGGCAATTAATGACGTAGCCACGCCACCTTTATTAAAATCTATCTCTTTTACAGAACCATTGGTAATGTCAACCGCATCCATGGACCCTATAAAGGTAAATATGTTGTTTCTGTTACCTTTATGATCCTTATGGAACTGCACGTCAACTGCGGGCGAATTATATTTACTAGTACCCAAAAGCTTTAACTTATCTGACCATTGAAAAATACTGTTACTCATCCGGTCACTGGTAAATAGGCGATGCTTAAGCGTATCAAAAGCCACCATTGTGGTGGTAGTCACAGAAACACTGCTGGCAGGCTTAATTAAACTAAAAACGCCCCAATCATTTACCGGAGTAACAGGCGCTTTGGCGGGTTTAAGTGTTTTTGGAGATGTTGACGTATAATAATCAACAATTTTCAACCAATTATCATAAGAAATCGGTGAGTTTGCCGATGGGTTATTGACGTATTGATCTCCTGCATAAACCTGTATTCCTAAACGCGGAGCCATTGCAGGCAATACATGTTTTGCCCAGGTTCCTTTATCCAATAATGCGGGATCAGGATACTGGTGGCAGCTTTTGCAATATTTTAACGAGAGTGCTCTGCCATCGGTTTTAGTAATTTCTTTTTCGGGACTATTGCAGTTGATGGAGATAAAGCAAACGGCACTTGTAAATACTAACAAGGTTAATGTTAAAATATGATGCTTTTTTAACCTCATAACGGATATTCAATTTTTTGTAATCAAAGTTTTAATTTGGTATTTCATTATACAAAAAGAGGCAGCAAAAGCCGCCTCCCTTTATATAAATAATGACAAGGTTTAGCATTAATAACCCGGATTTTGTTTCAAGGCAGAAGATTTTCCTGTTGATTCAAGATCTATCTGTGGTTGTGGAATAGGGTATATCTCGTTTTTGCTTGTAGTAAAATGTGCACCGGCAACATCGGTTATGGTTTTGCCATCAAAGCCAAAATAAGTGGCTAAAGATTGTTGAGCAGTTCCCCAGCGTACGATATCAAAAAAACGGTGGCCTTCCATGCCTAACTCAAGCTTACGCTCAAAGTAAATAGCTTTTAACGCTAAATCTTTGCCTGTAAAATAACCGGCCGGATATGGGCTTATCACATAATTAGCGGCCGGCGTGGTGGTATATCCACCGGTTGGGTTACCCGCATCTTTGTACGTGTATACAAAACCTGTTGGTTTTGCAGCCCTTGCACGAACCATATTTACATAGGATAAGCCTAAATCGCCGGTAGCTAATTGTGCTTTTGCTTCGGCAGCCATTAACAAAACATCAGCGAAGCGTATAACGTTAACCTGGTTGGCATTTCCTGGCGCCCATGTATGGCTATCAGCATAAGTTCCCTTTGATGCCTGGTAGTAAACATTCTTTTTAGGAGAATAGGGGCCTGCCGAACTTTGTTCACGAATCCAGTTTGTACCCGGGTGATTACCCCAATCAAGATAAGGAATTCCGCGACGGCCAACAGTCCAATCTAAACGGGGATCTACGTTGCCGGCATCAAGTGTAAAAGGTTTATCAGATGCAATATTCATATCGGTAACAATAGGATGAGAGTTATAATCATCCAGATAAGGCAAACCTGCTGCATCGGTACGGAACGAGTTTGCCAGATCTAAAGTTGGCTGGAAGAAACCGCAGCAGCCGAAGGGACTATTGTAAGGGTAATTTAGCATATCGCCGTTGTTGGCCTCGCTAATAGTTCCGGTGCCATCATTTGCCGCCTGCTGAATAGCGAAAACGGTTTCTTTGTTGTTTTTAGTGGCCGCGTTAAAATTATCTTCGTAGTTATCTGTTAAACCATAAACAAGCCCTGCGGAGTTTGTTCCGCTGGCAATAACTTCAGTGAATGTTTTGTCGGCGTTGGTATAATCTTTTTGATAAAGATAGGTTTTGGCAAGGTATGCTCCGGCTGCCCATTTGTTAACCCTGCCAACCTGGGCTTGGGTTGCGGGTAAGTTTGCATAGGCAAACGCAAAATCGGCTACAATTTTAGGCCAGATATCGGTTGTGTTTGGCTGTACAAAATTGGTTGTTGTTTCATCAATATAAGGCACATTTCCAAACATCTTTTTCAGGTCGAAATAGTAGTGTCCTCTTAAAAACCTGGCCTGGCCAATTATATTTGCCTTGGCGGCATCAGTTAAGCCTGCAACAGCACTTACGGCTTTAAGTACATTGTTGGCCCGGGTTACACCTTCATAATCAGCTTTCCATTTGCTGTTTAAAAAACCGTTACTGGCATCAACCGTAAATGTTGCTATGGAATTTATGGCCGGCTGATCAATCCCTGAACTGCCTTTATGGGCGTCGCCACCGGCTACACTGCCGTATATCCAGTTGTCGGGCGAGGTTTCCCAGGGTCCACCACCGCCAAAAGCGGCATTAGTACCCTGTTGACCATCAAGCGCCGAATACGCGCCAATTAAAAGACCATCCACACCGGCTGCTGTAGTAATTTGAGTTGTGCTTAGTGCACCCAAAGCGGGTTGATCAAGGGATGACTTTTTGCATGAACTTTGAACTATACCAGCTACAATGAATGCAAACACTGATAAACGTTTTATATTTTTCATAATTTCTTTAATTAAAATTTAGCTTGTACACCTAATAAATAAGTACGGTTTGGCGAGTAGTTACCACGATCAACACCAAAGTTTGTGCTGCTGTTGGTGTTGCTGGTTGTGCCACCACCCACAATCTCAGGATCAACTCCCGAATACTTAGTTATCGTAATTAAATTTGCACCTGATAAATAAACCCTGAACCTATCAATACCTATTGATTTTAATAGTTTAGGATCAAAGGTGTAGCCTACCTGTAAGTTTTTCAAACGCAGGTATGATCCGTTTTCAACATAGAATGAATTTGGTACTGTATTGGTACTGAATGAACCATCAATTTCCTGAATTGGGGCTTTTGCATCCATGTGTGTAGGTGTCCATGAATCATATAAAGCCGTTTTGCTTTTTGCACCGGCAAAGTTTGCATAAAAATCTGTCCACCACCTTACGTCATTCCATATCTTATTTCCGTATGAACCATACCAGAACATGTTCAGGTCGAAGTTTTTATAAGAAAAATCAAGGTTTAAACCACCCGTAAATTTAGGGTTCGGATTGCCAAGCAATGTACGATCACTGGCATCAACTTTTCCATCACCGTTTATATCTGCATATTTGAAACGGCCAACCGCTGCATCATTCTGGTAAACACCTCCTGCTTTTGCGTTGGCAGCATCAATCTCTGCCTGTGAATTCCAGAAGCCAGCTGTTTTGTAGCCAAAGAAACCACCTACCGGTCCACCTACCTGGTTCCGGATTATTGAACTACCGTTAAAACGACCAGAGTTTTCATCAAAGTAAGGCTGGCCTACGGTAACCGCTTTAATTACATTGTGGTAAGTAGTAAAGGTTAATGAAGCATTCATTTTTAAATCATGACTAAAGGTTTGATGAGTGCCAATAGTGACATCCAACCCCGTATTACTCATGGCGCCCACGTTGCTATAAGGCGCCGTTGCCGAACCTGCAGTACCCGGAAGATTTGGGTTGAACAATAAACCGGTTATGTCCTTTTTGTAATAATCGGCAGAGATATCCAATTTTTGATTAAAGAACGAACCATCAAAACCAATATTTAAGTTTTTATCAAGCTCCCACTTAGCATCGGGGTTACCAATCCGACTTTGCGTAAAGCCAGCAGTTGTACTGGTTGATGTGCCAGCTATATCATAGTAAGAGTTGGTTTTGCTTGCACCGAATGTAGTAAATGCGTTAGAAGGATCTACGTTGATTTGGTTACCCATTACACCATAACCGCCCCTGACCTTTAAATCATTGATCCAGTTTACACCTTTCAGAAAACTTTCCTGGGATATGCGCCAGCCGGCACTTACTGCAGGGAACCAACCGTATTGATTTGTTAAAAACCTGGATGAACCATCGCGACGAATAGTTGCATTTAAAAGGTACTTATCGTTAAATGTATAATCTAAACGGGCTATTAATGATTGTATCTTATCCCGTTCAATAGTACTATAAGCGGTTGGTACACCTGTACCGGTTGATATGGTTGTGTAATTTTTATCAAATGTGAAATAGCCGGTGTTTGTAGCTCCTAACGTTTCATACCTGTTTTTGTAGTTCTCTGTACCTACCAATAATTTAACATCATGTTTACCTATGGTTTGGTGATAGGTTAAAGTGTTTGTCCAGGTGTAATTATATCCATTGTATGAATTCTCGGCGTAGGAATTGGTCGTATTGTTTTCGGAGTTTTCATATTCCGGGAAAGTAAAGTTATGGTTGTAGTCAGAATAATATTCACCACCAAACTGCGTGCGTAGGGTAAAGTATTTCAACAAGTCCACTTCGGCAAAAACATTACCAAATAACCTGTTATAGGCTCCATAATTATTAGCAGTGCGCTGTTGTATGGCTACAGGGTTCCTGGCATTACCAAGGTTTGCGGTATTTGAACCGGCATAATTACCCATAATGTCATATACAGGAATAATAGGTTGTTCGCGGAAAGCCATACCAATTCCTGAACCCTCATCATTTTCATTAATCAGCGGATTTTCTGTTATGGAATAGGATAAGTTTTCACCTACACGTATATGTTTGGATACTTTAAAACTGGTATTTGCCCTTACGGTGTAACGTTTATCATAAGTATCAATTAAAGTACCTTTTTGGTTGTAGTAGTTTAAAGAAAATAAATAAGTTGCCACGTCAGAACTGCCACTTAAAGCCACGTTATGGCTTTGGATAGGCGCCGTTTTAAATATCTCATGATACCAGTCTGTACCTGCTTTGTTTGATTTGGTAATACGGTAAAAGCCTGATGGATCTCCTGATGTATAAAATGGGTTAACATTGTATTTTGAAGGATCAACCGCAGGGTCGCCGTCATGAATGCCGTAAGGACCGGCACCGCCGGCGCTAATATAGTCTGGTAATACATCGCCGTTAGGACCATATAAATTACTGGTTAGGTCAACAGGGATTCCTTTTAAAGCGGCAGTATTTTTAATAGCTAAGTTTCTTAAACTTGTCATTTCCTGCGGATCCAGCAGGTTAAATACGTTGCCACCTTTGGGTACCTGGGTACCATAATAAGCATCATAAGAAACACTGACCTTGCCAGTACCTTTTTTGGTGGTAATAACAATTACACCATTTGCGGCACGTGCACCATAAATTGATGCAGAACTGGCATCTTTTAACACTTGCATGCTTGCCACATCATTAGGGTTAATATCGCTTACATTGGTTGTTGGCACACCATCAACCACATATAATGGCTGGTTGTTTCCAAAAGTGTTGGCACCACGGATTTTTACCGATGGATTTTCACCCGGCTGACCAGATGCTATTACGGTAACACCCGCGGCCTGGCCTTGCAATTGGTTTTCAACAGATGAGGTAGGCTGCCTGTTGGCTGCGGCCACATCTATCACAGCAACAGCACCTACCAGGTCCTTTTTGCGTTGGCTACCATAGCCGGTTACTACTACCTCATTTAGGGAGTTGGTACCTGCAATTAAGGTGATCCTTAAATTCGCATCGGTACCCACAGCAACTTCCTGGGTTTGGTAGCCGATATAGGAAACTACCAGGGTGTTGCCCGGACTTAAACTAATCGTAAATTCGCCATTAACATCGGTTACAGCACTGGTAGAAGCACCTTTAACACGTACAGACGCGCCAATAACGGGTAATTTGTCATCGCTGCCGATAACTTTACCTTTGTACTTTGTTTGTGCTGTAACTACCATTGAAGAAACTAAGCAGCATAACAGCACGCCAAAGCATCTTCCTTTAAGGAGTAAACTTTTAAACATAGGATTGAGATTTGTTGGTTATATATTTGGTTTATTATTAAATGCAAACAAGTAAGGAGTTGTATTTAGTTGGTAAACAAAGCGTTCCGGATCTCATCCCGGAACGCAACCCAATATCATTTCTCAACTGATATTGATCAACTAAATCTCAAATGACATGTTTATAATCATCTAAGCTCTTTTAATACATGGCGCTATTTGTCAACGCACTTGTATTGTTAATTCCTTGATCAGATTATTAAAAAGCGTATGAAATGCTCCTGTTAACAACAATTAATTCTTTAATAAAAGCCTTATGAATTTTAAGGCTTAACTGTTTATACCTGGTTTATTATAATTGAATACAAATAATCAAATAATAGATTTATCGATTTTAATATATCGACAAAGCATAAGATGCGTGAGACAAACAGCCGGAGATATACGACAAAGAAAATTTTGAGTTTTGTATAAAGATTTAGGGAGACTTTACCGGGATGTAATATATTAGTGCGTGTTTTCAAAAAGACATAATAAACCAATTGTAAACCAATTTATAGCTTTAAATCATCGCGTCAACTTATAAAAAGATGACAAGCTGGTAATGTGGTATTGAAATTCCTGTTAACTGTAAAGCAGTGTTGTAAGTGAAAAAAATGCTTTGAGGTAGGAAAGTTTGCGCAGTAGGTTTTGTGTAAAAATAATATAGCATTATAGGTATACTTTTAATTAAATCTTTTATAAATGTATTTTAGCCATGTATGAAAATAACAGGATAGTGGGGTTGAATTTGCATCATAGAAATTTCAAAATTTTAACGCATGTATGCGTTTGGTTGGTTTTGATGGCATTACCTTATATTATGCACTCCTATAGGGCAATGCCATCCAGGGCGTACACCCAGGAAGAGATCAACGATTTTTTTAAGATAGATTACATGGGGTATTTTTTTTGGATAGGCACTTTTTACTTAAATAGTGCTGTACTGATCCCAAATTTGCTATTGAAAAAAAAGTACTTTTATTATTCCTTGACTTTTATTTCAATTTACGCGCTGTACCTGTTTTTTCATCACCAGATATATGTGGCCTTAGAAATAGATGTGCCTTATAACTTAATGCGCACCAGTTGGTTAAGATTGCCGGCCTTTTTACTTACAATGGCAGCAAGTTTGGCATATAGCCTGAATAACAATTTACTTGAATACAAGAATAAATTGAACGAAACTGACAGGGAAAAATTAAAGACCGAACTTTCATTTCTGCGATCACAGATAAGTCCACATTTTATATTCAATATACTGAATAACATAGTTGCGCTGGTTAGGTTGAATAGTTCAGAACTTGAACCAACAGTGATGAAGCTTTCTGGTTTAATGAAATACATGCTGTACCACACGGATGAGGAGAAAGTAAATATTAAAGTAGAAGAAGAATACCTGAAAGATTATATTGATTTGCAAAAGCAACGATTTGGCCGGAAAGTTAAAGTAGAAACTACATTTAATATAAATAATGAGTATCAGCTTATTGAGCCTATGCTTTTAATCCCATTTATAGAAAATGCATTTAAACACGGTGTAAGTTCAATTGATGATGCTCATATCACGATTGAACTATTTGCAGGTGACCATTTTTTGAATTTTAATGTTAGTAATAAATACAACCCTTTTTATAAGGAGGAAAAAGATTCTTCGTCGGGCATAGGGATAGCAAACGTGAGCAGGAGAATCAATCTGTTGTATGAAAACAAACATGAGTTAACTATCAATAATAAAAACAACCTTTTTGAAGTTAATTTAATATTAAAATTGGACGCATGATAAATTGTATTGCAGTTGACGATGAACCTCTGGCTTTAAGTTTACTTACTGATAATATAAGTAAAATACCGTTTTTAAACTTACAGGCGGCATGTGATGATGGTTTTTCGGCAAGTAAGGCTTTACAAGATAGCAACGTGGATTTGATGTTTATTGATATCCAGATGCCCGGAGTTACAGGGATTCAGTTTATAAATAGCCTGATAAATAAACCGCTGATTATAATCGTATCTGCCTATAAACAATATGCTTTGGAGGGTTTTGCCTTAAATGTGGTTGATTACCTGATGAAACCTGTTCCGATGGAGCGTTTTATGATGGCTTGCAACAAAGCTAAAGAGCTTTATGAATTTAAAGAATTGAAGCAGTCTTTAATTAACCAATCAGCAGATCATACTTATCTAAACGCCGGCTATTCAGTTCTTAAAATTGTATTTGATGAAATACTATATCTGGAAGGCTTGAGGGATTATGTGAAAATATATTTTCCGGGTGATAAAAAAACAGCTATTGTAAGGCTAAGCTTTAAAAACGTAGAAAAAAACTGGCCGTCTTATTTTATGCGGGTGCATAAGTCATTTATCATCAACACCCGTAAAATTGAGGCGGTAAGTAAAACTTCCATCATCATTAACGGGAAGGAGTTACCAATTGGGGAAGCTTACCGGCAATCGGTAACGGCATTAATTGAAGCTAACAGCAAATAAATTTTAACGTGCTGGCTGGCGAAAAAAGCACCCTGTAATTTCGACCTCCTTGTTTTCCATTCGTGAAATTCGTGCTTATAATTATCTTTGCCCTATAACTTTCATAATATGTTGTTTGAGCAAATGCGGCAGAAGCCGTTTTTTATACTGGGACCTTGTGTAATGGAGAACCAGGAACTGTTATACCAGGTAGCAGAAAAAGTTGCCGAAGTAGGGCAGAAATACAATGTGCCTGTAGTATTCAAGTCATCATTTGATAAAGCCAATCGTACATCTATACATTCATATCGCGGTCCGGGTATTGAAAAAGGTATGGAAATGCTTCAAAACGTGAAGGATAAATTTGGCTTGCCTGTTTTAACTGATATTCACGAGCCTTTTCAGGCAGCCATTGCTGCGGAGGTGGTTGATGTTTTGCAGATTCCAGCTTTTTTATGCCGTCAGACAGATCTGTTAGTAGCAGCAGCCCAAACCGGTAAAATTGTAAATGTAAAAAAAGCACAATTCCTTTCTGGCGCAGATATGTTTTATCCCGCCCAAAAGGTTTTGGAAGCAGGTAATAACCAGGTAATACTTACCGAGCGTGGTAATATGTATGGTTACAATAACCTGGCGGTTGATTTCAGGAATATTTATGATATGAAAGCATTTGGTCACCCGGTTTGCATGGATTGTACCCATTCGGTACAACGTCCGGGCGGGGCAGGGGGCAAAACCGGCGGCGACCGTACTTTTGTGCCTATGATGGCCTTGGCTGCAAAAGCTTTTGGCGCTGATGGTTATTTCATTGAAACTCATCCCGATCCTGATAATGCTTTAAGCGATGGCCCTAATATGCTTAAACTGCATGATTTGGATGGTTTGATTGCTTCATTAGTTGGTTAAGCAATGAAGGATATTGCTAAAAGAGTTTTTGATATAGAGATCGAATCGCTGCAACATGTGGCCGGTTTAATTGATGACGAGTTTACCAAGACGGTAAATGCCATATTAAGCAATACCGGGAAGCTTATTGTTATAGGCATCGGTAAATCTGGGCTTATAGGCAAAAAAATTGCAGCTACTTTAGCAAGTACAGGTACGCCCAGTTTTTTCCTTCATCCCGGTGAGGCTTTTCATGGGGATTTGGGTATGGTTAGTACCAATGATATCGTGATGCTGATCTCTTATTCGGGCGAAACTGATGAGGTGTTAAGGATCATTCCATTTTTAAAATGGAATAAAAACCTGGTTATAGGGGTAACCGGTAATCCAAATTCAACAGTAGCTAAAAATAGCGATCACCATTTAAATGTTAAAATTTCACGTGAGGCCTGTCCCCTTGAACTTGCACCAACCTCATCAACCACGGCCGCATTGGTAATGGGCGATGCGCTTGCAATTGCTTTAATGGAATCCCGTGATTTTAAACAGCATGATTTTGCCCGTTTCCATCCCGGTGGAAGCCTGGGGCGCAAGCTGCTTATAAAAGTTAAAGACCTGATGCGTACCGATAAACTGCCATTTATTGAGGAGCAGGCTTCATTTATGAATCTGTTATTAAAAATGTCAGAAGGGCGGTTGGGTATGGTTATGGTAGGGGATGCTACTTATATTAAAGGTATAGTTACCGACGGGGATCTGAGAAGGGCCCTGTTAAAGCATCCTGATATAGCAACCTTAACTGTGTTTGAAATTATGACCCAAAATCCTATTATTATAGATGAAGATGAGTTTGCAAGTCATGCAGAACAGCTTATGCTGGAAAAGAAAGTTACTACATTGCTTGTAGGTTCGGCACAGAACAGATCAATATCTGGCGTTTACCAGATATATAATGTTTAATCCCAACAGAAAATAACTTTACCCGGTTTAGTGATGATAGAAAATACGCCGGTTCATAAACCCGTCGGGATGATCGTTCGGAATTTCAGCAAAACTGAATTGGAAGCTGCTAAATAACGATAGAAATAATTCAAATCTCATACAATATCCGAGAAGGTGTAAATAACCAACGGAGTCATGCTATAAAGAGCCGGGTTCAGCGTTTATAGCAAAATTAATTAACTTTACCCATCTATACTACCTTATAAATGTTTGAAGAGCCCCTGAGTATCCGCATTGCAATAATAGGCCTCGGTTATGTTGGTTTACCATTAGCTGTTGAGTTTGCCAAAAAATTTCCGGTTAAAGGTTTTGATATAAAGAAAGGCCGGGTTGATGAATTAAATAATGCATTTGATCGCACGCTTGAAACGGATACAGAAGTTTTAAGATCGGTTTTATCAACAGGCATTGGCAATGGTCTTATTTGTACGTCAACTGTTCAGGATATTACCGATTGCAATGTATATATCATCTCGGTACCCACACCAACAGATCTGCACAACCGTCCCGATTTGAGTTTATTGATAAAAGCAAGTGAATCTGTTGCCAACGTACTACAGCCAGCTGATGTAGTTATTTATGAATCAACAGTTTATCCTGGCGTTACCGAAGATGTGTGCGTACCAGTGCTTGAGCGGGTGTCAAAATTAAAGTATAATGTCGATTTCTTTGCCGGATACTCGCCGGAGCGAATCAATCCGGGAGATAAAATTCATACGTTAACTAATATTTTGAAGGTAACCTCTGGCTCAACACCCGAGGCTGCGGATTTTATTGACAAGCTTTATCAAACTATTGTTCATGCTGGTACACATAAAGCCCCAAGTATAAAGGTTGCCGAGGCTTGTAAAGTAATAGAAAACTCGCAGCGCGATATCAATATTGCTTTTGTCAATGAGCTATCCAAAATATTTAATATTATGGGCATTGATACACACGCGGTTTTGGAAGCGGCAGGTACCAAATGGAACTTTCTGAATTTTAAACCCGGACTTGTGGGTGGCCATTGCACGGGCGTTGATCCTTACTATCTTGCTCAAAAAGCACAGGAAGTTGGCTACCATCCCGAGATCATATTGGCTGGTCGGCGGCTTAATGACGGCATGGGTACTTATGTAGCCCTGGAGGTCATTAAACTAATGATTAAGAAAGATATTCAGGTTAAAAACTCAAATGTATTGGTACTTGGTTTTACATTTAAAGAAAATTGCCCGGATGTACGGAATACAAGAGTGATTGATATTGTAAAGGTTTTAAGTGAATATGAAATTTGTTATGAAATATATGATCCCTGGGCCGATCCGTCAGAAGTTAAACACGAGTATGGCGTACAAACAATTAAGCATGTTGATGGTTTAAAGGGGGGGTATGATGCCATAATAGTTGCGGTTTCGCACAGGGAATTTTTTGAGTTAAATTATAGTCAGCTAAAGAAAACGCCTTTATCTGTTATATATGATATAAAAGGCATGCTTGATAAAGATATCGTTGACGGACGGTTATAGTATCGCCGGATTTACAAGATTAATATTCGCGTTTTACGATCATAAAGGGTTACTTAGTGCGCTAATAATTTTATATTTGATTTTGTTGAAATTTCTAAATTTTTAATTTTGTCAATCATGCCCTAACACTTTTGTAATCGTTTGTGCATTCAATTATCACATTGTTATTTATAAATAAATATGCTAATTTTAGCAGGTGTTGTATACTTCAAGAAGCTCTAATACATGATTCACAGATACGCTACTTTTATTAAAGCAGTGAACCTTACCATTGATTATATTATACTTAATATGAGCATGGTAATTTCTTACTTTATTGAGGACAGGTCATACGTTTTTTGGATTAACAACAGAAAATATTTGCCTATTGTTTTAGTTTTTAACTTAATCTGGTTATTGTCTGCCAATATCACCGGGTTGTATGAACACGTATTAAATAAAGATTCTATAAAAACTTACCGAGGTGTAATAAAAACCTACCTGTTGTTTGTGAGTTTTATCTGCTTTACTATTATAATACTCATAGGTACAAAGGCTTATTTTATTACTCGGGAGTATTTGTTTTACTCGTTGGCACTGTTCGGTTTTCTTTTAGGTTTATGGAAATTGATATTTCTTACCATTCGTAAAAGTGATAGGGCATCGCTAATTGATACCCGGGCCGTAATTATTATTGGTGGCGGCCGTATAGGAACTGATCTTTATAGCTTTTTCAAACAAAACCCTGAACGTGGTTACAGCCTGATTGGCTTTTTTGATGATGACCCCAAAACAGTTAGCGACAATCATTTATATTTAGGAGGAACGGATGATTGCATAAGCTACGTGTTAAACAATAAAGTCGACGAGATATTTTGTACACTGCCAAGCTCAGAAGCACAAACTATTGAGCGGCTTATGCTTGATGCTGATAAAAACCTCATCAGGTTTAAATTTATACCGGAGTACTATGACTATGCAAAAAAACCAACCTTTATACAAAGTTTTGGGCATATCCCGGTAATATCTGTAAGACCCGAGCCGCTCGAAAATATGCTCAACAGGTTTATAAAGCGCCTGTTTGATGTTACATTCTCGTTGTTCATTATTCTGTTTGTTTTTAGCTGGCTGTTTCCAATACTGGCTATCCTGATCAAGCTGGAGTCGAGGGGACCGATATTTTTTGTACAGGAACGCTCTGGCAGGGATAATAAACCATTTAAATGCTATAAATTCCGCAGTATGCGGGTAAATAAAGATTCGGATAAGAAGCAAGCCACCCGTGGCGATGTCCGTATAACTAAAACAGGCGCTTTTATCCGCAAAACCAGTTTAGATGAACTACCTCAGTTTTTCAATGTAATACTTGGTAACATGTCTGTAGTAGGTCCACGGCCTCACATGATCAGCCACACTCAACAATATTCGCAGTTGATAGATACTTTCATGGTAAGGCACTTTCTTAAGCCAGGTATTACCGGATGGGCACAAATTAAAGGTTTAAGGGGCGAAACACAAACCACCCAGGCTATGCTTGAACGTGTGGAGGCTGATGTTTGGTACCTCGAGAACTGGTCGTTCCTGTTGGATCTGAAGATTGTATTTTTAACTTTCTGGAACGCTTTAAGGGGCGAAAAGAACGCGTTTTAATATGGCTGTGTTCCACGATCAATTAAATCGTGAAGTATGTTTACCTGCCGTACCTAAAAGGATAATTTCTGTTGTTCCGTCCCAAACCGAACTTTTATTATACTTAGGGTTGGATGCTGAACTTGTTGGCATTACTAAATTCTGCATTCATCCAAAGCAAAAAGTTAAAACTATAACCAAAGTAGGGGGTACCAAGCAGCTAAATATTCCGCTGATTAAATCATTACGGCCTGATCTGATAATAGCCAACAAAGAAGAAAACGAACGTAGCCAAATAGAAGAGCTCATGGATATCTGCCCGGTTTGGATAAGCGATATCTATGATCTTGATGGTGCGCTTAAGATGATCCGGGGTGTAGGCTTAATAGTTGATCGCCGGCGAGAGGCGGAAATTTTATGTAGTGAGATCGGTATGGGTTTTAAGTCATTGCTTTTACCTCGTTTAAATCTTCGGGTAGCTTACCTTATCTGGCGAAAACCTTATATGGTGGCCGCCAAACAAACTTATATTGACAGCCTGTTACAAAAGTGTGGTTTAATCAACGCTTTTGAAACAGCCAGGTACCCCGAAGTTTCGACCGATGAACTGGTTAAAGTAAATCCAGATGTGGTATTTTTATCATCAGAACCTTACCCGTTTGCACAAAAACATATAGAAGAATTTAAACAGTTGCTGCCAAAGGCGAAAATTATTTTGGTAGATGGTGAATTGTTTTCATGGTATGGCAGCAGGTTGTTGCAAGTGCCGGAGTATCTGAAATCTTTAATACAGATAGTTTAATCTTTAGTTTCGGCTGCAAATATTAATTGCTTTTTTAATACCCTCTTTCTCCAGGTTTGATTTGCCGGCGGCTCTAAGTAGCTATTAATCTAAGAGCATAAAGCCCGCTTTTAACCGGCTGATTTTTATACCATATTTATTGTCATTTTTTATTCGGACAAGTGTTTTTCCCTCTCAATTTCATGCGCGGAATTATAAAACGGTTTAAATTAGTACGATCGTAAATTATGAACCTATTTTAAAAAACAATATAAATAAGCTATCATGAAAATCATTATCGTGGGTGCTACCGGCACCATAGGAAAGCATGTAACTGCTGCTCTTGAAAAAGAACACCAGGTTATAAAAGTAGGCTTAAATAGCGGCGACCTGCAATTAGATATCAGCTCACCGGAAGCTATTGAGCGTTTTTATGAGCAGGTTGGCCCATTTGATGCACTGGTAAGTACAACCGGAAACGGCCATTTTGGGCCTTTAGCTTCGATGAAATATGCTGATTTCATGAAAGGGATAGATAGTAAGCTCATGGGACAGGTTAACCTGGTTTTAACAGGTCAGCATTATATTAATCCTAAGGGTTCTTTTACATTAACATCTGGTATTTTAAGTGAAGATCCCATTGTTTTAGGAGCAAATTTAAGCGCCGTAAATGGAGCGCTTGATGCTTTTGTAAGGTCGGCAGCAATCGAGCTTGAAAATGGTGTCCGTATCAATTCCATAAGTCCTGGCGTTGTGGAGGATTCTCCGGGTTATTTTCCATACTTTCCCGGCCATGCACCCGTGACTATGGAAAGGGTAACACAGGCCTATACGAAAAGTGTTTTGGGTGCTCAAACGGGGCAAACTTTTAGGGTATTTTGACAAAAGGAGTAGTTAAGACTATTATATATTAGTTGCAATGCTTATTGATATTTTTAGCAGTTTGCTTCTTCAAGAAACCATTACAAATAGTTATCATTACCTCATTGTAATATGTTTCTTACAAAAAGGATAATATTTTTAGTGAGATTTCATCGATATTTGACTTTGCCAATTACACAAACTGTGTTTAAACCAATTTACCTGTACTCTACAAAAAATATTATAGTTGCGGCCTGATGATTGACATCAGCTGCAATTTCAAGAGCAATTAAAATCAACAACCTAAGTAATACAACTATTATGGAAAAATCACGTCGAACTTTTATCAGGCAAGTCGCAATAGTAGGGGCCGGAACATTACTCACCAAAACCGCATGGAGCGCCAAAAGCTATAAACGCATTATCGGCGCTAATGATCGGGTACGGGTTGGTGTTGTAGGGTTTTCTGACAGGCATAAAAGTTCGCATATTCCCAGCTTTATGAACCACTACAAAGAACTCAATTTTGAGGTAGTAGGTGTATCAGATATCTGGAAAAGGCGTAGAGAAGAAGGCGCTGCAGCCTGGAAAGAAAATATGCAGAATGATGTAAAGGCTTACCGCAATAATGAAGAATTATATGATAGTAAAACGGTAGATGCGGTATTTATCAGCACTGCTGATTTTCAGCATGCCCGCCATGCTATTGAAGCTGTAAAAGCAGGATGTGATGCCTATGTGGAGAAGCCTTTTGCAGAAACTATGGAAGATAACCGCGATGCCCTTAAAGCGATAAAGGAATCGGGTAAGATAGTGCAGATAGGTTCACAGCGCAGGAGCGGAGCTAATTATCATGCGGCTAATGATTTTATCCGTTCGGGTAAATTTGGCCCCATCACCATGGTTGAATTAACCTGGAATGTTAACCAGCCCGGCCGCTGGCGCAGACCTGAGCTGTTAGGCGCATTAAAAGAAGGCGATACTGATTGGAAACGTTTTATTATGAACCGTCCGTATGAACCGTTCGACCCACGCAAATATCTGGAATTTCGTTTGTTTTGGCCATATTCATCTGGATTGGCAGGTCAATGGATGAGCCATCAGATTGATACTGTACATTGGTTTTCGGGCCTTAAACATCCGCGAAGCGTAGTTGCCAATGGGGGTATTTATATGTGGAAAGACGGCCGCAGAAACTGGGATACCATTTTGGCCGCCTTTGATTATGGACCGCTGGATGACGCTTCAACTGGTTTCCAGGTTACTTTTGGTTCGCGCATGCACAACGGAGATGAGCATCCGGCAGAGATCTACTATTCAAACGGAGGTGAATTAAACCTGATAACTAACAAAGTTTCACCAAACGGCGGCTTAACACAAAAAATGGCTGCCGCCATGAATATGCAGGCAAACCTGCTCCCAGAGGTTAGTCTGGCAAATACCGAAAAGGTAATTGCTTCGGCCAATACAGGCGGCGATGTACTGACTTCAAACCATGTGCGTAACTGGATGGAATGTGTACGCAGTCGTAAACAGCCAAATGCGCCGGTTGAAGCAGGATACAGCCATTCTATAGCTAATATTATGACCAATGCTGCCGTTCATACCGGCTATAAAGCCACATTTGATGAGAAAACCCAGGAGGTAATGGTGAATGGTCGGATATTTAAATTTTAATAGACATTATGATAAACAGGTTCAAAAAGTTGGGGTTGGTTGTAGGATTAACAGCCCTGACTTCGGCTGTATCGGCTCAAAAAAGCGAGCCGGTAAAGATAGTGAGCTCGGTAAAAGAACGTAAGGTTGATGTTTTTGTCGGCGGCAAGCTGTTTACCAGTTTTCTATATCCTGATAGTCTTGAAAAACCGGTATTATATCCTTTGTATGCCGCTAATGGTACCGTTGTTACCCGTGGCTTTCCACTTGAACCTAAACCCGGTGACCCGACTGATCATCCGCACCATATTGGTTTATGGTTTAATTTTGAAAACTTAAACGGGCTTGACTTCTGGAACAATTCATATGCAATTCCTAAAGACAAAAAGAATTTATACGGTTGGATACGTACTGATCATATATTGAAAGCGGCCGGCGGAACTATTGGGGTATTGGCCTATCATGCAAACTGGACCAACCAGCAAAAAGAGGTTCTTTTAGAAGAAACAACAAGTTTTGAATTTAGCGGGAAAGGTAACCAGCGTATAATTGACCGGGTTACTACCTTAAAGGCCGATGTAGATGCTGTTTTTAATGATGCCAAAGACGGCATGCTGGGCCTGCGTTTAGCGCACGAATTGCAGATGCCCACTACAGAGGATCAGAAATTCACAGATGATAAAGGTAATGTAACCATAGTTAAAGGTGGCACAGATAAATTAGCCAATGGTAATTACTTAACCAGTGCCGGTAAAACAGGTAACGATGCCTGGAGCACTCGTGGTGTATGGTGCAAGGTTTTTGGTAAAATGGGTGCCGATTCGGTAAGTATTGCTATAATAGATCATCCCGGAAATCCCAACTATCCTACATTCTGGCATGCCCGGGGATATGGCCTGTTTGCAGCCAATCCGCTTGGTGAAAAGATCTTTACTAATGGCAAATCGGCTAAAAACCTGAGCCTGAAAAAAGGAGAATCTGTAACTTTCCGGTATCGAGTAGTTATTAATAATGGCGAACAAACTATTAGTGCAATTCAGCTAAACGAAATTGCCAAAGATTTCGCTAAAAAATAGCGGCGAAAGACTTACGAAGTTTCTAAAACTTCGTAAGTCTGGGATTCTGCAACTTTCAATAGATGCGAAGCAATTGACGGCTCACTAATTATTTAAAACAACTGCTAAATTAATAGCGAAATATTTAGCGTAACGCTAATCCCTGTTCCAAAACGCTGGCGGTTCGATTCCCAGAGATCGGAGGTAAACATAGCCTTGTCCGCGGTGATGGATTTCGTTATCAATCCAATAGAGAATTATATCAGATGTTATGCCTTCATATGCTCCGAAAGCCACCATTACTTCTTGAAAACGCTGTTGTGGTATCAGGGGCCAAAGTGTCTCAATTTTATAGGTGATGTCATCCCATAAATTTAAAATTTCTTCTTTTGTGTTGGCGAAAGAGCCTCCTGAATGATGACCAAGGTTTGCAACGGGTGTAGGGCTATCCTGGAAAAGGTCCTGAATGCCTGAATCTGCAATACTCATAATTTCCTTTACCATCATAGCAAAGGGACGCATCCCTCCAATCGAATATTCAAATAGCTTATCTTTTGGAAAAGCTTCAATTACCTGCCTCGTTAGCCGGCGATGGCCTTGCCAATGATTTAATATGGCATCAGAGGAGGTGAACCCCTCCATCGCATTGCTTGTTTGCTGTGTGCTTAGATTGTTTTCCATTTTGTTTGTTTTAATTAAAAAAATGATTTCATAACAAAGAAAAGCAGGCCTGATGACAGCCCTATGTCAGTAGTGATAAAAGATATTTGAAAGGAACAGAATAAAAACTGGTTGTTTGGTTCCCGGGTGGGTTTGTTACCTCGAAGATATTTTGAAGGTAATTGAAAATGTAATTATATTAGAATGGTTCAACAAACAAATTAATGTAGCTCAAAAGCGGCTATTAGTTTTATTGAAAAAAATATAATATGATTATCAGAAAAAACGAACACTGGTTCCGGATGCTGTTCATGTGGAAAGGATCGGTACTGCCTAAACTTTTATCACGACTGTTATTGCTGTTTGCGTTATCTGTAATTGTTGTTTTTGCTAAAGGTATTCTCTTTCATTATAAAATACCACTTAATCCTGCTCCGTTTACACTGTTTGGCATTGCTTTGGCACTCTTCCTGGGATTCAGAAATAACGCCAGCTACGATCGTTTTTGGGAAGCCCGTAAACTTTGGGGGGCCTTACTTAACGATACCCGTTCTTTAGCAAGGCAGGCCATAGCTTTAAGTGGCTATTTGCCCAACTCTACCGAGATAGAAACCTTTGTTAATTACCTGGTGGCTTTTACCTATGCGCTTAAACACCAGTTGAGGCATACAGATGCCAGCGACGATCTGCAAAAAAGGCTGCCCCCGGATATTTACCCCGATGTAAAAGGCGCTGTTTATAAGCCGGTTATGTTAATGAAGCAAATGGCTATTTGGGTAAAAAATGCCAAAGAACAAGGTAAAATAGATTCCATTCAGCAAGTGGCGTTTGATGAAAATTTGGGCAAACTATCTGATATCGTCGGCGGCTGCGAAAGGATAGCATCTACGCCCATACCTTATACTTACAGGATACTGTTACATCGTACAGTTTATATTTACTGTTTTTTGCTTCCTTTTGGATTTGTAGATAGTTTGGGTTGGTTTACACCACTTATAGTAATTTTTATAGCTTACACCTTTGTTGCGCTGGAAGCCATTGCCGATGAAATTGAAGAACCCTTTGGGGTAGAACCTAACGATCTGGCTTTAAACGCGATGAGCTTGATGATTGAAACTACGTTGCTGGAGATGATTGGAAAGCCCTTGCCTGAAAAACCAGTTAATCAAGGCTCTATTATCGACTGATCCCAATGCTAAATATAAATATGGTGTTTTGATGCGGAATACCGATTGGAAGAGAAAAGATATCAACGGGAATGATCTTTCGGATAACTCCCGTTGTTTTTAACTGTTAAGCTATTGTCATTTAGTTCTATAGGCCGATCGGTTGAGCTTTTTTGGGTGGATGCGTTTGATGGATCACCTGGTGGACTTCAGTTCTTGATTTTCCCGGAGGCGCCAAAACAAGATTTGTTTTTGATAATGCCTGCCACAGCGTTCTATTTTGAAATGCAATGGTGCCTCCACCACGTTTCTTTTGTGACACCATGCGGTTGATATCGCCAACACAAACCCATGGGCTATGCAATGTGATCCCCCATTTGGCATGGTCATGGGTTTCGGGCCAGGCCCAATGTACGCCCAGAGCAGCTAAATTGATGTATTTGATGTCAAAGGTTTTGTGGATACCGTCGCTATCGGCCTGGGGTGGGATAGGTCCCCTGATCCATGTTTCAACATCCATGTCATCTCCCAGCGCAGGCCCTACTAAGTCATTCCAAAAATCATCATCCCATTGTTTATTCTTGGCAATCACCTTGAAAGGCATACCGCCGATGGATGTCAATTCAAGCACATCACTCTTTTTGGGAGGTTTGGGGTTTAATGGTTGTGTTAATATATAAAGAGGATCTGTAGTGGGGAGGTCCGCGGTATGATTATAATAAACCTGCGGCTCCTGGTGGTCTGCCATTTGCGTGGCTATTTTCCTGCAGGTGTCAATATCCAACGATATACACAAATAGGTTTGCCCATATTGGGGAGTCGGGTCTGCCTTTGCACCAGGGTCATTGAATTTCGGCCATGAATGCAGTATCCAAAACCCGGTATTTGTTTCCGTATCAAAAGCGATCGCGCCTTTAGTGTGCCCTTTATTGCCATCATCTGTCTTGCCCACACTTTCAGGCATCTCATCGTTGTACATGATCCACCCCGTCTTTCCTGTTGGTGCTGCAAAGCTGTCAAGCACCGATTTGAGTGTAAGATTAAGTGCCCCATTGCCGCTGTTAAGAACATTCGGCGATTTAGTAACGTTCCTTTGTTTCAGATCAGGATTTGCATCAATCTTTGAGTCATAATAAACGTATTCGTACCCTGTGGCGCTATCGCTACCTGCACCTGGGCCAAGCTGTGGAACTTTGTAAATAAACCACCAATCTACCGGATTGCCGGTTTCATCAAGTGCTGAAATTTTCATAACTATCTGGGATTAAGTTGTTAATGCCATAAAGTTATATATATATTTAAATATTTTTTTATTTTTAAATATGAGATGATTCCAGATTGTTATGCTGCAAAATGCAAACAACCGCTACCTTATTAAATTAACGGCTTTTTTAAAATTTGCGGACCATGGAAGTGTATTTGAATATCTTCAGAGGGGGGAATTGACAATCACATTGATCTAAAAAATATATCTATTAGCCTTTTAAATCTATCATTTCGCCGGGATAATACGCTTCTAACGACTCATCCAAAAATATCCCATCAATTTTAATGTTTAAGAAATCGTAATATCCTTCATAGTAGCTTTGGTCTATTTGGGTGACTATTTCATTCATATTAAAGCTATTTTCAAGAACTAATATAAAACAAAAAACCCGATCAAATTGACCGGGTTTTAAACTGTTGTGCGGAAGAAGGGACTCGAACCCCCACGCCTCGCGGCGCCAGATCCTAAGTCTGGTGCGGCTACCAATTACGCCACTTCCGCATTAGGATTTTAACAGGTCGCAAAGATAGCGTTTTAAGATAAACTATAAAATATAATTTTAGTTTTTTATCTATCTACCTCATTTCTTTGCTATTAATTTAATTGAAGGTGTTTATTAAGTATGTAACATACATCATCAAGGGCTACTGTTTATTCATTTTAAAGGTAAATTGCGAAATTTTTTCTTCAAACCCTTCTGCAGCACGGTAAAAATCCAGGGAATGTTTATCCTCTTCATTGGCATCAACAAATATTTCGCGTATATAATTTTGTCCTCCCCACGCTTTTATAGCATGAAGTAATTTATTACCAATACCCAGCCTGTGCAAGTTGGAGGCAACTGCAATATCATAAATAAAAAGGTCGGTATATTCTGAGTAGTACATCGGTAGTTCATAAGCCGTTAAACCACCTATTACTTTGTTTTTATAGATTGCTGCAAGACAAATAAATTCATGCTTCCGCAGCAGTGTTTTTAAATAAGATGGTTTGGCGGGTATCAGATCGTTAGCTTCAAAAATATCCTTAAATAGCTGGATAAGCTGTTCTGCAATCATCACATCATCAGATCCAAGTCGCCGGATAATAAGATCATCTATATTAAATTCCATCATAAAATAATTAAGTTAATTGGTAATTAAATCTAAGGATTTTTGGGTGTTAAAAAATCAAATTATTAATTCCATGAACAATTTCAAAACTCACTTGTAATATTCAAATATCAATACCAACAAACTTCGGCTATGACTAATACAGTAAACTATAATATTAAAAAAGACAACGGTACAACAATAAATATCATTATTGAACCTGTGCTAACCCAGGCCGCAAATAATCATCTTAACTTTACGGGGGTGTATGCCTTATATAAAGGTAACGATCAAGGCGAAGCCCGCCTGTTAGAGATGCAGGAAATAGCCCCCGAAATTGGGGAAAGCTACCCTTTGGTTGATGATGCAAAGAATCCGGATTTTTTGGGCAGGCTAACTTATAATAGCAATAAGTTGAAATGGGAATACACAGGCGGTTCGTTATCGCCGAATGAACAGCATCAAATTGTTGAGTTTATACAAAACGCAAAATAATCCATAAATTTGCCTGCTCATTTTAAATAAAGACTATTGTACTCCCGCGATCAGGCATCACAAATTAAACAGGCATTCTGGACGGCCTTTGGCCAATACATTGCTCCGCATCCATCAGCAGAGGGTTTAAAAATAAACTGGATAAACTATAAAACGGGCATTAAGCACCTTAGCTTTAAGATGCAGGCCGATAACCGTTCAGCATTTATCGCCATTGAGATCGCTCATCCCGATACCGGCATCCAGGAATTGGTATTTGAACAGTTTAAAGAGCTCAAAGCTGTACTCAATTCAAGTATTGAGGAGGAGTGGGACTGGCAATTACACACTACCGATGAAAATAACAAAACCGTAAGCCGCATCATTAAAACCCTACCCAACGTAAGTGTTTTTAACCAAAAAGACTGGCCTACGCTTATCTCATTCTTCAAGCCCCGCATCATTGCCCTTGATGATTTCTGGAGCACAGCAAATTACAGCTTTGATATATTTAAGTGATGTGCAGATTTCAGATGTGCAAATTTCAGATGTGCAGATGAGAGAATTGTCTGAACCAGAATTTTTAGAATTAAAGAATTAACAGAATTTGATTTCATAATCTGCATATCTGAAATTTACATATCTGCACATTAATCCTTCATCTGCTCATCTAAAATCTGCCCATCTTTCTACAATTCGTATCAATTAATCGTCTATTTGACGCTTTTTTTTAAAACCGTTTATTAATTGAAAAGAAAAGCAAATATTTACCGATAATAATTATATATCTACATTATAAATCTTACTAAAACACATGAAAAGGTTTCCATTAACCGTATTTTTTGCACTTATTGTTTTTTTAGCAAGGGCGCAGGATACTCAAGCCCCGGCTTATCCACTGATAACACATAATCCTTACTTTAGTATCTGGTCATTTTCTGATAAATTAAATGAATCAACTACCAGGCACTGGACAGGTAAAAATCAATCATTACTTGGCTTGATAAAAGTTGACGGTGATGTGTATCGTTTCATGGGTAAAGAGCCGGCAACCTATAAAACTGTTGTCCCTGCTGCCGACGAAAAACCATACATCTGTAAATACACAGAAACCCAACCAACACAAAATTGGGCTGATACAAAATTTGATGACACCGCCTGGAAAACCGGCACCGCGCCCTTCAGTGATGATAAAGCAATGGGCAATACCGTTTGGAAGGGCCGGGATATTTGGGTAAGGAGAACCTTTACTTTTCATAAAACTGCTATTAATAAGCTTTATCTTAAGCTACATCATGATGATGAGGCGGAAGTGTATCTGAATGGCGAAAAAATAAATGTGAGCAGCGGCGCTAATGGCGATCTGCAGATGATCGCTCTTAAGGATGATGCAGTTGAAAAATTAAAGGAGGGCGAAAATGTACTTGCTTTGCATTGTACCAACACAGGCGGAGGCGGAGCGCTTGATGCCGGCTTTGCTGATGAACTAAAGCCAACAGATCATGCAGAGCTGCAGGCTGCAAAACAAACCGGAGTTACCATCAATGCAACACAAACCATTTATTACTTTAAATGTGGTGATGTGGATCTGAAGGTTACATTCACGTCGCCGTTATTGATGAACAACTTAGCTTTATTGTCAAGGCCTGTATCTTATATTACTTATAGCGTAAAATCAAGTACTGGTAAAGCGCATAATGTGCAGGTTTATTTTGGCGCATCAACTGATGTTGCCCGCAATACACCAAACCAGGCGATGACCACTCAAAAATATGCAACGAGTACTTTGTCTGTTTTAAAAGCCGGTACCGTTGAGCAGGCTATCCTGCAAAAAAGGGGAGATGATTTAAGGATAGACTGGGGATATATGTATGTGGCAGTTCCCAAAACATTTGGTGCTCTGCAATATGTAAGCACCGAAAGTGAAGGGGTTAATTCATTTTTTAAAGGTGATGGTAAATCAACTGCAAAAGAGGGTGCCAACCTGGTTTTAAATACCGTACTATCTCTTGGCATGGTTGGTAAAACTGCTGTAAGTAAATTTATTGAGCTGGGTTATGATGATATTACCCCGGTACAGTATTTTCATGCCAATTTAAAACCATGGTGGAAAACCGCTCAAATTAAAACCATTGAGCAGGCCTTAGCCAAAGCCGCAGTTGATTATCCAGCGGTGTTAAAAAGCTGCACTGCCTTTAACAGTTCGGTATATAATGATGCCGAAAAAGCTGGTGGCGACAAATATGCAAAGCTATGTGTGCTGGCTTATCGCCAGGCCATATCAGCGCATACGTTAGTAAAAAGCCCGCAGGGCGAGATCCTGTTTTTATCTAAAGAAAACTTTAGTAATGGATCAATCAATACCGTGGATGTAACATACCCATCTGCGCCTTTGTTCCTGATTTATAACCCAAGCCTGATGGAAGGAATGTTGAACGGAATTTTCTACTTTAGTGAAACCGGTAAATTTCCTCATGATTTTGCCGCACATGATCTGGGTACTTACCCTATCGCCAACGGGCAAACTTATGGTGAAGGTATGCCGGTTGAAGAATCGGGCAATATGCTGGCGCTTACAGCGGCTATAGTTAAAGCCAATGGCAACAACCCGGCTTATGCCAAAAAACATTGGAAGGTGTTAACAGATTGGGCCAATTATCTGAGCCGCGAAGGACTTGATCCCGCTAACCAGCTTTGCACCGATGACTTTGCGGGTCACCTTGCACGCAATGCCAACTTATCTGCTAAAGCAATTGTGGGTATCGGTTGCTATGCCCACCTTGCCGATTTGTTAGGTGAAAAAGCGGTGGCTGCTAAATACCAGGCTATGGCTAAAGAAATGGTGACTAAATGGATGAAAATGGCTGATGCAGGTGATCATTACTCATTGGTGTTTGATAAACCGGAAACCTGGAGCCAGAAATACAATATCGTTTGGGATAAGATTTTAGGATTAAACCTTTTCCCGCAATCTGTTTACGATCGTGAGATCAAATTTTATCTGACCAAGCAAAATGAATTTGGTTTGCCTTTAGATAGCCGCAAAACCTATACTAAAAGCGACTGGATCCTTTGGACTGCAACTTTAGCCAAAAATCAGGACGACTTTAAGGCTCTTGCTGCCCCTGTATATAAGTACGCGATGGAAACACCAACCCATGTACCATTAAGCGACTGGCACGAAACTACCGACGGCAAGCAGGTAGGTTTCCAGGCGCGCAGTGTGGTAGGGGGCTATTTTATAAAGCTGCTACAAGAAAAATGGAGACCCGATGTTAAGTAAATAGAATCAAGAGATTAGAGTCAAGAAATAAGACAAAGTTTTTCTCCATGTCATTGCGAGCGCAGCGCGGCAATCGCGAACTATGCAAGTCATTCTGCATAGTTTGCGATTGCTGCGTATCTCTCAATGACATTTTTTTTTGCACGTGCAATGCGTCTTGACTCTTGATTCTTGTATCTTGATTCTTTTTCCATACTTTTATTCTGTCAATGGAAACCAAAAACAACAAGAAAACCATCCGTGCCTGGGCTTTTTTCGATTGGGCCAACTCGGCCTATAACCTGGTCATCACTTCAACAATTTTCCCGGCCTATTATGTAGCTATCACCTCAAATGCTAAAAATGGCGATAGGGTAATGTTTTTCGGTAAAAGCTTTATTAATACGGCATTATCAAACTACGCGCTGGCAGTTGCTTACATGATAATGGTTTTACTGTTACCCATACTATCTTCAATTGCAGATTATAGGGGTAACAAAAAGATTTTTATGCAATTTTTTACGTGGCTGGGCTCCATGTCATGCTGCGGGCTGTTTTTCTTCGGACCCAATAACCTGGAGTTTGGAATAATTTGTTTTGCGCTTGCGGCTATCGGTTATAGCGGAGGTTTTGTTTTTTACAATTCTTATTTGCCAGAAATTGCCACCATTGATATGCAGGATAAAGTAAGCGCTAAAGGATTTACTTACGGATATATCGGGAGTGTTATTTTACAGATAATATGTCTTGTTTTTGTGCTTTCGCCTAAAACGTTTGGATTAACCAGCGGCGGGGCAGCACAGTTATCATTTCTTCTTGTAGGTGTCTGGTGGATTGGTTTTGCGTATATCCCTTTCATCATATTGCCAAAAGGTAGCCCTAATGCAGAGCCTCATCAACACAACATTATTAAAGGCGGTTTTATTGAATTAGCTAAGGTTTGGGCCAAAGTTAAAACCATGCCCTTGTTAAAGCGATTTTTACCCGCGTTTTTCTTTTATTCTATGGGGGTGCAAACTATTATGCTGGTTGCTGCCGGCTTTGGCGCCAAAGTGCTAAAGATGGAAACAAGCGGTTTGATTGAAATTATCCTGATCATACAAATAGTTGCCATAGGCGGTGCTACACTAATGTCGCGCTTGTCGGCTATTTATGGTAACGTAAAAGTTTTAATATTGGTGGTAATTATTTGGGTAGCGGCATGTATAGCGGCGTATTTTGTAACCACTATTCCGCAATTTTATGGGCTGGCTATTATTGTTGGCTTAATTATGGGAGGTATTCAGTCTATGTCACGTTCCACTTATTCTAAATATTTACCCGAGAATATACCGGATACTGCCTCTTTCTTCAGTTTTTATGATGTTACCGAAAAACTGGCGATAGTTGGAGGTATGTTCAGTTTTGCTTTTATAGAAGAGATAACCGGTAGCATGCGCAATTCGACACTGGCATTATGCGGTTTTTTTATTATTGGATTAATATTATTGTTTTCTTTGTTAAAAGTTGAAAAAAGCATTCAAAAAAATGCTGACTTTAGCGCCGAATAATTTGTGCCGATGAAGATAGAGCTGTTTGTACCATGTTTTGTAGATCAATTATTTCCTGATACTGCTTTTAATACCGTAAAGGTATTGGAAAAGGCGGGCTGCAAAGTGAGTTTTAACCCAAACCAAACCTGCTGTGGTCAACCGGCGTTTAATGCTGGTTTTTGGGATGATGCAAAAGCCATTGGGAGTAAATTTTTGAATGATTTTTCGGAAGATAGTGTTATTGTTACGCCATCGGCATCATGTACCGGCATGGTGAAAAATTATTATAATGATCTGTTTACCAATACCGCAGTACATAACAAATGCCGGGCAATACAGGGAAATATCTATGAATTATCAGATTTTCTGGTAAATATTCTACAATTTGATTACTTCGGTGCTGAATTGGATGGTAAGGCTGTTTATCATGATAGCTGTGCCGCCCTGCGCGAGTGCAAGATAAGGAATGAACCACGCCAGCTACTTTCTAAAGTACTGGGGTTAGAATTGCTCGAACTAAAAGATAATGAAACCTGCTGCGGTTTCGGCGGTACATTTGCTGTTAAATTCGAGGCTATTTCAACTGCGATGGCGCAGCAAAAAGTTGATAACGCATTGGCCGCAGGTGCCGAATACATTATTTCAACAGATGCCTCTTGCCTGATGCACCTGCAAAGCTATATAGATAAAAATAGTCTGCCTATAAAAACTATCCACCTGGCCGATGTATTAGCCTTAGGATGGGGGAATGTTTGATTCTGATTTAAGATTTGGGATTTTCGATTTCGGATTTTAACTGTAGGTGCGTTCAATTTAACATTCTTTATTGTAGATCTCATAATTCCGAAATCCAACATTCGCAATCTGAAATCAAAAATAAAATCCTATTTTTGCACCTCAAATAAATGATCACTCCCGTAGGTGATCACAAAACGTAATTTTATTAAAATTTAAATCATAGTTGTAGATGATTAGTATTACACTTCCAGATGGTTCCGTTCGTGAATACGATAAAGGAATTACTTCCATGCAGATCGCGCAGTCGATCTCCGAAGGATTAGCACGCAATGTATTAGCAGCCGAAGTTGATGGCCAGGTTTGGGACGCAAGTCGCCCAATTGAGCAGGATTCGCACGTTAAACTTTTAACATGGAACGATGCTTCAGGTAAATCAACTTTCTGGCATTCATCGGCCCACTTATTAGCCGAGGCTTTAGAGGCACTTTATCCGGGTACCAAATTTGGTATCGGCCCCGCTATTGAAACAGGCTTTTATTACGATGTTGACTTTGGCGATCGTGAATTTTCATCAGATGAGTTCAAGAAGATTGAGGACAAGGTTATTGAGCTTGCCAAAACCAAAGCCGAATACATTCGCAAACCGGTTAGCAAGGCAGATGCTATCGAGTACTTTACCGAAAAAGATGATGAGTACAAACTGGATCTGATCAAGGATCTTCCGGATGGCGCTATCACTTTTTATACACAAGGAAACTTTACCGATCTGTGCCGTGGGCCTCATATCCCCAACACAGGTTTCATAAAAGCTGTAAAGCTGATGAGTGTTGCCGGGGCCTACTGGCGCGGTGATGAAACACGCAAGCAGCTTACCCGTATCTACGGTGTTACATTCCCTAAAGCCAGCGAACTTACAGAATACCTGCATATGATCGAAGAGGCTAAAAAGCGCGATCACAGGAAATTGGGTAAGGAATTGGAATTGTTTGCTTTTTCGGAAAAAGTGGGCATGGGTTTACCATTATGGTTACCTAAAGGAACAGCCTTACGTGAGCGTTTGCAAAACTTCCTTCAAAAAGCACAGGTAAAAGCTGGTTACGAGCAGGTAATTACACCACACATCGGTCATAAAAATCTGTATGTGACATCTGGTCACTATGAAAAATATGGTGCCGATTCATTTCAGCCTATAAAAACCCCGCAGGAGGGAGAGGAGTTCTTTTTAAAACCAATGAACTGCCCGCACCACTGCGAGATCTATAAAACAAAACCACGCTCTTACAAAGATCTTCCTGTTCGTTTGGCTGAGTTCGGTACCGTATACCGTTATGAACAAAGCGGCGAGCTGCACGGCTTAACCCGTGTACGCGGCTTTACACAGGATGATGCACACTTGTTTTGTCGCCCAGACCAAGTGAAGGATGAGTTTAAAAAAGTAATCGACCTTGTACTATATGTATTTAAGGCGCTTGGTTTTGATAACTATACAGCGCAGGTTTCACTACGTGATCCTGAAAACAAAGCCAAATACATCGGTACTGATGAAAACTGGGCTTTGGCAGAATCCGCTATTATTGAGGCTGCTGCTGAAAAGGGTTTAACCACCGTTGTTGAATTGGGTGAGGCTGCATTTTATGGCCCTAAGCTTGATTTTATGGTGAGGGATGCCCTTGGTCGTAAATGGCAATTGGGAACCATACAGGTTGATTATAATCTGCCAGAGCGTTTTGAACTGGAATACACTGGTAGTGATAATTTAAAACATCGCCCGGTAATGATTCACAGGGCGCCGTTTGGCTCTATGGAACGCTTCATCGCAGTATTAATTGAGCATTGCGCAGGTAATTTCCCATTGTGGTTATCTCCGGAGCAATTTATTATTCTTCCGATATCAGAAAAATACGAGGAATATGCAAAAAAACTTTCTGATGTGTTAAAAGATTCCGATATTTGCGGGCTGATTGATTTCAGAGACGAGAAGATAGGGCGTAAAATACGCGATGCTGAAGTCAAAAAGATCCCTTATATGTTGATTGTGGGCGAAAAGGAAGCTGCCGAAGGCATGGTTTCTGTTAGGAAACATGGTCAGGGTGACTTGGGAAGTATGAGCATAGAAGATTTTAAAGAACAAATAATTAAAGAAATAAAAGTATAACTTGGCATTAAACAAACCTTTCAATAGAGGACCAAGGCTTCCTTTTAAGAAAAAAGAAGCTGAACACAACATCAACCAATTCATTAGGGCTCAGGAAGTTCGCCTTGTAGGTGACAACGTAGAGCAAGGAATTTTTTCATTAAGAGATGCCCTTGCTATAGCGCAAGAGCAGGAATTAGATCTTGTTGAAATATCTCCGAACGCTGTACCGCCGGTTTGTAAAGTAACTGACTATAACAAGTTTATTTACGAGCAAAAGAAAAAGCTTAAGGAGATAAAAAGTAATGCCAAGCAAACTGTTATTAAAGAGATTCGCTTTGGCCCGAACACTGATGATCATGACTTTGAATTTAAATTAAAGCATGCTATTAAATTTTTGGAAGCCGGCGAAAAAGTAAGGGCTTACGTACACTTTAAGGGCCGCGCAATTGTTTACAAAGAGCAGGGTGAGATATTACTGCTTCGTTTTGCACAGGCATTGGAAGATGTAGGTAAAGTTGAACAATTACCAAAGCTTGAAGGTAAAAGGATGTTTTTAACCCTTGCACCCAAAGCTGCAAAAAAATAATTTCAGATGTACTGATGTGTAATTTCAAAGTTACATATCAGTACTATCTTATATAAAGGTATTTACAGATCTGCAGGGTTGCACATTTGTAAGTTAAACAAACAATTAAATAATAGTTATGCCAAAAATGAAAACCAATTCCAGTGCAAAAAAGCGTTTTAAGCTTACTGGAACCGGTAAAATCACACGGAAGAATGCTTTCAAAAGCCACATCTTAACTAAGATGTCGACTAAACGTAAGCGTAACCTTGGTCATACCAGCTTAGTATCTAAAGCTGATATGGGAAATGTTAAACGTATGCTTTGCATCGGAAAGTAATTCACAATTTTTTTAACCAGGTATTAGAGTTTTAAGTTCGGCTTTAAAGGCAGGCACTCACTACCAAAATCAAACAACATGCCACGTTCAGTTAACGCAGTAGCGTCGAGAAGACGCAGAAAAAGGATCATGAACCTCGCCAAAGGTTATTGGGGTTCACGCAGCAAGGTTTATACCGTTGCAAAAAATACAGTTGAAAAAGGTTTACAGTACGCTTATCGTGACCGTAAAACCAAGAAAAGAGAGTTCAGAGCTTTATGGATACAGCGTATTAACGCAGGTGCCCGTCAGCACGGAATTTCTTACTCTCAATTAATAGGTAAATTAGCAGCAAAAGAAATCGGTTTAAACCGTAAAGTATTAGCTGATTTAGCAATGAATCATCCTGATGCTTTCAAAGCCGTGATTGATGCAGTAAAATAATATAATTTGCTGAGATCTATTCTCAATGAATTTTAAAAAACCGCCTGATAATTTTATCAGGTGGTTTTTTGTTGGTATATATTTTAATACCAGTTTATGATATTACAATAATGGGTTCCTCTTTGCTATCCAAAAAAAACTCGGGGCCGTTATCAATATCCATATATTGTTTAAAATTCTGCACATCCTTATCAACCATATTTTTAAATATAGGGTTTAACACCCTGGCAAGGCCAACACCTAATCCTCCTGCCGGTGGCTGATAGCTGATTACAATATCCACAATAGTTCCCTTACCATCAATAGTATCCTGGAAACGAACTTTCCCTGCATTGTTAATGATGGAGTCGGGCATCGAGCTCCACCCAATCATTTCGTCAGGCTCATCTTTTACAATTTCTGCATGCCAGCTAACGCTTGCTACACCTGCGGGTAGTTTTAGTACCCAGTGAGAGTATTTTGAATCAATTATTTCAACACTTTCCAGGTGTTTCATAAATAAAGGAAGATTATCAAACTTGCGCCAAAAATTGTAAACCTTGTGCCTTGGTTGGTTAACGGTAAATGAAGACCGGATATTGATGTTAATAGGATTGGTTGATAGCTTACCAATTCGTTTATACAATTCGCAATGGCCGGTAATGCCACGATTTAAAAGGTATCCGCTGGCGCCTATCTTTAATATGCTCGTAAACGGAGCTGAAAATATATGCTTAAATCCCGACCATCCCAATTTAACACCTCCAACTATAGAAGTATAACGTTCGGGCCAGTTCAGGTTTATTCTGTCATCACCGTGAAGTATGGGGTAGTTATCCGTGTACTTAATTATTGTAGTTGCCATATTGTTGTTTAAATGGTATGAAAATTAAACACGATATGGTAAGCTAAGTTTTTGTTAATTGAAGTTTATTTAACCTTTCTGTAATTAAATTTAAATTTGGTTAAATCGGGGAGGTGCTTTTTCGCTCTTTTTAGTTCATATTGGTAAATCACCTGCCCAAGGTTTTTCATAAAAGGGAGGCAGACTGTAGCATATTCATACTTATTGTCGTTAAGGATTCCGTCTTCGTTTGATTGTATGACTGCCGTAAGTATAAATTCAACCTTGTTTTTAAAATCAACGATGTAGGCGTTATCAATATCATATCCATAACTGTCGCCTACTTTATTAAATATTCTGATGTCGGGGTTAACATTGGCCGTACTGTCGCCTCCATAAAACAGAAACTTACAATAAGCCGCGTAATATGCTGGCCGGCTGTATGTAGGTTTTATGTTTTCGGTAGGGAAGGTGCTCATGTATTGATAAATGAAATTATAGTCGGCACCGGTTAAATTAAAACGTTGCGACTTTTCAAAGGCTTCGGGGAAAAGCAGTCGCTTTAAAACCATTTGCTGATCGGCAATAGTATAAACATTTTTATCAGCAAAGCTGAATGGCTGCATTACCAGTTTATCATTACTATCCATGTATCCTTTGCCTTGTATCATATTCTCCAGGTGAATAGGGTAGGCCAGGCTATCATAAAGGGCTGGTTTATGATAAATGAGTTTATCGCCATTATAAAAATCAACCGGGTTGGTATGTTTGGTGTTTTCGCCGCTATCGCCAATGGCCAGCCTGCCAATGATGCGGGTATTATTAAAATTGTATTTTTTTAGTTTTTGGTTAATCTCTTTGCGGCCCACAAATTCATACAATCTGTTATAGGCATCGTTATCGCTCACCAGCAGTATTTTTTTGATGTAGTTTTCAATGCTTGGTAAGCCGCTTAGCGATGATGTATCTGTTTTTACCCTGGTTTGCCCCGTGAATGCGCTATCAGTTATCATAACCGACGTTTTGCTGAGGCCTTTAATTTTTAGCTCATTTAGTTTTTCAAGCGTAAATATGGCTGTTGGTAGTTTTACTGTACTTGCCGGGTAAAAATATCGCTTAGCATTGAGCCGGTAACTATATGGTTTAAAGTGCGGAATGTTGTTTTTGTCCCGGTTTATCTGGGTGTATAGTATTTGCACTTCATTTTGGGTAGGGTGATTGAGTATGCCTTTAAACAGTTCAGGCTGGGCTTGTAAAAGATTTTTTAAAAGCACTGTATCGGGCTGTTGTGCAAGGCTGTTTATGGTAATCACCATTGATAGTGATAAAGTAATGCATAGTTTCATCAGCATAAATATACATATGTTAGTTGTTGTTGTTAATACTTGTTGTACTTTTGCATCGCTTTAGGTTTCTTTGATTGTAAATCATTAAAGAATTAAAAGGGAATTCGGTGTAAATCCGGAACTGTCCCGCAGCTGTAAGCTCCATAACCGTAGTTCAATCTTAAAGTCACTTCTGCTAAACCAGAGGGAAGACAGGACTAAAGGGGAGTAAGTCAGAAGACCTGCCAGAGCAATATAAATTATTCATAGCTTTCGTGGATTGAAGCTTGAATGTGAATGCTCTTCTTTTTTTGATAGTGTATTTTCATTTGACCACGTCCGTGTTATGCTATATAGTTTGCATTATTATTTAACACTATAGCAAATACATGAAAAAAAAGTACTTTAAAATTGTTTTAGGATTAGGATTGTTGCAAGTAGGTACAATTAGTACAAAATTATACGCACAGGATACTACGCGTATGTTAAACAATGTGGTAGTTACTGCCACCCGTTCGCCTAAAAAATTAGCAGATATAGGTAGGGTTGTTACCGTAATATCGGCAGAGCAGATCGGTCGTTCACAAGGCAAAACATTGCCTCAATTGCTCAATACAATTCCGGGAATAACCTTCTCTGGTGCACAGAATGCGCCCGGCATCAGTACGTCCGTATTCTTACGGGGAGCATCGTCAGGTAATACGCTAATATTGGTAGATGGTTTTCCGGTTAACAACGCAGGCTCAATTGATGGTAGTTACGATCTTAACGCTTTCCCTGTAAACCAAATTGAAAAAATTGAGATTTTAAAAGGCAGCGGCTCAACCTTATATGGCTCTGATGCTGTAGCCGGTGTAATAAATATCATAACCAAACATCCGCAAGGGCAGGGTTTAAAAGGAAATGTGCAATTAACTGGCGGTAGTTATAACACATTCCAGGAATCGGCCGGGGTAAACGGTAAAATTCACAATACAGGGATTGCCATCAACCTGTCAAATACAGATTCAAGAGGTTTTGCAGCAGCTACCGATACCACAAACAAAGCTGGATTTAAAAAAGACGGATTTCACCAGCGGTCTGCCAGTGTGAATATCAATCAGTATGTTTCTGATAAATTTAGTTTGAATGGCAACTTTCAAGGTAGCTATAATACTGGCGATCTGCCTTATGGCGCTTTTACTAATGACAACAACTACACTTACAACAATACATTTTTATTTGGTGGTTTAGGATTTAAAGTAGTATTGCCAAAAGGAACACTGGTGTTTAATGCAACACAAAATACGGTTCACAATAACTTTAAAAACTTACCGCCTGATAATGATTCTACACATCAGATAACAAAAAATATCGGCCGTATAACAAACGTTGAAGCTGTATTGAATTACAATCTGGGTAAATATTTTGATATAACGAGTGGAGCAGATTATAAATACAGCAATACCAGTCAATACAGTTTGTTTGAACAATCAGGCTACCATCCAGGTGCAAGTGTTATAAGTGATGATACTGCACATAACAGCATTGCCAGCGTTTATACGTCACTATTTTTTAAATCAAATATCTTTCACATGGAACTGGGTGGAAGATATAACCACCATAGCAAATACGGGGATAACTTTACCTATACCATTAATCCTTCGTTGTATTTAGCAGACCAGTTTAAAGTATTCGGAACTATTGCTTCGGCATTTAAAGCACCATCTTTATACCAGTTATCTTCCCAATACGGAAATTCTAAATTAAAGCCGGAATTCACCAATTCATACGAGGCTGGGTTTGATTGGGAGATCATAAAAAATACATTATCTTTTAACACCGCTTTCTATAAACGCAACGCAAAAGATGTAATTTATTTCTTCTCAGAATCTGTTGCCCCTTATAGCTCATTCTATAAAAATGGATCTTTTCAAAAAGACAAAGGTTTTGAAAGTGAGTTGAGATACAACTCAACCAAGCTAACTGCATCGGCTTATTTTGCTTATGTAACAGGTAAACAAACAGATGAAAATGGTAAGCAAACGGCTAATTTATACCGCAGGCCTAAGAGTACATTTGGGGCGAATGTATCGTATCAGGCATGTGCCGATTTCCTGATAGGCGTAAATTATAAGTATACTGGCAACAGGGCCGATCAAAATTTCGCCACCTATCCGTCTACAATAACCACTTTAAAAAATTATAATCTGGTTGATTTGCATCTGCAGTTAAAGGCTACCAAAAGCCTAAATATATTTGGCGATTTAAACAACGTGCTTGATCAAAAATATACCGACTGGCTGGGTTATAATACACGTGGTATAAACTTTACGCTTGGTGCAAAATATCAGTTTAATTAGTTGTTTTTAATTAACCCGATTATCTGTAATTTTACGTCATGAATAAAAAAGATACCATCAACAGGAACATTATCCTTATTTTAATGATAGTGGTTGCTGCAGCTTTCAGGTTAATAACATTTAAGTATAAGGAACTGAGTAACTTTACACCAGTGGGCGCGATAGCGGTATTCGGAGGTGTTTACTTTACCGAAAAATGGAAGGGATATGCAACTGTATTGCTTACATTATTTACTACCGATATCCTGGTTAACTACCTGTACACGTCAAAAGTCACTTTGTGGTATAGTGGTGCGGCCTGGGTTTATCTTTGCTTTGCCCTGATGGTTTTAGTTGGCAGCTTTATTAAAAAGGTAAATGTGCTTAATGTATTGTTGGTATCTGTTGCATCGGTATTGATCCATTGGCTCATTATCGATCTGCCATTTTTATATGGTACCATGTATCCGCATACTTTAGCGGGTTATGGTCAATCTTTAATCAATGCTATTCCCTTTGAAAAGAACATGGTTTTAGGAGACCTCCTATTCGGTTTTCTACTGTTTGGTGGTTTTGAGTTGGCAAAAAGTAAGTTTGCTTTTTTGCAAACTCCAAAGCAGCTGGCTCTTTAACCTAAGATAATAAAATTGAAAGCGATCTGCCATAATGCAGGTCGCTTTTTTTATGGGCTGATAATTTCAGGAAAATCAAAAGCATAAGGCCAACAGTTAATTGTTGAAATGCAAATACATTCCTGATTTGGTTGAAATGTTAAAACAGATCTGATTTAATTTAAGATATGAAAAACCTGGTAGTATTAACGGGAGCGGGGATCAGCGCTGAAAGTGGTTTAAAGACCTTTAGAGACAGTGATGGCCTTTGGGAGGGGTACAACATACAAGACGTGGCTACACCCGAAGCCTGGGAGCATAACCCGGTATTGGTGCAACAGTTTTATAACGAAAGGCGGAAGTCGGTACTGGAAGCGAAACCTAATGAGGCCCATTACGCGTTAGCAAGATTGGAAGAGAAATATAATGTTACAATTATCACCCAAAATATAGATGATCTGCATGAAAGGGCAGGCTCAACCAATGTAGTGCACCTGCACGGTGTTATTACCCGTTCGCAATCAAGCATCAACCCCGAGCTTACTTATCCGATAGATGGCTGGGAGATTAAGATGGATGAAGTTTGCGAATTAGGGTCGCCGTTACGTGCGCATGTAGTTTGGTTTGGCGAAGATGTGCCGATGATTGGGCCCGCAGCCCGCATTTGTGCTGATGCGGAAGTTTTCATGCTGATAGGTTCATCGTTGGCTGTTTACCCCGCTGCGGGCCTTATTGGCTATGTAAACAGGAATGTTCCTAAATATATCATAGATCCTAAAATACCCGATGCAAGGGTGAGCGGAACTGTAATTAAGATACAGGAAAAAGCAACGGTTGGAGTTATAGCGTTGGTAAATGAGTTGTTAAAAGATTAAAGTCAAATCACCAACCACTAATTAATATGAAGTGCATTTTTAATTGGAGCGGGGGAAAAGACAGCGCCCTGGCTTTATACCATTGCCTGCAAAACCCCGATCTTGAAATAAAATATTTGGTTACCACGATTAATGATGCTGCCGATAGGATCTCGATGCATGGCGTCAGGACGGAGCTATTGGTTAAACAGGCAGAAAGTATTGGCATTTCATTATACCAGATCCGCCTGCCCGAGATGCCGGGGATTAAGGAGTATGATGAGGTGATGCATCGTCATTTATCTCACCTTAAAAATGAAGGTATAACCCATTCCATTTTTGGCGACATTTTTTTGCAGGATCTTAAAGATTATCGCGATGCCCGGTTAAGCGAACTTGGCCTCACTGGTATTTATCCCTTATGGAAACTTGATACCAGCGAACTGATCAATGAGTTTTTAACCCTTGGGTTTGGAACAGTAATAGCTTGTACCCAGGCAAGGCTGGAGCGGATAGTTGGGAAGGAGATAAGCCTTGAATTGATTGAAGCTTTACCGGATGACGTAGATGTTTGCGGAGAGAACGGGGAGTTTCACACCTTCACTTTTAAAGGACCTATCTTTAAAAAAGAGATCAGTTATAAAACAGGCGTTAAAATATTTAAGGAATATCAAGCTCCCAAAAACGCCGATGATTCCTGTGCTTCAACTGCTGATCAACGGTCGAGTGGATTTTGGTATTGTGACCTTCTTTTGGCTTAACTTCCCATTTATTTGGCAAGATAGCAGGCCGAATTTAATTTTTTATATATTTATATGATATCTGTTTGTCAATATCTTAAATCTATTTTTATAAACTAATTGTTTATTCAAGGTAAGAATTAGTCGAAATAGAACCCATAAATCAGGCTTTTTGCCAAATAAAATTTTGTTTTGATTGTTTTGTGAAATTAAATAGCTGTAAATCAAATACTTAATATGGTTTTCTTGTTAAAAATTGTACCTGTAATAAGCATCTTTGAAGTCGGCGCGCATATCGGCAAAGCGGGTAGCTACTGTCTTCAAAAACTCTTCATCAAGCAATTCAAAAACGCTGTTGACGCCATCGGTAAGGTCCATTTCGGCAATTTTAAAGCTTTGTTCCAGCGTGCCCTGTTCTATTTTTACAATGAATTTTTGGTTCATGTTCAGGATGGAGATCTTAAAATCGGGGTGAGGTAATTCGGCTACAATTCTCATATCTTAATTATTCAATAAATCATTTAAAGGGTTATTGCCATTAAGTGAACCAAAGCTGGCAATGGGTTTAAAACGGGCGAAGAGCTCTTCACTATACCAGTTTTCGCTGCGTGTAAGTTTTATTACTTCGGCATGTTCGCGGCTTTTGTAAGCAAAGTTTTTTACATCATCAATGCTCTTCCAAATGGAAAAAGTTGCCTGCCGGTAAACCGGTGCTTCGCCAACACCAAAGGATGTAATATAACCCACAGCGCTGGTCATTAAACCCGCAACTTCATCTACATGGCTCCAAAAATTCCTTAACCTGCTTATCCTAATAGTTGCCCTTGTAAGCACAGCAACCGGACCTGCATAGTTTTGTACATCCGGCTTGCCGAAAGGTTCTTTGCCATCCCATTTACCATGGCTCTGCAATGGCTGGCATAATATGGTATAGCCTTCATGGCCTAATATTTTCCACCAGCTGGAAATAAAGGAGTGATTGTAAAACCTGTCAAAATCTTCACGGTTTTCCCAGCAGGCCAATAAGCCCCATTGCTGCCAGTCGGGTTGCAAATCAAAAGTTCCGTTTCGGCCAGAACCCAGGAGCTTGTAAAAAGTACAGCCTTTTTGCATCAGCATGGGCAGCCGATGTATAGCCATTGCCAGCAAGGCAAAGGGGATAAACAGTTTCCGGTATCGGATTATGGTTAAACTAACAAACATAGCCCTGCTAAATAAAAGATTAAATATGATATTATTGGTATCTGCGTAAAGTATCAGGTAATAAGCATCAAGTATCAGGATTGATTTTCCAGTCAATATATTGGGTAGGGGCAGTCTGGATGATTATACTATTGCTATTTGATAGCGAAAACGAGAAGATTTGCTGTTTGATATCAGGAATTGCTATCTGACTGTAAAAAGAAAAAAATCTTGCTGCCTGATACTTATTACATAATGCTAAAAAGTGCGACTTAATGCTGAAAATAGTCATCTTTGCAATACCATGGCAGAAGATTTAAACATAACTACATCAACCGATAAAACGGAGCAATACACAACGCTGATCCCGCAGATTGAGGCATTGTTGTATGGAGAGCCAGACCTGGTGGCAAACCTGGCTAACATTAGTGCTGCTTTAAAAGAGCAGTTTAAATGGTTTTGGGTAGGGTTTTATATGGTGAAGGATAACGAACTGGTTTTAGGTCCTTTTCAGGGGCCGGTAGCCTGCACCCGCATTAAATTAGGCAAAGGTGTTTGCGGCACGGCATGGCAGCAGGCCAAAACGCTGATCGTGCCCGATGTTGAAGCTTTCCCGGGCCATATTGCGTGTAGCTCATTATCTCAGTCGGAGATTGTAGTGCCTGTATTTCATGATGGTGAGGTTGTTGGTGTTTTGGATGTGGACAGCGAGCTGTTGGATCAGTTTGATGAAACCGACGCACGGTTCCTGGAGCAGGTTGTTAAGCTGTTAAAGTTTTAATGAGCAAGATTTACCTGATAGCCGGTCTTGGCGCTGATACACGTGTTTATAACAACATTGATCTGCGCGACTATGAAGTAATCCCTGTGGACTGGATTGAGCCAGGTGAAAAGGATACTTTAGTCAGCTATGCCAAAAGGCTTGTATATCAATATAATATTGCAGCTAATTCAACCCTGATAGGTAATTCTATGGGTGGGATGATCGCCGTTGAGATGGCTAAGCTTATCCCATTAAAAAAGGTGATCCTCATCTCCAGTATCAAAACAACAGATGAAACTCCGCGGTATTTTAGTTTTTTTAGAAATGTGCCCATTCAGAAACTAATTCCCGGCAAGCTCATTACCTCCATGGGCTTTTTGGTTAAACCGATGTTCGGCCATATGAGTGAGGAGGATGCCTGGTTATTTAATGACATGTTGAAGAATACTTCTCCTTTTTTTGTTAAGTGGGCTATGGGTGCAATATTGGCGTGGCGAAATGATGTTATTCCTGCAAATCTTTACCACATCATCGGCGATAAAGACCTCATCTTTGATTATAATCGCATAAAAAACGCCACCGTTGTAAAAGGGGGAACTCATATTATGATATTTGATAAAGCCAAAGAAATTAATAAACTGTTAACGCAAATTCTCCATAAAAAATGAAGCTGACCGAGGATTATTATTTAGGCAGCAACGTTGTTGCGATCAGCAAAAATCTCCTGGGGAAGTATTTATTTACCTGTATTGATGGTGTAACTACTGGTGGTTATATTGTTGAAACAGAAGCTTATAATGGTATTGTAGACAAAGCTTCTCACTCCTTTGGTAACAGGATGACACCTCGCACCAAAACTATGTTCATGCAAGGCGGTATTGCCTATGTTTACCTTTGTTATGGCATTCATGAAATGTTCAACATCGTTACTTCTGTTGAGGGAGAGCCACATGCTATCCTGGTTAGGGCCATTAATCCAACTGACGGCATTGAGGCCATGCAGGCAAGGCGAAACATGTTTGTACTCAAACCAACAATCACTTCCGGACCTGGTTCTGTTGCAAAAGCATTGGGCATATCGCGCAACATTAATGCAATTAGCTTGCAAAGTGATACACTCTGGATAGAAGACCGAGGACTAAATTTCACAGATGAACAAATTACCATAGGTCCCCGTATTGGCGTGAGCTATGCCGGTGAGGATGCTTTTTTACCTTACCGTTTTTATGTAAAAGGCAATAAATACGTAAGTAAACCCAACAAATAGATGCTTTAAATTTGCTTTTTTGTAATATTGACCAATGGATTATCAAAATAGTTTAGCATTTGCCAACGCACAGGACGAAAAGGATATTTTAAAAGATTTCAGGGACAGGTTTTTAATTCCAAAACATAAGGGAGAGGATGTCATATATCTTTGTGGCAACTCGCTTGGTTTGCAACCTAAATCAGCCGCTCAATACATTGCCGACCAAATGGGTACATGGAAAGAGCTGGCGGTAGAGGGTTGGTTCCAGGGTGATGATCCCTGGTTAGCATATCATAAATCACTTTCATCGTCAATATCTAAGATCGTTGGTGCTCTGGAAAGTGAGGTTACTGTCATGAACTCACTTACAGTGAATCTTCACTTATTGATGGTAAGTTTCTATAAACCAAATAGTAAACGATTTAAAATCATCATGGAAAGTGGCGCTTTTCCATCTGATCAGTATGCTGTGGAAAGCCAGGTTAAGTTTCATGGCTTTGATCCTAAAGATGCTGTGATCGAGATTTTTCCGCGTGAAGGCGAAGTAACTTTGAGAACAGAAGACATACTTCGAACCATAAAGGATCATGCCGATGAACTTGCCTTAGTGCTTTTTAGCGGGATAAATTATTATACCGGGCAGTTTTTTGATTTAGAATCAATAGCGGATGCGGCCCATAAAGCGGGCGCTTATGCCGGTTTTGACCTTGCACATGCAGCGGGTAATGTGCCGTTGAAATTGCATGAATGGGGTGCCGACTTTGCCTGCTGGTGCTCATACAAATACATGAACTCAGGTCCGGGTGGAATAAGTGGGATTTTTGTACACGAAAAACATTTTACCAACCAGGAAATTAATCGCTTTGCGGGGTGGTGGGGTTACCGGGCGGATAAGCGGTTTTTAATGGCCCCGGGCTTTGATCCGGCTGTAGGGGCTGATGGGTGGCAGGTAAGCACAAGTCCCATATTACTTCTGGCTTTATTTAAAGCCTCTATGGCGATCTTTGACGATGCAGGCGGAATAGATGTCATCCGAAATAAAGGCGTCGCTTTAACGGGATATTTGGAGTTTTTGATTAACGGGATAAATAAAGATTACGGCGAAGAGGTTTATAAGATCATTACACCAACTGATCCGACGATTAGAGGTAGCCAGTTATCCGTTGTTTGCAGGTATAATGCCAAGGCGATATTCAAGTACCTTGCGGATAATGGTGTAATTGGTGACTGGAGGGAGCCGGACGTGATCAGGATAAGTCCTGTACCGCTTTACAATTCCTTTCAGGACGTTTTTAATACTGCAAAACATCTTTGTGATGCTTTGACTGCTGTAAAATAAAATAGTTAAACGCAAGTATGGTTTATTACAATCCAAAAGAATGGTTTTCTTTCGTTTTCAAGCTTAATAAGGCAGATACATTACGTGAGCTTTTTCCGCTGATAGTGGCGGTTGCCGCTTATGCTGGTGTAGTTACTTATTTGTTAATAGATTTCTGGAAATTGCCAGATAACAGTATACTAAGAAAAGTAAACTATATCCACCAAACCATCGGATTTGTATTCTCCTTGCTTTTGGCATTTCGTATTAACTCAGCATATGATCGCTGGTGGGAGGGCCGCAAGGTCTGGGGGAGCCTCACCAATAACAGTCGTAACCTGGCTATAAAATTAAGGCACATGGTTAGTGAAGATGAATTCCCCTTTTTTAATTACGCGATCCCGCTTTATGCCCGTTCTTTAAGAAATCATCTTCGTGACGTTTATGAATCAGAACGACAACAATTTGTAACTATCGATCCTGAAAAACATGTACCTAACCAGGTAGCATCAACCATTATATCAAACATATACAGACTGAATAAAAGTGGGCAAATAAACCCGGAGCAGTTATTTAGTATAACTACCGAAATGACTTCATTTACAGATATTTGCGGGGCTTGTGAACGCATCAGGAAAACGCCGATACCTTACTCATACAGCGTTTTTATCAAGAAGTTCATTTTTACATATATCATGACGTTGCCTTTCACCTGGGCCTTTGATCTGAAGTATTTTACAATTCCTATCATTGGTTTTGTGTTATTTGTTTTTGCAAGTATTGAATTGCTGGCTGAGGAGATAGAAGATCCTTTTGGCTATGATGCAAATGATTTGCCGTTGGACAACATTTGTGATAATATCCAAAAGCACGTTGGGGAAATATTAGGTTAAACAGCATGTTCAAAATAGCTTTCGACCCAATATATGCCCATCCGCTACCGGAGGGTCACCGGTTTCCGATGCTTAAATATGAGCTGATTCCGGCGCAGCTATTACATGAGGGTATAATATCAAAAGATAATTTGTTTTCTCCCGGCTTGCCTTCAGAAGACACGATTATAAAAACCCATGATAAAGATTACTGGTATCAGCTTCGTGATCTAACATTGCCTTTGAAAGAACAAAAGCGGATCGGATTCCCATTATCAGCTTTATTGATAGAACGTGAAATGAGGATAGCTAAGGGAACAATTGACGGATGTGTATCTGCTTTTGAAAATCGTATTGCCTTTAATGTTGCCGGCGGAACTCATCATGCGGGAACGAACTGGGGGGAAGGCTTTTGCATGTTGAACGATCAGGCAATTGCTTCTAATTACTTGTTAAATAATGATTTATCAAGCTCTATCTTAATAATTGATTTAGATGTTCACCAGGGAAATGGTACTGCCAGGATATTTGAAAATGAACCCAGGGTATTTACATTTTCAATGCACGGAGCCAATAATTTCCCATCCCGCAAAGAAAAGTCTGACCTGGATATTTCTTTGCAGGATGGTGTTGCAGATGACGAGTTCTTAAATATTTTACATCATACTTTACCCAAACTGATTCGGCAGGCAAAACCCGACTTTATATTTTACCTGGCCGGAGTTGATGTGTTAAGTACTGATAAACTGGGGAAACTTGCCTTAAGTAAAGAAGCGTGTAAAAGCCGTGACCGGTTTGTTTTTGAGCAATGCATTGCCAACAATATTCCTGTACAGGTAAGTATGGGAGGAGGATACTCACCCCAGATCAAAGATATTGTTGATGCCCATTGCAATACCTTTAAAGTGGCCACTGATCTGTATTGCTAATCTTCGGATGGTAATAATATTGCTTTATCGCGATGGTTTTTGCTAATCATATTAAAGCGAAAGAACAAAAGGATAGAGGCTGTAACCAGGCCAAGTACTAATCCATACCAAACACCATAAACTCCCAGGTGAAATTTGATACCAAGCATGTAACCTATAGGTAAGCCTACTACCCAATAAGCTAAAAATGTAATGAGGGTAGGGATGTTTACATCGCCCATTCCACGCAGGATGCCAAGGCCAACAACCTGTGTACCATCAAATAGCTGGAAGAATGCCGCAATAATAAGTAACCGGGCGGCAATATTTACAACATTTTCATCCGCGGTAAATATCCATGGTAATAAATGCCGGCATAAGGCAAAAATTATGGCTGTTATACTCATAAATATCAAAACAATATGATAATTAGAGATTGCCCCAAGTCGTAAATTTTTGTGATCGCCAATGCCAAAATAATTTCCTGATTTTATTGCGGCCGCGGCACCAATGCCGCTCGCCATCATATAGGTCATAGAAGCCATGGTGATGGTAACCTGGTGTGCAGCCTGGTCAACTATTCCAATGGTACCCACTAATAATGCAGCTCCACCAAATGCGCTTATCTCAAAAGTGTATTGCATGGCCACAGGCGCGCCTATCTTTAGAATATTGAATGCACGGAGCCGATCGATATTTTTAAGGGCAAAATTTTTCAAATACGATTTAAAATTCGTTGACCTGAAAACATAAAAAGCCATTACGATAGCCATTAAACATCTATCAATTAGCGTGCTGTATCCAACGCCTTTAATTCCCATAGGATGCACACCAAACATCCCTTTAACAAAAATAATCCCCAAAACAATGTTGATCACATTACCTACCACAGATATGATCATTGCCTGCATGGTAAAACCAAGCCCTTCTGCAAATTGCTTGAAGGTGTTAAATATAAGTAGTGGAATTATTGACAGACTTAATAATAGCAAATATGGTTTAGCCTCCTTTACAACCATTGGCGATTGATCAAGATGGTTGATTAAAAGCATTGTACCGAAATAGATGCCGCAAAATAAAACAATACCGCTCAATATGTTCAGAAGCAAACTGTTTGATAGCAAGCGGCCGCATTCTTTATAGTCTTTACGTCCGTTATTTTGAGCAATTAGTGGAGTGAGGCCATATGAAATACCCATGCCTATAACCAGCGGCACCATAAAAAGACTATTTACTGTAGAGGCTGCGGCTAAGGATATGGTACCCGCGAAGTGGCCAACAATAATAGTATCCGATATTTGAACAGCCGTATGGCCGGCATTGGATATTACTACAGGAACAGCAAGTTTTAAACTTTCGGTATAGTAGGGTTTGTATTTTTGGTAAACGGCTTTCATTACTTTTGTGCAGGAAGGTAAAAGTAATAATTAGGACGGTAAAAAAAGCAACTAACAAGCGGTATAATACTCTTCCTTTTCGGTTGTATTAATGCGGATCAACCCCGAAAGAATGAGATCAACCAAAACTCGTTGAGTACGCCTACGTCCTAGTTTTAACAATTCGCTGCATTCCTTAATTGTGATTCGGTTGGTTTCTGCGAGATAAGTTAGCAAAGTTTTTTCGTTATTAGAATATTCTATCAATACACCCTGGTCGTTAGATGAGCGTTTAAGAACTTCCAAAACAATTTTACTGGCCAATACACTCTTATCCTTCACCCTTACATAAGCCCACCATTTACCATCATCGGCAAGGGCGTAATGGGGTTTTAGGTTACTGGGTAAGGTATCAACAACAAGCACTAATTTGTCATCAACGTAAATTTCTTCAAATATGGGTTCAAGCGCTGGCCGTATAAACATATGAGCCGCCCGGGTAATCATATAGCGTTCCTCATCTTCAGATTTTACGCCCTTGATTGTACCGTCATCTAAAACACCAATTAACAATTTACCGCCTTTGTTGTTAGCAAAGGACACCATGGTGCGGGCTATTTTTTCGCAGCTGGTAATTGTCTTTTTAAAATCGAGCGTTACGCCTTCGCCCTCAAAAATCAGTTTTTTGATATTCATTTTAACCCTCCGGTCTCTTAACCAATTATTGAGATTTAATATACGGTGTAAATATTTCCATCCAGTTCTCCGGTTTTGAAATCTGGCTAAACCCAAACTGGCTGTAAAGTTTTTGGGCATCTGCAGTAGCTAATGACCATCGGCGTAAGCCCTGTAACTCCGGGTGATTAACAATGGTTTGCATGAGCCATTTTGACAGCCCTTTTTTTCTGTATATGGGCAAAATAAACACATCGCAAATATAGGCGAAGGTAGCATTATCGGTAACGACCCGTGCAAAACCCACCAGTTTGCTGTTATTGTAAACCCCAAAACACATTGAGTTTGCTATGGCCTTTTTTAATTTTTCGAGTGGAATCCCCTGCGCCCAATAAGAATCGTCATTTAGATAGTTATATATTACTTCAACATCTAACAGAGTTTTGTCGGTTGATATCAGGAAGTCTCTTTTTATAAAGACTTCGTCATTCATGAAAACAGTCATCAAATTAAAATTACAAATTTGGATCGATAAAATTCAGGTTTCGCAAATAAACTTCATTTATTACAGATACGCATATTTCCCCATTTTTATTGTAAATATCAATAGGGTGGTGAGCGATATACTTGCCAAGAGTGTTCAATTGATTCTCGACTTCTTCAATTTCATCATCACTTATACTAATCTTAAAATACACATCAGTTAAGCCAGGTTTCAAATATTCTATTGTTGACGATTTTGACCACACCTTTAATTTATACCCTTTTTTAATTAGTAGATGATGAAATAATATAGGATAAAATGGATCCGCGGCGGCAAAAAGTGTACCTCCAAAAATAGAATTATTGTAATTTTTATTTAAAAAGCTTTTTTTGATTTTGACTTCAACACCTCTATATCCTTTATCAAATCCAACTACCCAAATACGCTGAAAAAAGAGGGGAGGGTATAAGCGCAATGCCCACTTCAATATTCTTTCGGATGCCACCATAGTTTTTAAATATCTGAAATTTAAAGCAAAATAATTCAACATTAAAGTAAATTAAAAAGACCGTTGGGCTGAAGTATTTCTGATAATATGTAAACTGGCTTAAACAAAATAGGGTGTATATAGTTAATAGTATGTTCATCTATAAATGATGTACACTATTAATTAAACTAATAACTATGAAAAAGCAAATTTTAAGCCTGGCACTTGTCGCGACAATGATAGGCGCAATTGCATCTGGATGCAGTTCGGCCAAAGATGCCAAAAGTGGATCTGACAGTACGAAAATGGACTCAGCTTCCACAACAACTCCGGCACCGGCAGCTACGGATACTGCCAAAACCGATACCATGAAAAAGGATACTGCTAAGAAAATGTAATTATCAATTTAGTTTTTTATAAAAATGTCCGGTTTCTTTTTATAAACCGGACATTTTTATGTCGCTTTATTGATTATTGGTTGTACTTCTATTGCTTCCCAAGCTTTTTTACAGCCATCTGTTTGTACATTTTAATTTTTATATTAGAGCCACCAACTTTATCATTAAATGCAAGTAGTAGTTACTAAAGAAAACCAGTTAGGCATCCTAAACCTGATCGTATTTGTATTATCTGTTTATGTGTTATTGGCAATCCTAGTTGATACTATATTTGTTCTACCTGTTGAAACCTCGATATTGCTTAACTATATTGATAATGCTATTTGTGTGTTTTTCTTTATCGAATTTTGTGTCCGGTTTTTTCAGGCTGAAGGTTATGGAGACAAGTTTCCCGTAACTACTGAAGGTCGTTGCATTGCCGCTATTTTAATGACGGCCGGTGTCGGGCTATTTGGAACATTTACTGCATATGTAGCTTCGTGGTTTGTTACAGAAAGAAAGTAGTTTTTACGATACAGGAAGTCGTCATTAGTAATGCACAATTAAATACATTGGTTGAAAGGAGTCAGTTTGAGATTATTAGCATTTAGATATGCCTTGCAGTGGTTTTGTATATAATTTATTTCTCATAATTAACATTATGTTAAGTAGTAATATTAAAAGGGAAGGCTTTACAATGAAAGCCTCTCTCCTTTTAATATTACTACTGTTTAGGTAATGCTTCTATCTCAGCTTTTATTTTGTTAGCATTAACATCATCCTTTACACCTAAATAATAGGTTCTTAGGTTTGTTAATGCGTCAATTGATTTAGGATTCAAATCTTTGGCCTTTACCAAATAAGGTTTTGCAGCTTCAAATTGCGCTTTAGCTTTAGCAATAGCCACATCATATTCTTTTTGTTTATTGGCAGGAAGTTTATTAGCTGCATTGTAATCATCAATTGCAGGGTTGATTATAACGTAACCTATGTTAAGATTTGCTTCAAAATAATTCGGGTCGATTTCTAAAGCTTTTTTGTACATTTCTGCTGCTTTGTTGTAGTTTTCAACTTTTGTAGCTTGTAACTTGTTTTTAGCAACCGGATCTTTCGTTTTTGCTTGTTCCTTTATAATCGCTTCTGCGGTTTGTGAATAAGTTAAACCGGCGTAATAATAAAGTGTTTTATTCTTAGGATCAGCTGCTAACGCATTCTGTATTTTAGTTAAAACCTCTTTTTCTTTTCCGGTTTGCAAGCTTATTTCAATTTCCCTCTTACGAAGATCTGAATTTGCCGGATATTTTATAACTCCCTCAGAAACGGTCTTAAGAGCATTTGTTGTATCCTTGCTTAATAAATAAACTGAAGAAAGGTCCATGTAAATATTGGGAACCTTTGAAAATTTTGTAGTAAGCAGTTTCGTATAATTTGATATTGCAGCCGGGTAGTTATTTGAATTGGCAGCCGATAAACCAGTATAATAAATAGCGTTTGTGTCGTCTGGTAAAATAGTGCGGTAATAGTCAAATGAATGATAAGCCAATTCATATTTACCACTTCCATACTCGGCAACACCTTTAGTCAGTTGGTACTGGGCCAGGTTTAAATTAGCGGCTTCAATAAGGTGTTTGTTTTCGCCTTTAGTATCAAGTTCTTTTGCTTTTTTTAATGCCTCTTCGGCTGCAGTAAATAATGGCAATGATGTGGTGGCTACTGAGTCCTGATTTGCATAGGTAGAGTAAATTGCGCCTTTTAAAGCGTAAGTAAGTGGCAATGTAGCAGTTTTTTCATTTGCCGCAGCCTTATCAATAGAAGTTCTGGCTGCTGTTAAACTTGTTTTTGCTAAAGGAGTTCCCCTTAATCCTTCATACTTTTCGTACTCAGATTTTGCATTGTTTAACTCCCCTTTTTGTGCAAACGTTGTTGCTGAAACTAAGCCTAAAAGACCAGCCATCAAAAGTTTGATTTTCATGTTTTATTAATTAGTTAGCTGTTTTAATTTATTGTTTATTTTGTCTAATTGATCTTTATTGTTGGTTTTGGCGTATACTATTTGGAGTGCCTGTAAACCTTTAATATTATTTGGCGATAACTCGTTGGCCTTTTCGAGCCATTGAATAGCCATTCCAATATTTTTGTTGCTATCTGCTTCTTCCTTTGTTACAGCGCTTTGTTTTAGATACATCAAACCTAAATTAAATACAGGCTCATAGGCCGAGCCATTTAACTCAATAGTATGTAAATATAAGGATTCGGCCTGATCGTATTTGTTTAAATGATCATAACAATTAGCAGCTACAAATGCAATATCGGCGTTATTTGCATTAATATCAAGTAGTTGTCCTATTAAGGGCTCTAACGACTTATAATCTTTTAAATTATTATAGATATTGGCTTCATCAAGCAATAAAAATCTGTCAGTCGGCACAAGCTTCCTGCCCTTTTGTAGTATTTGTAATGCTTTTGATGTATCGCCCAGTGATTTATAGATACTTGATGCTGTTTCAATGTATTCAGTACGGGTGCTATCAACCGCTAATAAATTACTGTAATACTTAGCAGCATCAACCAAATTACCCATTTTATTGTTTGAATAGGCTATATAGTCATTAATCTGCTTAAAATTGGGGGCATACTTTTTTGCATTTTCAAACGATTGCCGGCCATTCGCAAAATCAGAATTATTTACAAACTCAAAACCTTTACGGATATAAACGTTCGCAAGACAGCGTTTTGAATAATCAATTTCGGCCTGATAATTATAGATTTTGCTTTTAGTAGATAATTTATCTACCAGGTTAGATGTTTCTGCTAACAGCGTTGCCGGTTGGCCTGTTGTGTTAGCTGAATCAATATACAAAATACTTGCATTGATTAATGCCCTGTAGGTATTCTTTTTCAAATCAGCCGAATCTGAACGGGTAACCACTAAGCTATCGGCAGATTTTTTTGCCGCTCTTAAATATTTCAAATCCTTGTGCTGCTTATAAAAGGCAAGGTTATTAACTACAACCTTTAACGCTTCTGATTGTCCGAAAGCAAAAGTTGTAGTAATAAATGGTATTAAAACCGATAAAACAATTTTACGGCACTGCATATTAGTTATTCAGTTGGTTCGTCTGTTGTTGGTTCTTCGCTTTCGCCTGTTATCTTATCTTCAGTTGATTCTTCTGTGTTTTCTTCAACTTCATTTTCGTCAACAGGAGTTGTTATTTCAGCATTCTCATCAATTTCCTTCTCTTCATCCTCGTCATGCTCAATTTTTGCTACCGAAGCAATTTCGTCATTTCCTTTCAAGGTAATCAAACGTACACCTTGGGTAGCCCTGCCCATTGTGCGCAGTTCACTGATGGCTATACGGATAATTATGCCTGATTTATTGATGATCATCAGATCTTCTTTATCAGTAACACCTTTTATGGCAACAAGGTTTCCGGTTTTTTCAGTAATATTTAAAGTTTTTACACCTTTACCACCTCGATTAGTTACCCTGTAGTCATCGATATCGGTACGTTTACCATAACCTTTTTCTGATACTACCAATACTGTTGTTTCCGCATCATCAATGCTGATCATGCCAACTACTTCATCAGTTTCATCATCAAGCGTAATACCACGAACTCCGGTAGCAGTACGGCCCATAGGTCTAACTGTAGATTCATTGAAGCGAATAGCCCTACCCGACTTAAGCGCCATTACAATTTCGCTGCTGCCGGTGGTTAAAGTTGCCTCTAATAGTGAGTCACCTTCATTGATGTTGATGGCGTTAATGCCATTTGCACGCGGACGTGAGTAAGCCTCAAGAGATGTTTTCTTAATGGTACCTTTCTTGGTACACATGATAATAAAGTTATTCTCCAGGTACTCTTTATCCTTAAGACTGATAAGCTTGATATAAGCCTTAATATTTTCCTCTTTAGGTATATTGATAATGTTTTGGATAGCACGGCCTTTAGAAGTACGTGTTCCTTCAGGAATTTCAAATACGCGTAACCAGTAACACTGTCCGGATTCGGTAAAGAACAACATATAGTTGTGGTTGGATGCAACCAATAAGTGCTCAATGAAATCGGCATCACGGCTATTGCTGCCAATTGAACCCTTTCCTCCCCTGCCCTGACGGCGGTATTCGGTTAAAGGCGTACGTTTAATGTAACCTTCCCTGGATATGGTTATCACCACATCTTCATCTTCAATAAAGTCTTCAGTTTGCATTTCGGCCGAAGAGTGAACCATTTCGGTCCTACGCTCGTCGCCATATTTTTCTTTGATCTCTATAAGTTCGTCCTTAATGATCTGCATCCTTAAGCCTTCATCAGCCAGAATCGATTTTAAGTGTTCAATCAATTTCATTAGAGCTGCATATTCATCCTTGATCTTATCGCGTTCAAGTCCGGTTAACCGGCGAAGCGTCATATCCAAAATGGCCCGGGCCTGGATATCGCTTAAGCCAAATTGAGTTATTAACCCCTCTCTTGCTTCATCAGGCGTTTGTGATGCGCGTATCAAACGAATAACTTCGTCTAAATGATCTAATGCAATTAATAAACCTTCTAAGATATGTGCGCGTTTTTCGGCTTCAGAAAGCTCAAATTTTGTACGGCGTACAACTACCTCATGTCTGTGATCAACAAAATGATGGATAAGGTCTCTCAGGTTAAGCATCATCGGGCGGCCGTTAACCAACGCGATATTGTTAACGCTGAAAGATGTTTGCAACGCGGTGTATTTAAACAAATTGTTTAATACGATAGCTGCATTTGCATCACGTTTTATTTCATATACAATACGAATACCCTCCCTGCTTGATTCATCACGGATGGCTGATATGCCTTCCAGTTTTTTATCATTAACCAATTCGGCAGTGCGTTCAATCATTAAAGCCTTATTTACCTGGTAAGGTACTTCGGTTACAATAATGCGCTCTCTTTCACCATGATGCATTTCAATTTCAGCTCTTGAGCGAATTACTATCCTGCCCCGGCCTGTTTCTAACGCTTCACGAGGACCTTCAAATCCATAGATGATACCACCTGTAGGGAAATCTGGTCCTTTAACATATTTCATCAGTTCAGAAACCTCTATCTGTCTGTTATCTATTAATGCAATAGTGGCGTCAATAACTTCTGATAGGTTATGGGGGGCCATATTGGTAGCCATACCCACCGCGATACCCGATGCGCCATTAACCAAAAGGTTGGGAAATTTCGCAGGTAAAACGGTTGGTTCCTGTAACGAATCATCAAAGTTTAACTGAAAATCAATAGTGTCTTTATTAATATCAGCAAGCATTTCTTCAGCAAGCTTTTGCAAACGAGCCTCAGTATAACGCATTGCCGCTGGTTCATCACCATCGATAGAACCGTAGTTACCCTGGCCTTCAACTAACAGGTAGCGTAAACTCCACTCCTGCGCCATACGAACCATAGTATCATAAACAGATTTATCACCATGGGGGTGATACTTACCCATTACCTCACCTACAATACGGGCAGATTTTTTATAAGGCTTATTGTTGTTTAAGCCCAGATCAAGCATACCAAATAAAACACGCCTGTGTACGGGCTTTAGTCCATCGCGAACATCGGGTAGTGCCCTGGAAACGATTACTGACATTGAATAATCAATGTAAGCCGATCGCATTTCCTCATCAATATTTATCGAAATTATTCTGTCTTCTTTGTGTGAATTATCGTTTTCTGTTCCTTCGGCCATTTTTATTTATTTGTGGAATCTTCTCTCTATAATTGTACGTTAAAATTGAATTTAAACGACCTGCGAAGTTAAGAAAATAGTTGACTATTGTGCCATTTTTAGCAAGAATATGCTGTCGAATTTATGCACGCAACCTAATTTATTAACGTTGCAGGCTAATTTATTTGATCTTTACCCAGTGATCTTCAATCTTATTGCCATTTGGCAAAACAGTTAATAATTTAAGAGTATCATTACTAATTGAATAGTTATATTTTACAACCTTGTTAAGTAGCTTTGAGGATTGCAGGCTGTAAGTTTGCGTTTCAAAACAAGTATCAGCCACAAGTTTGTAATCGCCTTTTTCGTAGATAACGTCCTTCTCCCCTTTTTCTTTTAGCACCGCTTTATAATGAGATTTATCATATATGCGTTGTAACGTATATGCGGTTGAAACGCTATCTGTTTTATCATTAAAAAGGCCACCCGCATATTCCCATGTTCCTTTTAGCGGGCTATCACCTATATTGAAAGAGCACAAAGCAATAATGGCTACAATTGGAAGAATAAGCTTTTTCATACACAGATTTTAAGCCCAGGCAATGCCTTTTTTAAGTAGAGACAAAGTTTTTTCTTCTTCGCTGCCGGGTACTGCCTGGTAGTTATATAGCCATTTGGCTGTTGGCGGCAGGCTCATTAAAATAGATTCAATACGACCATTTGTTTCAAGGCCAAATTTAGTACCTGCGTCATAAACCAGGTTAAACTCGGCATAGCGGCTGCGGCGTTGATATTGCCATTGCTGCTGCTCATCAGTAAACGGATTGTTACGATTGCGGTTAACCAATTCTGTGTAAGTAGGAATAAATGACCTTCCCAGGGCTTTTGAAAAATCAAAGATGTTTTCCCAGCTTAACTCATCGTTAGCGGTTAAGCGATCATAAAAGATTCCGCCAATTCCACGAGTCTCATTACGATGTTTTATATAGAAATAATCGTCGGCCCAAAGTTTAAAACGATGATAGAAATCATGATAGTAGCTGTCGCAGACCGCTTTTAAATTGGTATGAAAAAAGCGGGCATCCTCCTCAATAACATAGTGTGGTGTAAGGTCAATACCTCCGCCAAACCATCTTATCGGTTTTCCATTACTTATAAGGGATGATGGCATCTCGAAATACCTGATGTTCATATGTATGATCGGCACCAAAGGGTGGCTTGGGTGGATCACTATAGAGACCCCGGTAGCGAAAAAATCATCTGATTCCACCTGCAAAGCTTTTTTCATGGTATCGGGCAATTGACCATGCACCGCAGAAAAATTTACCCCGCCCTTTTCAAAAACATTACCATTTTGAATTACACGCGTTCTACCGCCGCCACCACCATCACGTTCCCAATTCTCTTCTTCGAACTTAGCCTGTCCATCGGTTAGTTCAAGCGCTGCACATATCTCGTCCTGTATCTGTTTATAATCGGCGGCTATTTGTTCTTTGCTTATCATCAATGCAAATGTAGTTTATTAGTTTTATTTGGGAATTTGAAGATTTAGAATTTAACAATGGCGTTCATTTGCTTTCTCAACTATTTTTAAATCTTCAAATTGTTAAATTTTCAGATTAGCTTATCTCCACATAATCCAAATCTTTGCCAAAAGTTTCCTTTAGCTGACTTAATGAAAACAACGCAATTAGTGTAAGTATCACCATCATTATATACCCGCTTGTTACCATGCCATAGCTTTTTGCAAAAGCGGCAAAAGCCATATTTATAGGAATTAATGATCCCCTCACAAAATTTGGAACTGTGGTGGTTACCGTGGAACGAATATTTGTACCGAATTGTTCGGCCGCAATAGTAACAAACGTAGCCCAATACCCAACGGAGCAGCCCATGAAAAAGCAGAGCCAGACAAAGCGAGCATTGGTTAGATCTTTTGAACTTAAATAGAATATAACGCTTACCACAGATAGCAATAAGAACACCACCATGGTAAGTTTTCTTGATTTGGTAATTTGTGCAAGCAGCCCCGCGAAAATATCGCCAATGGCTATGCCAATGTATGAATATAAAATCCCGTCGGCAGCACTTAGGGTTTCTTTTGCCCCCATTGCTTTACCAAACTCGGGCGATAAGGTTACCAATACGCCTACTACATACCATAATGGTGCACCTATTAAAATGCAATAAATGTATTTTTTGAACCTGTCCCAGCTGGTAAAAAGCATGAAAAAGTTTCCTTTTGATACCTTGCTTTGCTCCATGTTTTTAAACATGCCCGATTCAAAAGTGCCAATTCTCAATAATAATAAAAGCAAGCCAAGTCCGGCGCCTACCTTATAGGCATTTTGCCAGCCATGTTTGGCTACCATAACCGCCGCTGCAGCACCAAATAAACCAATAACTGCCACAATCATAGTTCCGTATCCACGTTTTTCTTTACTTAAGGTTTCGCTTACCAGGGTAATACCAGCACCAAGTTCACCAGCCAGGCCAATACCTGCAATAAAGCGTACTAAGGCGTATGTGTTTACATCATGTACATAAGCATTAGCAAAATTGGCTACAGAGTATAACAAAATGGAACCAAACAGTACTTTAATACGGCCAAGCTTATCGCCAATTACGCCCCATAAAATGCCACCTAATAAAAGCCCGAACATTTGAACATTGATGATGAAAATGCCTTTAGGCAATACATCAGCTGCAGAAACGCCTATATCCAGCAAACTGGCTTTGCGTACTATCGAGAAAACTAAAAGATCATAGATATCAACAAAATAGCCGAGGGAGGCAACAAGAACCAGGAATATCATATTTCTTGTCGCTTTGGCAGCGGTAGCATCAGTCATAATTGTAGTAATTGGATGGCTAAAGTAGTAGAATTATGTATATAATTTCAAAAAAAAGCACAAAAAAAACCCCTGTGATTGCAGAGGTCTCTTGTTAAGAACTTTGGTTAACTATGCTTTTTTAACATTTACTGCTTGTAATCCTTTTCTGCCTTCTTCCACTTCGTAAGTAACGCTATCATTATCTTTAATGGCATTTACGCCGCCCTGTACATCCTTAAAGTGTACAAAAAGATCTTTACCATCATCGGTAACAATAAAGCCATAACCTTTTTGTGTGTTAAACCATTTTACTTTTCCAGTTTTCATAATTATAATTATCGTATTAAAAATTTTTGTTGTTAGATTAAATACTAAAGCCAAACTGAAAATAAAATGGTTTTAATGTTCAGACGGAATAGATAACCCTATCTTTCTCAAATATATAAAATAAATGATAAACCAAATAAAATTATTTATTTGGTTGTGGAGTAATGCGTAAATAAGGTTTTATGGCTGTGAAACCCTTTGGAAATTTGGCTGGAATGTCCTCTGTTTTTATTGCGGGCACCACAACTACGTCCTCTCCATCCTTCCAATCAACTGGGGTGGCTACTCCATAATTCGCGGTTAATTGTAATGAGTCAATCACCCTTAAAATTTCCTGGAAATTTCTACCCGTTGATGCAGGGTATGTGATAATTAATTTAACTGCCTTATCAGGGCCTATGATGAATAATGAACGTACAGTTGCATTTACTGATGCGTTTGGGTGGATCATATCATAGGCTTCAGAGATTTTACGATCTTCATCTGCAATAATTGGAAAATTAACTTCTACGCCCTGTGTTTCATTAATATCATTTATCCAGCCGGCATGTGATTCAACAGAATCAACGCTAAGGGCCAGAATTTTAACATTGCGCTTGGTAAATTCGTCTTTTAAGGCTGCTGTTCTGCCAAGTTCGGTTGTACAAACCGGTGTATAATCGCCTGGGTGCGAAAATAATACTCCCCAGCTATCACCAAGGTATTCGTAAAAATCAATGTCTCCAGCGGAGGTTTTTGCTTTAAAATCTGGGGCTTTATCGCCTAATCGTAAACTCATTGCTTATATAATTTAAGGTTGATTAAAGACTACTAAGTTAATATACAATGTTTAATAAATCAAAATTATACAGAAATTGTATACCTGCTCAACAACATTACACAGTCAACGGTGTTGAACAGTATACAAACTAAAGCAAAACTATTAATGGAACGTCATACCTATGATACCGGGATAATTGGAAACTGTGCGTTTTTGGCCCATATACATAAAAATACGAATGTAGAATGGCTTTGCTGGCCCCGATTTGACAGCACTTTTATTTTTGGCGGATTGCTGGATAAAAAGAAAGGCGGCGAGTTTTCAATTCAGCCCGAAGGAGAATTTACCTCACATCAATATTACCTGGAGAATACCAATGTTTTAATTACAGAAATAAGCCCTGCCAGTGGCGGTAAGTACCGTGTAACAGATTTCGCCCCCCGATTTTACCAACATCAGCGTTATTATAAACCTCTTATGCTATTCAGGAAAATTGAGGCCATTGAAGGTTCACCAAGAGTAAGGGTGAAATGTGAGCCTGTATCTGAATACGGTGCAGTAAAACTAACCGTTAATCGTGGTAGCAATCATATACAGTACCTCGGCGGCGAAGAAAGCATAAGGCTTACAACCAATATTCCCATTAGTTATGTATTTGATGAGCAGCCATTTGTATTAAATGAAGTTAAATATCTTGCCCTTACTTATGGCGAACCATTGGAAGCTCCCCTTATAACTACAACCGAGCGTTTTTTAGCAGAAACCATACAATATTGGCGAACATGGATTAAGCACTCATCTATCGCTACTTATTATCAGCCCTTTGTTATCCGCTCTGGTCTGGCCTTAAAAATTCACCAGTTTGAGGATACTGGCGCCATTATAGCAGCAAGTACAACCAGCTTGCCAGAGTCGCCCGGAAGTGGTCGTAACTGGGATTATAGATATTGCTGGTTGCGTGATACCTATTACGTAATTACCGCGCTTAATCATATAGGCCATTTTGAAGAAATGGAAAAGTATTTTAGTTATGTAACTGATATTTCTTTTTCTGATGATGAGCGATACCAACCGCTTTATAGTATTACCGGTAAAAAAGACCTGGTTGAGGAGATATTGACTAACCTGGATGGATATTTGGGCAATCAGCCGGTGCGCATTGGCAACCAGGCTTCAGAGCACATTCAAAATGACATTTATGGACAAGTGATGATTTCTATGCTTCCATTATATACAGATCATCGCTTTGTTTTTTCTGAACGAAAGGATTCTGTAAGATGGATAGAATCTTTACTTCACAAAATTGAGCGCACAATTGACGAAAAAGACGCTGGTATTTGGGAGTTCAGAAATATGGCAAATATACATTGCTACAGTAATTTATTTCAATGGGCAGGCGCATCGGCTGCAGAAAAAATGGCCCGGGCTATTGATAATAAAGAGTTGATTGATAAAGCCATATCGCTAAAAAATCGAGCTGCTGTACATATTGAAAGCTGCTATGACCCTATCAGGAAAGTTTACACCAATTCGGCAGGTAGCTCAAACCTTGATGCCAGTACCTTGCAGTTGATCATGATGAATTATCTTGACCCGGAATCCCAAAGAGCAAAGGATCATTTACTTGCATTAGAAAAAGAATTAAAAACACCTAATGGGTTATTTTACAGGTATTTATATAAAGATGATTTTGGTAAACCTAAAACAACTTTCCTGATATGCGCTTTTTGGTATGTTGAAGCCCTGGCCAGTGTTGGGCGTATTGATGATGCACAACGTGAGTTTGCCAACCTATTGCAGTATTCAAATCACTTGCTATTATTCAGTGAAGATGTTGATGAGGAAACAGGTAGCCAATGGGGTAATTTTCCACAAGCTTACAGTCACGTTGGTTTAATGAATGCCGCCTACCGGATAGCCATTAAATTAGACAGACCTATATTTTTGTAATATGATTTAAAGATTTGCTGGATTAACAAGGTTTTAATGTTTGAAGACTAAAAATCCCTGTAAATCCCGCAAACTTTTGTAATCATGTTATACTTCTTCTACCACAGCATTTTTTGTAAAACTGGTAAGTAGTTTGCGAACTTCTTTGGGATTGCGCAGATAAAACTTGGCTGCCGATAAATTACTTCCAACCTTAATGGTAATTGCGCTATCGGGGAGAGCTTTAAATATATCTTCATCGGTATAATCATCACCAAAAGCTATAATGAAATCATAATCTTTGCCTTCGGTAAGCGTTAAAGCCGCCTTGCCCTTGTTAATATCCATGTTCTTCACTTCCAGTACCTTATCCCCTGCCAGTAATTGTAACCCTTTGTCACTTGCGTGATATTTTAAGTTGTTCATTAACTCGCCTGCCCTGAGTTCGCCCAGGCCTGCCTGAGCTTTGCGATAATGCCACACCAGTGAGTATGTTTTTTCTTCGATGAATGAGCCCGGTGTACGATCTACATAAGTTTCCAGAATTGGATATATATCTTGTTTCCATTGGTCAGATAAACCTCCAATTTTATGCCATGATGTGCCCTGCTGCTTAAACCACGAGCCATGTTCAGCAATCAGGTACATGTTGGTATGCTTAAACCAGTCGTCGAGATTTTCATGCTTGCGGCCACTAATCAACACTACCTGGTTGGCAGGATCTTCGGTGAGTTTGTTGATAATATTGTAAAGTTCTCTATCCGGACTCGCCTGATCAATGTTTGATTTAAAACCTACAAGCGTACCATCATAATCTAAAAATATAATGCGTTTTTTGGTTTTAATATAGCGATTAATGATTGATTGCTCGGTAGTGTTACTTACATGCCTTGCTTGCAATGACCGCTGCATTAGTTTTACCTCTTTCAGCCGATCCATAAATATTTTAACCCAGTGCGAAACATTAAATTTGGTTACCAACTGTCGCATTGGTATCATCCGTCTTTTCTGTTCACTCAAAGGCATGTTAATAGCCTGTAATATCGCCCAGCAAACCTCACCGGTATTATTGGGGTTTACAATTATAGCATCAATTAATTCCTTAGATGAACCAGCCATCTCGCTCATAATCAATACGCCATCGTCGTTTATACGGCTGGCTACATACTCCTTGCTTACCAGGTTCATGCCATCCCTCATGGGTGTTACTAAACATACGTCGGCAGTGTAATATAGGGCCGAAAGCATCTCAATAGGGAAAGAGCGATAGTAATAATGTATAGGGCTCCAATCCATTGTTCTATAAATAGAGTTGATATTACCCACCTTTTTGTCTATTTCATCACGTAAATGAGCATACTGAGGAACAGTATCCCGCGATGGCACAACAATCATATAAAGCGCTATTTTTCCTATGCATTCGGGACATAGTTGCAACAAAAGCTCAAAAGCCTGCAAGCGCTGCAATATCCCTTTGCTGTAATCAAGCCGATCAACGGAAAGAATAAGTTTGGTATCTTTAAAATTGTCTTTAATCAGTTCTATTTGATGTTGAACATCTTTTTGTAAAGGCAACGAAGCATATTTTTTTTCATCTATCCCCATCGGGAATGATTCAACAACAATTGATCGCTCACCTGTTGTAATGATGTTTGATGACGATATTACCGGTAAAATGCGGGTTGTAGCTCCTATAAAATGCCGTACATCATCAAACGTATGAAAACCTATCAGGTCGGCCCCAAGCATTCCTTCAAGTAATTCTGAACGCCATGGTATGAGCCTGAACATTTCATGCGAAGGAAATGGAATATGAAGGAAAAAACCTATAGAAACATCAGGCAATTCATGTCTTACCAGGGCGGGCAATAGTAATAACTGGTAATCATGTACCCAAATCACGTCGCCGGGTTCGGCGACACTAAGTACTACATCCCTGAATTTTTTATTAACAGCCTGGTAATAATCCCAGTTGGATTGTTTGTAATTTGCATAGGTTGAGGCATAGTAATGGAAAACAGGCCATAAAACCTCATTTGAAAAGCCTTCATAGTATTGGTTAATCTCTTCCTGATCAAGAAACACGGGAATAAGACTTAATTCTTTTAACTGATTGGTTACCTCATCTTTATCATGTTGATCGATAATCTCCACTCCCGGCCATCCAATCCACACATTATCGTCTTGTTTGTATATTGATCCTAAACCGGTTGCAAGCCCACCTTCGCTTGATGATAGTATATATTCATCATCAATTTTGGAAATCTTTACAGGTAATCGGTTAGATACAATGATAGTCTTTGGCATAATACTTATTAATATTTACAACTTATATATTTTATAAAGGTGTAAACAGCCAAGTTGTTTGCCAAAAGATGAGAATTGCAACATTTGTAACACAAAAAAGCCGCCCAGATTTACTGAGCGGCTTTAATAATTTTACAATTCCTTAGAAATTATTTCACTTGTTGAAAAAATTCAAGGTTAGCTTGTTGGGTTATCCTTACAAGCACTTCATGGGCATCATTTTTAAGATCAACGAAGTATGAAGTTTGATCAATGTTTGAGTTTACATCAGTATTAGCCTGGTAAACAATAACTTCGCCAATTTGGTAACCAGCATAATCTTTGTTGATTTGTTTCATTGTTTTTGCAGGGATCGCTTTAGGATCAACACGTTGAGTAACACCAAGGTACTCACCGTTAAGGTTGTAAAAAGCGGTTTTTCTAACGCCATCAACAGTGAAAGTAGCTTTCTGGCAATTTTTAGTTACTGTCCAGTTTACATCTTTTGCATCAGCAAAATCAACTGTGAAACCATGTAAGGCTACGTAAGAAACGTTTGTGCCTCCATCTACTCTTTTACCACCATCGGCAGCAAATACATTAACACTTAATAAAGCGGCAATTGCGGTTGTTAAAAATATCTTTTTCATGTATGTTTAAATTTTAAATCCACAACAAAAGTATGCTACAATTAGTGATTTGGCAAATAAAATTTAACTTTTATGAATATTTGATAATAACAGTCGATTTGACGTATAAAATTTAGATTTTTGCAATCTACTTAGTGTATATTTTACAATATGTTAAACGAAAAACATTTACAAAAATCGGTTTAGCAAGGCTAAAAACAGCTTGTTTATATAAAATTAACCTCAATTTAACCATTATCGGCGAAGCCTGGGTATAAGGTCATGCCACCATCCATAAATATTGTGGTGCCGGTTATGTAATCGGCTTGATCGGATGCCAGCCAGGCCGCAAGTTGCCCAATATCATTGGGTTGGCCTATCCTGTTATATGGGATAAGTGTGAGTAGTTTATCTAAAGCTTCAGGTGTATCCCAGGCAGATTTATTGATAGGGGTTTTTATAGCACCGGGGCCAATACCCACAACCCTGATCTTATGCGGAGCCAGCTCCTGAGCTATACTTTTCATGAACATGCTGATGCCCCCCTTGCTTGTTGCATAATTAACGTGACCAGCCCAGGGAATTATTTCATGTACACTGCTCATACAAATTATCTTGCCGGCAGCCCTACTCCTATCTTCAATTACTCCCCTGCGTATGAACTCTTTAGCAGCTTCGCGTGAGCATAAAAACTGACCGGTTAAATTAATACCAATCACTTTATTCCAGTCGTCCAAAGTCATATCCACAAATTTGGAATCTTTTTGTACGCCGGCATTATTAACTAAAATATCAATAGTACCATACCGCGCAAACATTTGCGCAAACATGGCCTTTACTTCTTCTTCATGGCTCACATCTGCCTGAATAGCAAACGCTTCGCCGCCTGAAGCTTTTATTTGGCTTACTACCTCTTCGGCAGCATCATGGTTATGGGCATAGTTTATAACTAATTTGGCTCCGGCGGCAGCCAGAGCCAAAGCAACACCTTTACCTATTCCGCTATCGGAACCTGTTACCAGGGCGGCCTGATTTTTTAATGATGGAGTTTGGTTCATTTAACAACAGTTTTAATTGTTCAATATAACCAATGTAATTGGAAGAATAATGTTTTGCCTTCATTAAAGGAATTGACATTATTAATGTTTTTTCTGCTCAATCTTATGTAATCCCGCGCTGTATTGTTTTAATCCTGTACAATCCTGAGCGGTTCAGGTTCATCCTCTAAATGTTTAATAAAATCAAGAAACATAAACAGTGCTTTTTTCTTGTCTGCTGTTAAATCGTAATCAATCTTGTCCATCAGATAATCTATAATGTCAAAATCTTCACGCATCGGAATTTCTTTGAATAGCTCGTGGCGGTGGTCGAGGCCGTATTTGAGTGCCGCATTAAACTCATCCATAAATTCCTGCGGAATGGGTTTGTTGGCTATCCAACCGGCGAACATAAATGGAAGGCCGGTAAAATTTTGCCACTCCCCGGCAAGGTCATACGCGTATTTATACTTCTCTTTTTTGCCAAAAGTGCGGTCGCCTATTTGAACGAACGCGGTATTTGCTTCGGCTGATGTGCCATAATCGGCAGCATCCTTAATTAATTCGGGGCTTACTTTCCAAAAGTTTTTAAGTAGCACAAGGGCCAGGTTATTGGATGACCGGGATTGCGGATCAAGCTGCAGGTATTTGATATCCTGCACCGCGCAATTGCTAAAGATGAATACAGAGTTGACTGGCCCTACTGCACCAATGCAATAATCAGATATTATTTCCCACTGTGGTAGATTTAAGGTAGCTGCTACCGGGATTAACCCGATGTCAACCACATCATCTATGAGTTTTTGAGCACAGTCTGACGGCATGTCCAAACTTAGTTCTATCTTATCTATGAAACCGGTTTGTTGTAAACCGTATATAAAGGGTTTGGTATTGGTATAGCTAACTGCTGATATTCTGATCTTTTTCACAAGTAAGGTACTTTCTTTCAGGATTGTTTTAAATGTTCGGCATTATTGAAATCTACGATTTCGAATTTCTCGCCATCGGTCACAACCTTGTATAAAACAAGATTCTGGTGCGGAAATGTTTCCATTTCTGTTAAAGGTTTGCCGGTTAAAATGCATAGTAATAAACGCATGGCACGGCCGTGCATACAAATTAGCACTGTTTTTTCTTCCGGGTGACTCATGATCACCTGTAACGCTTCACGTTGGCGGATGGCAACCTCATTGGGGCTTTCGCCACCTTCAAATTTACTATCTAAGCGGCCATCGAGCCAATCGCGCATGATCTGTAAAAAGGCCGCTTTGTTTTCGGTAGTACTTGGCTGCCCTTCATGTATGCCCCAGGCCAGCTCATCTAAACCACTTAATTTTTGGTAAGGGATGTCAAGATCAATAAAGGATTGCACGCTTTGCTGGGTACGTTTTAATGCTGATACATAAATCTTATCAAAAGCAACATCTTCATAAGCCTCGTAAAACTGACTGGCTTGTTTGCGGCCCTCGTCATTCAAATCGGTGTTCATGCCGCGTCCTTGTACAATGCCCTGTCTGTTAAGCTCTGTTTGGCCGTGGCGTACTATATATAAGGTTTTTTGTATCATTCTTTTTTAGCAGATTGCTTGAAGCCGAAGCTTAAAGCTTTATCTGCATGTTTATTATTGAAGTTGCGCCCCGGGCCGTCTGCCTTGGGCTAATTAATTACTGGTAGTTTGTAATATTGTGGCTTTTTCTCAGTCTCCGGGAATTCAAAATTATTGTAATCGGTAACCACATTGTAAAGCGTGTCGCGCTCTATGGGGTACCTGCCCACATTTTTAATCAATTCAACCAGTTGTTTGGTGCTCATGCCCGGGTGTTGCTCTTCTGCACCTGCCATAGAATAAATTTTTGTGGTATCATCAAGCGTTCCATCAATATCATCCACACCAAAATTAAGAGAAAGTTGCGCTGTAGTGCGACTGATCATTGCCCAATAAGCTTTTATATGATCAAAATTATCCAGGTATATACGAGCTATAGCGTAGTTGCGAAGATCCTCAACCACACTTGATTCAGGCACATGCGACATCTGGTTATCCTGGTTGCGGAATTTTAAGGGGATAAACGTTTGGAAACCACCTGTTTTGTCCTGTAACTGCCGTAGCTGCTCCATATGGTCAACCCGATGGTGGAATTTTTCAATATGGCCATAAAGCATGGTAGCATTTGAGCGCCCACCCAGTTTATGCCATTCTTCATGAATAGCCAACCACTGGTCGCCGGTACATTTATCCTTCGAGATCAGTTCGCGAACTTCGGGATGGAAAATTTCGGCACCACCGCCTGGTATTGAACCTAAACCAGCTTCATGCATCAGGCGCATGCCGGTTGCATAGTCTATTTTAGCTTTCTTAAATATGTAATGGTATTCAACAGGTGTCAGCGCTTTAATGTGCAGTTCGGGCCGGTGTTTCCTGATCCTGCTAAAAAGCTCCTGGTAAAAAGGTACATCATATTGGGGTAGTACACCGCCTACAATATGCACTTCTGTTACCGGCTCACCATCGTATTTGGTTACCATATTAAACATCTCATCCATGGTGTACTCCCACCCTTCTGATTTTTGTTTCAGCAGGCGCGAGTACGAACAAAATTTACAATCATAAACACAAAGATTGGTGGGCTCGATATGAAAATTACGATTGAAATAGGTTTTATCGCCATGGCGTTTCTCGCGGATGTAGTTGGCCAAAACGCCCAGGTAGCCCAGGTCGCCTTGCTCATATAGCGTAACACCTTCATCAAAGGTGATCCGTTCGCTCCGTAAAACTTTTTCGGCAATGTGCTTTAAATCAGCAGGCAGATCCGGATTTTGTAATAATAATTGTAAATTACTCTCAGCTTCCATTCAAAAAACTTTGCACAAATGTAATAAAAAGCACAAAACAATACTTCATACAACAGGTACATCGCTTAATGATAGCAAGTAATGACATTGAGTTTACAGTGCATTTATATACCAGATATGTATGCCAATAGTACAATCATCCTGGCAGCCTTTGGGCCTGTAGCCGCATGTTGATATCATGCCATTGATAGTAGCCTCAAAGAAAATATCATTAGTTTTTTTATCAGCAGTAAGCCATTCATTCTTAGCTTTTTTGTAAATATCATCTAAGGTAAGTACCTGTCCTGCTACATTTCCGTGCGTATTTAAATTGGTTTTATCTTCGTGCCATTCACTTAAGGTAGTTTTTACACTCCCTGTACCGGTCGCGTTGGGGCTATATTTATAAGACGTATAATCTCTTGCTATAACAACACCTTTATTCACTGTGATTTTGGTTTCTCCACTAACACCTGACACCACCGAGCCGTTTATAGTCGTATATGAATAGGAGTTGTTGTTAGCTCGTTTAAAACTTAACCAGGCCGAATAACTTTTATCATAATCGTTTGTAAGTGCATCTTTTTTGCAGGCTGATAAACATATGGTAATAAGCAAGGTAATGATAAGGGATTTTTTCATGGTTGCGGTTTTTATACCTATTCGTAAAAAAGAGGTTGAGTGCTACAGCAAATCACAAATAATCTTATTTACTTTGAGTTCATAACATATAATACGATAATGAAAACTGAAACTATAGCCATACATGCAGGTAACCATATTGATGGATCATCAAGAGCTGTGATACAGCCGATTGTAATGTCTACCACTTTTGAGCGTGGTGTAGATGGCGATTTTCCTGGTGGGCATATCTATAGCCGGTCATCAAACCCTAATCGTTCATTATTGGAAAATGTTATTGCTCAGTTGGAGGGTGGTGTTGATGCTGCTTCGTTTTCATCGGGCAATGCGGCTGGTATGGCGGTATTTCAATCGCTTAAACCGGGCACACATATTATTTGCCCCGACGATATGTATCACGGTTTGCGTAACCAGCTTAAAAACCTGTTCGCAGGCATTTTAACTTTCGATTTTATTGATGTTAATGACAGCGAAGTCCTGCAGCAGCACATTAAGCCCGAAACCGGTGTGATATGGATAGAAACACCATCAAACCCATTGCTTAAAATCACTGATATTAAAAAGGTGGTGGGTATTGCAAAGGCAAAAGGACTTAAAGTTGTTGTTGATAATACCTTTGCCACCCCAATATGTCAGCAGCCCTTGGCATTAGGGGCTGATATAGTGATGCATTCGGCCACAAAATATTTTGGCGGCCATAGCGATCTGATGGGTGGGGCGCTAATTACCGCTGAAAAAAGCGACTGGTGGGCGAAAATTCGCCAGGTACAGGAAATGGGTGGTGCTATCCCCTCCCCAACCGACTGCTTTTGGTTGGTACGCAGTATTAAAACGCTGCCATATCGGGTTAAAGGGCATGTGTACAATGCGCAATTATTAGCTGAGTTTTTAGAATATCACCCAAAAGTAGAAAGGGTTTTATATCCCGGCCTGGCATCACATCCGCAGCATGAAATTGCTAAAGACCAAATGTTGGCCTTTGGAGGAATGTTATCCTTTATAGTTAAGGGCGACGAAAATGATACCCATAACATCATCAACAAGCTAAAAATATTCACCAAAGCAACCAGCCTTGGCGGCGTGGAAAGCCTGATAGAGCATCGTGCTACTGTTGAGGGGCCGGATACAAAAACACCGCGCAATTTACTGCGGGTATCGGTTGGATTAGAGCATATTGATGATTTGATAGAAGATTTGGAGCAGGCTTTAAATGGATAAAGGATGAAAAGATCAAGGAGCAAGGATTAAATCAACAAAGTATCTTTGCTTATTTGTCCAACAGTCTTTAACTAATTGGTAATTAAAAAAATATCTACTTTACTCCGTTGTTTGTGTCCTCACAAACAACTATTCCGGTGTATTAACTAATGTAGAACTTACGCGGGCCCTCCCGCTAAACCTATGTTTACACAATTGCATGCGCCGTTAGGCGCTACCTGTTTGTAGCAATAATCAACAAAAAACAAAATTGCGCCGTAGGCGTTACCTGCAAATTAGCAAGGTATTTGACTTTGTTAGCGGACAGGTAGCCTCTAACGAGGCAAAGGTTAAGGGCGCGTTTTTTCTACAAACAGGTAGCACCTAACGGTGCAGGTAACCTTGATTGATTTGTGCCCTTTGCCAAGCTTTGTTAGCTAACCTGATTTAACCTTTCTCTCCTACTTGCCGAGAGAAGAGATCGCAGATACCCACGCTTTTTTATTTCTTCCTAACACTTATGCTCCTTTGTCCACCCATCTTTTATCTAAATAAAATTTAATTTGGTATTTAAATAAATATCCGCTTATCTTTGGAACATTATTTGGTAGCAATACCATAATCGATCAATCCTCCGCATAGTTCGGGTATTGATTTATAAAGAAGCGGCGAGAGATCAGGCTCAATGACCCGCTGGCAACCCTTCAATTTTGAAGAAGGTGCCAATTCCTGTCCCGGCAAATAACACCGGGGAATATAAATTTATAACCATGAAAAATTTAGTTAAAATTACTACAGGCAACATTTTTAATACCCAAAACGGTAATATACAACGTATTAGCTCAAATATTAGCTGTATGTGTATGTGTTGCTGCTGTTGATGCTTTAGCACGTTCCTCTTTTTCAAATCCCGAAAAACGCGCGTGTTGTTAAACTGATATCCATTTCCTTATCAGCTTTCCAAAGTCCATTTAAACATCAAAGAATTAATTATAATCTAAAAAAAAATCCTATGTCTACCAGCAATTTAAAATTCGAAACCTTACAACTACACGCAGGTCAGGAAGTTGATCCAACAACGGGTTCACGCGCGGTACCGCTTTACCAAACCACATCTTATGTATTTAAAAATGCCGAGCATGGTGCCAACCTGTTTGCATTAAAAGAGTTTGGGAATATATATACCCGCATTATGAACCCTACTACCGATGTATTTGAAAAACGTATAGCAGCCTTAGAAGGTGGCGTTGCCGCTTTGGCTACCGCATCGGGCCAGGCAGCACAATTCATTGCATTAAATAATATATTACAAGTTGGCGATAACTTTGTTTCCTCACCATTTTTATATGGTGGTACATATAACCAGTTTAAAGTTTCCTTTAAACGAATAGGCATCGAGGCACGTTTTGCCAAAGATGATACTGCCGAAAGCATTGAAGCGCTTATCGATAATAAAACCAAAGCTATCTTCCTGGAAACTATTGGCAACCCTGGCTTTACCATTGCTGATTTTGATAAGATAGGTGCTCTTGCAAAAAAGCATGACCTGCCTTTAATAGTCGACAATACTTTTGGAGCCGGTGGTTATTTATTTCGCCCGTTGGAGCATGGCGCCAGTATAGTGGTTGAATCAACCACCAAATGGATAGGTGGTCATGGTACCAGCATTGGCGGAGTAATAATTGATGGCGGAACTTATAACTGGGCTAATGGCAAATTTCCGCAGTTTACAGAGCCATCTGAAGGTTACCACGGTTTGGTTTTTGCCGATGTATTTGGCATTGGCGGTCCTTTTGGCAACATCCAGTTTATTATACGTGCCCGTGTAGAAGGTTTACGTGATTTTGGTCCATCACAATCTCCATTTAACTCATGGCTTAATATCCAGGGTTTAGAAACCCTTTCATTGCGTGTACAACGCCACGTAGATAACACATTGGAGCTTGCCAAATGGCTTGATCAGCACCCGCAGGTAGCATCAGTTAACTATCCTGGATTGGAATCATCTCCTTACCATCAATTGGCAAAAAAATACCTTAAAAATGGTTTTGGAGCGGTGTTATCATTTGAGATAGATGGCGATAAGGAAGATGCCGGTAAATTAATTGACAATCTTTTGCTGGTTAGTCATTTAGCTAACGTCGGTGATGCTAAAACATTGATTATTCAGCCATCGGCAACTACACATCAACAGCTGTCTGATGAAGAACAATTATCAGCTGGTGTAACACCTAATTCATTACGTGTAGCTGTTGGTATTGAGCATATTGATGATATTAAAGCAGATTTTGAACAGGCATTTGCCAAAATAAAAAGGGCATCGGCCCAATTAGTATAGTATAGTTTTTTTTAAGTGATATAGTAAAGTTGTTACGGGATGCAGCTAAATTAAAATTAGCTGTACCCGCGATAACAAAACAGAAGAATGAACACAGAAATATTTAAGTACACACAACCATTCGGTCTTGAATCCGGCGAGCAATTACATGAATTGGAGATTGGCTTTCACACTTATGGCAGATTAAATAAGGAGAAGGATAATGTGATATGGATTTGCCATGCGCTAACTGCCAATGCCGATGTTTTTGACTGGTGGAAAGGCTTTGTGGGTACAGGCAATAAATTTAACCCCGAAGAGCATTTTATTGTATGTGCCAATATCCTGGGTTCACCCTATGGCACAACCAATCCTTTGAGCATTAATCCGGCAAGCGGGGAGCCATATTTACAGGCTTTTCCGCAGTTTACCATAAGGGATATTGTAAAAGCACATCAGTTACTTGCAAATCATCTTGGAATAGGAAATATTCATATCCTTATCGGTGGCTCATTGGGCGGCCAGCAAGCAATTGAATGGGGAATTATTGAACCAGCCAGGATTAAAAATCTGATACTGATAGCTACCAATGCGCGCCATTCTCCATGGGGAGTAGCATTTAATGAATCACAGCGTTTGGCTTTGAGTGCCGATCCTACTTTTTATGATAATACCCCGGATGGAGGTCAAAAAGGTTTGAAAGCCGCAAGAAGTATTGCGCTGCTCTCCTACCGTACCTATAAAACCTACGGCATAACGCAGCAGGAAGAAACAGACAATAAAACTGATGATTTTAAGTCATCATCATACCAGGACTATCAGGGGCAAAAGCTGGTAAATCGCTTTAACGCCCATAGCTATTGGTATTTAACAAAAGTGATGGATTCGCACAATGTAGGCCGTGGTCGTAATGGTGTAGAAAAGGCGTTAAGCCTGATCAAAGCACGTACACTCGTTATCGGCATAAAATCAGATGTGCTATTCCCTATTGAAGAACAAGAATACCTGTTCAGGCATATTCCAAAATCGGCCTTTGCCGAGTTGGATTCATTTTATGGCCACGATGGGTTTTTGATTGAAACAGAAGCATTAACAAATATTATAACATCGTTTTTTAAGACCGATGTAAAAGGAAAAATTATAGAATTGCAACGTACAGCGTAATGAGTAAAAAGTTAAGTATAGGATTATTTGGATTTGGAGTTGTTGGACAGGGATTATATGATATCATCATAACAAAAAATTTAAACATCGAGATAGTAAAATTTGCCATTAAGGACCCGCATAAAAAGCGTACTTTACCCGCAGAATTATTTACCACTGATAGAGACGAGTTGCTGAACAACCCGGAGATTAACACCATTGTTGAGCTGATAAATGATACCGAAGCTGCCTTCGAGATAGTTTCAAGGGCGTTAAGCTCAGGTAAAAATGTTGTATCGGCCAGTAAAAAAATGATCGCGCTGCACCTGGAGGAACTGATAGAATTGCAGCATAAACACGGTACCTCATTGTTATATGAAGGTGCGGTGTGTGGGAGTATCCCCATTATCCGTAACCTGGAAGAGTATTATGACAACGAATTACTGCACTCCATAAGCGGCATTTTTAACGGATCATCAAATTATATACTATCCAAAGGATTTATTGAAGGTTTGGATTATGATAGCGCCCTCAAACAAGCGCAGGATCTTGGCTTTGCCGAAACTGACCCTACAAGCGACGTTGGCGGCTTTGATGCCAAATATAAGCTGGTTATTGCAGCTGCACATGCCTACGGCGTTATTGTACAGCCGGAGGAGATTTTTAACTTAGGAATCCAAAACCTGGCTGCCCAGGACCTGCAGTATGCTCGTGAAAAGAATTTGAAAATTAAATTGGTACCAGTTGCTAAAGAATTGGATGATAAAAACGTAGCTATGTTTGTATTACCCAAGTTTGTAAATAGTACCGAGTTTTTATACAATGTAGAATATGAATACAATGGTGTAACTGTGCAGGCAGCTTTTGCCGATCAGCAATTCTTTTTTGGTAAAGGCGCTGGTGGGCACCCTACAGGCTCGGCAGTACTATCTGATATTGCGGCGCTGCGGTACAATTACCAATACGAGTATAAAAAGGCTAAAGAAAAAACCGATCTTAAATTCACCAATAATATTGAATTAAACATCTACTTAAGGTACGATGACGAGAGCCTGGTAGAAGCTTTGCAGTTTTTGCACATACAAGAGCGTTATTATTCTGGTAGTTACAAATTTGTTATAGGGAAAGTGAATTTGCAAAGTTTGATAGCTAATCAATTCCGTATAGCTGATAGTGGGGCATTTGTTGCCTTTGCCGATCAGCTAACGGGGGTGAATTTGGCATCGGCATAAAATGAAAAAGGCTCCAAGTCGGAGCCTTTTTCATTTATTAAGAATTCTTTAGGATATCATTGTTTATTTCGCAAAGAAAGCGGCAATGCGTTTCCCATACGCTACAGTTATAATGCCAACGAATATTTTTGTTATCGATGATATTACTGAGTTTTGATCGCTAACATTTGATAAATTGTATAAGCGGTAAAGCAGATCGGGCAGGCTATTAACAATAAGCAGGCCGCCAATGATGATCAATGCTATCTCATAGATCACTTTTCTATCGGCAAATAACTTTACATTTTCCTGCCTGTCTGCAGTGGTGGTTATTAGCCGGGTAATAAATCTTGTACCTGCAATCAGAAAAATGGAAAAGGCCAGCATCAACACAAAATTTGCAATGTTTAACCAAAATAAATTCATTTGCTCACCGGCATGGTCGGCTGATGAAATGGCACCGAAGCTTTTTAAAAATGTAAAAAAGCCGGGTACTTTAGATAAATTGGATACCAAAAGGTAAACACCCAGAATTTTTATGGTTATTTCATAAATATCAGACTTCTTCATTTTTTAATATAGGATATGGTTTATAAGAACGACGAATATAAACAAATACGGCACATATTGAATAAATGAAAAACTGATTTTAGAAAAAGCGGCGAACTAAAAATTACGGGAAATCTCAATCCAGATAATAATGCCTTATCTGGTTTAATCCATGATCCAATTCATAAACCCAGGGTGTTGCCGTAGGGATCTCTAACTTGGTTACCTCCTCATCGGTAAGGCAGTCAATATATTTTATTAATGAACGCAGGCTATTGCCATGGGCTACCACAACTACCTTTTGGTTGCGGCGTATGGCATTTACGATGCTTTCATTCCAGAAGGGTAAAACCCGGTCCATGGTTTCGCTTAGGTTTTCGGTTAAGGGTAGTTCGCGGTCTGTTAAATCTTTGTAACGCAGGTCGTGCCCGGGAAAACGTGGATCTTCGCGGGTTATTGCGGCTGGATGTTCATTTGGGTCGCGCCGCCACTTTAGTACTTGTTCGGCCCCGTACTTGGCTACTGCTTCATCCTTATTCATTCCTTGCAGGGCGCCATAAAAACGCTCATTCAACCGCCATGATTTTTCAACCGGGATCCATAAGTGATCGAGTTCCTCCAACACAAAATGCATGGTTTTGATTGATCGTTTGAGGTATGATGTAAAACCGGCATCAAAGTTATAGCCGTTCTTTTTAAGTATCTCCCCTGCTTTTCGGGCCTGCAGGTAACCGTTTTCTGATAGATCAACGTCTTCCCAGCCGGTAAAACGATTTTCGAGGTTCCATATACTTTCGCCGTGGCGTATTAGTACTATTTTTTGCATAGGTTTTTACTTAACGCAAATGTAAGCCGCGAGTTGCAAATAAAATTGTAAAATATTTATAATTCAATTAGCTTGCGGTATAAACCAATTAAATACTAAACCAATTATGATTCCAACTACAACTATCCCTGTAAAGGATGGTATTGCCAACCCGGCCCCACTTGGGCTTTGCGCCTTTGGTATGACAACCGTTTTATTAAATATCCATAACGCAGGCTTTTTTGAAATGAATGGTATGATACTGGCCATGGGTATATTTTATGGCGGTATGGCCCAGGTTATTGCGGGTGTTATTGAAGCCAAAAAGAACAATATTTTTGGGTTAACAGCTTTTACTTCCTACGGCTTTTTCTGGCTATCATTAGTGGGGCTTATTGTGATGCCAAAATTAGGCTGGACAACACCAGCTTCAGAAGGCGCCATGTGCGCTTATTTAGGTGTATGGGGTATTTTTACGTTTCTGATGTTTTTTGGTACGCTAAAATTAAACAGGGCACTTCAATTTGTATTTGGATCATTAACCATATTGTTTCTTTTATTGGTGATAGGCGATGCTACAGGCAACCCTGCTATTAAGCACATTGCCGGTTACGAGGGTATAATTTGCGGAGCCTCGGCTATATATACAGGCATTGCCAATGTATTAAATGAAGTTTACGGGCGTGTAGTATTACCTATTGGCCCTGTAAAGGTTTAAAATAATGTTGCTAAATTGCGCAGGTGAAAGATTTTAAAAAATACTACAGCATACCGGCTACGCCCGATGAAATTTATACAGCCTTAACCAACCCAATTACCATTGAATTATGGACAGGCGAGGTTGCAGAAATGAGTACAGAGCCAGGCTCTGAGTTTTCCATGTGGGATGGCAGCATAACCGGTAAAAACCTGGAGTTTGAACCGGGTAAAAAGATTGTGCAACAATGGTACTTTGAAGGTAAATCTGATAACTCCATAGTAACCATTAAACTACACGCTGATAAAGAAGGAACATCTGCCGAATTAAGGCACACCAACATTCCTGATGAGGATTTTGATGACATAGCCGAAGGCTGGACATATAGTTACTTTGGCGGATTAATTGATTTTTTTGAAGGCGAATAAAGCCTTAGTACATACTCTGCCTGGATGACAGGTTATCAAAACAACAAAAGCCGCTTAACTCAAGCGGCTTTTGTTGTTTTAAGCGTAATTATTTGTAAGATGTTAAATGGCTACCGCAGGGTGCACAAACACCTTTGATTTAATTTCAGCGCCTGCTTTGCTAAGCGTAGCGGCTACCGAACAATATTTATTAAGTGATAACTCAACCGCACGGGCTGCCTTATCTTCATCAATATCGCCATATAAATGAAATTCAATGTCAATATCCTGCCAAAGTGAAGGTTCTTTACCTGCTTCACGTTCGCCGTTTACAACCATTTTATAATCCTTTACTTCCTGTCGTTGTTTTTTAAGTATGCTGATAACGTCAATTGCAGAACAACCTGCCAAACCCATTAAAAGCATTTGCATTGGGCGTATGCCAAAATCATCACCACCGCTTTCGGGGCTGCTATCCATTTTTACGGTGTGACCATTGGCATCTACAGCCTCAAAGCCGAAATCTTTATGCACACGTTTAAGTTCTATTGTAGACATAGTATTGTAGTTTATAATAATGCTAAGTTAAGTATAAAATTTAGTGTTGCTAATCAGCAGGGCATTATTTACGCTCTCATTACCAAAAAAATTCATATAAATTGCATCCTGTCTTTAACAGGGATCACCAATTTCAACCCCGACCATGTTTCGTCAACGGCGCAAACCTTTATATCCACCAGTCCAATTTCAAGTGCGAAATTTCTGATAATGTCTTCGGTAATATCAGTAACAACCTTTGATGCCTTCTTTGGCCAGGATACCCATATCATCCCCTCCGGTTTAATTTGCTTCATTAATTTGGGAAGCATGGTTAAAAATTCGTCTTGTTGTTTGGTAAAAAAATGGATCACATCTTTTTTAACATCACCTCCACCCACAAAATAAATATCTGCCGGCAAATCGGTAAACAATTGCAGGTAATTATCGGGCGCGTTAAGCAGCATTACTTTTGCTCCCGGTTTTATGCCCAGCTTTTTTGCCAATGGAGTGCCCGAGTAGCCTGCCATGTTATTTAATTTGTTTTAGGTGGTGTAATAAATGCTCAACGTAATCATTTGCCAGCCATTCAACAGTTTGCAGGTTAGGTTCCATTTTGCTGTTATCGCAGCGGGCAGTTAATCTTTCTGGTGGGTAGTTTTCCCAAACCCTGATAATTTGCCGGTTGAGTAAGCTCCACAGATCAAGCAGCTCATTAATGTCAGCCTTTTGATAATGCTGTGCCGCAACCCACTCCACCTGCGCATAAGTAAGCCTGAAATTTTCTTCGTAAGTACAACGCACAAAACGCTGTAGGTTTATTTGCGCGCTATCAATCAGGTGGCCTATGATTTCCTTTTTTGACCATTTATCGGGTGTTGATTTACTCTCCCAATCAACTTGTTGGTTTTTTATCTGCAGGAAATCATTGATCACATTGTTTAAAATTGCTGAGGTAGTAGTCATGATTATGCTTTGGAAATAAGTATTTAAAGATTGTTATTTCATATTAAAATACAAAACCATTAACTTCAAAGCCTTAAACATAGCTAATGGCCCTTAATTATATCTGGATAGCATTTTTCCTTATCGCTTTTGTTGTTGCCCTCGTTAAGCTTATATTTTTAGGCGATGTAGAAGCATTTAAATTATTGGTTGACGGCATCTTTAGTTCCTCAAAATCATCGGTGATGGATATTGCGCTGCCGCTGGTTGGTGCCATGGCTTTTTGGCTGGGCATTTTAAATGTTGGTGAAAAAGCAGGTGCCATAAATTTTCTTTCGCGCATTGTAGATCCATTTTTCAGTCGCCTGTTTCCCGAAGTTCCTAAAAAACATCCTGCAGTTGGGCAAATGCTCATGAATTTTTCGGCCAACCTATTAGGATTAGATAATGCCGCTACCCCACTTGGACTAAAAGCAATGGGAAGCTTACAGGAGTTAAACCCCGATAAAGATACCGCCTCAAACGCGCAGATCATGTTCCTGGTGCTACATACCTCGGGTTTGCAAATGTTACCGGTTACCATTATAGCCCAGCGTGCCATCCTTAATGCTAAAGATCCCGCCGATATATTTTTACCCTGTGTAATAGCAACTTATGTGGCTACTGTTGTGGGCTTATTGGTGGTGGCCGTTAAACAAAAAATCAACCTGTTTGATAGAGTAATTATCACGTGGCTTGGTGGGGTAACCGCCTTTATAACCCTGGTAGTTTGGTATTTCACCACGCACCTATCCAAAGACGAGATCAGCACCGTATCAAAAGTGGTGAGTAACTTTCTGTTGTTTGCCATTCCTGTTATTTTTATTGTTGGGGGATTGATCAAAAAAATCAATGTATTTGATGTTTTTGTTGAGGGTGCAAAAAGCGGATTCGAAACTTCGGTAAAAATTATCCCCTACCTGGTTGCCATGCTGGTGGGCATTAGCGTATTTCGCAGTTGCGGGGCTTTGGATTATATGAACGAAGGCTTACGCTGGGTTTGTACGAAAGCAAGTTTAAATACGCGCTTTGTAGATGCGATGCCGGTGGCCTATATGAAACCCTTAAGTGGATCAGGCTCAAAGGCGATGATGATAGATGTAATGAAAACTTTTGGCCCCGATAGTTTTGCCGGGCGATTGGGAAGCATATTCAATGGCTCGGCCGATACTACTTTTTATATTGTTGCGCTGTATTTTGGTACTGTAGGTATCAAAAAGTCAAGGTATGCTATCCCAGCCGGTTTAATTGCTGATGCGGCCGGTATTATAACTGCCATCTTCCTGGCTTATTTGTTTTTTGGATAGTATCATACTTTGTTTTACTGTTTTATTTAAGTTTACATATTGTAGTTTTATTATTAATAACAATCTTCATTGGTTTACCGTATAAACTGTTTTTATTTTTACACCCTGTATATTTAAAATCATATAACCTAAATTGATGGAGAAAATCTATCCAAAATCAAAACCTGAACTTTCCTACCTTAAAGACAAACAGCATAAAAAGAAAACGGCTATGACCGGCGTGTGGGTGCTGGTGGTTTTCGGAATTATTTTTACTGCAGTAATAGCAAAGTTTGCTACCTCAGGTGGCTCTTCGGATATTTTATCCTTCACAACATTTCCCAATAGCGATGATGCTTACCAGGTAGCAAAAGAATACATCAGTCCTACTGTAAAGGCTGGAAACCTGGTGTTTGCCGAAGATCGTTATCAATTTGCCAAAAAATCCGATTCGGTATTTGTTATTAAATCATATGTTACCTCAATTGATGAAAAGGGTGCGAAGATTAAAACCAATTTTCAGATCATATTAAAATATAATGGCGGCCCAAAAGGTGTTCAGGATAATTGGACTATGGTTGATATGAATGAAAATACTGACTGACCGGGTTAGTTAAAAAATGTTTTTCTCATCTAAATGATGAGTGTTTTTTAATTGTTTTATTGTTGGGTAGTCTTGTTTTCTATATATTTAGAGATAAAATAATGCTATAAAACAATATTTAAAAATCCTTAAAAAAAGTAAACGTTGTGGCAACCTTTAGTTGCTGAATACCGTGTTAACTGCAGATAAGGAAATTTAAAAAAGGTTGGAAGCCCGCATATATGGGAGAAGCAGAACTACAACAGTTAATTGCAGGCTGTTTACAGCATAACAGGAAGGACCAGAAAATGCTTTATAAGGCGTTTTATGGTTTTGCTATGAGTATATGCCTGCGATATGCCGGTAATAGGTATGAAGCTTCTGAGATCATGAACCAGGGGTTTTTAAAAGTGTTCACCAATTTGCAAAAATATGATACAGGCAGGCCCTTTATAGCCTGGGTAGGCCGTATCATGATGAATACATCGGTTGATTATTACAGGAGTAACCTGAAACTTTCACTCAATGATGATTTGGATGCTGCTGAAGATGTAGGACATAATGAATTACCTGACCAGAAATTAAATTACGACGACCTTATTGGGATGATACAGCAATTACCCAATGCTTACCGCACGGTGTTTAACCTGTTTGCGATTGAGGGTTTTTCGCACGAGGAGATAGCAACACAACTGGGTATTAGCACAGGTACATCAAAATCAAATCTGTTTAAAGCCAGAGAAAAATTAAAGAATATGGTAATTAATTCCAGACGGCTTCCGGATGCAAATTCCGGCGACTCACAACAAACCATTGTTGCAATAGGTGCGGTGAGTATCAGTATGTCTGTTTTGATTCAATTAATAATAAGATGAAAGAGAAATACGAAAATAAATTGGATCAATTATTCAAAGACGGGTTATCCGGCTCTGAGGATCGCTTTGCTTTTCGTGAGGAGGATTGGGAATCAATGGAAGCATTGCTGGATAACAAATCCGGCAAAAAGAAAGTATTGTTTCGCATAATTTATTATGCATCGGGTATTGCTGCATTATTACTGCTTGCTATCGGCTTATATTTATATACCAATAACGATAAAACAGATCCAACAAAAACGAATTTACACAGCAAAAACACTAAAAATCATACCCAAAAGGATGGCTTACAAAGTGGCGATCCGGTTAAAGTGCCTGCGGCTAAGCTACCTGGTCAGGAGGAAAGCTTGGGTAGTAACAGTACTCAAAATCAATCGCTTGATCCATCGAATCATCCTAACACAGGTAAACATCCGTTTAGCCCATTTTCTGGTATAATACCATCAACGGGTTACAATGCTTTGGCGGTAGATACCAATGCTGCCCGTAGCAATAATTTAATGAGCAGGAGTAAAAAAGATACTATTACTGATAAAGTTAATAATTTGATTGCTAATAATGCATTACCAAATAACAAAACACAAAACGTAAATGTGGCGGCTCCCGATACCATAACAGAAAAAAATGCGGTGCCGGATGCAAAAAAGCAAATGGCGGCTATAAATACGCAGGGTAAAAACGGCAGTGCCGATACGATAACGGATAAAAATGCAGTACAAGAGACAAAAAAACAAATAGCCGCTATTAAAGCATCTGCCATAAAAAACCGGCCGCAGTTTGCAATTAGTATACTGGCGGCATCTGATGCTAACGCTGTTAATTCATTTAATCGCAGCCAGGCGGGTACTAATTATGGAATGCAGTTTTCGGTACGCTTAACAAAGAAATTATTTATAAGCACCGGTGCATCTTATGCTATTAAGCCGTATTCAACCAATTATGACAGCTATAACTCGGCATCCTACAATCCATCTGTAATACCTACCAAAATACAGGCAAATTGCAAGGTTCTTGATGTTCCTTTAAATATTAGTTATCAACTATATTCGAGGGGAAGCAATGCTATCGCCCTGGGTACCGGTTTATCCTCCTATTTTATGTTGAAGGAAAATTACAGGTTTGATTATTCGGCCGAAAGCGGCTGGAAGCCTTATAACCTGGAGATCAAAAATCAAAATACTCACCTGTTTAGTGTGCTTAATATTAATGCAAATTATCAGCGCAAAATAAACTCAAAATTCAGCGCGGTAATCCAACCGTATATGAAGCTGCCACTTACAGGCATTGGCAATGGCAGGGTCGACCTAAAATCAACAGGTATTGCACTTGGTGTAAACTGGAATTTAAATTCGGTATTAGGGCCTAAATAACGTACGGATGTATTTAAATAATAAACGGGATCATTTAATCCCGTTTATTATTTAACCAAACTTAATGATCTACCTTTAGCCAGCCGGTTATACTCATCCTTGATTTTTGCGTGCATAAAACTTCATGTAAAAGTTCGTTGCTTTTAAAAAACACTGTTCTTCCGTTTTCGGGGCTGATGTTTTGGTAAGTATTGTTTTGATGAATACACAGCTCGCCCCCATCAGCAGCTTGCCAATCAGTATTTAGATACATGATCATGGAGTATTTTCGGCTATCGTTATTCTGAAACTGATCAAGATGCTTTTTATAAAAAGACCCCTTTTGGTATAATGTGTAATGGAATTCGTAGCCGGTAATGCCGGTATAGCATGTTTGGTTTAAATAGCCTACAAAGTTATCCATCAGATCGAAAAAAACATTCTCACAAGGCGTATCGTGCTTACGGTCGAGCCAGTAAATGCTGTCACCCCGTACTAATTGATTATTAACCACTATACGATCATTACCAATACCGGCAGAAAGGAGTTGGTTTTGCTGAAAAAGCGATATAAGATTTTGTTTTAGATCAGCAGCCAGTGTATCACTTAAAAAGTGATCGGCAATGCCCACCTTATTGTTTATATAACTATCAATAAGGCAATTAAAGGTATCTTCCAATAAATGGTGGTTTAGCATGTTACCTGGCAAATACCGGCATGTTGCTAAAGGTAACCTTTTAAAGCGCTATTTGGCCAAAGCAATTATATCTTTTCCTTCAATCACTCTTTTAGGATATGGCTGATTTACAATGTGTATCATGGCAGCGGCAAGCTCCTTTAGTGTACAAAATCCATTGGGGTAAAGCGCACGGCCAATGGGGAATAGCCAGTTTATATATTTGTAATAGCTATGTGTATTTGATAGGCCTTCTATAGGTTTAATAAAACCCGGTCGTAAAGCATACACCTGTTTAAAGGGTAGTTTCATCAGGTCGTTTTCGGTTTTGCCTTTTACTGCGGCCCAGCCATTGCCTTTTTCCTTACTATCGGTACCCGCTCCTGATATATAGCAAAAAGTCATATCTGGATTTAGTTTTGCCAATGTTTCGGCCACATGCATGGTGAGTGTATAGGTAAGTTCATAATATTCATCGGCTTTTTTGCCAACAGAGGTTACACCCAAACAAAAGAAACAAGCGTTATACCCGGTAAGCTTATCGCTAATTGCTGACAGATCAAAGAAATCGGCATGGATGATCTCCTTTAGTTTGGGGTGAGAAACTCCGGAGGGTTTCCTGTTAATTACTAAAACCTGCTCAACGTCGGGATTTTGCAAACACTCATGCATTACCCCCTCGCCTACCATCCCGGTTGCTCCGGTAACAATTGCTTTTATTCCAGTTTTCATATGTAAAAGTATCTATATAAAATGGAGTGTTTAGGTTGATTAACTGATATTAACTAAAATAAGTTTTTGGCACTATGGGCAACCTTTTGCGTAAAATCAGCGATATAATTAATAGATACGTGTTGCTTGATTTGCCAGGCACAGCTAAAAATTTAACCGCATGACTTCTATTTCTGTTGTTATTATCACCAAAAATGAGGCTGAGATGTTGGCCAAAAGTATGCCCATACTAAAGCAGATCACCGATGATATTATTGTAATAGATAACGGCAGCACGGATGGTACGCTAAAAATAGCGGCTCAAAACGGATGCAGGGCTTATCATAAAAACTGGGATGGTTATGGCGCTAATAAAAACAAAGGAATTCAACTGGCCCTTAACAATTGGATACTGAGTATTGATGCCGATGAAATACCGGATGAAACGCTTATAAGATCAATAAAAGCATTGAATTTTGACGATGAGAAAGTAGTTTATGATATTGATTATAAAGCTTATTACGGCAACAAACTCATCCGTTTTGGTAATTGGGGGCGAGATCATCATATCCGCATTTTTAACCGGACCCAGGTAAAATGGGCCGAGCCCACAGTGCATGAAACTTTAATCCTCCCAAAAGAGGCTGTGGTGAAAAAATTGAAAGGTCACATTCAGCATTACTCAGTGAAAAATGAGCAGGAGCATGAAGCAAAAACAATTCATTATGCACAGCTTAGCGCTATTAAATATTTAAAGTGCGGCAAAAAGGCAGGTTTTATGAAAATGTACCTTGCGCCTTTATTTCATTTTGTAAAAATCTATTTATTTTTTTTAGGATTTTTGGATGGCAAAGAAGGTTTTAAAATTGCAAAAATGGCATTTAAAAATACAAGGTTAAAATATCACTATCTTAGTGAAGCTTCGCAAACCATAAGGCAAAAAAAATTGTATAAGCCGGCCAGGCAGGTTATGCCTTACAAGTTTAAAGCCAATACGCGTGTTGAATAAACCGGTTAGCCGTTCATGAAAAATAAGCTGGTACACAATCTTTCGGCAAATACATTGCAGCTTGTCATAAACCAGTTGTTCGGCTTATTTATATTTTACATCCTTTCGGTAAATCTTGATAAAAACAGCTTTGGCCAGGTTAACCTGGCCCTTGCCGTGCTGTTATCCGCATTTAATATTCTCTCTTTTGGTATTGATCAGGTTGTCATCAAAAAAGTAGCCCATGGAGATGATGCTCAAGCTGTATTATCACTTTACGTATTCCATGTAATTTTAACTGGTGCATTCTTTTATGCGATATTGTTAATCGGTAAAATGTTTTTTGTGCAAGACGGGGATTTATACAGGCTGATACTACTGATAGGTATTGGTAAGTTGATGATGTTCTTTTCCACACCGTTAAAACAGGTAACCAGCGGTATGGAACGCTTTAAGTTGTTATCATCCATGTTAGTGGTGTCGAACATAATTAGGGGTGCCGGATTAATTATATTGGCATTATTACACCTTGTTAGCATCACTTTCATAATTGGGGTTTTTATAGCCGGGGATACGATAGAATTACTGGTAAGCATTTATCTTTTCAGGGAATACATCAACGTACCGGTATTTGCACGGTGGAATAAAACAGCATACTTATTGTTGTTACGAGAATCGTTACCGCAGGTGGGTGTGGTACTCATCACATCGGCTTTGGCGCGGTTTGATTGGTTGTTTATCGGGTTCATGGTATCGGCAGTAAAGCTTGCCGAATATAGCTTTGCATATAAAGTATTTGAGATCTCCACTTTACCTTTGCTTGCGATAGCACCCTTATTAATTCCCAAATTCACCAAATTGTTTAAAAGCGGGAATTCCCGTCCGGCGGATCTGATGCTGCTGATCAGGATAGAACTCGTTATAGCCGTATTTACGGGCTTGCTGCTAAATTTATGTTGGAATCCTGTGATTGATATCCTTACTAATGGAAAATACGGAGCTGTTAATACCCATACAATATTTATCCTCTCTCTTTGCATGCCCCTTTTATATTTTAATAATTTTTTGTGGACCATATCATTCGTGCAAAACAGGCTAAAAATGATCTTCCATTCATTCCTTATTACTTTTGGTGTGAATGTAATTGGCGATATGGTATTAATACCTATTTATAAAAACGAGGGGGCCGCCATTGCCTTTTTACTGGCATGCCTGGTACAGTCTGTTTTCTATAGCTCAAAAAATCAAAGCTTCGGATTTAAGGGCGCTTTTACTTCCTTGATTATTTGTACCGGTTGCGCGTTAATAAGTGTTTTTTTAGCAAGGTTTTTATTTCAAAATTTGTGGGTGGCAGGCGCTCTTTCAGTTATGTTTTATTTTGTTTCCCTGCTTATTACCATGCAACTAAGGGTTGATGACCGTAAAAGCTTAATTAGGATTTTAAATAGCTAAATAAAGCGTTTTCAAGGTTTATACAGGCAACCAATCCCATTTTGAGGTCGTAATGACTTTAAGAAAACCCAGGGAAATGTTGATTGACAAAGCGATTTTTTATTTTAATGAGAAGATAAAAAACAAGGTGGATTTAAAGCTACTTGCCTTTTTGCTTTTGTTTTTAAATGTAAAGTTGGGCATTAAAATCCCGGTCATCATCCTGTTTACTTTACTGCAATTCAATTTTAAATTCGGTTTCAGTTTTAAAAACTCCCGTTTACCAATTTTTTATCCTTTGGTTATAGCCATAGCTGTTTTCAATTGGCTTATTGGTAATAACTACGCTAATCTTAACTATACAGTGGTGCTTTTAACGGGCATCGGTTTTTGGATTGTTTGTATCCTGGCCATTCACCAGGTTAAACTGGCAGTTGAGCAAAATGATCCGGCAGTGATTCATCAAACCATTATTGTGTTTTTCATTATAAACGCGCTGTTTTCTGTAGGCAACCTCGCTGTTATATTTTTAGATACGCATGCCATTAATCCCTATACCTACCAGGCCCAGCTTCAGAAATACTTCATTAACACCGGCGATTATGTAAGGGGGATCACCTTTGATACTTCAACTACCAATGCTGTGTTGAATGCTGCCGGTGTAATATATTTCCTGGTTCGTAAAAATGCGCTCATGCTTTTTGTTTGTATGGCTACCCTCCTGCTTACCGGCAGTAACTTTATCAATATTGTCATCCTGCTGATATTTTTGCTGGTATTTGCTTTCAGGAGCAATCGCTATCAAAAAAGCCTGATCGTAGTTTGCCTCGTTTTCCTGGGTGTTTTTATGGCGAAAATATCCCCGCAAAACAACAACTACGCTACAGATACGGTAAAGATTTTGCTTCATAAAGATGTATCCGCAGCAAAGCCCTCGATATGGGCAAACGTACAAATCAGATTTAGACCAGATAGCGTACTGAACGCTGATGAGCGCAGGCAAAAGATAGCTAAAATATTTATGGATAGCGTTTACACTGTAAAGCATCTACATGATAAAGCGATCACAAACGCCGAGAGCAAGGTTTATGTAGTAGATGGTGGCCGTATTGCCATTAAAGGACCTGATATTAATTCGGCCTCCTATCAAAGCAGTAAACAAACGCCCCCCGAACAAGAAAAACTCGTTCAATTTATAGATGCACATAAAAAGGAGCTGCCAATTTCAGGTAAAGAAGCTCCGGAGTCAACTCCAACTATGCCCGGCAAGATTAAAGGTTTTTTACAAACTGCCTTTTTTTTGCAAAAACATTTAAACAATACAATTACTGGTATTGGCATGGGGAATTTCTCATCCAAACTGGCATTTCGGGCTACCGGGCTTGGTTTTGCAGGCGGCTATCCGCATAAATTTGTTTATATCAATCATGATTTTATGGTGAATCATCTTGATGTGTACCTTAATTATTTTAGCAAAAGGGCTGGTTTGCATTCACTAACCAATAGTCCTTTTTCTGTTTACGATCAACTACTCGCCGAATATGGATTGATTGGCATTGCAGGGTTTTTCATTTACTACCTGGGCTTTTTTGCCAAACATCACAGCGTGTTAACTTATGGTTTGCCCATTTTGCTTTTAATGCTGGCTGTTTTTTTCATAGAATACTGGATTGAACAACTATCAGTGGTGGTGTTTTTTGAACTGTTGCTTTTGCTTAATATAAAAGAAAACTCAACCCTTAAACCGTTAACAAATGAATTTTGATATTCCCAAAATAACGGTTTTGATGCCGGCTTATAATGCAGAGAAATATATTGGTGACGCCATTGAATCTGTATTGAGGCAAACTTTTGCTGATTTTGAGTTACTGATAGTTAACGACGGATCGACAGATGATACGGTTGAGGTGATTGGGGCATTTAATGACCCCCGTATTGTGGTTATATATCAGGACAATAAAGGTATAGCCAATGCCTTAAATTATGGTTTAAAATATGCCCGTGCACCGTTTATTGCCCGTTTTGATGCCGATGATATTTGCTACCCCGAAAGGTTGCAGCTGCAATATGACTTTATGGTAGCCAATCCCGAATACAGCGTTATGGGTTCGGCGGCAGATTATATTGATATGGATGGGCATTTTCTATTTACACATAAACCTCCGGCATTTAATAATGAGGAGATCCAGCAGCTTAAATATTCGGTTTGCCCATTCATCCATTCCTGCGTTTTTTACAAAAAAGATATGGTTATCAGTAAGGGTGGCTATAATGAGCATGCTTATACCTTTGAAGATCATTTTTTATGGGTAAATATCCTTAAAGATCAAAAGGCTTGTAATCTTGCTCAACCACTTATTAAAGTGAGGCTCAACCCTGAATCTGTTACTATTGATGAAAAGTGGAGGCCGCGCAAATTCAGGCATATTAAATATACTACTCTTAAAAACCGCGCTATAAGTATCAGCGAGGGTAACTTGCTGGCTAAGATTGGCGAAAAACAATATTCAGCTAAAATTAAGCAGGGTTCTTATTATGCGCTTTGTGGTAAAAAACTATTGCTCAATAATTTTCAGCCACAAAAGGCCCGTTTATATGCCGCAAGAGCCATCAGCATATCTCCGCTTAGGTTAGATAACTACCTGTTGTATACGGTTAGTTATTTTCCAGCGGGGATGATCTCCTGGTTGCACAAATTCATTTCGGGAGGGCCAGCGTTATGAAAGTAGCATTTATAACCCGGTCTACATTGTACACCGCCCCTGGTGGTGATACTGTTCAGGTTGTTCAAACTGCCCGTCACCTCACATTTATGGGCATCACTGCCGAAATAAAACTGGCAAATGAGCATATCAATTACAACAGTTATGATCTGCTGCATTTTTTTAACCTCAGTCGCCCCGCCGATATTTTATACCACAGCTATAAGGCCGAAAAGCCTTTTGTTGTGTCAACTATCCTTTGCAACTACAGTGAATATGATCAGCAACATCGCAAAGGCTTAGGCAGGCTGCTCAGGTACCTACCGGCTGATGGCGTTGAATATGTTAAAACAATGGCAAGATTCCTGCTCGGCCGTGATGGCATGGCCAGCATGTCGTACACATGGAAGGGGCAGCGTAAAAGCATCATGGATATTTTACGCCGTACGGCTATGATCCTGCCAAATTCAAATTCAGAATATCAGCGTGTGTTGAACAATTATCCGGGCGAAGTAAAGCATATGGTAATACCAAACGGTACAGATCAGCATTTATTTAAATATGATGAATCTGTAATTAAAGATGATAAACAGGTTATTTGTGCCGCGCGAATAGAAGGAATTAAAAACCAGTTGAACCTCATTAAAGCATTAAATAACACCGCGTACCACCTGCTGCTTATCGGGGGCCATGCGCCAAACCAGGCGGCATATTACCGTGAATGCCGGGATATAGCTGCTGATAATATTGAATTTGTTGACCAGGTACCCCAGCATCAGCTGGTAAAATACTATGCCCGCGCCAGGGTACATGTATTACCCAGCTGGTTTGAAACCACGGGCTTAAGTTCAATAGAAGCTGCGCTGATGGCTTGTAATGTAGTTATTAGTGATAAGGGTGATGTAAGGGAATATTTTGGTAATGATGCTTTTTATTGCGACCCTGCTTCACCACAAAGTATATTCAATGCAATAGAAAAGGCAAGTCAATCACCCGTTAATAAACATTTGAGAAATAAGATTCTTGAAAAATATACATGGAAACACGCCGCAACACAAACGCTAAAAGCATATCAATCTGTATTATAACATGAAACTACGCATAGCAATATTAGGAACCAGGGGCATACCGAATTACTACGGAGGGTTTGAGCATATATCAGAATATGTATCTGCCGGCCTGGTAAAACATGGCCACGCTGTAACTGTTTATAATTCGCACAACCACCCCTATTCAAAGGATAACTGGAATGGTGTGGAGATAAGGCACTGTTATGATCCTGAATACCTTATAGGTACTGCCGGTCAGTTTATTTATGATATGAACTGCCTGCTTGATGCCCGCAAAAGAAATTTTGATGTGGTAATGCTCATGGGGTATACCAGCAGCTCGGTTTGGGGGCCGCTTTATCCTAAAAACAGTACTATTATTTCCAATATGGATGGCATGGAGTGGAAAAGATCAAAATATTCCAGGGCCGTACAAAAATTTCTGAAATATGCAGAAAAACTGGCGGTGCAATACAGTCAGTACTATGTTGCCGATTCGATGGTGATAAAATCATACCTAAAGGATAAGTACAACATTGATAGTAAGTATATTCCATATGGCGCAGATATTTTCACTGATATTGAACGCGAGCAATATCATTTTACAGAAGCTGTTAAAGAAGACTACTTTTTGCTGATGGCACGCATGGAGCCTGAAAACAATATCGAAACCATATTAGAGGGTTTTAATAAAAGTAACTCCACTAAAAGTTTTAAAGTTTTGGGGAATACCGATAACCGATTTGGAAAATTCATCACCAATAGATTTGCCAATGATGAACGGATCCAATTCAAAGGGGCCATTTTTGATACGCCTAAAGTTAGATCGTTGCAAAACAACTCCTACCTGTATTTCCATGGGCATAGCGTTGGTGGTACAAACCCTTCTCTTTTAGAAGCCATGGCCAGTGAAGCCTTAATAGCCGCGCACAACAACCCTTTCAATAAATCAGTATTAAATAAGGATGCGTTTTATTTTTCAAATGCTGCAGAGGTAACCCAACTGGTGGAGAATGTTCAACGGAAGGATCTGGAAAAAAATATGGTAATGAATAACCTACGCAAAATAAAATACCAGTTTAACTGGGAGCGGGTTATTGATCAATACGAAGAATTTATTGTAGAGAGCTATAAACGTAAAAACTATGAAGCAATTGTTGCTGATATGCGATACCAACGCTAATAAGATAAGTTACTTTCACATCATGTTGCTGATGGCAAGCCTGCCGTTTGATAGGTTTTACAGCCATATTATATTGATTAGCTTTATAATTCATACACTTATCTACTTTAAAAAAGGAACGCTGGTATCGGTCTTTACTGTAAAAACGGCAGTATTACAATCGGTATTCTTAGTATCGCTGATTGCTACGGTTTATTCCCTTTACCGCTCCCAGGCTATTAACGAGTTAACATTACGCTTGCCTGCTTTGTTGTTTCCTGTTGTGTTTGCTCTTAATACCCTCGATTTTAAAAAATACAGATCAAATTTATTGCTGGCATTTGGCCTTGTTTGTACAGCAACCACAATTTATTTATATGTCGATGCCCTTATAACCATCAGATACTATCATTTACCCATAAAAACAATATTATCAGCTGCATTTACCAATCATAACTTCTCGGAACCAATTGATATGCATGCCACCTTTTTTTCCCTTCAGCTGGTAATAGGGTTGGTATATTTATTAACCCTGCTGTTTAAACCCTTAGCGTCATCATTAAAGTTGCTTTATGGCGTCTGTTGCTTTATACTGTTATGTGGTATTATTCAATTAAGTTCAAAATCTATATTGGCAGTGTTGTTCCTGATTGTTAACCTGGCACTTCCATATTGCCTGTTCCTGGGCAAAAAAAGGCTCACATTTATGTTAGTAGGGCTCGCTTTGTCAACTTTGGCCTTTGTTATAGTTTTAAATGGAAAATCGTTCAATGAACGGTATATAACCAGTTTAAAAGATGATTTTGCTGTTGCCAGACCAGGCGAAAGTACCGATCCCCGCCTGGCCCGTTGGCATGTGGTAGTCGAACTAATAAAGCAACGGCCGTTAATGGGTTATGGTTCGGGCTCAGAAGTTTCCTTACTGCATGATGAATTTTTTAAGGCTAAAATGTACAGTTCGTTTCTTGCAGGTTTAAATTCCCATAATCAATACCTCAGTTTTATAATGAAGTCGGGCGTTTGGGGTTTGCTTGTCTATTTGCTTACACTGGGCTACGGATTTAAAATGGCCTTTAAAAAAAAGGACCTGGTTTTTATCAGTTTTATGCTGGTAATAGCTATCGTATCCTTATCCGAAAACGTGCTGGATGCGGACAAGGGTGTTATGTTTTACAGCTTTTTCTTTGCTTTTTTCTTATTTTCCGATAGCTCAGAAAAATCATCCCTCGCCGGCAAAAACAAATCACATGAAAATTCAAACGAGATAGCAACCAACCGTTTAACAGTTACGTCATACTAATATATATGCAGATCAGGTCCGCTTTTAGTCAAAATTTAACCATCAATAAAGTGTCAGAAATTAAAAAGAACATATTGGCTACCCTGGCCTATTTTGATGCGTTTAATTATCCACTCACCCGCGAGGAAGTTTGCCTGTTTTTGCCCGTAAAATATGAGTGGAAAACGTTTGATGAAGCATTGGCTTGTTTAGTGGGCGGCCGGTTAATATTTCGTTTTGATAAATATTATAGCCTTAAAAATGATCAATACCTGGTACAGCGTCGCAACAAGGGAAACCAAAAAGCCTTTGAGATGATAAAAACCGCTTATAAAGTTGGGAACCTTCTAATTAGGTTTCCTTATGTGCGTGGGATTGCCATTTCCGGCTCTCTCTCAAAAAATTATGCGGATGATGCATCTGATATTGATCTCTTTATTATTACGGCCCCTAATCGTCTCTGGATAGCACGTACGTTGATGCATTGTTTCAAAAAATTAACTTTTTTGGTTAATAGGCAACATTGCTTTTGCATGAATTATTATATTGACGAATGCGAGCCTGAAATTGCAGAAAAAAATATTTATACCGCCACAGAAGTAGTAACACTAATACCCATACAAGGCGATACTACGTTTGCTGATTTTTTTACTGCAAACGCCTGGACACTCAAATATCTGCCTAATCATATCATGAGGGTATCAACGGCTAAAGCATTAAAAAAGAATATTTTAAAAAGTTTATTTGAGGTATTACTGAATAATAAAGTTGGCGACAGCCTGGATGATAAATTGATGAAAATTACCGCCGATAGATGGAATCTTAAAACGCAGCAAAAAAGAGTAAACAATCATGGCACCGTATTGGCAATGGTAACTGGCAAACATTTTGCCAAACCAGATCCCGCAAACTTCCAGTTTAAATTGATTAGCCGCTTTGAAGCTAAAGTTGCACAACTATTAGAAGAAAATCAACACAGTGTGGCTAATTGATCTACTTAATTAACAGCTGAATTATCTGGCAATATTGGATGATTTTCTTAACCCTTCATTTTAGAAATAACCAGGCCCGAAACTACCAGTAATGTACCTGCAATAGCGTAAATGGTAATGCTTTCGCAAAGTATCAGGTATCCAAAAGCATATCCAAATACAGGTGTAACATACAGCCAGGTACCGGCTGTAACAGCATCCTGCCCTACCAGGTGGAGCCATAGTTGATTGGCTATAAATGAAAGTACAACGATTAACCAAAAGAGAGACAGAAACAGGTTAAGATCAACATGCTGGATGTGATTTTGATGAAACAAGGGACAAAAAGGTAAAAGTATTATCCCTCCTACAAATACCTGCCAGATGTTAAAGGATACATTTGGTAACGAAATATTTAAAGTTGAAAAATAAACGCTGCTTGATGCATAGGCCAGTACATAGATGGTCAACAATAAGATGCCTATAGGTTTTATACTGGCATTAGGCAATGCTGTTGCAGAAGCAAGTACCAGGCCGGTAAAGGCAATAAGCATGCCCACAACTTCAAATCGTGTAAGCTTTCGCTTTAAAATTAATGATGAAAACAAAGCGATTAATAATGGAGCTACTGCAATAAACAGCATACTAATACCCGCCGAGGCGTAACGTTGGGCAGCAAAAAAAGATCCCAGCGTTAAGGTAGTGCATAAAAAGCCGTAAATAAATATGCTTTTCCATTCGTGTTTTAAAGGCCAGAAACGTTCCTTCCTGAATAAACCAAAGTACGGGCCAAAAAACAATCCGGTTGCTATAAATCTTATACTGGCCAACATCAGGGCATCTGCAGAGTGTATTCCTAACTTAACAGCAACAGACCCTGTAGCCCAAAGCATGCTAAACAATAAACCAGGAATAATTTTTTTAAACATGGGCGTGGCGATTTGCCCGGCAAAGTTATTTTTTCAAGGCTTATAATGGTCATTTATTTTTTCTCCAATGAAATAATAAAGTAATCGCCAATATGCTTCCAAGGCCATGTGCTTTTTAATTTGTCTTCTTTATTCTTCAGGAATTTATAAGTTTTAGGATGCTTTTCTGCAAAGCCTTCTATATATGAAGGAGGCACTATCGTACATAAACCTTCCAATTTTAACACTTTAAATGAATTTTGTAAAGTGTTTATAATAAATGAGTTGCTATAATAAAAGCATTTGAAATAAGCACCTTCAACATGTGCTAATCGTCCCTCGCTGCTAAATAAACGCCTAAATGCGGTTTTAAATTTTCCCTTAAAAATTAACAATGTTTCCCATAAACAAAATGGTGTAATGATAACCATCGTTACTTTTCCTCCGGGCTTTAAAAGAGCATCAAATGATAATAAAACCTTATCCAGTTCACCGGTACAATTTAAACCGCCGAAATTGGAGAAAATATGATCATATGGCCCTTTTTGATTTAATTGATTAAGTTGGGTAAATGAGCAGGTTTCAAAGCTGATATTGTCCCGATAAGGTGCGGATTTTCGCTCCAATATGTTTTGCATCCCTGTTGATATATCAGTGGCATGTACGTAATGACCTTGCTTAGCAAAAAACAGGGCATCCTCACCCGTGCCGCTGTTAAGCTCGAGTATCCTGCTGCCGGGCTTTAAATATTGTAATACATGATCCCTTACCCTTGCTCTCTTATAATTAATAATGGCATTGTTTGAGTAAATCTCGTCAAATACAGCTGACTGCCTGCTGAAGGCATCAGAAGCATTTGCCTCATTATCTATAAAGGTGACTTCACTCATATCGCTTTTTCCAATTTGCTTAATTTAAACCCGGCTATCAGGGTGGCTGGGGCATGGTATATCAATGAAACCGCTTTCCTAATCCGTTTTATATTGGGGTTAAGTGGATTTTTAAACAGCTTGATAAGATTATATTTTGCCAGGTGGGCATGATAGTTCTGATGCACATATTTATGTAACTGCTTGTAATAGGCCGGACTAAAAGTATTACTAAACATCAGCGCCATCTCGTCAGAATCTGTCCAGTTGGTTTTTTGCTGCATGTTGGCTTTTACCTTTTCATAAAATAATGTACCGGGCAGTGGGTATGATACCGATATGCCTATCTCATACGGTAACAGATCGTTAATCATGTTGATGGTAAGCGCAATATCTTCCTTTGTTTCGCCGGGATAGCCAAACTGTATAAAAAAAGATGGTTTTATCCCATGTTTTTTCATCAGTTGTGTTGCTGCAGAGATCTGGTCAATGGTAGTGCCTTTATCCATGGCGTCCAATATTTTTTGCGAACCGCTTTCTGCCCCTATCCAAACATTATCGCAGCCAGAGGCTGCCAGCGCGCTTACATTTTCATCATCCAAAAGCAAGTCAGCACGGGATTGAAGTTTGTATTTGAACTGTAAGCCCTCCTGTTGAACAAGTTTGGCAAACTCATTAACCCAACCTGGTTTCAATCCAAAAATATCATCACAGAACCATATGTGATCCATGTTGAACATGTTCTTCAATAGTTTCAGTTCGGTTATCACGTTCTCTGGGCTGCGTGAATTGTACCGGTTGCCATAAATGGGCTTGGCGCACCAGTTACATTTAAAGGGGCATCCGCGCGTGGTACCAATGTTCATGGAAAAATACCCAGCATGTTTTACCCAGCTTTCCTTATAAGGAGTAATATCAATCAAATCCCAGGCTGGTAAAGGCAATGCATCCAGGTTTTTTAATACAGGGCGGGCAACGGTTTTAAATGCAGCATCGTTTTTTAAATAAGCAAGTCCCGGTATTTGTGAAAAATCATCTTCTCCAGTCTTAATCGCATTTGTTAGCTCAAGAAGGGTTTGTTCGGCTTCGCCAATTATTACAAAGTCGGCACCTTCCTGCAAATATTCTTTATATCTATCGGTGGAGTCTGAGCTTGAAACTATTACCGTGCAGCCGCGGTCTTTTGCCAGTTTACACATTTTAAAAGCAGCCTCCCGCATATTGGTAAGGCACATTTTGGTGAGGTAATTGAACCCATCATCATAAATTACAAAAAAGCCCGGTTTGATTTGTTCAATCACAGGTATAATCTCTTCTGCCGTGTGCGAAAACATGTTATCAAAAAACGAAACTTCGTAACTGTTCATCCGCATATTTGAGGCTGCATACAATGTTCCCAAAGGGGCATATGGTTGCCCCATGGCCCATTGCTTTGGGTCGAACCGCAAAAAATAGGAATGCGTAAACAATATGTTATTTAACTGGTCCATAAAATTAAGATAGATGTGTTAATGGCGACAGATTAAGTGAGCACACGCATTTTACACAGGTCGGATTTGTTGAAGTATTTAATGATTTGCGAAACGCGATAGCATCCGGGCTATTCAATATATTGATTAACGATGTGTCGCGGATATTTCCCATCGATTCTAAAAAAAAGCATGGCCTAACCGTTCCATCGGCTTCTACAACGGTAGATACCCAAGGGGCGTTGCATTTTTTAAAAGGGAATTCATTTAGGCCATAAAACGCTGCATAATAATGATATATATCCTGTATCTTTTCTTTACTTTCAGCAATGAAGCCGTTGTGGAATTCATGGTTAAACTCGGTAAATAAATAGCTGATCACTTCGCAAAGCTCGGGCAGTTCTTTTTCCGATATCAGGATCTCGTTCTGCTTAGGTTCGGCCCAGGCTTGCTGGCGGTTAAAAGCGTGGCTGCTAACATCGGCAGGTAAAAAGCTTACCTGGTTAAGTCCCATTTTTTTGGCCTCGGTTATGATGGCCGCCCAATTGCGATAATTGAGGCGATGGATTACCGTACGGCCTGTAATTCGATATGCAGGGTTTAGCTTCTTAATATACTCCACGCCCTCTTTTAGTTTTTTAAAGGCATTGGGGATGTTCCTGATGGCATCATGCAGTGGTTCATCACCATCAATAGATACAATTACCTCGCTAACGTATTTTAAAATATCATCGGCATTGCTTTTTATAGATAAGCCGGTAGTGAGCAATACAACACTAATCCCCATATCTTTCAAAATTTTGCATAATGTGAAAAAGTTTTTATTGAGTAAAGCTTCTCCGCCCGACATCAGCACTTGCGTGGTTCCTAATGATTTAAGTGACTCTAACAAGCCGCTGATATCTTCGGCCGTAAGCTGCTTTAAGTTTTTATTGTCTTTCCATATATCACACATTACACAACGGCAATTACAGGCGCTGTGCGGCATCAATATTACAATTGGCAATGCCAATATCCTGTGTGTTTGCAGGGTGCGGTAACGCTTAAACGTTTGCAATATGGTTTGCCCGCTCATATTCAGGGTTTTAATATTATCCAGTAAAAAATGTTTTTTTTGGTCAACCTGTTCCATAATGTTGTTGGATCGATCATCGTTTTGTGCTTAAGCTCCAACACTTGTTTTAAGGGGTGATGATAGTAATAGTGAGACATTTGCGGAAAGCCCAGAGAATCATAATAAACAAAACTTCTTTTAGCAGCCATTTCTAATTCGTTTGTATGATAAAAAGGAGTGTCAAGTACGTGCACCCGCCCTGTTTTACTTAACAAAGAAAAAGCATCAGCTATGGTATCTTTTATAGACGGGAAATATTGTATTGATGCTGCAAATATGATCACATCAAATTTTACAGGTTCGTTGAAAGTATTGTTATCAAATGAACCGTGAATAAATTTCAGGTTGGGCTTTTTTTTAAATACGCGTTGTGCCTGTTCAATTTCTACCCGGTTAGGATCAAGCCCGGTTACCTGGGCATTATGGATATTGGCAAGCTTTGAAGAAAGCCAGCCATTACCGCAACCAACTTCCAGTATATGAAGTGGCTTTTGCCTTTCTTTAAGATAAGTGATCAGCTGTTCTGACGATTGCTTTCTCTTTTTCCATTCTTTGTAATACCTATGCCCTTTATCTATATTGGGTAAGCGGGCTACCTCTTTATCGTTATACAACCTACCCTCTTTATCACGAACAGCAATATACATCTCCTCAAATGCTTCCTGGGCGGCTTGGGATATATCGGGGGCAATATTATTTACGTTGGTCTTCAATGTTTTTACAAATTAAAAGCCCTGTATTTCTGGCTGGCGGTATTCCCATAAGCGTTGCAGTATTTTAATTTCGTAAGGATATTTATACAGGTTTGTTCTATAACGCAGGGTAGATACCAATTTGATCGCTTTTCTTTTGATATCATTAAGCTTAATATCTGTTACAGTTGGATATACGCCATTAAGCACAGTTTCAAAGTTGCGGATCTTATCTATCATTTCTGGTTTTAGCCAGGGTGTTAATGGATTTTTACGCAGATCAAAATTTTCCCAGGCCGGACTTATCCAATCTTCAAGACTTTTGGGGTATTCAAAACCCTGTTCCAAAACCTGTTTATAAAGTTCCGAACCTTCGGTGGGTACCGGGGTGTAAGTATACAGTACAATCTCGGTACGCGGATTTACAGCTTTTACTTTTTTTATAAAATCAATTTCAAAATCTATCTGGGCCTGTACTTTTTCAGGCGTTGGGGCTGGTGTTCCCAAAACAAATGAATACTCAGGGATGATATCAAACTTTTTTAACCGCTCGGCAAAACGGATGATCTGTTCGCCTGTTTGGGTCCCTCCTTTATCCAGCTGCTCCAAAATATCATTATTACCACTTTCGGCGCCAAAAAATATGATTTTGCAGCCAGCCTTGCGGATCTGTGCCAATGAGGCGTCGCTGAATTTATCCATGGTGTCAATACGGGCCATCCCCCACCATGTCATATTTTCGGGTTCTATCAGTTTTGCAAACTCAACGGTACGTTTTTCTGATACAAAGAAGTTATTGTCATGAAACTCAATGGCATCTGCGCCCCACCTGTCTTTAATGTATTTAACGTCCTTATAAACCGTTTTGGCCGATTTTGCTTTCCAGCGTGCTTCATAAATTGGCACAACGGCACAAAATGAGCAGGTAAAGGGGCAGCCAATACTAGAGTGATAGGCCATGGTACGTTTTCCTAAATAGGTTTTGCCCAGGTACCTGTCTATAGGATAAAAAGTGGCAAGTTTATCATAAGGTAATGGCGGCAATGAGTCCTGATCAAGCAGGTCTTCCTTAATGGTTTTAGTAATTTTACCATCAGCTTTGTAAATCAGGTTTTTAATAAACTCATAAGGTTCATGATTTTCAAGGGCATCTATCAATCTCGGGAAAGCATTATCTCCCGGACCGTTGATGATAAAATCAACAAAGCCCGAGCTTAAAACCGCTTTTGGCTGACTTGAAGGGAAGTATCCTCCCCATATCATGGTGGTGTAAGGATATTTCTCTTTTATTTTTTTTGATAGAGGAATAGCTTCCCTTAGTTGAGGGCCGGGCATCACTGTAAAACCAAGATAGCCAAACTCGCCGGTTTTTAAATAACTTTCAATCTTTTGAAGGGGATCTGATTCACAATTACCATCTACAATCACCCATTCATATTTACCTTCAACAGAAGCGGCGATATTTAGAATAGAATTGGGAATGCGGTGCTTGGCTATAGCACTTTTAGGATTGTAAAGTAATATCTTATTCATACTTACTTATTTTGGCAGTTAAATGAAGGCGATAAGCTTTTATACCCATCGCCTTCTAACCCAGATCAACATTAAACTATTCATAATATACTACGCTGCATAATTGACAGGGGTTGCCTGCTTAATAATAAAAATGACGGGCAACCATATCACTTTTGTGCCCGTTATTATAATAAACCCTGCACAATGCTGACTACTCTCAAAAACTATATTAAAAGCAAGATAAACTCCCCGGCTGTTATAGAAAAAAGTGTAGTGGAAGCCTACGACCTGTGGGCATCTGACTATGATAAACAGCCCGGAAATTTAATGTTGCACCTTGACAAAAGACTATTTGAAAACCTTATTGAAAATATAGATTTTAAAGGCAAACAAATAGCTGATATAGGCTGTGGCACAGGCAGGCAGTGGCCCGCTATTTTCAGTAAAGATCCCGCAGGTGTTACAGGTTTTGATGTATCGGGTGGTATGCTTGATAAATTAAAAGATAAATACCCATCATCACAAACCAGGCAGATTAAAGACAATGCATTTGCTGATATTCCTGATGCTGCTTTTGACATCATCGTTTCAACACTCACTGTGGCGCATATTGAACATATCGAAGAGGCTTTGCAGGCCTGGTGCAGGATGTTAAAACCCGATAGCGATATTATTATTACCGATTTTCATCCACATACGTTAGCATCTGGTGGCAAACGTACTTTTAAACACCGCAATACCTTAATGGCCGTTCGTAACTACGTACATCCTATATATAGTATTAAAGATGTTTTGTTGAAAAATAACTTTCAGGTGGTAAGCCAGCTGGAAATAAAAATTGATGACTCCATGAAACCATTTTACGAAAAGGCAAATGCCATGCATGTATATGAAAAGTATTATGGTTTTCCTGTTATTTATGGCATTCATTTAAAAAGGATTAAATGATACTGCGTAATGTGAGGTTGGCTGATAGCGGAAAGGTGGTTGACATGGAGATTGTTAATGATAAAATCGTTGACGTGAATTACCCGGTGATCAATAGCGGCGACGAGTTTCAGCTTTACTTTGATGATTGCATTGTTTTTCCTGGCCTCATCAACTCGCATGATCATCTTGATTTTAATCTTTTTCCACAGTTAGGCAATCGCATTTATAATAATTATACCGAATGGGGAGCATACATTCATAAGGAGTTTAAGTATGAGATAAACGCTGTGCTTCACGTTCCCCAGCATCTGCGTACGTTATGGGGAATGTACAAAAATTTGCTTTGTGGGGTTACTACGGTGGTAAATCATGGGGAACAATTATTTGTTGAGCCTTCGCTCATTAATATATTTGAAAATACCCACGACCTGCATTCGGCAGCGTTTGAAAAATATTGGAAAATAAAACTAAATAATCCACTTAACAGAAAGTTGCCTGTGGTGATCCATACCGGTGAGGGAACTAACGCACAGGCCGAAAAGGAAATAGACAGCCTTATCAACTGGAATAAATTGACCCGGGAACTTATAGGAATTCATGCAGTGGCCATGACCTCGAAACAGGCTCCAAATTTTAAGGCCATTGTCTGGTGCCCTGCATCCAACTATTTTCTGTTGAATGCAACAGCTCCTATACAGAAGCTGAAACCTTTTACGAACATTCTTTTTGGTACCGATTCAACCCTTACAAGTAGCTGGAACATTTGGGAACATATCGCCATAGCACGAAATACCGGAATGCTTAGTAATGAGGAATTGTATCTATCCCTTAATAAAACCGCTGCAAACGTCTGGAAAACAAACAATGGTGAAATTGCAGCCCTCAAATATGCCGACCTGGTAATTGCAAAAGCAAAAGGACAAACCGGAGGTTACAATGCTTTTTATGCTACAAAACCTGCCGATATTCAATTGATAGTACATCAGGGGAACATTCGTTTATTCGACCAGAGTTTATTGCCCAAATTGGCGAATGAACTTAAAGGAAAGCAGTTTAGTTTGATTAAATTGGGAGATGTTTACAAATATGTGGAGGGAAATATAGGCGAACTTATGTCGTCTATTCATTCTTATTTACCGGGCGCTGTGTTCCCGGGAACATTTATACATCATCAAATATTGTAAAATTGATAAAGCTGGTTGATCTTACTTATCACTCCCATTTAAATTACACCCGGCCAGAACAGGTTAGGGAAAACCATGCTCCTGCCCTGGCTTTTGCCTCTTATCTTAAAAATCACGTCGATATTACTTTTGTTAAGCATGCGTTTTTTGAACAGCATGTGATCATGGACGATGTTCCGTATTATTTTTTTAGAGGGAAAAATAGATTTTGGTCTGTTTCTGTTAAAACCCATCGCTTTATTAAAGCTTTAAAACCCGATATTATATTGGTACAAGGATTGGTATTTCCTGTTCAGGTGATGTTTCTTCGGTTGTTCTGTAATCAAAAATTTAAGCTAATCATCCAGCATCATGGCGAATTACCATCGACAGGTATAAAAGGTTATTTAGAAAAAATAGCCTGCAGCCTTGCCGATGCATTTCTTTTTACAGCGGCAGGCAATGCGGATGTGTGGAAGAAAAAAAATATCATAAAGCGGGATGCCAAAGTATTTGAACTTTTGGAAGCTTCAACCGGTTTTAAAACTATTGAAAAGCAGTTGAGTAAAACATATACCGGTATTACAAGCGAGACCAGTTTTCTTTGGGTGGGTCACTTAAATGCTAATAAAGATCCGATGACGGTTTTAAGTGGCTTTGAACAGTACCTGCGAGCCAAGCCCGGCGCCAAACTTTATATGATATATCAAACAGACGAGTTATTGAGCAGGATAGATCAAAAGCTGGCATCAAACAGCTTATTGTCAGCATCAGTTGTATTGGTTGGGAAAGTTACTAATGCTGCTATGCCTTATTGGTTTAGCGCAGCAGATTATTATATATCGGGCAGTCGTAAAGAAGGGAGCGGTTATGCACTGCTTGAAGCAATAGCCTGTGGTTGTATCCCCATTGTCACTGATATTCCACCATATCAAAAAATAACGGCGAATGGCAAATACGGCTTCTTATATCCGCCCGGCGACGCAGATATGCTGGCCCAAACACTTAAGGAGACTGAAAGTATCAACCCAAAAGAAATGTCGGCAGCTGTTTTAGCCCACTTTAATCAATGCCTTAGCTTTAAAACCATAGCCGATGACCTTGTTGAAATTTGCCAGCGGTTAATGACCAAATAAAGCGGCTACCCTTGCCGTCACAGTTTTAATTGGATAAGCCAAACTTGATTCGTGAAGCAGGTTTTTATTGCTAAGCAAGTCTTTAATTATATCCGGCAAATGTTCCGCGTTATCGGGAACATGATGTTGGGCGGGGCGGGTATTCATCCCATTAACAAGGCTTACCACATGGCAGCCTGCGTATAAAGCCTCACTTAAAACGGTACTATAACCCTCGTATGCCGATGTATGCAAAAATATTCTTGAACGCTGCATCAACGCAAGTACTTCGGGGTGTGCTAATTCACCTATTAACTGGATGTTGTTTTCCAATTTTAGTTTGCTTATCTGTTTTAGAAGACTTTCCATTTGGGGGCCTTTACCGCAGATAACTGTTTTTATGTCCGGGAACTCGGCGGTTAAGCTTTTAACAACATTAACAAACAAATGGTATTGCTTAAGCGGAATAAGCGAACCTGCGCCCATAATATCAATATCCCTATCAACTGATTCCGTATTAAAAAGTGTGGTGTCGACGCCCGTGGGAATGGTATATGCAGGTTCTATTCCATAATTTATCCTGAACTCCCGTGCCAGGCTATCAGATATAGCTATTAATGATTCTCCTTTAGGTTTTATCCGGTTTACGTATTCGTTGCCGGCTTTTGCATCCTGACCAAGCAACCATGCGTAATGCAATAAACTGTATTTTTTGGCAAAGCGGTCGCCAATATAGGCGCATTCGCCCATCCAAAAGCTTAACAGTCCGCTGAGTTCATACTGATTATGAAGCTTTTTTAGAGTTTGCCATACACGCCTCCAGGTAATTAACCTGAATAACTGTCCCTTGCCTTTGCCCGCAATTGCTATAACTTCCACCCCATACCAGTGATATCGTGAAGCGGTGAAGGGATATTGAAAGCTAATCACTATAATATGCAGTTGCGGATTATGTTGCTTTAAAGCTTTTACAAAAACCTGCATCGGTGGTATACAGGTAGTATCATTACTATCCGCAGGAAAACCGGGACTCAATATTACCAATGCTTTGGGCTTATTCATTTACCAGGGGAATTATTTTGTTACAGTGGTTTAAACTTGCGGTGTTATGCGTAATAAATAATATGATTTTACCCTCGGCAATTAGGAGTTTTAACCGATCAAGGATAGCCTCTTCGGCTTGTTGGTCCATTTCGCCAAAAGGCTCATCTAATATCAATACATCAAAATCATGATACAATGCCCTTGCAAGTGTAATGCGCTGGCGTTGACCTCCACTTAGATTTTTACCGTTTTCACGAATCACTTTATTTATCCCTTCGGCATAGCCAGCTAATAATGGTTCAAGCCCGCAAAAGGATATTACCTCGGCCAGCTTTTCGGGGTCATGTTGTTTATCGGTAAGGGTAATGTTTTTAAGGATGGTATCATGAATGAAGAAAGTTTGTTGTTTTACGTAGGCAATCTTTTTCCAGTAATGTTGTCTTTTTATGGTATTTGCAGGTCTGCCATTTATATCTATGTAGCCGGATTCGGGAGTTAAAAATCCTAGAATTAAATTTATGATTGTAGTTTTGCCAGTACCTGATGCGGCCGAAAAGCCTACAAAATCGCCTGAGCAAACCTCAAAACTAATACCGTTTAATACGGTCTGTTCTTTATAGCTAAAACGGATATTATTAAAACGGATAGAATTTATGGGTTGAACAATATTGAGCAGATCGGCAGATACAATTGTTTCTTTAACAGCCAATAGATCATTTAAAGTAAACTCATAAGTTTTAATTTGCCCGGCACTGTTCAATATTTTAATGATACCGGGAATAATTTTATAAGCCGCGGCCATGAACACGCCAATAGTAAGGATACCTACTATTGGCCCATGAGCCGAAAACTTATTAATGAAAATCAAAATAAAAAAACCAAATATGGCAAACACTTCCACCAGTCTTGACGGTAAGCCCTGCAGGGTTTGTTGTGAGGCAATGTTATTATTTAATTGCTGTTGATAGTTGTTATACCTATCGGCCAAAAAATCACTTGTATTATAAATATTGCTTTCTACAAAGCCGGATAGCGATTCCTGTAAATATTGGATACTTTTTTCGCTGGTTACTTTGGTATGTTCGCGTACCTGTTTTGATTTTCGTTTTATAAAATAGGCCAAAATAATTATTGGAGGTACTAAAAACGTCAGTAACAATAAAAACAACAGGGGCTGGTAAAATAAAATTGCGCCGACAGTAAATAAAATGAGGATGCTTTGCGATATGATCTGTTGAACGTTGTTTAGTATATAATGACTAAACTCAATAGGTTGTTGACTTATCTGCCGGATATGCACCGATGAATCAACATTTACAAATTTTATATAGTCATCCTTAAGATAATGCAAAATATTCCTTTTGGATAAGCGCGTTGCTACACCGTAAAAAAAGTGATGTTGAAAACGAAGGATAAGGTATCCCATCCAGTTTTTAAAACAATACAGCACCAGGAACAAGCCGATGAGCAGGATAGAATCCTGGTTGAACCATGCGCCTGGAATAAAATAGTGTTTGTCGGGCTTCCCGGATGTGTAAAAGCCGATAACGATTAGCAGTAATCCTAAAAATAGAATATCCAATACACTAATAAACAGATCGAGCAGGATGAGCCTGCACAACTTGTTTTTTTCTTTAGTATTTAGCAGGGTTAGGATCCCCTTAAAAATATGCTTCAAATCGCCCGATAAAGTTTGTTACTACTTTAAACATTAACGAATATTAAAGCATAATGGTTGCCTGTTATAAACTATAAAGCACCGGTTTTAAACTGCCGGTGCTTTATTTTATGATAAGTGTTTTAAGCTTATTAGTTAAGCTTTATCTCTACGCGTCTGTTTAAAACTCTTCCCTCTTCGGTTGAGTTATCGGCAACTGGTTTGCTTTCGCCATAACCTTTAACACTTAAATTATCGGCACTTATACCGCTGTTTACAAGGTATGTTTTAACTGAGTTGGCTCTTTCAACAGATAGTTCCATATTACGCTGATCTGTGCCTTCGGCAGATGAATTACCATTTAATACAAATTTTACTGTTGCATCTTTCTTCATTTCTGCCACAGCCTTATCTAATGCCTGGTATGAAGCTGTTTTTAAAACAGCTGAGTTAAATTCAAACTGAATATTGCTGAAATTATAGTTTGGCTTTGCAGGTGGCGGCGGCGGTGTTTGCGCAGGGGCCGGTGCAGGCGGCGGTGTTGGTTTTGGAGCCGGGGCATACATTTTTTCGGTTTCAACCGGTGCTGGTTTTTCGGCTAATTTCTTGGCTTTACAAGCAGGAAAAATCAGCGCAACTAATGCAATAAGTATAGGAAATAAAAGGGTTTTTAAAACTCTCATAACTAAGATTGATTTTTTTGGTAAACATAAAAAAATAATCGTTATTCAGCCTAAACTGCTATAACGTATCTATAAATAAAGGAATATCGTGACATTTTTTTGGTAGATGTCGTTATTCTTTGCTGTGAATTAGAACGGAAAAATGTTGTGATAAGTATTTATCCATTTAAGGCGCCTTAAAAGTTTTTGCAGTAATTACGGTTAAAACCGTGTTATTGATGTGGGTAATTAAGTATTTATACGTGGTTAAATTGAGTACCAGCACTGCGGATTGGGTTGAAGAATTTATGTTATTTAGCATAGCCTAAAACATATCGTTATGAAAAGTAACTCCCCTTTTGAAAACATTCAAACACCTGATATTCATTTTTTGCGGCGGATAGAAGTATTAAAGAAATATCCCGAAGTAAGACAGTTGATGGGATATGATCCCTGGGCGGCTGTGCTTACATTTTTTATTGTAGCCGGGCAACTTTGTTTTGCCTGGGGTGTAAGCGTGTGGTTTCCCTCATTTAGTGGCTACTGGTGGCAAATAATCCTGTTATCGTATGTGGTTGGTGGTACTATGAACCATTGGTCGGCAATGGCCGTACATGAAATGGCCCATAACCTGATGCTTAAAACACCTGCCCAGAATAAAGCGCTTGCCATATTTGCTAATATCCCGGTTTTGGTACCTGGAGCTATCGCTTTCAGAACCCATCATATGAAACACCACTCCCATTTAGGCATCGAGGAGATAGATAACGACTTCCCCAGCCACTGGGAAGTTAAAATGGTAGGCAAATCGGGCATCATGAAGTTTTTTTGGTTGTTTTTTTATATTTTCTTTCTTTTTTTAGTGCGGGGATTTGATACTAAACCTACGCGATGGGAATGGGCTAATATCATCACATTAATTATTACCGACATAATAATCTGGGTATTTCTTGGGAAGATAGCCATCATTTATCTGTTCCTCTCAACTTTATGGGGATTCAGCCTTCATCCCGCGGCAGGGCATTTTATTCATGAACACTTTATTTTTCAGGAAGGGCAGGAAACTAACTCCTATTACGGATGGCTAAACCTGGTATGCTTTAATGTAGGTTACCATAACGAGCATCACGATATCATGAATATCCCCGGCCGGCACTTACCAAAGTATTATAAGATTACCAAAGAGTTTTATCAGCACCTGGATTCAACCCACTCGTGGACAAGGATGTTTTATGAATTCATCACCCAACCCAATTTAGGCGCCGATAAACGTTATGTACGTAGTGAGCAGGTACGCAAGCAGGGTATAAAAATGGCCGAAGCTATGAAGCGGGAAAGGGAATTTGTATAAACAGCGTTTATATGATTTATCAATTTATCATGCACTGTTTTTTATATCCCACACCACCACATTCCAGTCTTCTAATCCGTCGTTATGTGTACTCACAACTTCAAATCCCATTTTTTGGTGAATCTTTAATGATTTGGTGTTTCTTACAGCTACTTCTGTTATGCAAAGTTCATAATCTTCTTCCACTTCATTCGCCGTTGCGTTGTAAAGTTTGCTTAATAAACCCAGGCCACGAAAATCTTTATCTACACAAACCTGACCGCCTACAAAAAATTTGTAATCTATTAAAGGTTTGCCCAGGTACTGGTTTTTATGAAACTCCCTAAACATGGGTGCAAGGCTTGGCAATTCATTTTCCATGGCGGCAGTCATCGCCAGGTTATAACCTATTACTTTGTTTTTATATAACGCTATAACCTGTGGTATTTGAGCTGCCATTATTTGTAATAAGGGTACGGTATGCTCGGCAAATACGAAGCCTTGTTGTTCCTGCTGCTCGGTGCTCAGACTTTTGTACAAATTTTGATTTTGTAACTGAACTATTTGCTCAAAATGCTCAATTGACGTTGCTGCTTGAAAAGTTATTTCTGATAGGTTATTTATATCCATGCTATGGGCAAATGTCTTATTTTATGAGTATTTGCGCAAGCATAAATAAATTTACCTTTATCACTATCTTGTTCAATAAATCAAAAACATGGAAAAATTACATTTTGCGGTTAAATTATTATCGCCCCGCCCCACTTTTCCAAACGATATAACCGATAGTGAGCGCGCCATTATGCAACAACACATTGCCTACAACCGGGATTTTATGGATAAGGGCATCATACTTGTATTTGGGCCGGTAATGGATCCTGCAGGAATTTATGGTCTGGGGATATTTGCCGTTGATGACGAGGAGCAGTTAAAAAACATAATAGCAGGCGACCCGGTTACCAGTTTTGCCAAATATGAGTATCACCGCATGATGGCCGTTACCCCTTCAAAGTAGTTAGATATCAGCGAATATTTTTCCTGATACGGCTAAGGGATTGCGGCGTGATGCCTAAATAGGAAGCAATATCATTCAGCGGAACACGCAGTGCAATATCAGCCTGCCTCATCATAAAAAGCTTGTAACGGGTAGTTGAATCCTGTCCCAAATAGATATTTCTTACATTGATCTTTTCAACCAAAGCCTGTTGTATTATTTCATCTATCAGGCTTTTTAAATATGGCACCCGAAGGTACAGAGCCATCAGGTTGGCATGTGTAACAACCAATACTGTTGCTTTACAAGCCGCCTGGATACTTTCATGAGCAGGTACCTGATTAATAAAACTCTTTAATATGGTGCAAAACTGATTTTCCTTTAAAAAATAATGGGTAACCTCATTCCCTTTTTCATTTCTGACCATAATACGCAATACCCCTTCAACAATAAAAAATAACTGCTGACAAACCCTGTCACCTTTAAAAAGGTAATCGCCTTCATCAAATGTTCTGGCTTCAAATGTGTTTGTAATAAGCTCCTGATCATCTACTGATAGATGCTTAAATAAAGATAGAAACGAAATAAGTTTATTGGGCATGGTCCAAATTTCAATCATTTATAAACCATCAGCAAAAAAAATTATCGTTCTTGCTCTTTATGTTCATTTATCTTTTCAAGCCAGCCATCTTTGTTAACCATATATTTAGACAGGTTTGTTGGCTTGGTGAGTTTGGCGTTAATGTTTTTTGAAGGGCCGCGCAATGGTACTATCAACACGCATAAAAATATAAGGATCATCAATACAGCAATCATCATAAATTAAATTTTTAGCTACAACCGTATTAGTTGTAATTGCCTGAATATTAAACATAATGATTGGTTGAGGGCTGTTTAGGTAAAACTCCGGGGCGATTAATTCCGTTGTTTTACAACCTCATGCCCTAATATAGGTAAATCCGATAAAACTTATGAAGTTGTTACGCTTATTTTTCGTCGGCCATTGCTGTAATTGCCTGTAAAAACCAGGCCGCGTGAGGCAACCATTGTTCTGTCCAGCGCCATTCATTGCCATTATCTTCCGTTTTGTAATCAATGCCGCTGCCATCAGCATTTTCCTTTGAGCCGGTAATACCATTTGATATTCCCCCTTTACCAGAACCATGACCAAAGTTTGAGCTCATGTAAGGCACATTGTTTTTACCAAACTGGTACATAAAACACATGGAATATGGATTGCAACCAAGTATCCATGATAGTTGATTTGAGGCATAAGCTGCAATGTTCTTTTTAACACCCCAACCACCTTTTTCAGGATAAACCAACCGGCCTCCTATAATAGCCGCGGTGGCCAATGATGCCAGGCGGGCATTTTCGCCCTGCCACCACCAGCCGGTCTCGTTTTCATGCGGAATAAAGAAGCCATTCTGAATTTTATCTTTCAAACGGAAAGTCTGTCTTGCATAGCCAAATGGATTGCTTGTTTCGGCAGTTACCCGCAGGTTATAATCCAATGCTTTTTTTATAGTGTTTAACGCGGTGGTTCTGTTAGCGGCATCTTTCTCTTTGCTTAAATACCGGCTTAAAGCGACAACCGGCATACCGGCATCAGATGCGTGCCAATATGGGCGGCCACTATCATTTGCATAAAAGTACCCCGTCGGACTCATCCTCTTTTCAAGGCTTTCAGCACGCCTTCGGGCTTCGGTTTGGTAGTATGAACTGTCGGTAGCTATCCAAAGTTCGGTAGCGGCCATCAAGGCGCAGTAATCATCAATGATGTTCTCCTTACCATCGTCATCATATTCGGTGTTATGGATTAGCAGGTGTGCAAAGGCGCGTTTGGCAGCAGCAAGATAATCTTCAGATTTAAAATCTCCATCTTTTTTAAGCTGAGAAATTCGGGCAAGGGCAGCTATCGCCATACCTCCACCTTCGCGAAACGCGCATTGATATTCATTGGTGGTAACACTGTTTGCTTTCAACCCCACTACCCTACGTGCTTTCGGGTCTTTATTAAAATAGCTAAAAACAATCATATAAAAATAATCGTCCGTTGATAAGGCCCGCATAAGGTAGTCTGCACCATACAGCGCTTCGTCAACCGTTTTATCATATATACTGAGCTTGTTCAATGTGGCAGGAATTGTTTGCACAGCGTTAATCATTGACCAGGTAACCAGCGGGATTTGCTGTGGCGACATATAATTGGCATATGCCAGGTGCGAAAAATACTTACTCACATCGCCCGAGGCATCACACCAGCCACCGTGCATATCAACCGTTTTATCACTACCATATAGCAATAGATGTTTATCAGCTTCAAGTTCGGTTGGTGTATTAGCCCGTTGCTTGTTGTAATAGTTGATAATTGAGGGCATCGTATTAATGGCAAGTGCATTTGGACTAATATTAAACTCATCCGACATGTATCGTTTGCCGTTTACACTGATGTTTACCTTATATCTGCCCGATTTAATTACCGATGAAAAATCGGCCTGGTAAAAGAAAGTTCCTTTTGCCCACTGTGTAATTTGTAGCGGACCTTTAAGTGTACCCGTAAAAGCAATTTTACCTTCCTGGTTGGTTAGTGTAAATATGGTTGAGCCCCTAAGCCTGGCGTCGTTACCAACAACCGCCATTTTTGCCCCCCGCGAATCAAAAGCTACCTGGTTCACATAAATTATAGGTGATGCTTTGCAAATACACGGGAGTAAGAGCATCAAATAACTCAGGATATATCTCATGGGATTTTAGGTTTTTTTAGTATTGCAGGATTAATTGATTTCCTGTTATTTACAATTGCAAATTACCAATATTAAGTATCAGCATGAATAAAAGCGCGTTTAAAATCGGCGGTGCTTACCCCTACATTATTACTACAAAATGTGTTGATGTGTATAAATAATTGATTAACAATGTTTTATTGAGTTTAACTATATGGAAATATAAATTGCCATAGTACACTTTTATTTAGGTAGCTTTGAATTGTTATGCGGTAATATTATTCCGGGAGTAGCTGTCCCTCATTACCTTAGTTTCAAAACAACAAAATCACACAAATAATATAAGATCAGGAGATAGTGTTCCCCGGTTCTTAAAGATCCTTTAAAGCCCCTGTAAACGAATACCTACAGGGGCTTTTATTTTTTATATAGATAAGAATATCATGGAAGAAAGAAAGTATTTAACTACCTGGAAAAGGTACATGCCCGTTATCCGTTTGCATTTGAAGAAAAGCCTAAATGAAGATCAGCAGTTTAAACTGAACATCACAGATTTTGAATCTGCGGGAGATCGCGGAAAATCAGGTTACACCTTCAATATCAATATGGAGAATGGCAAAGTTACCAATAACATCAGCGGTTCGGCAGTAGCGCGCGATCTTTTTGAAGCCATTAAAGGTGATGACGCAGTTAAAGCCATGTTACTGGATAAAAACGTTAAAATAAGCGTAGGAAAATCATTTGTATTGAGCATTAAAACCACCCACCTTTCAACTTACAGGTAGGTAGATTATACTTTATCTAAAAAGGAAATAACCCACAGGCTATTTCCTTTTTTTATGCGCTTTACTTTTTGTTGCCTTTGACGAAGTTTTATGAGTTTTAGTTGAACTTGTATGTTTCTTAGCAGCTTTTGAATGCAATTTTTTTGAACTGTGATTGTGGCCACGCTTCCCGGTTAAATACGTTTTTTTGACGGTCGGTACAAAATCAACAGCTTCGGGGTGAGCTAAAGGATCAAATGGATTAAAGTAGTAAATATTGTCCTTGTCCCAGTTCTTTAAATCAGTTTTTAACCTTTCGTTAAATGCTGCTTCATTCTTAAGTTCGGACGCTGTCCAGCCAGCCTCGGCTAAACCGGCAATTCTCGGGAAAAGCATAAAATCCAAACGTTTTTCCGATGCAATCTTTTCTGTCCAGATATTAGCCTGCACGCCTATAATTTGGCTTGATGTAAGCTGATCTGCTGATAATTGCCTGTCGGGGAAATTATATACGTCTGTTACGCGGTTAAAAACACCGTTCCATTTTCTGCCGGCAATATGGTCGCCATCCTGCAAAAAATCAAAGTAAAGTGGTAAACGCGGGCATAGTACAACCTGGTAGTTTTTTTGCATGGCCAGAGTTAATTGGCCCGGCAAATTTTGGCGCCACCAAAAAATGATGGTTTTGCCTGCCGGAAGATCGGTTTGGGTGGCTTCGTCCCATGCCAGTATTTTACTGCCCAGGTTGGTAACAGTATCCGTCATCCGCTTAAAAAAATAGCGTTCCAGTTCGCCTACATCTGCAAAGTTTTTTGTTTGCATCATCCTGGCTATAGCCGTATCCAACGACCATGCTTTAATACCTAAAACAACCTCGTCGCCACCCAAATGCATCATTTTAGACGGGAAAAGCGCATTTGTTTCTTTTATAATGTTGGCTAAATACTGGTAAGTTTCTTCTTTTGCCGGGTTAAAAGTGAAGTTGGGGTAGCCCGAAACACTTCCACCAGAGTATTCTGGATAAGCCCTGTTTGCCGCGGTGGCATGGCCAGGCATATCAATTTCAGGAATCACAGTTATAAAACGTTGTGCAGCGTAAGCAACAATCTCTTTGATGTCGTTTTGGGTGTAAAATTTAGCTTCGGCGGATGTATCACTATAGTTACCAATTGCGCCTACAGCAGAGAGTTTTGGATATTTCTTAATCTCGATGCGCCAGCCTTGTACATCTGTAAGGTGCCAGTGAAATTTATTCAGTTTGTAATAAGCCATCCAATCCAATAGCTGCTTTACTTTTTCTTTACCAAAAAAATGTCTTGATTCATCCAGCATCAAACCCCGCCATTGGTATCGCGGCGCATCTGTAATTTCGGCAGACGCAAGGTTAATGGTTTGGAATCCGCTGGCGGCTTTTACATCCGTTGATGCCAAAGTAATATTCTCTCCCTCTTTCGGCTGGTTTTTGATGATCTGTAATAATGATACCAATCCGTAAAAAATGCCTTCCTTATTTGAGGCAGATATGGTTATACGATCAGGCGTGATTTTAAGCGAATATGCCCCAATAGTTTGATTAGTATTGGTTAAAATAAGCTTAATCACACTTCGGGAGTCCTCATTATTTATATCAAGCGATAAACCTTTTACTTTAAATAATTCCTTTTGAAAGTAAACAGCCAAAGTGGTTAACGAAGTATCACTTGCACCGATGGCAGAACGGTTGTTAATACTGATTTGCCCTGTGCTGTTTACTACCGACCGCGGCTGGGGGATTATATTTAAGTTTTGTGCTTTTAAATAACCAGAGAATAAAAGAAGCGCTGCTAAAAATTTAAATTTCATTAAAAAACAAGTTCAAACTATTGAGGATACGCTATGATAAGGATTTTATGATAGATCCGGGTAATTTATTTGTAATAAATCTTGAACCTTATCTTTCAAAGGCATCCATGATTGCCCCAACAATTGCTCCATAAGCCAACACTGGCGCAGCCATAAAGGAGATCTTCTTTTTCCAGTTTACATAACGATCATTGATAAAATTGTTCCAGTTATAGGTATTTAACTGGGCGCGGCCGTAGGTAATACTTGGCTCGGTGATCCTGGTAGTATGCCACCAACCCGATGGGAAAAACAAGGTTTCACCCTGTAAAAGATGAACTACTATTGGCTCAACTTCTTTATATAAAGGGAACTTTTCATAATCGGGATTGAGGAAGTTGATTTGGGAAAACTTTGGATTATCCGGGTACGGATACATATTAGGCGTTTGCGACGGCGGATACATGAAAAATATTTTTGAACCAAACAACTGCGTTATCTGCGTATGCATAAATAGCGCGTCATAGTGCAGGTATGGGAAGCTTGACCCATTGCCTCCCAAAAAAAGCTCATGAACAGTGGTACCTGCAAGCATTTGCCGAGGCATTAGTTTGCTGTTGATCCTATCGCTTTTTCCATAAACAAGCTGTGGTGAAAAATCAGGCATCAGCTCAGGAAACACTTTTTTTATATCAAAATTGAAAGGGTATGGCGCCCTGTTTTCTGCAGTTGAAACCAGTATGCGGTCAATAGCCTCGGCCATGGTATAGGTGACACCATCAATTGTTTTGATGATATGGCTATAGTTTTGTTTATAAAATTCAGGCGTATGCTTGCCCATGGCAGGCCAGTTTTTGGCAGCATCGGTTAGTACAACGGGCAGAGATTTATCAACATACTCACGGATGAATTCAGCTCTTGAAAGATTTGTGCGCTTATCAATGGTGATGGTTTGTTTGCTACCTGCTTTTTCAAGCACCCCGTTCTGTTGCATACTGGATAGGTTAAAAATTCTGATCAAATAGTTTTTTTGATCTACCTGATAAATCTAAGCAATTTTCAAATAACCAATGCATCGGGTAATTTTAATTTCACTAAACGTTCATCATATACACCCCCATAAAAAAGACCAGCCGATTGTGATTGATCACAACCGGCTGGTCTTTTTTATATTATTAAGATTTTACAGCAATTGGATGATTAAATTAACTCTTCACCTCACCAATTACTTATCTTCTGCTTATTTCCAGCCTCCACCTAATGAACGGTAAAGATCGGCAGTAGCTGTCAATTCATCTCTTTTTATAGAGGCAAGCGCCAATTCGCCCTGTAACACATTGCCTTGCGCTGTAATTACCTCAAGGTAATTAGCTAAACCATTTTTAAATAGCATACTGGCATTACTGGTAGCTTGTTGCAGCGTTTTTACACGGTTTGCAGCTATAGCACGCTCCTGTTTTAATTTATCAATTTTAACAAGCGCATCTGACACCTCACCAACTGCATTTAATACCGACTGTCTGAACTGAAGAACTGTTTTTTCACGATCGATTTTGGCAACCTGGTATTGGGTGCTCAATTGCTTGTGCTCCAACAAAGGAGTGACAACGCTCCCTGCAACAATACCAAATAAGGCGGCAGGGATGTTAAACCAATTACTGGCTTTAAAGGAGTTAACTCCTCCACTTGCAGTAATCCTTAATGCAGGATACATTTCTGATTTGGTAATACCCACCTTGGCATTGGCAATGGTAAGGGCCAGTTCCTGGCTCCTCACATCGGGTCTGCGGCTGATGATGGCTGTTGGTACACCTGCTGTTAAAGTTTCAGGGAACTTCACATCATTTAAAGTACCATTACGTTCGATGCTGTCTGGCAGTCTTCCTGCTAAAACGCTCAAAGCGTTTTCCTGTACCGCTACGTTCCTTTCAAACTGTGGCACCAGTTGGGCCGCAGCTTGTTGTTGTGCCTCGGCCTGTTGTACCGCCAATAAAGTAACCTGTCCGGCATCATACTGTAAACGAATGATCCTTAGGGTACTATCATTAAGCTTTACATTCTTTTTGGCAATATCCAATTGAGCATCCAGCATCAGCAGGTTGTAATATCCCTGTGATACGCCGGCAACAATATTGGTTTGAATTGCCTTTTTAGCCTCAGTGGTTTGCAGGTATTGGGCCAGCGCCTGGCGGCTTTGATTACGGATCTTACCCCAGATATCAGCCTCCCATGAAAGTGCCAGGTTTGCTGAGTAATCCTCAACATGTTTGGTGCCGATATTATACTGGCTGATACTTAAACCGGTTAAACTGTTATCGCTTGGCCGGCTTGTACTTGCAGTAACATTCAAGGCAACTTCTGGCACATAGTTCCATTTTACCTGTTTAAACAACTGCTGTGCTGCATCGATGTTTTTAACGGCAATCTGCATATCATAATTCTTAGCGATAGCGCTGTCTATCAGTTTTTGCAGGGTGACATCGGTAAAAAAGCTCTTCCACTGTATGTCGGCAATACTGCTGGTATCGGCAGTGGTTGTTGCTACACTATTTCTAAAATTTACAGGTAGCTCAGGTTTGGGTGTTTCCACATCTTTTGATACTTTACAGGCGCTCAAAAAGGCCATAAGTAATACAAAAGCTAATGGAGTTATATATCGTTTCATTTGTTTATTGCTTTGAAAGAGTCAAGAATCAAGAGTTAAGAATCAAGACGGAAGACAATCTTCAATCCTATTATTCTGTAACTTTTACTTTTCTATCCTGACTCTTGATTCTTAACTCTTGATTCTATTCTTAATTTTTTTGCAGTTCCAATTCTTCCGCTTCAATGGCATGGCCATTTTTATGGGCAGATGAACCTCCACTGTTTAATACTGCCAATGGCGTACCGCTAATTTTTTCCTGCAAGCCCTGGAATACCACGAACAATACCGGGATTATGAATAAACCTAACAGTACTCCTGATACCATCCCGCCGGCAGCACCTATACTAATAGAGTGGTTACCTTGTGCTGATGGGCCTGTAGCGATACTCATTGGGAACAAACCGAATACGAACGCCAGTGATGTCATAATGATCGGGCGTATCCTTAGTTTTGCTGCTTCAATTGCCGATTCAACCAAACCATGCCCGGCTTTGCGTCGCTGTACCGCAAACTCCACAATAAGGATGGCATTTTTGGCCAGCAAACCGATGAGCATGATCAAAGCCACCTGTACGTAAATGTTGTTTTCGATACCGGTTAAACCTAATACCACAAACACACCTAAAATACCTGTTGGAATTGAAAAGATTACTGCCAGTGGCAATATGTAACTTTCATACTGTGCTGATAATAAGAAATATACAAATATCAAACAAAGCATAAATATAACAGCCGACTGACCACCAGAAGAAATTTCTTCGCGGGTTTGGCCAGAGAACTCGTAACCAAAACCCGATGGCAATTGTTCCTGGGCTGTTTCCTGGATGGCCTTAATGGCATCACCGGAACTATAACCCGGTTTAGGAATAGCATTGATCTCGATAGAGTTAAACAGGTTATAACGTGAAGCGGTTTCTGAACCATATACGCGGGTTAGTTTAACCAGTGTATTGATAGGTACGTTTTCACCTGTTTTATTTTTAACAAACACCCTGTCAATGGCAGATGGATCTGTTCTGTCAGCAATATCGGCCTGAACCACCACCCGGTAGTATTTACCAAAGCGGTTAAAATCTGATGCCTGGGCGGTACCAAAGTACGCCTGCATTGTTTGCAAAATGTCTTTAACATTTACACCCAACTGGCTGGCCTTTTCATCGTCAACCTCTAACTGTAACTGTGGATAATCTGCTTTATAAGAAGTAAAGGCATAAGCGATAGCTGGTTTCGCCATCAGCTTTCCTATAAAGTTATTGGCAACGCCGCTAAATTTATCCAGTTTGCCGTTGGTTTTATCCTGTAGCACCACATCAAGCGCCTCTACGTTACTAAATCCTGGAACGGTTGGAAAACTGAACACGAAGAAGGTACCACCCGGTATACCACCTAATTTCCCTCTTACAATATTCTGTATATCATCAATGTTTTTAACTGCGCCCCTTTGCTCGTTAGGTTTTAACAACAGGAAAATTACCCCGGCTGATGGACTGCTGGATTGTGTTAAAAAGTTAAACCCAGATAACGCGGTAACAAACCTTGCAGATGGTAAAGTTTTCAACTGGTCTTCGGCCTGTTTAAAAACTTTATTGGTACCACTTAACGAAGTTCCGGATGGTGTATTAACAGCTATGGCCACAAAACCCTGATCCTCGGTAGGAATAAATCCTGTTTTTGTTTTATTTACCAGGTAAAATGTAAATGCCACAACCAATACAAGGCCGCCTATGCTAAACCATTTTTTACGGATCAGGAACTTTAAACCCACAAGGTATTTGCTGGTCATATAATTAAAACCACCATTAAAGCCTGCATAAAATTTTTCTACAAAACCCTTTTTAGGTTCATTATGCCCGTCAGCACTATGTTTGTTCTTTAAGAACAAAGCGGCAAGTGCAGGGCTTAATGTTAATGCGTTAACAGCAGATATAATGATGGCTATAGCCATGGTTAAAGCAAACTGGCGATAAAATATACCAGTTGAACCTACCATGAAGCTTACCGGTAAAAATACCGCTGCCATAACCAGCGTAATAGATATAATGGCGCCGGTAATTTCGCGCATAGCCTCGGTAGTTGCCGCTTTGGGGGTAAGGCTTGGGTCATGTTCCATTTTGGCATGCACGGCCTCAACCACCACAATGGCATCATCCACCACAATACCTATGGCCAACACCAATGCAAACAGGGTTAACAGGTTCACAGAGAAGCCAAAGAGATTCATGAAAAAGAAAGTACCAATGATGGCGACAGGAACCGCTATGGCCGGGATCAAGGTAGACCTGAAATCCTGCAGGAATATAAATACTACTATAAACACCAGTATAAAAGCTTCTATCAATGTATGCTCAACCTGGTTAATTGACTCATCAAGGTCGGTTTTGGTACGATAGAACTGGTTGTATTTAATGCCGGCAGGAAAATCCTTTGATAACTTCAGCATCAGCTTATCAATCCCGATCTGAATTTCGTTAGCATTTGAACCAGACAGCTGTATGATACCTATAATAATACCGTCGTGCCCGTTCAGGTTACTTACGCTATTATAAGAATAGGCACCCAGTTCAACACGTGCCACATCTTTTAAATGCAATACAGAACCATCTGCATTGGCGCGGATGGCAATATTCTGATATTCTTCTGGTTTGGTAAGTTTACCTTTATATTTAATTACATATTCAAATGCCTCGTTACTGCGTTCGCCAAATTTACCAGGGGCGGCTTCCAGGTTCTTGTCCTGTATAGCTGCCATTACTTCGGCAGGCGTAACTTTGTAAGCTGCCATTTGACCAGGATTAAGCCAAACACGCATAGAGTAATCCTTAACACCACCAAATATACTGGCCGAACCTACACCCGGAATACGTTTCATTTCGGGCACAATGTTGATCTGTGCATAGTTGGCCACAAAGGTTTGATCGTATTTTTTGGGATCCTCTGAGTAGATAGCCATAGCACCTATGAAGCTGTTTTGTTGCTTGGTAGTAGTTATACCATATTGTACAACTTCGGCAGGTAACTGGCTTGTAGCTTGTGAAACACGATTTTGGACGTTTACAGCCGCCTGATCCGGGTCGGTACCCTGTTTAAAGTAAACTGTGATACCCAATGTACCGTCGTTACTAGCAGTGGAGGTCATATAGGTCATATTTTCCACACCGTTAATCGCTTCTTCTAACGAAGGCGTAACAGAACGTAAAATAGTTTCGGCATTAGCGCCCGGGTAAACAGCAGATACCAACACTGCCGGAGGGGCAATATTCGGGAATCGCTCTAAGGGCAATTTTGTTAAACCAAGTACACCAACTATCACCAATAATATGGAGATCACTGTGGAAAGTACCGGTCTTTCTATGAATTTTTGAAACATGGCTTTTTCTTTTATAATTTGATATTGGAGTCAGGAATCAAGAGTCAAGAATCAAGACAGAAAACCTGTCTATCATCTATATTCCAGTCCTAACCCGTTTCTATCTTAATTTTGTTTCTTACAGAGCGCTAAACCAAAGGAGTAGTGAACTCACTGCGCGATTTTCGCAGCATTCCTGACTTTTGATTCTTGACTCTTGACTCTTATTTTAAAGCGGCAACTTTATCAGTAGCTTTTTGAGGCGCTATTACCATACCTTCTACTAAGTGGTCCATGCCGCTTAACACAATTTGATCGCCAACTTTAAGGCCATCCTTAACCAGGTAGTTTTCGCCGCTTTTGCCAACAATGCCGATAGGTACTTTTTTTACCTTGTTGCTATCTGCAAGGGCAAAAACAAATACTTTATCCTGCATTTCAACCGTAGCCGATTCTGGTACGATCAGGGCATCGGTATGTTGTAAGCTCAGGCGTACTTTACCGGTGTTACCGGCACGTAACAAACCATCCGGATTTGCAAAGTTTGCCCTGATGGTGATAGCGCCTGTGTTTTTATCAAACTGTCCGTCGATCACATCTATTTTACCTTGTTTAGCATATTCGCTGCCATCGGCTAATAATAATGATACTGATGGTAAATGTTTCAGCTTGTCTTTCAAGGTTTCGCCTGGATATTGTTCTTTAAAGGCTACAAAATCTTTTTCGCCTAAAGAGAAGTAAACATGCACATCGTGTACATCTGATAACTGGGTTAGTGCTTCAACATCCTGCGGAGTAACTAAACTTCCTTGTTTTTTAAGCAAACGACCTATGTAGCCGCTTACTGGTGCTTTAATTAAGGTATAACCTAAGTTGATCTGCGCGGTTGATACATTTGCCTTAGCCGATTCGATGTTAGCTTTTGCAACCTGGAAAGCTGCCTTGGCTGTTTTTAACTGGTAATCAGAAACTACCTTGTTTTCAACCAATGGAGTTAGCTTATCTACTTCCAGTTGTGCATTGCCTTCAGCTGCCTGGGCGGCATGTAAGCTTGCAAGGGCGTTGTTTAATGCTGCGCGGTAAGGCTGATCATTTATTTTAAATATAGATTGACCGGCACTTACAAAAGCACCTTCGTCAACAAATACTTTATCTAATGCGCCGCTTACCTGTGGCCTAACTTCTACGTTCACAGTACCCTCAATTGATGCAGGATATTCCTGGAAAGTAGTTTGTGTGCCTGATGCTATACTTGCTACAGGTAATGATGGTGGAGGCGGTGCCTGCTGCGTTTGCGGCTTGGGAGAGCAACCATATAATGTAAGTGCTAAAAGCGCTAAAGTGATACTTTTCATGATGATTAATTTAAAGTGATGGATAGAGTGTTGATTTGTGGCCTCGCGGCCGGTAGATATATGTAGAGTTGATTGTTTTAATTGTTATTATGTGTGCAATTCATTGAAATAATAACCACATAAGTAAAATTAACAGCGCTAACGGCGGCTAGCAGCGGTATTTGATATGGTTATGTCAGGTAATTTAACACTGTTGATTAATTGTATGTAGAAGTTGAAATCCATGGTATTACTATTATTAATTTATTTTTAATTTAAAGTTACTTAACACTGTTAAATAACTTAACACTGTTATTTTTGTGTTAAAAAATTACTCAGGTTTTATTGATCTGATGATACCTGTAATAGCATCCATCAATACCTGGCGATTGATAGCGTCTGACGACCCGCGGCTTAATAAGTTGATAGAAACCAAACCGTGTACAACAGACCAAAAAGTATAATACTTAGTACAGATCACATCAGATGCGGGATCTTCGATGTGCATTACTTTTCCTATGACATCTGTAAACAGATCCCATGGCATTACCGATTCTTCCAGTTTATTTACTTCCTCGCATGAGCAATTGGTAGTTATACCAAACATAATCTGGTAAAGCTCTTTGTTTGCAAAAGCAAAATTCCAATAGGCCAACCACATAGCTTCCAGTTGTTTTTCTGGCAAGTTGTGTTGTTCGTGGGCTGTTCTAAGGTCTTTAGCCAAAATAAGATAACCCTTACGGGCAAGCTCTAACAGGATAGCCTCCTTGTTGGCAAAGTACTCATATATGATGGGTGCTGTATATTCAATCACATCAGCAATTTTGCGCATACTTAAAGCCTGCCATCCCTCCTCTTTCACAATGTGGAGAGCGGCATCCAGAATGTTGATCCTGGTTTCGTCTTTTAAGCGTTGAATACGTTCTTTACTGGCCATTTTGTTTACGTGATAAATTATTTAACAGCGTTAAGCAAATATATGACTGTTTATTGATCCATAGTACCATCGCTTTGTAAAATTGAGATCATCTAAATGTCAGGATGGGGAAGAATTTATGGAATTAGCATGGAGAATTGAGATAAACTATGTTTATTCATATAAAAACCCGTATTATAGACTATAAAAGCAACAGATTTAGAGGGGAAGCTGAGAGATAGCGAAAGATTTACGAAGTTTTCAAAACTTCGTAAATCTGACATTCTACAACTTGTGATAGGTGGTTGTAAAATATGGTGATGTTTAAAAAAAGGCTGTCCTGCTGAGCTTGTCGAAGCATGTGGGCAAAGGCCTCTGCGCTCGACCTTTCGACAAGCTCAAGGTGACAGGCCTTTTTAGAATGCGCATACCTTTTAGTCCTTCTTCACCAAATAAGTTAGTTGACCCATATGATATCCCTGGTGAATAGTTCTGTTGATCAAAATATTTAATTTATTCCTATTTGGTTCCTTTGCAAAATCTTCGGCAGATACAGCGCTGTGTTTTGTAAACCATTCCTCGGGTTGCATGGCATCAAATTTTTGCATGAGCGTAGTATTTACATGGTTCCAGTATTCTTTAATATCGGCAATTGACGGCTTTTCAAGCCCCGATGTATCTGAATTTTTCAGGAAGATCTCATCCAATTGCGGGTAAAGCCGGTCGCCAAGTTCAAGAAAGGTAAATAAACCATCGCTTACCGCAGCCAAATGCCCCAGCAGATATATACCACTGTTGCGGCCGGGAGCGGTTTGGGCGGAAAGTTGATCATCCGTCAGTTTATTTAACAGCGCATTTAAACGTGTATTTTGTAATTCCCAGTTTGATATCGCCATTTTTATGAATAGCGCTGTTGTTGTTTCCTGTTGAGTTTCCATTGATGGTATATATGTTTTTTAATTTATTGGTGATGTTGAGGTTATTTTCCAGCCGTCAAAAGGTTTAACCGTTGCACAATTTGGCGTTCCATCTTTTGCTGTTCCCGGAACTTTGGTTTCTAAAATTAAATTGGATCCTGTTTTAAGCTGATCAATAATTTCCCACGTAACGCCGGTTAGTGGAATTTTAAGCCTTCTTTCCCAGGAGCCAATCTGCCCGGCTAATCTTCCAATATCTAAATATATAAAGTTGTTTGGGTATGGGCCTTGTATAAAGGGGCTGCTAAATTTTGGTAAACTATCTTTTTGCCTGTCGCCTTTAACCACAATTGTTAAATAAAAATGCAGGTCTGTTGAATTGGATCGCTGTGTTTGCACAGTTTCATATTTGCTGCCTGATCCTTTTTGCAAACCAAAGTCAACATTGGCAGGCGGCTTTTGCAGAATAATATGAAGAGACAATTCCATAACAGATAAATTAAAGGTTCTTAATGTGATATGAAATGCAAACGTGAGTCTCTACAAATAAATTGAAGAGACACACGTTTGTGTTTTTTATGCCGCCAAGGTATTACTTATAAAGTAAATCCGTAATTCTTTGCCCATTTATCTTTGATCTCGGCACGTGATTTTACAAATTCATGATCTGCGCCCTGTGCAATAGCATCCAATGGGTAACGTAAGGGGCGTTCGCCTTTATTAAGGTTAATCAAATCGAGTACGCCATCTGCAATGGTTTGCGGATCCATTTTGTAATCAGCCATCTTGCCAAATAAAGCACCACCCATCGCGTTGAATGAATTTACAGCATCTTGTCCATAGGCGGCAATGATATCTTCCTTATCCGCGTTCAAACCTGATTTGCTGCCATTGTTCATTTCGGTTGGGTAAACACCGCTTTGTATAGATACATTCTCTATTCCATAAGCTTTCAATTCATGATTAAAGCCTTCTGTTAATGACTCCATCGCGAATTTGGAAGCCATGTAGGGCACCATGAATGGCAATGTAAAGCCGCTGGCGCCAGTAGAAATATTAATGATAAGGCCATTTTTGTTTGCACGCATGGAAGGAAGCACTGCATCGTAGGTACGCAAAACGCCGTAAAAATTAACCTCAAACATTTTCTTTACCTGGTCAATGGTATATGCTTCGGCTAAGCCATAACCTGTTATGCCTGCATTGTTCACCAATACATCAATCCTGCCATGTTTGGCCAAAGACTGAGCGAAAGCATTTTTTACAGATTCATCACTGGTTACATCCAGCTCTACAACATCTACATTAGGTAATGCGGCCAGCTCTTTGGCGGCGGCTTCATTTTTACCGGTTGTACCACGCATGGCAGCTATTACAGTATGACCCTCTTTAGCTAAAGTTTGGGTCATTAACTTACCAAACCCTGTGCTTGTTCCTGTTATTAAAACTATCTTTTTCATTTTGTTGTGTATTATTTACATAACAAAGATGGGGCAACGCTAAATGCTGCCAAATGACAAAAGGCAAAAAAGAACGTTGATATTTATCAAGAATAATTGGAGTATTTTTCCGGCGAAGAACGCTATACCAATGAAGTTATAAAGCTTTCGTCCAAAGACGCGAGGTGATTAGCTTATTTTACGAGTTTTCTTTAAGTTGAGATACCATCACAATAATCAACGCCCCGAAACCTGCAACCATTCCAAATGCCCAGCGCAGGCCGGCTGCCTGTGCTATAACGCCTACTGCGGGTGGTATGATCAGGAAACCCAGGTAGCCCACAGTTGAAACAGCTGCGAGTGCCTGGCTGGTATTCATGCTTTGTGATTTACCAGCCATACTGAATACTAATGGCACAATACATGATACCCCCAGCCCTACCATGCCATAACCCATATAGGTGGTGTAGGTATAGGGTAAAATAATGCAAAATAATAGGCCTGCGGTTACCAGGATACCATTGAATGTAAGTACTTTTTTTATTCCTACTGAGGCCACCAGTCTATCGCCGGTGAACCTGCCAATGGTCATGGATACCATATAAACAACAAATGCCGCTGTTGCCGCTGATTTAGACGGATGAACCACCTTTTGAAAATAAATGCCGCTCCAATCATACATCGTATTTTCGCAAGCCATGGAGGCAAAGCATATTAATGCAAATTTTATAAGATGCTTATCAGGTAATTTAAAGCCAGATGTTGCCGATGTAACAACTGGCTTTTCATAATAAATGTGCGGGTAAAAAATAGCTGTTGTAATAAGCATTGCTATCCCAACTAATAGCAAATGCCAGGATGCTCCCACATTATAAGATACCATGACGTATCCGACAGCGGCACCGGCAAAACCTGCAATACTCCAAATGCCATGAAAGTTTACCATGATAGATTTATCGTAAAATGCCTGTACACTCACCGCCTGGGAGTTTGTTGACAGGTTATATATATTGCGTGCCGAGCCAAAGAAAAAAAGTAGTATAACCAATTGCCATACGTAAGTGGTAAAACCGGGTACACATAATAATAAATTGAAAGCGATAGCGCCAATAAGCATAATACTTTTGCTGCTAAAGTGCTTGAGCATTTTGGCGGTTATGGGTATAGTAAGCATCAAGCCTATTGGCAAGGCAAGCAAAACCGCCCCTAACTGCGCCTCGTTTAAATGAAGCTGTTGTTGTATAGATGGTATGCGTGATGCCCAGGACGAATATCCAAAGCCGGAAATGAAGAAGAAAACTCCGCAGGCAAATCTTAATTTCGATCTGTTTGGGACGGTAGCATTATCCATGGCCTAAAAGTAAAAATAAATTACTTACCCGCCATCTGCTTCCGTATCCTGCTCAAGGTTTCTGGCGATATGCCCAGGTATGATGCGATCATATTTTGAGGGAAACGCTGCAAAAAATCGGGATAGGTATTCAGGAGGTCTATATAACGATCCTCGGCGGTATTGCTAATAGAGGAATGAATTCTTCTTTGTTGCGAAACGTAACTACGCTGGTCTATTTTTTTTACCATGGCTTCAATAGCTGGGACTTTCTTTTTCAGATCCTCCAGCTGCTCATACGATATTTGCAACAGTTCCGAGTCATCAATGGCATCAATATTATAGCGGCTGGGGGTTTTCATCGTGAAGCCTTCATAATCGCCCATCCACCAGCGCTCTATACCAAAACGCACAATATGCTCATGACCCTTATCGTCAACCGTATATTGCCTTAAAGCTCCTTTAGTTACAAATGAGATATATTTACTCATATCGCCTTCCTGCAAAAGGTATTGTCTTTTACGCAGCTTTTTGAGCTTGAAGGATTTCTTTATCACTTCAATTTCTTCATCAGATAATTTTAATGATGAGTAATCTGCTACGTATTGTAAAAATGTATCAAACATTTATGCGGGATCAGGATTTAAAATAATTTCAAAAATAAACATATAATTTAATCAGCATGTTGCCCAATTATCGGCTAATTGCAATTTTGAGGCATTTGTTTGTGATGGCGATAAAGAACCGCTATTTTTGGGTAGTACAATCTATTTAACCGGCCGTACCAGCCGGAAATCATCTTATAATCAATATGGAATCAAGGAGTATTACCTCTGAACCAACTTATAAAGCTGCCCGCGTTGTAGCTCCGTCATTAGAGCGGCATTTTAAACATTTCCATTCAATGGTAAATGTAGAAAGCGTCGACCTGGCCGCGCCAACACCTGATATTGCAACTATTGAGGCTATTATCGATATATCCTTCTGGGCGAGCCTACGTCGCGAAGAAGGTTATTCGCCCAAATTTACTTTGGCTTTTTTACCGCCTGAAAGCGCCGGACAACCACTTTTGTTCGGACATAAAATAAAACTTGCGCCCAATATTCTTACAAAATTTGCTTCGGCTGTGCAGCAACCGGGGATACATTTAGGCGTTTGGATAGAAGATGGGGAACTTTACGTTTGGGGAACAACGCTTGCCATACCTGCCTATTGTTTTGTACTGGAGGTAATAGAGCCGGGATTACTGGTTGTAAAACACCGGCGTGTTGATGGTTTTGGTAAGTTTGTGAATATAGCCATTTTAAAAGGCGACGATATTAAGGTAGTTGATGAACAAGGCTCTACCCTATCAGACTGCCCCACCATTCTTACCTCTATGCTTGATTTTACTTTGCCATCTTCCTGGAACGATCCGGTGAATGTGCTGGTACAGTTAGCGGCATCTATGCAGGCTCATAAACGTGGCGGTATACTGCTGGTTGTACCATCCGGGAGCGACGATTGGACAGAATCCATTATTTCTCCTATATCCTACCCGGTTTCGCCGGCTTTCTCTGGTCTTACCGACTTAATGATTCATGAAGGCATTGAAAAATATCATACTTCCTGGCAGGAAAAACTACGCCGTGCGGTTGATACCATTGGCGGGCTAACCTCTATAGATGGCGCCACGGTAATTAATGATAAACATGAGCTGCTTGCCTTTGGTGCCAAAATAGGCCGTTCATCAAAGAGCACGCGTGTAGAAGAAATTATTGTTACCGAGCCGGTTGTTGGCTGCTCAACAAAAATAATCCACCCGGCACAAAACGGTGGCACGCGGCATTTATCTGCAGCGCAGTTTGTGTTTGATCAAAAAGACGCTATTGCTTTGGTGGCCTCGCAAGATGGCAGGTTTACGGTTTTTGCATGGTCGCCAATTGTAAATATGGTACATGCGCACCAGATAGATATACTTCTTCTTTAATTAAAAATGTTTATCCTCTGAAGGGAGAATGACAGGATATCGCTGGGATCAAACTTACGAAGTTTTGAAAACTTCGTAAGTTTTGCGCGATTAGACAAGCACGTCATGGACAGGTGAAGCTTAAAACCTCAATCCAATAGTAATGTAAGGTAATGATCCTTCTTTTGAAAAACCCATTACTGCTTCAATTAAAACCAGTTGCGCAGGGATGATGTAAATACCACCACCATAGCCATCATGCCATTGGCTGGATTTTTCGCCCGGCACCCAAACACGGCCTACATCATTAAAGCCGATAACACCTATTGAACCGGGCAGCAGGTAAGATGCAAAATCAAGTACTTTAAGGCGAAGCTCGAGGTTGTTGTAGGCGATAGACTTACCGGTGAACCTGTTGGTATGAAAACCCCTGAAATTTTGGGTTCCGCCCAATTTCATTAGCTGAAAATAGGTGGCATCCCCAACTGTAGTGCCCAAACCCGTTCTGTTGGCTATAACCAGTACCGAGTCCCTGTCGGGATTTAGGTAAAAGCTGAATTCTGATAGTATTTGCCCGTAAGTGTTATGACTACCAGAACTTAATCCTGTAAACCCGCTAAGGGTAGTACTCCAGTAGATCCCTTTGGTAGGTATGGTTGCCTTATTACGGGTATCCAGTTTAGCTGTTACCAATGCCCCGGTATAAAACCTGGTTCCGAATACATTTTCGGACGGATTTAACTGATCGTAATTGTTTAAAAAACGGTTGCTGTTATTCGATATGCTACTGTTGTAATATTGCCCCGCAATGCCTTCACTTAGATGCCAGTTACCCTGTGTTTGTCGTAAGGAAACATCAGCAGTAACAAAATCGTAACGATTGCGATAGTACGAGATTTTTTTATTACCCTTGTTTTCGAAAACAGTATTGTTACCTATCCCAAAGAAATTACTAAGATTATGGGGTCCGAGCGAAACAAAATTAATGGCCAGGTCATTATTCCCTATCAGCTTCCTCCAATTGGCATAATACGTTAACAGGAACGATTGCCTGGACAAGTTATAATTTACTAAAAACTCATTCCTGAAAGCATATGGCTCTTTACGGAAACCATGTTTTTCGTAAGAAAAACCGCCGATAAGGGATATACCAAGATCTGTGCTATAATTAGCCAGTACAATTGGCTCAAACCTGTTGAATTTAAAACTTTGTTTATCGTATTGATTAACCGCGGTATCTGTTGATGTGCGAATTTTTACCGCTGTTGAGGATGGTAATTTATTCGGCTGATCTGATCGATCGTATAAATAGAGCTTACTTTTATTATGCAGATTTTTATCTACATAATAACTATCCACCCCATCGCCACCAACCATGCGCACCCTTATAGGCGATGGCTCCGTACCTGTTACTAAAAACTGGTCATCACCGGCAAAACCATACAACCTTACTTCCTGTGTTACATCAGGTTTAAAAGTGCGTTGATAGGTAATTTTATCAATACTACCGTCCTTTTTGATTTTATTTATGGTTACAGAAAGATTACCGCCGGGCAGGTTATTGATGGAGAATTTATCCGTTTTATCGCTCGCTGGAATCTCTACCTCTTTGGATATGAAGCGGTAGTATTCCATCGCTTGTTTATCAAGTATATTCCGTCGGGCTATCATTTTTTTGATAATTCCCGGGCCCGAAAGCTTGTATATGGTATCAGGCATCAGTTTAACTGCCCTTTTGATCAAATCGTCGGTCAGCTTACTTTGCACAAAAGCTATCTGCTGTTTCCAGTCATCTTCGCTCAGGGCATTTAAAAAATAACGGTCAAAATAACGGGCATTAAAATTCCATCCGTTAATGTCCCTTATTTCTTCGCTATATCCCTGGAATTTTGATTTTAACCACTGATGGGCAACTATCCAGGGGAACAGCCCGGAGGTTTTATAATAAACCTGGTCGCGGTCGCGGGGTACTGGCTCATAGATGGTTTCGTGTTTACCTTCCTGTTTTTCCCAGCGCAATTGGTCTTCGTGACGATCCCAGTCGCCCAATAGCATATCCAGGAGGCGGGCCCGTAACACTATCTTTTCATCAACGCGATTATCGTTATCGTCCCGGAGCTTTTGTTGTACTTTTTCGGTGTTCTCAGTTTTTTCTGCATCCAGCGGTTCACGTTCCTCGAACAGGAAAACCTGGTTGGCAAAATCCTTACGGTACTCGCCTAATGCGGAATCATCGGGCACATATACAATTTTAGGATTAGAATGCGGAATTCCTAATGCTGATGCCAATGGTGGCACAGTTAACGCCGAAAACGGATGCGCGGCAGATACCTGGTCCTGTAAAATATCCTTCGCTACTGTGGGCCTCAGGTCTGGCGGTAAGCCATTCTCGGGGTATTTTTGGATGGTACGTAATACCCATTGCTGCCCTGTGGGGTCTTGCAGGCGTAAAGATTTTGTTTGTTTCCCTCCGCCCCTCTGCAAGATCTTTAAGCCGCCCTTTTCTGTTGATATATGAAAAACGCTGAACTTTACCGGAGCTGCCCATAGTTTACGGTAATTCTCTCCAAGAAAAAAACGGTGTGTACCGCTTACATTATTGTATTGAGGTTCGATGGCCAATTTTACGCTATCGCCTAATGATTGCGCACTTATATTATTAGTGATAAACAAGGTCATCCCCAATAAAAACAATAATGGAGGTTTCATAGGCTATATGTTAAGTTATTTGCGTTTTTAAAACTAACCGGCTATGTATTGATTATTACAACACATAACTTTATTTTATGATTTAAAATCATAATTAACACCTACTCTTAAGGCTTTTAAACCTGTAACGCCCTGTAATTCTTCCAGGTCGAGATATTCCAAATCATTATTGAGGATATGACGATCCTGCAGGTATTTAATATATTCCTGGTACTCAGTGGCCTCCATCTGATTAAAATATACCATCGCAATTTTACCTGGTTGGGTAAGACGTTCAACCGTGCCGGCAATTAACACCTTATCTATTCGTTTCTTCACCACCTCATAACGTATGTTATAAGCTCCCTCTACATCAAAACGCCTTTCGTCGTTCCTGAAACTGATATCAATGGCGTTTGAATGTATAAATATCAGCTGTGTAGTTTGTAACGGGCGGGATAACTGGTCGGTTAAGCTGTTGGTTAACTTGGCTATCTCGGCCATAGACCGTAATTGCCAAAGGCGAATATTTTTTAGATACAGCAGATCAAATGCTTTGTGAGGCGCGATAGATTGACCAATATAAATATCATATTCAACCCCGTCGGTTCTGAATTTTTCAAAATAACACGGGAACGACCCTTGTACCTCATCCTGAGCCATCTCCAGGTAATTGTTAATACTGGTATTGATGAGCTGCATAGAATTTTCCAGGTTGCGGCGGTTGGCAAATGAAAGGCCGGTTTCCTCGGGCAGGGCATCAAAGTACTTATCAATCACCGGCTTTTCCTCTGGATAGTTTTGCCTGAAATGATTGAGAAATGGATTCAATTCATCCTGCAAAAAGCTATCCAGTGTAAGCTCATCATTGGTAGTTATAAATCCACTAACTTTTTGCAGCCACTCTTCACATTTAAATACCAGGTTATCAATAAGACTCAGGTGAATGTGTGTTTTTAACTTCTTTAAAGTATCTATGGTGAGGACTAACAACGCTTCAAGGTCATCCTGTAGGGCGGTGTTACGCTCTATAGTGGAGTTGCGAATATCTATTGCGCCAAACAATGGGTAAACGTTATTAAAAACCACGGTTTCTATTTCCTGGTTCTTGTGCTTTTTGTTTCCTTGTGTAAGATAAGTCCAGGCTACTTCATTAAATTTCCATTGTACAGATGGCTGTAGCGAAGTGAATTTATTTTTAATTACTTTCTCTAACTTTTCATCGAACTGGTCGATACTATTTTGCAGTAATTGGGCAATTAACGGAATAGCGGTTTGCAATTTGGACAGCAGCTTTTCGTAAAAGGCTATTTCCTTATACGAGTATACTTCCATTATGCCTACGTTCTTTTTATTATAATAAACCGGGAAAATTCCATACGACTTAATTCCGGATTGTTTTAGTACTTTAAGAAAAGGAAATTTCGCTACCTTTTCATCACTGATGATATTAAAAAATAAAGGTTTAGGATTTTTACTGTAATCTTCAGCAACTGACAGAAAAGCCTCTTCGGCCATGCTATATTGCTTTGCTGATGATATTAAAATACTTTGCGAGCATTCATTCTTGTCAAATATCGGCTTGTTATTAACGGTTAAAAACGGCATTAAGCCAAATTCGATAGAGGGATCTTCAGACAAAGTTTTTAATGACTTGATAATATGATCATACTGCTCAGATTCATTTGCGGAGTGATTAACCAACTCATTCCTGATGCTTTCCATAGCATGCGGAAGTGTAATATCCGTTAAGGTGATCACCGTAAAACCACGGAACATAAAATTTGATAGCGGTAAGATGTTTTCTAATACCTCTATTCCTTCAAAGCCATTTAGGTAAGGCTCTATCGTTTCAAACTTTAATTTGGGTAATTCACCTTTTGCAATGATAGTTACAAACTGTGGGTTGGTGAAAATACTGTAATACCTGGTGAGGTTTGTTTCCGGGTCAACATAGCTGTACAAAAGTTCGTTTTTAAGCACTGTACTAAAACCATACATGCGCTCCAATATCAGGTTGTAAACAAACCTTCTCTGGCGTTGAGTAAACAGCTCACTACCGGGCATATCTACCACATACAATCCAGAGTGATGACTGGAATGGAAATTAAAGAATGCTTCTGTGCTAAAAAAAATTTTATCAGGTACCGGAGTGCTTAATGCCCAATAAAATTCCTTTTCGTTGAGTATGGGCGGGGTGAGTATGCTAAAAACAAGTTCCAGCATTCCACGGTATTTTTCTGCATGTTCCGGGTTCAATTCCAGGTCTATACAGGTATCCGTTTCAAACTTGTTAAGTACATATTTATAGAATTCACTTTTAAGGGTTTTCTCGGTAATTACACGTTCCTTTAAATGTTCCACAAATGGATTGAATGACAGGCACATATCAACCTGGCAAACAGTGCATTCGTTCTTGCTTATATTTAATACTTCGGTGTGCATTTTATTATAAAAATTATCCCTTGTTAAAATCGGAATGCTGTTGAAAGATAAGGATACCATCCTTCTTCAGAGTGCCCGGCAACTATTTTTATTACTACCAGTTTAGCGGGTGCAATATATAAACCAGCACCCGTACCATTATGCCATTTATCTGAATGCTCTCCCTTTTCCCAAACTCTGCCAATATCATAAAAGCCCAAAAGCCCGGCCTGTCCCGGTACAATATAACTTGCAAAATCAAATAGTTTAACACGCAATTCCAGGTTATTATAAAAGCTGTATTGCCCGGCAAAACGGTATAATCTATATCCTAATAAGTTATCCTGCCCACCCAAAAACAGGGATTGATAAAAAGCTGTTTTACCAATGGTGATACCGCCACCAATCCTTTCGGCCAGTACAACGGTACCCTTAGTATTTAAACTTTTATACAATGCTGCTTGTGGTATAAGCTGTGTAAAGGTATTTGAATAGCTATTTAAACCCGCATAACCTTGCAGTTTAATATTTACATAGCTTCCCCAGGCAGGTAGGATCTGGTTGTTACGCTTATCGCTGGTAAAATTAACTATTACGCCGGCAAAAAGCTTTTGTTTATCAAAGTTATAACGATCTGTACTTTTTGTAAGTAATGGATTTGTAATTAAACGACCTGTGTTATCGGCGTCGTTTAAATTATAGTATTGAAAAGATGGACCGACGTTTATCGTGGTGCCCGATTTACTATGCCAGCTTAAAGCGGGATCAAACTGAACGGTAGTGAACCTGGTACGGTAAAATCTTTTATAGTCGCCTGTTTTGTCAAATACTGTTTCATTGCCACGCCCAAAAAAGTTAAGGCTTTGGGGCGAATTGGCCTGAAATTGCAATAAAAGGTTTGCATCACCTACCGCTTTTATCCACTCACCATTATAATTAACTCTAAATGCTTTAGTTGAAAATGAATGGCTTACAAACACCTGCTGCACATCATTGTAAGGGAATTTACGAAAACTATCCTGGTGGGTATATTTAAAACCAAGGCCCAGCAAAAAGCCTTCATCGGGGTTTATTTCGATATTGGCAAGCGGCATGGTAACATTAGATAAATTGGTTGCCATGTAGGAGATATTAGCACTATCCGCCGAAAGATATCTACGCACCTTTGAAGTATCACCCGTAAGCTTAAACGTGCCGGGGTCATAAATCTGCACCTTGTTTTTTGATTTGATGATATTATAGTTTTTAACATCCACGCTATCAACAAACCTAAGTTTTATAGGGGATGTTGCGTTATTCAATATCACCCTATCAGCGCCCGCACCAACATAGATCCGAATCTCTTTGGTAATATCAGGCATGAAATTGATATCCATTAACGTATCCCTTACTTTGCCATTATTGTTAATTTTATTGATAACAATGTTGAGGCCATTACCCGGGATATCTTTAATATTCAACAATTCATTTTTGCGGGAGGTGTGGATCTCAACAATTTTATTGGTGATCTTGTAAAACTCTTCCATCGCCGCCGGGATATTTGCACGGCGTTCTTTTAATTGTTTAAATAGTTGATCATGCCTTAATTTATAGGATGATGCCGGAAGCCTTTTTAAGCCTGCTTCTAAAACCTCGTCGGTTTCGGCAGCAACAAAATCATTAACTATTTTTGTCCAGTGTTCGTGATTATATTTTACATCAGGAAGCAGATCTGCAAACATACTGCTCCATGCAGAGTAGTATATATTACGAATTTTACCATCAAAGCCCTGTAAGTCGGGTTCCAACCATTCTCTTGAAGCAAGATAAGGTAATATACCCTGGTTGGTATAAAGCGCCTGGTCGCGATCGCGGGGAACGCCTGTATAAACAATGCCCTTATCGGTTTTGGTGCCTTGCCAGCGCCATTGGTCGCCCCTCCTGTCCCAGTCACCAATTAATAAATCAAGCAAACGGCCGCGTAAAAACGCATCTCCATCTAACCTGTTATCATTGTCCTTCAACATAACCGCCAGCATTTTTGCGGTAGCATCAGATTTTCCTGTGGGCTCTCTTTCTTCAATCAGTACTACTTTATTATCAAATACCTTATTGTACTTACCCAGCTTTTCATCTGGCGACATCACCCCTATCTGGGGATTGGTATGAGGCACGCGTGCGGCATCTGCCAATGGCGGAACAATGAGTGCTGAAAATGGGTGTTGTGCACTCATGGCATCATTTACCCAATCTTTGGCAAAAGTTTCCTGGAATTCTTCGGGCAGCACTTTTTCCGGACTTTTCTCAACGCTGCGGATCACCCATTCCTTGCCTGTATTATCTATTAAACGTAAGGAATGGGTTTGAAAACCGCCACCCAATTTTTCGGGAGTTAAGCCTCCCTTAAATTCAGAGATCCTGATAACAGGTAATTTAGTATCTGCCGCCCACTCCTTACGGTAGTTTTCGCCAAATATGGTGCGGTGAAATTTGCTTACGTTATTGTAGGAAGGATGCACTTTAACTACCACGCTATCGGCGGTGATTGGTTTAACGGCAGCATCAAGTTCCTCTTTTACGGGTGTGTAAGGTTGGGTGTAGGTAAATGCCTGCTTTACGCCTGTTGTACTATCAATATAGTAAGTAAAACGGATGCTGTTATCGCTCAGCATATCGGCGATAACATACCCTTGAGTAGCATCGGCGAAAAGAGTGTGTGGACTTTTTGTAGCGTAGGTGCGTTTGGCACCCGCCCCACTTACTACCTGTACCTGGTCGCTCTTAATAAATTGCAGGCCATGCTCATGTCCTGCTACGTGGATCATATTTGGGAAGCCTTTAAAAACACCATCTATTCGCGTTATCATATCCTTATATAAGGGATGATTCAAGTCCTCGGGATTAGGAAAGGATGAACGTAAAAAAGGATACAATGAACCAATTACCGGTAAGGGTACCATTAAATTGCTGTTGAGGGCAGTTAACGGAAAAATATGATCCTTCAAAGAAAACTTGCCGCCATGTGTGCCATAGCTTTGAAATGGGTGATGTGATGCCAGCAGAATAACCTTATTGCGGTTCCTGTTCAGTATCTCCTCAAATTTATCTATGATATCATCTTTGGTTTTACAATCGCATTCCGCATCGTTATTAATCTTGCTATAAGGATATAACCACCATTCACTATCAAAGGCTATAACTGTTAAATTTTCATTCAGATCAATCTCTACCGGATCGGGGCACCCGTTTGCGGGAATCATTTTCAATAAGCTATCCTGTTGCTCATTCAAATATTGCCACTGGCGTTTAATTTTAGCCAGTCCTTGCGGTCCCATTTTATCCCAGTCATGATTGCCGGGCACAAAATAAACAGGTGCGCCGTTAGCGCGCATGGGTTGATATTGCGATTGAAGGATCTTTTTTGTGCGATCTTCATCAGGGCTGCCCGGTAAGCCCATACCTGTTGGGTATATATTATCGCCCAGGTACATTACAATGGTTTTGTTTTTGACGATGTTAGCCGCTGCATGTTTTAAAACATCGCTTTGATGCACCCCCATTTCGCCTGCATCACCTATTAGTATTACCCGGTAACGTACCGAATCCTGGGCCTTTGCGGCGAGCCTGCCCAGGAATAAAATGAATAAGAAAAGTATTTTTTTATTCATGATCAGTTACGGTTGGATTGTGCTTTTTAAATAACTTTTGATTAAGCCAATGGCCTGCATATGATGTACCTATGCCTACAGCAGCACCCGCTAATACATCCGTTGGGTAATGTTTACCCAGATACATCCTGGAGTAACCTACCGATGATGCCCATAAATAAGCCGGTACCGTTACATACCATTTATGATACTGTATAGATAAAGTGGCTGCCGTTGCAAATGCCAGACTGGTATGCCCCGAAGGAAATGACTGATTGTGTGTTGGCGAAAGAACAAATACCTCATTGGGGTACCTATCAGCCGGCCTGGTGCGGTTTACTGTTACCTTAAGAAGATCTGTAATTAAAACTGATGCTCCTAAATTGATAATGGTTTCGATACCATTGCGTTTAGCTGTTTCATTATTGCTGACTAAACCATATATCAGCGTACCGAAGGAGGCTGCTCCTGCTCCATAATAGGCCGAATTACTGGTATTGCGCCAATATAAGGAGTTTGGATAGCGAGGGTTGATACTCTTTAAAATATTAATATCTGGGTTTTGGGCTAAGCAATTATGATAACCTGTAAATGCAACGATTATAAAAAAAATCCAGATCAGTTTCGCGTCTCTTATCATTTTGCTATTATTTAGTGTATTTAAATTTTAAAACATTCCCCTCGCTGGTTTTGCTTCCTTCGTTGGAAATGTAAAGGTTATAGTTTGCATCAAATGCCATACCCTCGGGTTGGCCAAACAATGAAGTATTTAGTGGGTAAACCGCTGTTACATTCCAATTAATATCCGTTACCACCAGCATTTTGTTAACCGACGACAAAATGTACCACTCATTGGTATTAACGTTTTTCGCTAATGCCGATGGGTGGAAACCAATCCGCTTTTTACCCAGTATTTTCTCAATAGATTTAACGTTGATGCCGAAATCTCCGCTTTGCTTAAGTGAACCATCGGTTTGTAAAGCAAATACGTAACCACTGCTGCTTTTTGTGGTGTGCTCATCCGTACAATGTTTGCATAAAATATAGAGCTGGCCCGATTTTTCGTCGGCATACATACCTTCATATTCTCCGGGCGGTAAAAGGCCTTCCAGCTTTTGTACGTCGGCTACTTCTTTGCTTCTTATCTGGCTAAGCGGAAAAGTAAACAGCACCCCATCACTGCGCAACATAATTACCCGGTTATGGCAGATAGCAATATCCTCGTAATCGCCTTTTTTGCCAAACCTGCTGTGGCTAATCTGTTTATCGCCTAATTTAAAGTAAAATACTTTACCCTCCTCATCCTGCTCTGCATATAAGGAATCGCTTTTGCGATTATTGAATGTGATACCCGAAATTTCAAGCAATTCGTCGGGCATATTGTATTTTATTGGCTTATCCAGGTTATAGCCTTTAGGACTATCATTTCCATTTCTGTCGGCCCTTTCGGTGCATGATATAAATGAAATAGCACCTACCGAAACAAGTAAAATGGATATATAAATAATGGCTTTACGCATAATTATAACCTTTTAAACCCCACTTAAAAATTTATATATCTCACGCTGCGATTGCACCAGGGGTGGTTTGGCATCGATGATTATATTCTGCAATTGCGCATTTAGAATTACAGCTTGTACATTATCTTTTAATTGTAGATCAATAATCTGTAAAATTTCCGCCTTTATCTTTTCATCATAAACCGGGAAGCAAACCTCAATACGGCGGTAAATGTTACGGTTCATCCAATCGGCTGAGCCAAGAAATACTTTTTTATCGCCATTGTTGTGAAAGATAAATATACGACCATGCTCCAGGTAACGGTCAACTATACGTCTAATGGTGATATTCTCGCTCATACCCGGTATTCCGGGGATTAAACAACAAACGCTCCGCACAATCATGCTTATTTTAACCCCAGCCTGCGATGCTTCGTACAATTTAGCAATTAGCTTACGCTCTTCCAAATTGTTTAGCTTTATAGTGATGGCAGCAGGTAAGTTTTGTTTCGCGTTTGCAATTTCTTTATCTATTAATTCCATAAAGCCCGATTGCAAATTAAACTGCGCAACCAGCAAATGCTTAAAATTGATAGGGTAACCCTCCGCAGATTTTTTTCCCTTAGATAAGAAAATAAATAGCAATTCCATTTCGCGCAGCAACAATGGATTTGCCGTCATTAAAATATGATCAGTGTAAAAAGCAGCGGTACTTTCATTAAAATTACCGGTAGCCAATAGGCCAGAATATTTATCACGACCATTCACCTGCCTTTTTACCAGCGCTACTTTAGCATGAACTTTAAGTGCTTTATCGCTATAGATGATATTTACGCCGGCGGCCTTCATCTTTTTAGCCCATTTTATATTATTGGCTTCATCAAAGCGTGCTTTCAGCTCAACCATCACCCTTACCTTTTTGCCATTATTAGCTGCGCTAATCAGCGCGTTCACAATTCGCGAATCGCTGGCTACGCGATAAAGGGTTACAAATATCTCCTCTACGGTTACATCCGTTGCAGCTTCGTTAAAAAAGCGAAGTATCGTATTGTATGATTGATATGGCGCGTGAAAAATGCAGTCCTGTTTTTCAATATAATCAAATAAAGAACTCCAGCTGCCAATAGTACTGTTTGTGACGGGCGCCCAACGGGCGTAGCGCAGTGAAGGATTATTAACCGGTAAGCCCATCAAATCCTTAAGATTATGGTACATTCCGCCCTCAACCACACTTGAACTTTGTAGGCTAAACTTTTCTGTTATAAAATGCAGTATACGCAAAGGAATACCTGGTTGATGCAAAAACCTGGTGGCTATGCCCAGATCACGTTTTAACAGTTGCTTTTCTATTTGCTCGGTTAGGTCGCCCTGGTATTCGTCTTTCAGGTCCAGTTCAGCATCGCGGGTTATTTTAAAGCTAAAGCATCCTTGTAATGTTTCATTCGCAAACAGTTTATCAAGGTTATGCCTGATGATATCATCCAGGAAAATAATGTATTGCTGATCATCAGCACTAACACTGTAAAAACGCGGTAACTGGTTTGAAGGTATATTGAGTATTACATTTCGCTCCTTATCATCTCGGGTACGAAGATTGATGAAAAAATATAACCTGTTATTTTCCGGGAAAAAGTTCTTTTTGGTGTCAGCAAGATCTATCGGCTGCAAAAAAGACATTACCTGGCTATAAAAGTAATCGCTTACTTTATCATTAATAGCAACGGGTATAGGCTCATTAAAAAGGAGATTAATCTTATTGTCTTTTAACAAGGGAATAAGCCTGCTGGTAAATACTTGCCCAAATTTTTGCTGCTGATGGCCTATCAGTATTTGTGCTTCCAATAAAACATCTTCCTTTTCGCTATTGCCATGCGTGGCCAAGTTGTGCAGGGCCAGTAAAACCGGCATTCTTACCCGGTAAAACTCATCTAAGTTTGACGAAAATATCGACAGGAAATTTATCCTTTCCATTACGGGAAGATCTTCCTTGTTGGCCTCCAACAAAATACGCTCGTTAAAAAGCAACCAGCTCAGGTCCCTATCAAAAAATGAATAATGATCCATAATCGCAGTATTTATCTATTTAGCTATAAAATTTACTGCTTAGAGCAATGTCGAAATAATGAACGCTGCTACCGAAATAATAAGTCCAAACATGAATATATTATAAGAAGCACGCAACAACCGGTATTTTTTACCTAATACAACACCCTGTGAATAATTGTCGCGGATAAGACTGCCATATAAAAAGTCGCTGTCATCCATCATTTTTATCATACCGTCGGCGTATTCATCCAGCGACATCCGGTAAAAGTTACCAAAGAACAACAGGTTAACAGTTTTCTTTTCAATATCAGCGCGCGTAAACAATCCACTCGGGATGGATGGCCGCGTTGCCAGTATAGAAAAAGTCATCGTTAATAAACTTACGCCAAGCAGCATAAAAGTAGGAATCAGCAGATTTGAGTGCTCATCAAGCTTACGTAACACCAAACTGATTATAGCTGATAGAATAATGGAGTTTACAGTGATCATAATATGGGCTTTGTTATCAGCCATATCGCTCAGTCGCTGATGGTTGCTTGAGCTAATCCGGAACATGGTTTCTATGCCTCGCTCGGGCTTATCATTTTTATGCTTTTTACCATGTTTATCATGATCATTTTTGCTTTCATCGAAAGCGTCGGTAATGTTTATTTCGGCAGATTCATCTGCTTCAACATATTCCTCTGTTTTAGCAGGTTCTTTTGTTTCAGTTTTATCCTTCACCGTACTTTGCTTTTCTAAAAGTTTGTCGAGGTTTTTTTGTTGCTGATCACCAAGCAACAGGCGGCAATAATCTGTAAAATACTTGTGCGATTGCAATAATTCAATACTGCGGGCACGCCATTCATCTTTATCAATGGTGATACGCTTCACTGCTTCTATCTCTTTGCGAACCATTTTACTCCTTTCACTAAAATCATCGGTTCCTAAATGAAAAAGATCGGCATCGCATAAAATTTCCTGGAGTAAGCCAACTGGCTTCTGAGGCATTTCGGTAGCCAGGATACAGGCTTTAATTTTATCTATCACAGGCTGAGTTACCTTTAATTGTTTCAACTCATGCTCTGCAATACTTATACTTTTTGCTTCATGATCGGCCCTATCCGTAAAGTAGCCGGTATCATGAAACCATGCAGATGATACTACCACAAAAAAATCCTCATCACTTAGCTGGTAATGGTTGGCTATTTTGGTTGCTGCAGTAACAACATCTTTAGTATGTTTAATATTATGGTATATCAGTTCCGGATCCTGGTAGGCGTCGAAATAGGAAGTGACATATTGTTTTACCTCTTCTAATAGTTGTTGAAATTTCATTTGGATTGGGTAATTGTTTATCAAATTTATTCTAAAATTTTTTATTAAACTGTTTAATAAAAATTATGGGCTTAATTATTGCGTAAGAGTTATTTGAAAATAAGGCAGAATACAAATGATGCAGTCTTATTTTCAAATCTTGTGCCAATTGATAAACAATTTGTTTATCAATTACTTAATGTGAATACCGGATTCTAGAATAATCGATATATCGCTGAAAAACGTAATATATTACGGCATATAGCAACTTCTCATCCGTTTTTAGATGCCGAATGATGTTCTTCGGGCCCTTCGTAACTGTAATTATATGGAGGATACGGCACAATAAAAGTATCCTCTACCCGCGACGACTTTTTAAAATATGGAATCCATATAGCTGCAACTATCATCGCGTAAACCAATATGTACGGATGCGGTTGAACAATGCTGTTGGATTTAATAGTAAGCGTCCAAACAAAATCAACCAGCACAAAAGCAACAGTGAACAGGAAATAACCTGTAATTACTTTTGGCAATATATCGCGCTTGTTCAAGAGTAATACAAGGCAATAAACAGAGTAAAATATTAGGGCTATAAAGCAGGTGACTTCCATAATCACAAATAATTTATAGCTCAGGTTCCGGATGCCAACGCCACCCAAATTCCAGGTTTTAAGGCTGAAGTAATCACCCGCAAGCAGAACAGATATTGAAAAAAATGCAGTTAAGGCCAATAACACAATCACTAATACAAGCCAGCCGCCAACAGGTGTAAATGTTGAACCATAGCTAAAAACAATGCCCGGGGTTTCGCGCTGATAGATCCAAACACCTAAAAATATAAAACCCACTGTAAGGAATCCCGCAAAAAGTATCATAAAATTATTTGCGTTTGAAGGAGGCTCGTTTACAGTTCCATAAGTAAAGTTGTAACTTAAATCATCATAATTAAGTTTCTTTAAATCGCTTTTAAACTCGGCCAATTTGTTAACCGGCACATTGTCTTTAAGATAAGCCAGCTTATAATTGAGACGTAAAGTATCTCCGGATGAAGAATAATCTGACGAAAATTTGTAATAATCCCTGTTAATGGCGTTAGTACGGTTTGTAATATCCCAACCACCGGGTAATATTACATTAATGGTATAGTCGTAATTAAGAGGATAACTTAGCGATACCGGTGTTTTTATTTGACCATTTATTGTCGGCAACTGTTGCGTTATATAACTGGCATACAAATCAACAGATCGTTTATTGGTTTCAGAATCAGTTTTGAAAAAGTCCTTTATAATATAAGTTTCGGTTGTTGTAAGTACATTCTTATCCAGGTTATCAACTACACTTACCGAATCCTTAGGCTCAATTCTTGCATATGTTTTTGCATAATATTCCAGGTAGTTCTTTTCCGTTTCGGCCATACCTGATGATGCCAGTCTGCTGCGTATGTCATCCGCTTCGTTGAGGGTATAGGTAGTTTTTACGGTAAATTCAACAGGAGCTTTATCGTTTTTAATTTTATAAATATCGTTATAAACTATACTTCCTGCTTGTGATTGTGGTATGGCGGTGAGCGATTTATTACCAGGTTTTAATACCAGCCCTTTGCCATAATTGGGGAAATAAATATTGGTACCGGTGCCTCCCTGGTAACCAATAGTAGCATCAACCCAAACCTGTCTTCCCTTCACGTTGGCAGTAACCACGGCATGGTCAAAAGCATAGTAAGTAGGTATGTAATCGGCAATGTGTTCCCGTACGCCCGAGTTAACCAATACCATAGATGCATCAATGCCATCCGCTTGCAGCATTGATACCAGCAGCAGCGATTTATCTTTGCAATCTCCGTAACGTTGTTTAAATACCTTGTCGGGATTGTTAGCCCGGTGTGAATATTGCCCTATCTCGATGCCCATGTACCTTACTTCGTCCTGCACGATTTTTACCGCTTCGCGGAAGTATTTTACCTGGTCGGTACCTGTTTTTGTTTTTATTTCGGCTATACGCGCGGCCAGTTCACCTTTTATATTGATGGCAGCGGGGTTTATGCTGAGCGCCCAGTTGGTAACAGCGGCCCAATCATTAAACTCGCTGATCTGGACGCGTGTGCGACCCTCATACCAGGCTGGCTGGCTATCGTCATAGTGGGCAGCCGGTACCTGGAAGCTTTCGTACTCATATCGTTTTAAGCCACCATTTTGAGTAATGGTTGTTTTAGGTATAGTATTAAAGGCTTTAAAATTTAAATTTCTTTGTAACGACGTGATCCAAACGGTGTATTGATGTGCTACTGGCTGATACCATTGAAAAGAGATATCATCGCAAAATTTTCCATTAAATATAGGGTTACGGCCGGTTAAGGTATATGAATATTCAATGCGATCCCCTTTGCGGATATCATCCAATATGCATAATGCAGAGTAGCTACCCTGGTAAATGAAGTTAGATAGATCCTGTTCATCGGCTATAACTTTAAATGCTGATATGTTTAGGCGGTTGATAGGTTTATTGTTACGCCATACAATGATCTCGTGAAAATCAAGGCGCTTAAAGCTGGGATCAAAACCAACGTTGATCTGCGATGCATTTTGGATTCCGGTTTCGGATACTATTTCTTTTATGATATGGTGATATTCAGCTTGCTTTTCAATATGTACCTGCTGCTCAATAAGGGCATAAAAAAAACCTTTTTCTATTGTACGTGCTGATGGTCTTTGGTTATAGGGCTTACAAATACTTAACCAGGTGGGTTTGGGAGTTACGTGCACTGCTGGTGTGTTTGCTTTAACAACCCGGTTGCCAATTAATAATAACAGAAAACAAAACAGGAATGTGTATAATTTAAAGTGTTTTTGCATACCGGCTATGAAAATAAATAAAGAAGCCGACTTTATGATTATTTATTTAATATTTAGCTTAATCCATGCCCGCCCCAAAGGATATTGGTAAAACAAGCTGGTTTAAAACAACAAATGGAAGTTCTCCTTAAAGAAAACTCCCATTTGTTGTTTGTGAATTTAAACTATCGTGGCTCTTGGTAATTGATTCCTGGATAGGGACTTTACCAAAGCATTTTATTGCTGGCCGCCTAATAGTGGCGAAAACTTTTTAACGTAATCTTTTAATTGGCCATCAAACTTTTTAAACAATCCTGTTTGGTTGTTTTCCTTCATGAAATCAGTCATTCCATTTAGTACCTGTAAGCTAATCTGAACATCACGGGTATTTAAGCCACCGCTGTTGGATGTCAATAAATGATAGTTATAATCAAGTTGATCAACCACATAGTTATCAATATTTTGCACCATTTTAGTTCCCAGTACAACATCATTTAATTGGAAAGCCATTTGTGCTAAAAATATTTTACGTCCGGCAATATCAATATATGGGTTTATATCAGGCATTTCCTGGTCGTATTTATGAAGGGCTTTTAGCGCCAGGTCTTTACGGCCTTCTTTCATCAGGTTTTGGATCAGATCGCTAAATGTGGTTACCATTACCGGGTAAAACATTGATGTTGATTCATGATCAAGATATTTGGCAGTTTTAAAATTGCCAAACTTAAACTTGTTCATTACATTATCATACATCACCAAGGTGTTTGTTTTGCTCAACTGATCACGTATGGTTGTATCTTTCTGGAAAGGTATTAAATGATATGTGAAACCTTCTTTATATAGGTATGGCTGTAAGCCTATCAAATTTTCGTTACCAATGGTGGTAGTAAAGCAAATTGGTCTTTTCCAGTTATTATGCGCCAGGATATCAAGCATGGCCAGATTTTCTTTGGTTACATAATTTGGCGGGAATTTCCAATCCATAATATTGGCTAATTTGCTTTTCTGCTCAGGTGTAACAACTCCCATTTTAACCACTTCATCAGGGTTAATGGTAATCTTTAAGTTTTTGGTAGGCATATAATTGCCATAATCACCACTTTGATATTCTACCTGGGCTGCTTTATCATCAGAGGTTATAAAGTCAAACACCTCTTTTACTTCCTGCGGACCGTCTAATTTACGGTCGCTGTAATAAATTGCATCCCTTACCCCCTCTTTATACTTATCAAAAGGCATAGTGATAGGCAATGGTTCCGATTGGTTCATTTTTCCCTGCATCTGGCGTATATACCAATCGCCGGTGAATAAACTCAGGTTTACGATGCGTACATCTGGCCTTATTCCTTCAACCTCCTGGTCGTACCATAACGAGTAAGTATCATTATCGCCATAAGTAAACAAAATGGCATTTTTAGGGCACGATATCAGGTAATTATAGGCCATATCATGTGGCGTCATTTTGGTAGACCTGTCATGAGCCCTCCACTCTTTACTGGCTAATAATACCGGAGCAACCAGTATACAAATAGCTGTTGAACCAATTGCAGCGGTACGGCCATCCAAAAATTTGCGGGCGCCTTCGGCAATTGCAATCACACCCAAACCTATCCAAATGGCAAACGCATAAAAGGAACCCACGTAAGAGTAATCGCGTTCGCGGGGTTGTACGCTCGGTTGGTTTACGTATATAACAATGGCGAGGCCCGTAAAGAAGAATAACAATAACACTACCAGCGCATCTTTCTTTTTGCGGGTAAAGTGGTAGGCAGCCCCAATAAAGCCTATTATTAGCGGCAGTGCATATAATGGCGTATAAGTTGGCGCATTAACAACAGATTTTGGCAGGTGACGGCCGCCATCAAAAACACCGGTTGTCCAGTTACCGTCAATGCTTTCGGTACTTTGCTGTCCGTCGGCGTCATTATAACGGCCAACAAAATTCCACATAAAGTAACGCCAGTACATCTGGTACATTTGCCAGCTCAGCATCCATTTCATATTATCAACCATGGTTGGCGCCTGTCCTTCAGGAATGCGTAACCAGTCTTTATAAAACTGAATATCCTGCGCTTCGGTGCTGTACATACGTGGAAGGAAGGTAGTATGATCAAACACAGTTTCAACCTTTCGGCCGGCATTTTCATATTTGGTTTTTCCCTTACGGTATATGATACTTCCCTCGTTTTGCTCAACAGCTTTGGCATCGTAGTATTGACCAAATAACAATGGGTTTTCGCCATATTGAATACGGTTCAAATAGCCATAAAGGGTAAAAGCATTATCCGGATGGGAGTTGTTTAAATCGGGATTGGCCGTAGCCCTGATGGGAATATATGCAAATGAGCCATAGCCAAAATAAATAAAGGCCAGGCAAAGCAAAGCAAGGTTTAAAACAGGTTTTTTAGCACGGATACTGTAGATTATGCCGGCTACTAATGCGGCCACTATCAGCAATATAAAGAAAAAGGCACCAGTGCCAAACCCCAGTCCCAGAGAGTTTACAAAGAAAAGATCAAAGTAGGCGGCAAATTTTATAGTATATCCCCTAACTCCATATTGTACCAATCCAAGTATAATAATGCCCGAAAGTATAGCCAGGATACCATTGCCAACAGTAATTTTTTTGCTCCTGCGGAAAAAATAAACTATGGCTAATGCCGGAATAGTTAATAAGTTAAGCAAGTGTATACCTATTGATAAACCAATAACATACGCTATAAAAACCAGCCATTTATCAGCACCTTTTTCATCGGCATGGGCATCCCATTTTAATATGGCCCAAAATACAATGGCAGTACATAATGATGACAGCGCAAATACAATGGTTTCAACAGCTGAGAACCAAAAAGTATCGGTGTAAGTAAAAGCCAATGCGCCAACAAGTCCTGCCCCCATGATGAGGATAAGATTTGTTTGGTTAACAACATCATCGCGCTTATCCAATATCAATTTTTTAGCTAATGCGGTAATTGTCCAAAACAGGAACATAATGGTAGCACCACTGGCAATTGCCGAACCCATATTGGTAAAATAAGGAACCTTGGTATTATCGCCCAGTGAAAGAAGGGAAAACAATTTACCCAACATGGCAAATACAGGATATCCGGGTTGGTGGGCTACCTGTAAACGGTAGGCGCATGAAATAAATTCGCCGCAATCCCAAAAACTTACGGAAGGTTCTAAGGTTAGAATATAGGTCACTGAGGCTATAATAAAGCAAAGCCAGCCTAAAAGATTATTGATTTTTTTGTACTGCATTTAATATAAATAGTAATGGTTTCGTCGCGCGGGCAAATATCATGATTTTTACAGCTTATTTAAAAAAAACCGATCGACGATGTCAAATTTAACATTTATTAACTTTTAAAGGCCGCTATCACCTGCATCACAATTAAGGCGGCTATTAAGTTTAATTATAATGGAACCGGTAAAAGCTTCATTTAGAGCAATTAATAAGGAAAACAAATTTGTACTATTTTGAATTTATTAGGTGACTTTCGTTTTTTTTATTCTGTATCCTAAAATATGAGGGTTATAATAAGCCATATATAAGGATGAATAAATCATAAACAAAACGAAATTTTTATGTTACAATAAATAATACTTATTTTGTTGCGATGCAAAAACTCTACTCCGTAAGTTTCAGAAAAACATTTTTGTTGGCCGGGATTATCCTTTTTTCGGTACAATTATGTCAAGGCCAATCTACTTATTTGCCTAACTCCTACCAGCTTTATCAAAAGTTCAACGCCGATATTTATTCGACAAAAAGCGCGTTTCATACTTCATTACGGCCATTTTTGATTGATAGTTTAATTCAACATTCTTATGATTCGGTAATGAATGTTGGTTTAAATAATAATCGTAAAAGCTGGCTGGACCGAAAAATATTTAATGAACATCTTTTTGAAGTTAATAAACCCGACTATACTTTTTACGGGGATATTATACTCGATCTACAAGCCGGGACTGATTTCACATCTAAAAAATCAACCTATTTAAATACCCGCGGCTACCAGGTAGGCGGTACCATTGGTACCAAATTCTCGTTTTATACCAGTGGTTTTGAAAATGCGGCTAAATTCCCTTTATACTACAGCAATTTGGTTGGTGTAGACCGCTTTATACCTGGACAAGCTTATTTGCGGAACTATAGCGGTATAGCAAAAAACTCTGCAGATTGGTCATACGTTACCGCGATTTTGTCATATAATTTTACCAAGAACTTAAATGTAACTTTAGGCGAGGATAAAATGTTTATAGGTGATGGCTACCGGTCTTTATTGCTATCTGATTATGCTGCTAATATGCCTTTGTTAAGAGTTACAGCTAACTTAGGCAAGCATGTTCAATACATGGCTACATGGGCTTATATTGAAGATACTCGTGAAACCAAATTTGATACCTTTGGCAGCAACCGCCGTAAATGGGCATTTTTTCATTATATCGACTGGAATATAAGTAACCGTGTTTCATTCGGGTTCTTCAATGCCCTTATATCGCCAGAAGCTGATGAGGCAGGCAACAGGCGCGGTTTTGACGTGAATTTTATAAATCCCCTTTTGTTTTCGAGCTCCTTAGGCCCATCTCAGCAACCAAAGGATAATACATTAATTGGTTTTACAGGCAAGTATAAAATATTTGATAAAACCGCCTTATATGCCCAGCTATTATTGGATAGGTTTAAAGCCAGTGATTTCTTTTCGGGTAATAACATCGATAATACAAATGGCGTACAGGTGGGTATACGCGGAGCCGATCTGTTACAGGTTAAGCGCTTTAATTACATTTTTGAATTTAATACAGTTAAACCATACACTTACCAAAATACAAACACCATCAGCAGTTATGCATTTTATGGCGATCCGCTGGCGCACCCTTATGGTGCAAATTTCAGGGAGATTTTGGGTATATTGAATTACTCTTTTGGCCGGATCGATCTGCAAGGACAGGTTAATTATGCCAAATATGGCCTTGATGCTACAACGGCTATAAACAATGGTAAAATTGTAACCAAGTCATTGGTACCTACCGCCAACACAACTACAACTATAGGGCAGGGAATAAATACCCAACTTTATTATGCCGAAGGTACTGTATCATTCCTCCTTAATCCAAAGTATAACCTGCGTTTTGAGCTAAGCGGCTTGTATCGACAGGAAAAGAACAGTGCAGCAGACAACAAAACTACCATGGTAACTTTTGGACTAAGAAGCTCGTTCAGGAATTTGTACCACGATTTTTAGCAGAACCTAAAGTTCATAGGGCGATATAATTTTACGGATATTATTTTATATCAATAATGAAAAATGATCATTTAGCCTGCCTGCGTATGTTTAACCAACATATCAGCAATCCACAGTTTAAAGATCCCGCAGATGTTGTAAAATATATGGTAGCTATGCAGGCACAGGATTATGCCGGCGCTAAATGGGCTATTGGTTTACGGATGCAAAATGCACATGACACTGTTATTGAACAAGCCATAACCGAAGGGAAAATACTGCGAACCCACCTGCTTAGACCAACCTGGCACTTTGTATCGCCGGTTGATATTCGCTGGATACTTGCACTTACCGCTCCCCGCATTAATAGCATTAATGCGGGGATGTATAAAAAGTTTGAAATAGATAATGCTATTTTCAACAAAAGCAACGATGTGTTGGTAAAAGTAATGGAGGGGAACCAACAACTTACCCGCGCCGAAATTACCGAATCATTAAACCAGGCCGGCATAGCAACAGATGATCTGCGATTAACTATACTCCTGATGCATGCGGAACTCGACGCCGTTATTTGCAGCGGTGCCCGAAACGGCAAACAATTTACCTATACGTTGCTGGATGAAAGAGTACCCCAAACTCCGCAGTTAACCAATGAAGAAGCGTTAATTAAGTTAGCCACCGGCTATTTTAAAAGCCGTGGGCCTGCTACCGTACATGACTTTGCCAATTGGTCTGGGCTTACCATTGCTGATGCGGCCATTGGACTGGAAAATATTAAAGAGCAATTGATCAGCATAAAAACTGACGGAAAAACCTATTGGATGGCAAATAATAATGATGCCCTTATCGCCACAAAACATGATGCCTATTTATTACCCGCCTTTGATGAATTTGCTATTGCTTATAAATATCGGGATGCTTTAGTTAATCCCAAATACCTGGCGCAAGCCCGTCACGTAATTTTTGATCCGGCTATTGTGATTGACAACCAGGTTGTGGGCAACTGGAAACGGGCCATTAAAAGTAACCGGATCGACGTCAACTTAAACTTATATGGTAACCTTAATAAAGTGCAAACAAAGGCAGTAGAAATAGCAGCCAACAGATTTAAAAAATTCCTTTTATAACTTCCCGGGAAAATTGTCCATGCATTGACGAAATTAATCCATGTTACAGCGTCGCTAACGTTTGCACATTTGTACTGTCAATAACGACAATTAAAACATAACAACAATGGCACGTTTAAAAGCATTAAGTCCTGATGAAGCTACAGGCAAAACAAAAGAATTATTTAACGCTATACAAGGCAAATTAGGTGTGGTACCAAATATGATGCGTACCATGGGTAATTCACCCGCCTTGCTGGAAGGTTACCTTAACTTTAGCGGAGCGTTGGCGCATGGCAAACTTGGTGCAAAAACCGGCGAACTATTGGCTCTTGCTGTATCTGAAACTAACAGCTGTGACTATTGTGTATCTGCCCATACATATATCGGCGAAAAATTGGTTCATATTGATGCTGCAACTTTGCAAAGCGCACGTAGTGGCAGCAGCGACGATGCCAAAACCGAAGCCGCATTAAAATTTGCCAACATTTTGGTGGCTAAAAAAGGGTTAGTAAATGATACTGACGTTGATGCAGTTAAGGCAGCCGGTTTTACAGACGGTGAAGTCGGCGAGATTGTTGGTCATGTAGCTTTAAATATATTAACTAACTACTTTAATAATACTGCCGCAACTGAAATTGATTTTCCGGCAGTAAAAGCATTAAATGCTGTTGAAGCATAAGGAAAATATAATCAGGATGTAAGAATTAAGATGTAAGAGTTTTATCTTGATTCTTACATCCTGACTATTGGTTCTTATGTTTAATTTTAATCAATCAAAATATTTTGTCATGGAAAATAAACGATATCCCCTCCCTCCTTTTAATATGGAAACGGCCCTGCAAAAGGTGCAAGCAGCTGAAGATGCCTGGAATACCCGTGATCCCGAAAAGGTGAGCCTTGCCTATACTATTGATACCGAATGGCGCAACCGTACCGATTTTTTGAATGGACGCGAAGAAGTAAAACAGTTTTTAAAAAAGAAGTGGGAAAAGGAGCTGGATTATAAGCTAAAAAAAGAGCTTTGGGGTTTTCGCGAAAATCGTATGGCCGTAAGGTTTGAGTATGAATGGCATGATCATAACGGGCAATGGTATCGCAGTTACGGTAATGAGCTTTGGGAATTTGATGAAAACGGTTACATGCAAAAAAGATTTGCCAGCATCAATGATATGCCTATAGCCGAAACCGATCGTAAGTTGTTTTAAACTAATTTTATTATGAATTACCCACAAATTGCTTTTACCGAAGCTGTGAAGGATTTCCAGGTGCGTTATGGCAGCCGGGCCAGTTATGGCCGGCAGGAGGAGTTTAGATATACTGATGGACTTACAGAAAGCGAGGAAGATTTCATAGCTCACCAGGATAACTTTTATATTGCAACCATAAGCGAAAGCGGATATCCTTACATCCAGTTTCGAGGCGGGCCAAAGGGATTTTTAAAAGTACTTGATCATGAAACTTTAGGTTTTATTGATTTTGGAGGTAACAAACAATATATTTCAACAGGAAATTTAGCTACCAATAGTAAGGTGGCCTTATTTCTATTAGATCAGGCCGCAAAGGCCCGTTTAAAAATATTTGCTGAAGCAAGTGTTTTAGATATTGATGGCAATACAGAATTATATGATAAACTTAACCTGGAGGATTATAAATTTAAGCCAGAGCGTATTATTCTGTTAAAGGTTAAAGCGTATGACTGGAATTGCCCTCAGCACATCACCCCGAGGTATACGGTAGATGAAATACAGGATGAGTTTATGGCGCAGCATGAGTATATAAATAAACTGCGGACCGAGAACGCGGAACTTAAGGCGCAATTAGCATCAATTAAATGACCGATTCGCAAAATACATTTACACTGGTTGATCCGGTGAGCGGAAACCTTGCCTTTAAGTTGTTTTTATTTGAGGATAATAGTTATTTCGATCATTTACAACGAAATAACTATTTTTCAGTTATTTGGGTAAAAGAAGGATCGGGTAAGTTAAAGTCCGATTTTTCGGAATATGATTTTGAAGAGAATAACCTGCTGGCATTTACTCCATATCAACCTTTTATGTTATCTACAGAAAAGCCAATAAGCGGAGTAGCCATTCAATTTCACCCCGATTTCTTTTGTATCCATAAGCATCATAAGGAGGTTTCGTGCAGTGGCATTTTGTTTGACAATATTTATCATCCCCCCTTTGTGAGGATTGATGAGGTAAGCGCCGCTACATTTAATGTGGTTATTGACCAGGTAAGAGCCGAAATGCAAAATAAAGGGTTAGCCCAATTTGAGATCCTGGTTTCCTATCTCAAAATTTTTCTGATCACGGCATCGCGGTTAAAAGCAGAACAGCAGGAATTGAGCCGGCATCCGGATGATGTTAATAAAGAGCCATTTATATTGCAGAATTTGCAGGAAGCCATTGAAGCGCATTACAGAACTAAACACAGCGCAAGCAATTATGCCGATATGCTTAATATTTCGGCAAAAGCATTGGCCCGTATAACTAAAACTCATTTTAACAAAACCATCAGTAACCTCATAGCCGAGCGTATTATTATTGAAGCCAAGCGGGAACTTTATTTAACCAACAAGCCTGTTAAGGAAATTGCGTGGGAATTGGGTTACGATGATGAATATTATTTTAGTCGTTTTTTTAAAACCAACGCCGATGTTTCACCACAAATGTACAGAGATACGGTAGGTTTCGGTAGGGCAAGTGGAGATCAGCATATAAACTAAAACTTATACATTTATATTTGGTTAAAATTTTAATACTAATTATTATGCCCGAATTACCAGACCTCCAGGCATTCAGTTATAATCTCAACAAAAAACTTGGCGGCAAAACCGTTAAGGAGATTATTATTGTTAATGCAAAAAAACTGAATGTTACCCATAAAGAACTTAAGGATACACTTGAGGGCCAAAAGCTGGATAAGGTATACCGCGAAGGCAAAGAGCTTTACTTCAAATTCGGCAAAGGTGATACATTGGCACTACACCTGATGCTTCATGGCAAGCTGTTTTTGTTTGAGGGAAAGAACGGAAATAAATACCCGATAATTGAACTACATTTTAGTGACGATACTGGCGTGGTACTCACAGATTTCCAGGGCATAGCCACCCCTACTTTAAATCCCGAAGAAAAGGAAGCGCCGGATGCGATGGAGGTCGACAGTAATTTTTTTAAAACGCGGCTGGCCAAAACAAAAACGAATATTAAAACCGTACTGCTGGATCAAAAGATCATCAGAGGTATTGGTAATGCATATGCAGACGAGATTCTATGGGATGCGGGAATCTCCCCTTTTTCGGCAAGTAATAAAATTCCGGAGGACAAGTTAAAAGAGCTGACTAAATCTATTGAAAGCGTTTTAACCAATGCCGAAAAATCTATCCTTAAATCAAATCCGAATATCATCAGTGGTGAAATAAGGGATTTTATGCTCATTCACAACTCCAGGAAAACACATAGCCCAAAAGGTGCTGAGATCAGGATAAAAGAAGGCACCCGGAAAACATATTATACCGATGAGCAGGAGTTATTTGAGTAAATAATATTCTTAGCTCAGTTATGCTAATTTCGGCATAACTGAGCTAAGGCTATTGTTTATTTCATTTTTTTTACCAGTACATTAAAATCGGCGCCAACCACCGGAATTTTCTTCCACTCGGAGCTGTTGGCGTTCTTATGGAAAGTGCCGCCATTAAATAAACCACAGGCAAAACCAATATATGATCCGTTTTTGGTGGTCAAAAACTCTATCGACACTAAAATATCTCCGCTAACATTAATTTTGCATGGAGACAGATCAACGCTAACTAACTGGTGCTCTTCCGTGTTATTTTTTTTAATGACACCTTTTATCTCCTCTTTTACAAGGTTGGTATCTGATGGTAGTTTTCCATTCATTTGATAAACATTTACTTTAAATGCAATGCTATCACCTGAGCGATTATCAGCATGGAAATTAAGCTTAAGCAGTTCTACAGGTTTATGTCCCGCATTCATCATGACGCCGACTTGTGCGCCTTTTACAGCGGTAAAAGAAGTATTGGTTGATCCTTTTCGGGCCTTGTTCCCAATGGTTTTGGTTTTATCCTGCGCAAAACTACCTATCGCAATAAAGCAAAGTAAGCATGCAGTGATAATTTTTAAGGTTGAAGTTTTTGATAAATTGTGATATTTAAGTTTCATAAAGCTATATATAAGATATGTAATTAAATGGTAGACGATGGTATGCTTAAATTGGTTGCATATCACCATTTTAAATTCATTTCATTATTGTCTTAAATATAACCATCTATAAATAACTTAAATAAGATATTATTTTTTGATCATTTTATAATGCCTGATACCTGCTTCTTCAAATTCGGGCCCGGTTTCTTCAAATCCCAATTTTTTATATAACGAAACTGCCTGTATCTGGGCATGCAGGTAAATATAAGCAGCATCAGCCGGGAGATCATCCAGTACGGCTTGTACAAGAGCTTGCCCTACACCAAATCCTCTGAATTTTTGTAATACAGCAAAACGCTCCAGCTTATAACCTTTGTCAGTTTTTCTCCACCGGCAGGCACCTGCAGCTTCACCATTAACAGTAGCTAAAAAATGATTTGATTCATCTTCAAATTCCCATTCCAATTCAGGGGGGCAATTTTGTTCAACTACAAAAACTTCTGTGCGTACGGCATATACTTTGTCAAGATTTTCCTGTGTGGTTGCTTTGCTTACTACGATTTTTGAGGGCATTGATGTAATGAGGTTTTAATTTATAGGAATTAATTTTATTGGTATGATTTTCTTCTGCAGCATCAATTGAATGTGTGCAGGTAATGTCGTCTTCCTCCTCTGCAAGTTCAGATAATTGCACATAAAATTTATGCAACAGATCAAGTTCCTGTTCGTTTAGGTCCTCGATATCAACCATACGGTTACTTGCTCCCTGGTGAGACGCCAGCAGTTCATTTAATTTTAAATGTATGGCTTTTGAATCTTTATTCTGTGATTTTTGAATCAAAAAAACCATTAAAAAGGTAACAATGGTGGTACCGGTATTAATGATAAGCTGCCAGGTGTTTGAGTATTGAAAAATTGGACCTGTAACTCCCCAAACAACAATTATGGCTACTGCGCCTATAAAAGCTGCCGAACTACCGGTGGCTATAGTTGCCCAGTTGGCAAACTTTTCAAATAAATTTTTTTTCTTTCTAGCGCTCTTTGCCATTGGTGTGTTTTTTATGTAAAGTAGATCGCCTTATTAACAACAAAGCGCCAATACAACAAATGTACCGGCGCTTTGTTAGTTTTTGATGAATATTATAATTTACTGTTAACGTCAACGCAATTAAGGTCTTCGAAAGCAACAGCAAGTCTTTTTACAAAGGTTTCTTCACCTTTACGCAACCAAACACGTGGATCGTAATATTTTTTGTTTGGAGAATCTTCACCCTCTGGGTTTCCAATTTGGTCTTGAAGATAAGCTTCTTTTGATTTGTAGTAATCTTTTATACCTTCCCAGTAAGCCCATTGCATGTCTGTATCAATATTCATTTTTACAGCGCCATATGAAATAGCCTCACGAATTTCTGCCTGACTTGAGCCGCTACCACCGTGAAATACAAAGTTGATAGGTTTATCGGCAGTTAAACCAAATTTTTGTTTTACATACTCCTGTGAGTTATGCAAGATAACCGGCTGTAATTTAACATTACCTGGTTTGTAAACACCGTGTACGTTACCAAAAGCAGCAGCTACTGTAAAACGCGGGCTAACTTTTGAAAGGTGCTCATATGAATAGGAAACCTCTTCTGGCTGAGTGTATAAACGTGAGCTGTCAACATCAGAGTTGTCAACGCCATCTTCCTCACCGCCGGTTACGCCTAATTCAATTTCAAGTGTCATACCCATTTTAGCCATACGCTCAAGGTATTTAGCACTGATCTCGATATTTTCTTCCAAAGGTTCTTCAGAAAGATCAAGCATGTGTGATGAAAAAAGAGGTTTTCCTGTTTCTGCAAAGAATTTTTCGCCGTGATCTAACAATCCATCAATCCACGGTAAAAACTTCATTGCAGCATGGTCTGTATGTAAAATAACAGCTACACCATAATGCTCTGCCAGTAAGTGAACGTGCTTTGCAGCAGATACACCACCTAATATACAGGCTTGTAATTTTGAATTATCTAATGATTTGCCGGCGTAAAATTGTGCACCGCCATTTGATAGCTGAATAATAACCGGGGAGTTTACCAGTTTAGCTGTTTCCATAACTGCGTTAATGGTATTTGTACCAATAACGTTTACTGCCGGTAAAGCAAACTGATGCTTTTTAGCTGCTTCAAATAGTTCCTGCACTTGATCTCCGTGCAGAACACCTTTATAATTTTTTAAATCCATGAGCTTTTATTTGGGCCTCGAAGTTATAAAATTTCTTTGTTTTAGGTAAGAAAACTTGTTATTATTGATTGAATATTAACATTTTGTTCAGCAAAATTGGCAAAGTATATTTAAAAGGTAGTAAAAATGGGGTTTATATATCAAAATAATGTTTTTTACTAAAAATAAAGCCCTTTTATTGCGGATTTGGCATAAAAACGGCCTTGCGTATTTTTGATAAATAATTTTTATGCCGACAAGTTTTTTATCCCTTAGTACTTGTTTAATATTTTTCGTTTCTTTGTAGTCAATTGAAAGAGCTAGATATAGATATGGCGTGGTTTAAACGAGAGTTGAAAGGGATAATTACGACTACTGAGGAAAAGAAGGAAACCCCTGATGGTATCTGGAATAAATGCCCTAATTGTAAGAAACCTTTACATTATTCTGAGCAGGTTGAAAATCAATATGTTTGCCACTACTGTGGCTATCACCTGCGCATTGGTTCAAAAGAATATTTTTCTGTTCTGTTTGATGATAACGAGTTTACAGAACTGTTTGAAAATCTTACATCGGGCGATCCGTTGCACTTTGAAGATACCAAAAAATACACCGACAGGCTTGCTGAAACTCAGTCAAAAACGGGTTTAAAGGATGCAATACGTTCTGGTGTAGGTAAAATAGACGGACAGGATATTGTTATTGCCTGTATGGATTTCAATTTTATTGGTGGTTCAATGGGTTCTGTAGTTGGGGAAAAAATAGCCCGCTCCATTGATTATAGCATCGCCAACAAGATTCCATTTCTAATGATCTCCAAATCAGGTGGTGCAAGAATGATGGAAGCCGCATTTTCATTAATGCAAATGGCAAAAACATCAGCTAAACTTGCTTTATTATCACAGGCTAAGATCCCGTATATATCTTTATTGACGGATCCAACAACTGGTGGAGTAACTGCATCTTACGCCATGCTGGGCGATATCAACATAGCCGAACCAGGTGCCCTGATAGGTTTTGCCGGCCCGAGGGTGATTAAAGAAACTATTAAAAAGGATTTGCCTAAAGGCTTCCAAACTGCAGAGTTTGTTCAGGAACATGGTTTTCTTGATTTTATCGTTGACCGCAGGGAAATGAAAGAGAAATTAGCGTCGTTTTTGAAAATGATGAAGAATTAGGTTTATTCGATACAAAATACAAATTAAAGGCTATCCGTTTTGGGTAGCCTTTATTCATTAAAAGCAGCGAGTTATTTTGTTATCGCAGCGCATTGTGCACCGGCTCCAGGTATTTCTCTGTCAGGAAGGTCAGCAAAGCTTCCATCCTCATGCAAAACTCTTAGATTTTTTCTGTTAGGCCCAGACCTTTCCAGGTTGAATTCATTTTGGTAGGTACTCATATCAAAGTTTCTGTGACTTCCTCCTACCCTGTTGTTGTAGCCCCGATTTCTATCGGGTTCTCCATAACTGTTCATTATCATGTCCTCCTCTATATTTTATGGTTAAAATATTAGTTCTACTAAACATTTGTTTAGCACTGGTTCATGACAATATATTTATTCAGTATTAAGTAAGGCCGACCCTAACATGTGCGAGGTTTAATTTGTCGTCATAAACCCTATTGCTACTTTAACTCATTATTATCCAATTTATTATCCAAAATCGTTTTCGAATTTTGGATAGTTTCGGAATTATATTAGATGTTTACAATTTGGCGCGGTGTAGCGGGTGTTCTTATATTCCCTCTGTACCAGGTTCATGCCCTATCATTCTACCCGTTGTTCTTCCATGCGGGCGACTTTCAAAATCTGTTTTAGCTGGCCCTACGGATGGGAATTCTTTTTTGTTAGGCGGAGTGACGTCGTTTTGTTCACTGTATGAAGTATCGGCGCCCTTTTGTGGCTGATCAACTTCTGATTGGGTATGGTAGCCTGTACCTTCGTTATCAGATTCATGTTCCTCTGGTATTTCATCAGGGTCGTCACCATTTTTATTCTTTTTCAAATTATCGTGCCTTTGACCTGGAAAAGAATTGCTTGTTTGTTTCAAATCGTTACGATTTTCATCCTGGTTATTCCGGGATTCTTCTTTATTAGTGTTCATAGGTTTTAAATTTTATATTAATTAATAAACCTATTGAATTATTATTTTGTTTTCTAAATAAGAAAATAACTTTCTAAATTGAGTAATTATGCTGATTTTCCATCTTTTTTTGCAATGGCGTTTAAGAGGGCCGCCCCGCGTTCGATAGGTAGATTAGTTTATGAAAAGATTGTGTAGTGCCTGTTCGGGATGTCTAAACCTAAAAAACTCGTCGAGGTAGTTTTGTCTTTGCAAGCTCCATTGCTTTGTACGAGTTATGGTGAGAGCAAAAAAGAGCGGAGAAGAATTATAAATATTCAATGCTTGAGTCAGCGTTGAAGTAAGGCAAGATCAATTGGCGCTTAATGAGCCTTACGAAGTCGTTAAAACTTCGTAAGGCTTATGAGCAAAGGATTATGCGTTAACCAAACAAAGTTCTTTTACTTTGGCAACGGTAAAATCAACTTCATCTTTTGTGTTGTATTTTGAGAAAGAAAATCTAACCGAAGGCCGTGATGAGCTTGCCCCAATTGCTGTAAGTACATGTGAACCAATATCGGTACCAGAACTGCACGCGCTGCCGCCAGAAGCCGAGATTCCAGAAATATCAAGATTGAATAACAGCATGTCAGCCATTTCCATTTCCGGAAAGGCAACGTTAAGCACTGTATACAAGCTCTTGTCCGCGTCAATTTCTCCATTAAAGTTTACACCAGGTATCTCGTTAGTCAATTTACCTATCATGTATGATTTTAAATTCTGGATGTGGGCCTGGTGTTGTTCCATTTCGGCATAAGCTATTTCAAGTGCTTTAGCCAGGCCTACTATTCCATAAATATTTTCGGTACCACCACGCATATTGCGTTCCTGGGCGCCACCGTATATAAATGGTTTTATTTTAATGCGGTGGTTAATATGTAAAAAACCTACACCCTTTGGCCCATGCAATTTGTGACCGGCGCAAACTAAAAAATGAGTTTTAAGCTTGCTGAGGTCGTGGCGGTAATGCCCCATGGTTTGTACAGTATCGCAGTGATAGATGGCGTTATAGGATTCGCATAGGTCGCCAATGCGATTCATATCTGATAGTGTGCCTATCTCATTATTAGCATGCATAATAGATACAAAACTGCGCTCGTTATCCTTAAGCAAGGTTTCCAGGTGATCATAATCAACATTGCCTTTGCTATCAATATTAACAAAACTCAATTTTATAATGCCTGATTTTTCCATCGCTTCCAGCGTATGGAGCACAGCATGATGTTCAATATGACTGGTTATGGCATGGGTAATGTTATGATCAACAATGCCACAGCGGATTGCGGTATTATCAGCTTCGGTACCACTTGATGTGAAAAATATCTCTGCGGGCGATGTATGCAGCAAGTTAGCAATGGTTTTGCGTGATCTTTCAACCAGGGTTCTTGCCTCACGGCCATGTGAGTGGATAGATGATGGATTGCCAAAATGGCTTTCCATTACTTTATACATTTCTTTTAAAACTTCCGGATCAAGCGGCGTTGTAGCAGCATTATCAAAATAAACACGCATCTTATCTAATTAGTGAGTTGTTGAATTTGTGCGTTAGTGATTTTTTTGACCTTCAATCACTAATCGTTAATTCAATAGTTAATTCAAAATTTCTTTAATATCAGCAATTATCTTATTTGCTAATCCGTTTGCAACCGTTTCTGAGTTGCCTTCAGAGTAAATACGGATAATTGGTTCAGTGTTTGAACGGCGCAAATGTACCCATTCTTTATCAAATTCAATTTTTAGACCGTCAATGGTGGAGTGAGGTTGTTTATCGTATTTTTCTTCAACCCTGATTAAAAGGGCGTCGATATCCATTTCGGGTGTTAAGGTTATCTTATTTTTAGATATAAAATAACCCGGATATGACCGGCGCAAGTTCGAAACCGACTTGCCAGATTTAGCCAAATGAGTTAAAAACAGAGCAATACCAACTAATGCATCACGGCCGTAATGCAGTTCGGGATAAATTACGCCGCCATTACCTTCACCGCCAATAACCGCGTTAACTTCTTTCATTTTGTTAACTACGTTTACCTCACCTACGGCCGAAGCGTGGTATTCGCCACCGGCTTTTTCCGTAACGTCACGCAGAGCCCGGGTTGATGACAGGTTGGATACTGTGTTCCCCAAATTATGCTGTAAAACATAATCTGCAACTGCCACCAGGGTGTATTCTTCGCCAAACATATTACCGTCTTCGCACACAAAGCAAAGGCGATCAACATCCGGATCAACAGCTATACCTAAATTAGCTCTTTTACTTAAAACCTCTTTTGATAAAGCGGTAAGATTCTCTGGAAGTGGTTCCGGGTTGTGAGGGAAATTGCCATCCGGTTCACAATACAATTCGTGAATAGTATTTACCCCCAGGGCTTTCAGTAAAGCCGGTACAAAAATACCGCCTGTGGAGTTAACACAGTCAATTACTACATTAAAATCAGCTTTTTTGATTGCGTCAACGTCAACCAATGGCAAAGCCAGCACAAGGTCGATATGTTTTTGCAGCCAACTGTCATCCTGGGTTATTTTACCCAGATCATTAACATCAGCATATGAAAAATCACTGCTTTCTGCAATCTCCAATACTTCTTTACCATCGGCATCACTTATAAATTCACCATCGGCATTAAGCAATTTCAATGCGTTCCATTGTTTTGGATTATGGCTTGCAGTAAGGATAATTCCACCTGCAGCATGTTCGCCGGTTACAGCCAATTCTACAGTAGGCGTGGTTGATAGACCAAGATCAATAACATCGATACCTAATCCCTGCAGTGTGCCAATAACCAGGTTGTTTACCATGATGCCGGATAAACGGGCATCGCGGCCAATAACAATTTTCTTAATGCCAGATTTTTTGACCGCCCAGGCACCATAGGCCGAAGTGAATTTTACAATATCCAGCGGTGTTAAACCATCGCCAACCGCTCCACCGATGGTGCCGCGTATACCCGAAATTGATTTTATAAGTGTCAAGATGTTGTTGTTTTTTGTACCACAAAAGTAAGGTATTTAACCAATAGCAGGGTACAAATTATATTTTTCTGCAAACGTTTGCTCAGCAAAAAATGCCCAGAATAACTCAGCAAACAGCCTTATGACAATATTATAGTTTAATGAGCATAGGGTATCCTGTAGCTAAAGCATATTTGCCTGTAAACCAAAATGAGTTTAAAAGTTTATTAGCTCGCTATTATAAAACTTGTTTTAAAGTATTTAATAACTTTGAGCCGAAACTATAAAATTGACAATTACATCAATGCCAGATTATATCTTACAGCTCGACCGGCATTTATTTTACTTTATCAACCATGACCTAACGAACCCATTTTTCGATTTGGTGATGCCCTGGCTGCGTAATCCTAAATTCTGGATCCCGCTGTATATTTTCATTATTGTTTTTTGTTTGTGGCGATATAGAAAGGTAGGTGCGATTATTATTGTATTGCTGGCTACAACGGCTGGTTTTGCCGATTTTACAAGCGCCAGTATAATCAAGTACAATGTTAAGCGGCTTCGCCCCTGCCGCGACCCTGTTGTAGGTATTACTGATATAAACCGCATCCCCTGCGGATCGGGTTATAGCTTCCCATCAACACACGCTACCGATCATTTTGCCATGGCTATATTTTTATGCCTCGTTTTTGGAAAAAAATGGCGCTGGGTGTGGTTTTTAGCAATTTTATGGGCCTCGCTGATTTGTTTCGCACAAGTATATGTTGGCGTGCATTTTCCGGTAGATGTGATCTGCGGAGCCATTTACGGATCTGTGGTTGGTATCTTGTTTGCTTACCTGTTTATAAAAATACAACCTGCGTTTTAATGGAGATCTGGAAAGTTTTAATATTGTTTTTAAGTGCCTCATGCGGCGGATTAGCCGTTTTTCTTTTTAAAGGTGATAACCATAAAATGCTGAAACTGGTACTCTCGTTTAGCGGGGCATACCTGTTTGGCATAACTGTTTTACATTTAATTCCTGATGCCTATCATGGCAATGATAATTATGTAGGTGTATTTATATTGATCGGTTTCCTGTTTCAGATAGTACTGGAACAATTCTCAGACGGGATTGAGCACGGTCATATGCACAGGCATACACATGATCTGGCTATGTTTCCTGTTGGTATTATGGTGAGCCTTTGCCTGCATGCTTTTCTTGAAGGTATGCCGTTGGCGCAGGGAAACCAAAATCAATTGGTTTATGGCATAGCATTACATCATATACCAGCCTCTTTTGCTTTAGGTACAGTGTTGTTAACTAATAAACAGGGGAAACAAAAGACCGTATTTTTTATCTTGCTATTTGCTATAATGGCACCCGCCGGATATTTTTTTAGCAATGCATTAAGTACCGGCGATATTGGTAACCTGCAGCATTACTTTAACCGGATAATGGGTATAGTTATTGGAATATTCCTGCATATTTCCACCACCATCCTTTTTGAATCAAGTGCCGATCATAGATTTAACTTGCGGAAGATGATGGCTGTGTTGTTGGGTGTTGCTATTGCGCTGGTTGGATTTTTGGGAGAGTTATAATATAAGTTCAAGCCCATCTTTAAAGGACGAGCGCTTGAACTTATTGTTTAATTTATGCTTTCTAACATCTTAATATACAATTCAATACCTTCCCTTATTTCATCTACATATACAAATTCATCTGCTGTATGTGAACGTGCTGAATCACCCGGACCCACTTTTATTGATGGGATATCCAACAGTGATTGATCAGATGTGGTTGGTGAACCATAAGTTGTTCGGCCTAAAGCAATACCAGCCTGCACAATAGCGTGTTCCATTGGTATGGATGATGGTTTTAAGCGAATAGATCTTGGTTTAACATCACAATTTACATGCTGGCGAATGATCTCCAATACTTCCTCGTTACGGTAAGCATCAGTAACCCGCACATCAACCGTAAATACGCAGCTGGCTGGTACAACATTATGTTGCGAGCCGGCATTGATAATGGTTACAGACATTTTTATAGGTCCAAACACTTCTGATTCCTTTGGGAATTTGAAACTGCGAAACCATTCAATATCTGCCAATGCCTTGTAAATAGCGTTTTCACCCTCCTCGCGGGCGGCATGCCCCGCCCTGCCGTGTGCGGTGCAATCAAGTACCATTAAACCGCGTTCGGCTATTGCTAATTGCATTAAGGTAGGTTCTCCTACTATTCCAAAATCCAGTTTACCCAATTCTGGTATGATCAATTCCAGCCCGTTTACTCCGGAAATTTCTTCTTCTGCAGTAGTAGCTAAGCAAAAATTATACTTTAAGTTTTCCTTATCATGAAAATAAAGAAACACCGCGATAAGTGATACCAGGCAACCGCCTGCATCGTTACTGCCAAGACCAAAAAGTTTGCCATCTTCAATTTTGGCATCATAAGGGTCGCGGGTATAGCCCGAATTTGGTTTTACCGTATCATGATGTGAATTGAGCAGAATTGTAGGTTTTGCCGGGTCAAAATGTTTGTTCCAGGCCCATATATTGTTTAGTTTACGATGGGTGGTTACTCCATGCTGCTGCAAAAATTCATTAATAAGATCGGCAGTACGGTCCTCCTCTTTGCTAAAGGATGGTATAGATATAAGTTGCTGCAGTAAAGTAACTGCCAGTTGAAATAAATTGTTGCTATCGGTCATAGATGTTGGGCTAACTCCCATAATGTTAAGTGGGCAAAATTAATATTTTTTATGTAACGGCGGTGATAAACGGATGGTATAAAATAACCGGGGCAGCTTTAGTATTATAGCAATTAGATGGCATACATCTAAAATAAAGATAAAAAATACCATCTTTCTGGCCGGGTAAGTTGGTAACCCAAAAACCAATATTTATTATGAAAATGGTTATAACCTTGCCTTATTAATCGGCTGGAGACCTAAAGTAAATCAAATCTCCCGAGCACCATTAAAAAGCTGCAATAAAAAACCGGCACATCTTAAAACTCAAATTAATCCTCTTCCATTTTGGAGTGCTTTCTTGTATCGTTCATGGAAATATAGAGTACAAGGGATAAGGCAATACAAACGGTTACATACCAATAAAACCATTGTGGATGATGATGATTTTTGAATAACAAGGCGATGTATTCCGCCGTTCCACCAAACATGGATACTGCTATGGCATAAGGGAAACCTACACCGAGGGCACGCACATTTGCAGGAAATAGTTCGGCCTTAACAACAGCATTGATTGATGTATAGCCGCTCACTATGATCAACGCGCACAAAATGAGCGCAAAAGCCACCCAAACATCTTTGGTATGGCTTAACAGGGTAAGGATGGGGATGGTACTAACTGTTCCCAATACACCAAAGCCGATCAACAGCGGTTTGCGGCCTATCTTATCTGAAAGTAAACCAAAAACGGGCTGAACAAGCATAAAAACAACCAAGGTAAGTGTTGATATTAATGTAGCGCTGGCTTTGCTGAAACCCGAACTGTTTACCAGGAACTTTTGCATATAGGTGGTAAACGTATAAAAAGCCAGGGTACCACCAATAGTTAGGCCAATAACAGTAAGTACAGCCTTAGGGTGTTTAGCTAAGGCGCTTATGGTACCATGCATGGAGTCACTTTGATCTTTTTCTTTGGTGAAAGATGCCGATTCCTGCAAGTTGCGCCTGAGGTACATGGTAATAACGGCTAAAAAAGCACCTATGCCAAAAGGGATTCGCCAGCCCCAATCATGTAATTGTTGTTCGGTTAAAAATGCGCGTTGCAATAAAATGAGTACGCCGAGGGCAAGCAACTGCCCCATTATAAGCGTTACGTATTGAAAACTGGAATAAAAACCCCGACGCTTTTTGCCCGCAATTTCACTAAGGTAGGTGGCACTGGTGCCGTACTCTCCTCCTACGCTTAAACCCTGGATGATGCGGGCTATTACCAATAAAGCAGGAGCGGCAACACCAATAGATTTATAGCCAGGTGTAACAGCGATGATGAGCGAGCCTACACTCATTAGCAATACTGATGTTGTTAACGCTGTTTTGCGGCCGCGTTTATCAGCAAATGTACCCATCAACCAACCACCAATTGGGCGCATTAAAAAGCCGATAGCAAAAATACCGGCGGTATTTAATAACTGTACAGTTTCATTTTCCTTAGGAAAAAAGGCATCCGAAAAATAGAGGGAAAATGCAGTGTAAACATACCAATCATACCACTCAACCAAATTACCCAACGAACCTGCAATAATTGATTTAATACGGCCACCTGTTGTTTTGGGAAGCGTTATGGTAGAATTAGTCATAATTTAGATGAGGTATGATCAAAGCATAAATGTAAGAGATAAATTTAATTCAAACCGCTTATGTAAATGATTCTGTTGTCAATTTATCCCCTTCTGCTAATGGTCGCTACCGCCACCATAAATTGCCCTTTATGATCAGTGCTTGCTCATATCAATGGACGAGGAACTACTCCCCTCATAGTTGCCAAGGTTTTGCAGCATATCGGCAGTCATGCTTTCCAGGTCATAAGCCGGAGCCCAGCCCCAGTCATTCGCTGCCTGCTGGTCATCAATAGATTCAGGCCAGCTATCCGCAATAGATTGTCTCATGTCCGGTTGGTACGTTATCGTCAAAGGCAGAAAATTGTTGATTTGCGCAGCCAGTTCTGCAGGTGTAAAGCTTATCCCGGCCAGGTTATAGGAAGATCGGATAGATAAATTTTCAGCGGGCGCGTCCATCAGCTCCATAGTGGCCCTTACAGCATCTGGCATATAAAGCATTGGCAGTCGCGTTTGCTCACCCAGGTAGCATTCGTAATAACCCTTGCCTACCGCCTGGTGAAATATATCAACAGCGTAATCAGTTGTACCACCGCCTGCTTGTGCAGAATGACTAATTAACCCCGGATAGCGCAAGCTGCGTACATCCAATCCGTATTGTTTATGATAATACCTGCACCAATGCTCTCCGGCGGCTTTGCTTACCCCGTAAACGGTAGTTGGTTCAATAAGCGCATACTGGCCGCAAAGCTGTTTAGGAGATTCCGGCCCGAAGACAGCTATACTGCTTGGCCAAAAAACTTGCTGTAGCTTCTCCACGCGGGCTACTTCCAATACATTAAGCAAGCTCTGCATATTCAAATCCCATGCACCCAGCGGATTTTTTTCGCCATTTGCAGATAACACCGCCGCAAGATGATAGATATGGGTAACATTCAAACTGGTTACCAATTTTTGAAGTTCGTGCTTGTCCAACACATCAAGGCGGAAATATGGACCTTCTGCGGAAGAAGTTTCATCAATGCTACGGATATCTGTAGCTATCACCCTTTCACGGCCATATTTATCCCGCAATACTTTTACCAGCTCCGTACCAATTTGCCCACAGGCTCCTGTAACCAGGATAATGTCTTGATGATTCATTTATATAGGATAATAGTTGCATCAAAATTCACATTTACAACAATATATTGCTATTTAATTTTTTTATTTGGTTTATTTAATCGAAAAATAGTTTTTTTAGGGTTAAATAATGCGTAATTAATTAAGTTTGATTGTTAATGTGGAAAATCTAATCATATGCTTCATCAACTCGATAACACCGATATCAGCATCCTGAAGATATTACAGGAAAACGCTCGACTCACTAATCAGGAAATAGCCGACAAATTGCACAAAACCGCCTCACCTATATACAGAAGAATTAAACGCCTGGAGGAAGAAGGTTTCATTAAAAAATATGTAGCGGTTTTGGATCCTAAAAAGATAGACAGAGGTTTAATGGCCTTTACCCATGTACAGCTTAAAGATCATTCCCAGGATAGTTTAAGAAATTTTGAACAGGCCATTATTCAGTTACCAGAAGTATTGGAATGTTATCATATGACAGGGGCTTTTGATTTTATATTGCGTGTAGCCGTAAAGGATCTGGATGCCTATCACCAATTCCTGATGCATGAATTGTTTGGCATCATGGCCATCGGATCGGTTCAAAGTACGCTGGTGATGAAACAATCTAAACATGAAGCCGCGTTTCCTATAGATGTACCGTCGAATCCTTTTCCTTCTGCCGGTAAAAGTTAAACGGGTGTAATGAAAGTAATTGCTGAGGGTTACTGTTGCTCCTGTTTGAGGATTTATTAGAATTTGATGGGTTAATGATGTTCCAAGCACTGAAATTCGTAAAAGCGGATATTATTAGTGAAATTCGTGTTATGAATTATTTTGAGTTTTATGGCATACCCGAGTCTTTCCATATTGAACCGGCTACGCTAAAAAAGAAGTTTTATGAGCTAAGTAAACTTTATCACCCCGATTTTTATGCCGGAGAAGATGAAGCTAAACAACAGGAAATATTGGAACTATCCACCCTAAATAATAAAGCTTACCAGGTTTTAACCGACCCGGCGCGCAGAATGGAGTACATTTTAAAGCTGCATGACCTGGTTTCTGAGGGTGCAAAACCACAATTACCGGCAGATTTTTTAATGGAAATGATGGATATTAATGAACGACTGATGGAAGTTGACGACTCGGGAGAGTTAGGATCTATAACAGCGGAAGTGCTTGCTATTGAGGGGGATATTAATGAAAAATTATCCGGATTAACTGCAGGTTATACCAAGCTTGACCATAGTGCGCAGGAAGAACGCCGCATAAAAATCGCAGATATTTATTATAGACAAAAATATTTGTTGCGAATTAAAGAGAGTTTAGATACATTTGCAGCCCGCCTGTAAGGGATCAACGATCACATTACAGCATAGTATGCCCAGCTGGCGGAATTGGTAGACGCGCTGGTCTCAAACACCTGTGGGAAACCGTGCCGGTTCGACTCCGGCGCTGGGTACTAACCGGGATCTGGTTAGAAAATTGAAGGGGTTGCTTGTAAAAAAGCAACCCCTTTTTTATTGACTTTCAGTACGTTATCATAGAACGCTGGATGGATAAAAGCGGTTCTAAGCATGCCATTACCATAAGTTTGATTGCCAGGCAGGGTTATTACGTTTAACTTGGATTATATCCGCGATGTATCGGATAATGACCTGAAAAAACCATAAGCTATTGTCTCCTCTTTACCAATTTGTTTTTTTGTATTCTGAAATTGGCGGAACGGTTCAATCAGATTTGTTTATCCACTTTCGTGAATTATTTTGGTGCGTTAAAGACCCCAGTTAAGGATTTTATAACCAGCGCTGAAACCGCTTCTCCAAAATCAAGCCCGGAATAATCCGGGTTAAAGCCGCCGATAAATGGTACTGCCATAATATAGATCCGTTCATTAAAAGCATTATATTCATCTACCGCCTGGAATGAATCATTAATCGTGATACCGGGAACATTCAGGTAATACCTGCCGTCACTATCGGTTTTAACTTTTTCATTGCCTTTATCATGCAAAGTTTTCCCATAGTTTTGATCCCGGAAATATAACCTGGCCCGGCTTACCGTTTTATTGTTGATCAGGCCGGGAAAAGGCAATTCTTCAAATGATAAATGCGGCTGACCGATACAATCTACAAAAGTTTTAAAGGTCTCATGCTTTTCCTGTCCGTCTATGCTATAGTGATATATAATACCGCCTGTTTCTACGGATTCTACTTCGTTATCATCACCAACCGCAACAATATTCAGCACACCCGCTTCGTGCATAGCCAGCATTTCCGCCGCTGAACTTTGCGGCACATAAGCGATCACCACGGATATCAGGGGCATTAACACTTTTTGTAACCGGAGCATATCTTCTGCACTAAAGTATTTGGCCGGGTAATTCATAGCGAAGCTTAATACACCCAGCATCTCTTTCCAATAGATCGACACCCGGCGCTTAATTGATTTTTCTGCCTCAGCATATTCTGCTGCTAACAATTGGAATGGGTCCAGCTTTTCCCGGAGCTCCATGACATCATTTACAAAATCCTCTAAAGTGAAATCTCTGATGCGCTCATAAAACTCCCGATCATTTTCTTTTATACCCAGCCTGAAATTCTTATCGAAAACATAATCGAGTGGCAAAAATCCATCATTGGTTGCTCGTACACTTTTGATTTCTTCCGCAGTCAGCACGGTATTCTTTCCAAAATGCGAGTCTTCTAAATGAAAACGCAATGCCGGCAGCAGGCCATTCCTGGAATGCATCACGATTTTAAAATTCGGTGTATCAGTTTTGACCGTGTAGGTGAGCTTACCATTTTTATCTTTAGCAAAATCACCGTTGTAACGTCCCAAGGTCCTGATGGCGTCAACCGCCGTAAGTGAAGAACCACGTACAGCTATAGGGTGGTCAGCTTTAAATCCAAGTTTGACCGGCGGATATGGTGAATCAAAGTAGCCCGGGATCTTTCCCTCATGTTTTTTGGGCCATAAATGGCCGGTACAGAGCACGATTGCATCAAAGTCACGCTTCTCCTGGTCATTGGCAATTACCGTGGTAATTTTGGTTTCTTTATCGTCAATGATATCAGCCACCTCTGTATTAAAGAGAATATTGGTTTGAATACCCTTATCCTTGGCTATCTTTTCCAGCATTTTAAATTGAGCTGTCAAATATTGACCAAATAGCAAACGGGGCAGTGTTTTGTATTCATTGAACCGAGAGGCATCAATATGGAATTTATCTAAAGTGTCCTTAGGTACTGTGTTGATCCAATCCGCAATTGAAGTAACAATTTCAGGGATCTCATTGCCGGATACATTAGTGATATGTTCATCATTTGCCCCTTCCATACTGTAAGGCATACCCTCGCCTAAGCGGCTTCGCTTCTCAAAAATTGTGATCTCCATATTGGGGAGATCTGCATCCACCAATCTTTTATAAATAAAAAGCGCGCTCGGGCCTCCGCCTAAAATTCCGATTTTAAAGTGTTGATGTGTTGCCATAATCTTAATTTTTGAATTCGAGCTAACAACATGTGTTCCAAACAAATGTGTGAGGCAGTGACGAATAAAGTTTTGCTCAGGGAAATACATTTTAGTGTTGAACTAAATAATTTAAGCTTCCTGATACTTGTGTAAAAAATTGGTCAGTTTTTAAACAATTTGTAGAAATAATCCTTTTATAGCTCGATATGGAAACGAAAACTTTAATCCCGGAAAATAAGGTCGCCGGAATGGGCGCGATAATAACTGATAAAGGCACTTACTTCAGGGTTTGGGCACCAAACGCAGAAGCTGTATTTGTAGTCGGAAGTTTTAACGATTTTGACAAAGGGGCTTGTCCATTAGAAAATGAAGGCAATGGTTATTGGGCGGGATTCGCTGAAAATGCCAAAGCTGGTGATGAATATAAATACTTCCTTCAAACTCCTTTTGGCGAGTTTTTTCGCAATGACCCCTATGCCCGGCAGATGACCAATTCTGTGGGTAACGGCGTGATCTACGACAGTAACCAGTTCGATTGGGGTAATGCAGAATATAATATGCCTTCCTGGAATAAATTGGTGGTATACGAGCTACACGTTGGCACCTTTAATGTGAAGGAAGAAGGTAAGCCCGGCGACCTTTACGGCGTGATCGAAAAATTACCCTACCTGAAAGATCTGGGCATCAATGCCATTGAGGTGATGCCGCCCTTTGAATTTCCCGGTGATTTTTCCTGGGGCTATAATCCCTCCCAGCCTTTTGCTATAGAATCAGCATATGGCGGGCCGGATGCATTCAAGAGCCTGGTGAAAGCTGCGCATGAATTGGGCATTGCAGTAATTCTCGATGTGGTTTATAATCATTTCGGCCCAAGTGACCTTGACCTGTGGCAGTTCGATGGCTGGTCCGAAAATAATAAAGGCGGCATCTACTTTTATAACGATTGGAAATCAGAAACACCCTGGGGAGATACCCGCCCGGATTATGGGCGTGCAGAAGTTCGCCAGTACCTGCGTGATAATGCGATGATGTGGCTGGAGGAATACCAGGTAGACGGGTTACGCATGGACATGATCCCATATATCCGTAACGTTCATGCAGATGAAAGTCCGGACAGCATGCTGGAAGACGGTATGAGCTTATTGCGGTGGATTAACAGCGAAATTGCTGAAAAATTCCCCTGGAAACTGACCATTGCAGAGGACCTGCACGGCCTTGATGAGATAACGGATAAAGTGGAAAACGGTGGACTGGGTTTTGGCGCACAATGGGACGGCGATTTTGTACACCCCGTTCGCAACGCCATTATCGCACCCGAAGATGAGGAGCGCGATATGTTTGCCATGGAAGCAGCGCTTATCCGGCGCTACAGCGGCAATCCTTTTCACCGGGTAGTTTACACCGAAAGTCATGATGAAGTGGCAAACGGTAAGGCCCGGGTAGCTGAAGAAATCGCTGATGGTGATGTCAATAATTACTACTCTAAAAAGCGTGCTTCGCTTGGGATGTCTATGGTGTTAACAGTGCCCGGTATTCCCATGATCTTCCAGGGTCATGAATTGCTGGAGGATCAATGGTTTTCGGATACCGACCCGATCGACTGGAAACGAAAAAAAGAATTTAACGGCTTCGTTAACCTGCACCGCGATTTGATACGCTTGCGTTTGAATTATAATGGACAAACCGATGGGCTAAGCGGGGAACATTCAGAAGTAATTAGAGTGGATAATGAAAAGAAAGTCTTGGTTTATCAGCGCTGGCAGGAAGGCGGTGCAGGCGATACCACCGTGGTCGTATTGAATTTTTCAGGGCAGGCCTATGAAGATTACCGTATCGGTATGCCCGATCTGGGGCTTTGGAAAGTTCGCTTCAACAGCGATTGGGAAGGCTACGATAAGGAATTCGGGGATTTTAAGGCTTTTGACACGGAAGCAGAGCAGCTGGAATGTGATGGCTATGCGCAATCTACAAACGTTGCCGTAGGTGCTTATTCAGCTATCATTTTGTCACAGGAAAAATAATGTTAATTTAAATTATTGATAAATATTAAATTATTAAACAGCGCCGGGTGTAAAGTAAAGACTAAGGGTTTATGTAGTAATAAAGTTGCCTTTAAAGGATAATTTGTTTCCTTCTAACTAAAAATCTAACTTTACTTTACATCCGGCTCGTCCTTTTAAACATTTAAAACTTGTTCAAGAAGGCTGTTTATTTATCGAATAAGTTTATATGTCTAAAAAACAATATGACTCGGACTTCTGTGGAAGTCTTCCTTTAAATCACATTAATGTTATTCAATCTTACGGCTATTTGCTGGTGGTCGAAAATCACACCTTCAAAGTTTTACAAGTGAGTGAAAACGCGGTAGAATTATTTGATAGGCCTTTACAGGAGATCATCGGAACGTTGCTTGGTGAAGAATTTGATCTAAGTCAGTTGAAGGAATTGCAGGGCCGTTTCGAAACTAAAGCCAATCAAAAAATTCCATTTACCATCATGATTAGCGACCGGAAAACTCCGGTATTGGCTCATTTCAAACCCGGCTATATCATTCTGGAAGTGGAGAAGAGCGAGGTGGAATATGAACGCACTTTCACGAAGGTTTTTGAAGAGGTGAAATATGCCATGGCGGCAATCGAATCAGCTTCATCGGTCATCGAGGTGAGCCAGGCTGCCGTCCATGAATTACGGAAAGTGACGGGCTTCGATGGCATTATGATGTACTGGTTTGATGATGACTGGAACGGTACCGTGATCGCTGAAGAAAAGGTAGATGAGCTTGAAAATTATTTAGGTCATACCTTCCCGGGTTCTGATGTGCCGAAGCAGGCGCGCGACCTTTATTTAAAAAATCCCTATCGGTTGATACCTGATCGTCAGTACGAACCGATCAGGCTGTACCCGGTGGTTAATCCGGTAACTAACGCGTTTATCGATCTTTCTGACTGTAACCTTCGTGGCGTTGCCGTCGTTCATCTGGAATACCTGAAAAATATGAACGTCAAAGCGTCCATGTCTTTCCGAGTGATTGACAACGATAAATTATGGGGCCTCATTGCCTGCCATCATATTGAGCCGCTCTATCTTAATTTTGAGTTGTGCGCAATATGTGAGTTGATCTCCTCGGTAACTTCTAACCGGATCGCTAGTATCCTGCATAAAACAGCACGGGAAATAGAAAGTGATCTCCAAAATCAGCAAACTGAACTTTTCGCTCAGGTCTATACGCTTAATGATATCAACAAAGGCTTATTAAATGCCAGGGGTAATAATTTAATGCACTTGCTTCATGCGACCGGCGTCGTTTCAAATTTCCAAAACGATTATCAGCAGATCGGCGCTGTGCCTGACCGGGACATGATCGAAAACTTGTTTCTTTGGCTTCAAAATAAGCAGGTTGAAAAGATTTTTTATACCGATCATCTGCCGGAACTTTTTGAAGAAGCTTTACCTTATCCTGAATTGGCGAGCGGCCTTTTAGCTATTCCCCTCAATCTTGAAAGCGGGGAATTTATTATTGCTTTTCGGCCTGAAGTTGTTCAAACTATTAACTGGGGTGGCGATCCAAATAAAACGATCAATTTTGAACCAGATGGTAAGAAATATCATCCTCGGGCATCTTTTAAGATTTGGAAACAACAGGTAAATAATACTTCCAGTCCATGGTCTAAACAGGAATTAGCTGTTGCTGAAAACTTGAGAACCTTTTTATATGAATTTATCACCAAATCTAAAGGTTAATTAAGTGACTGATATTAAACAAAATTATTTTCTGGGTGCCAGGTCCGCAGAACTTTGTGTGGTAGCTATTGGTGCGTCAGCCGGTGGTTTGGAAGCAATCAATGAATTTTTTGACCATATGCCGGAGGATTCCGGGCTTACCTTTATCGTTATCCAGCATTTATCGCCGGATTATAAAAGCTTGCTGGTAGAATTGGTGGCAAAACATACCACTATGCAGGTTTTCGAGGCAGCTAACGATCTGAAACTTCAGCGCAATTGTATCTATATCATTCCTAATAAAAAGTTGATGACCATTAAAGGTGCTAAGCTTAAACTGGCCGATAAAATAGCTGACAAATCCCCGAACACTGCGATCGATCATTTCTTTTTTAGTTTAGCCCAGGATAAAAAAGATAAAGCCATCGCCATTGTATTATCGGGTACAGGCACCGATGGTTCTAAAGGGATTGCGGCAATCAAGGAATTCGGCGGAACGGTTATCGTCCAGGAACCAACTACGGCAAAATTTGATGGTATGCCCAATAGTGCAATTACCTCCGGTAATGCAGATCATATCGCGGCACCTAAAAAAATGTACCTGGAACTGGAATCTTTTCTGAGTAAAAGAGCTGAACCGGAATTGAATGAGGACAATTTCGATAATGTTGTCCTTAACGAATTATTTCGGCTGGTAAGTGCCAGCAGTGGTCAGGATTTCGACCTCTATAAAACACCAACCATACTGCGGCGGATCGCACGGCGGATGAATGTGGTGGAAGTTGCCGATTTGAAAGCTTATGTAGAATTCCTAAAAGAAAATGATAAGGAAATTAAACTTTTAGCCAAAGATTTCCTGATCAATGTGACCAAATTCTTTAGGGATAAGCCAGCTTTTGAGATTATGGCGAAAGATATCATTCCGGAGATTATCAGTCATAAAAAAGACGGCGACCTGTTCAAGATATGGGTTTGCGCCTGTAGTACTGGTGAAGAAGCTTACACTATTGCGATACTGATTGATGATTGTTTGGATAAGGCCGGGAGGCACCTGGACGTCAAAATCTTCGCCAGTGACCTCGATGATGCTAGTATTGAAGTGGCCGCAAAGAACAGCTACCCGTTGACCATCGCCAAAGAGATCCCGTCACCACTACTGAAAAAGTATTTCATAAAAGACCGTACCTCCTATTCTGTTATTCCTGCGATCCGTAAACAGATCGTTTTTGCCAAGCATAACGTAGTAAAGTCACCGCCTTTTATTAAGAATGACCTGATCACCTGCCGTAATATGCTGATCTACATGAATAATGTGTTGCAGCAAAAGATCATGGCGACTTTTCATTTTTCCTTACTGAAAGAAGGTTATTTATTTTTAGGTTCCAGTGAAAATGCTTCGGGCATAAAAGATGGAATTACGGAGATCAACGGCAAATGGAAGATCTATCAGAAAACGGGAACCATCAATTACGGGCTACATCATACTTACACAACAGTTACGCCGCTGATCAAAAAAGCACCGGAGAAAAAAGTAGTTAGCAATGCCTTACCTGAAAATACGGTGGAGCAGGATTTTTTAAATTTGATCGTTGAAGAGTTTGATTCGGTTGCGGTATTTATTGACAAAAATTATACAGTCCGGGATACGATCGGTAATTACCGGCAATACCTTAATCTACCGGAAAAGAAGATCGATCTGAATATATTGAACCTGGTTAGCCGCAACGTCGCCGTGATCCTGAATACCGCCATTCGTAAAGCCTGGAAAGAGAACAAAAAAACATACCTGAACAAGATCAGGATGAGCCGGGCTGGTGAGGATGTGTTTTTGCAGATCACCGTAAAGCCACCCGAGCCTGCCTCAACCCATGGCTATACCATTCTGATGCTTACGGAAAGTAAAGCTGAGCCGGGCAACAGGGAGGGCATTGCACTTTCCCCGATTGGGCCGGAAGATCAGCAGGAACATTTACTGGAGGTGGAAGCGGAACTGATCGAAACCAGATCAAATCTCCAAATGGCTGTCGAGGAAATGGAGACCACTAATGAGGAACTCCAGTCCAGTAACGAAGAACTGATGTCGGCCAATGAGGAATTGCAATCCGGTAATGAGGAGTTACAGTCTTTAAACGAGGAGTTGCACACTTTAAATACGGAACATCAGGCTAAGATCAGGGAACTGGTTGAGTTGAATGATGATCTTGATAACTATTTTAAGTCAACCGATATTGGCCAGATCTTTATTGACAGCAACCTTAATATCCGCAAATTTAACCCGGCAGCGATCAAGCTGGTTAATCTGATCAACGCAGATATTGGCAGGCCAATCAACCACATTTCCCGTAACATCCAGTACGACAATTTTATCAATGATATTCACGCCGTTTTAGCAAACGGTTCCACCATTGAAAAGGAAATAGAACTTATAAGCGGGGCGACCAATCTGATGCGTATTATGCCTTATATCCGCAAGGATAGGCAGAAAGACGGCGTAATAGTTTCCTTTATTGATATTTCCAGAATTACGGAACTCAGTAACATTATTTCCGGTGTATTTAACGCCAGCTCTGCTGCTATATTTGCTTTTAAAGAGATTCGCGAAGACGGCAAAAAAGTATTAGATTACAATTGTATCGCTTATAACGAAGCTGCGCTATCCTTACTATCGCAAACAAATGCTGAGTTCGACGCAAATCCTTCCTATAAGTCACTAGCGCTCATTTCAGGTACGATAAGTTTGGATAAGCTGTTTCATGTTGTTGATACCGGCAATCCTTTACAATCCGAACTCCAGGTTGCTGATGGCAATTGGTACCAGGTACTGACGGCAAAAATGAATGACGGTTTTGTAATGAGCCTGACCAGGGTAACAGAAAGAAGAAACGCAGAACAAAAACTTCGTAAAAATTACCAGGAATTGATCACTGTTCGTGAAGGCCTTAAAACGCTTAACCTGGAATTGGAAGACCGGGTGAGTGAGCGAACCCGAAAGCTGGCCGAAAGTGAGGAACGGTTTAACCTGGTGGCTAAAGCGACCAATGATACCATCTGGGACTGGAACCTGGTAGACAATACGATGTGGCGGAGTGAAACTTTTGTCAGCATGTTTGGCTATGAGCGGAATGAAGTGGCCAACTCTATTAATTTTTGGTACGACAAAATTCACCCCGAGGACCGCGAGCAGGTTAAACAAAGCGTCAATGAGGCCATTAACAGCCATCAGAAACAATGGACTTCGGAATACCGGGTTCTGAAGGCCGACGGTGATTATGCGTTTATTTTGGACCGTGTCAGTATTTTGGAAGATGAATACAGTACGCCATTCCGCCTGGTAGGTTCTATTGTAGATGTCACCGCCCGAAAGGAAGCAGAGATCCGCCGTATCGAATTGCTTGACCTGATTAAAAAACAACGCGACGAATTTTACAGCATCTTTAATAACGCGCCGGCCTTGATCACGATCAGGCGGGGTACGGATCTGATATATGAATTTGCCAATTTATCTTTCCGCGAATTTGTTGGCCAGGAAGAGTACATCGGTCGTAAGTCGGTAGATGTGCATAACGAATTTAACCAGCTGGAACTTTCAGCAATTGAACAAAAGGTGATCACCAATGGCGAAGCCTATATAGGTAAAGCCTGTCATTTAAAGAAAAAGGCTCTGGGGGATAATGATGTGGAGGACTATTGGTTTGACCTCATCATCAACCCGGTATATGCGGCTAACGGAGAAATAGATGGTATTGCTTTTTTCGGATTTGATGTAACCACTTTGATCCGTGCTAACGAGGCAACGGAAGAGCTGATGCACAAAAAAGATGAATTTATGAGCATCGCCAGTCACGAGTTGAAAACACCCGTTACTAGTTTGAAAGGATCACTGCAGATCTTGCAGCGAATGGCCGTCAAATTGGAAAAGAACGACCAAATGATTTCATTCATTGAGAAAGCGGCTAAACAGACCGGTAAACTGACCGTGTTGCTCGATGATCTTTTGGATGTAACCAAAATCCAGGAAGGTAAACTATTATTGAATTATAGCCGCTTTGATGCCTGGAGCATGGTCAAAGAAAGCGTGGACGAAGTACGGGTTCAGAGTCATTCCCATGAATTGATCATTGATGGCGACGAATGTATCATGGAGATCAGTGCTGACCGCATCAGGTTAGAACAGGTGATGAATAATTTTCTGACCAATGCCATCAAATATTCTCCCAATGGTAAAAAGGTAGTCGTTAAATGTGCTATCGTTAAGAATGAATTTCGGGTGGATATACAGGACTTTGGTATCGGTATACCTAAAAGTAAAAAGGATTATCTGTTTGACCGGTTTTACCGGGTGCAGGAGTCATCTACGCACTTCGCCGGTTTGGGTTTAGGATTATATATAACTGCGGAGATCGTGAAACAGCACCACGGTACTTTAGGCGTGGAAAGTAGCCCGGGTGAAGGTTCGACCTTTTGGTTTTCCGTGCCTATTCATGGGGGTCATTAAATTTTAAAAGGTATATTTTATATATGAATTCAACAAACCGCAAAATCATAATATTTGATGACGATGAATATGTTGTATCAATCTGCCAGTATATTTTAGAAGAAAATGGCTGGGAGGTTCATTTTTATACGGACTGTATTAATGCAATTGAGAAGGTTTCGGCAGTTATGCCTGATATCATCCTCATGGATAACTGGATTCCTGATGAAGGCGGAATTGTTACCACTCAACTATTAAAAAGTTCGCCTGCTTTAAAAAACACACCGGTAATTTATTTTTCCGCCAATAATGATATCCAAGCTTTAGCCAATACTGCCGGAGCGGACGCATTCCTGGCTAAGCCATTTGATCTGGAAGATTTAGAAAGGATTATTGAAGCTAATTTGAGAAAGGATTAGACCCAAGTCTTATTATAGTTACAGTGTTTTATAATGAATATCAAACCATTCGCTAAATTTCTGAAAAGTTTGATTAGCGGAATTGATCACCTGTTCATTTGTCTCCGGTGAATTCAATTTATCTAGCGCAGATTTAAAAGAAGCCCACATCTTCATCGTATCATCCCCATACCCGTTAAAAAAAGAGGTAGCGTAATTTTCAGCAATACCTAATTGCTTACCCAGCATCTTCTTAATGATCTGGCCACCAAGCGTTGAACCTTCCATGACATATAAAGCACCTAAGGCTTCTGCCGTATTGGTAATGTTGGGCAAATGGTCATCACTGGCGAACATTGGAGTTTTGGCTTTAAGAATTAGCAGATCAGAGGATAGCAAAACCGCCTTCCTTCTTTCAATATAATCAGGCAATGTTTTAGCGCTGATATGTGGATTGATCAAATTTTCCAGTCCACCAAAATAGCTGTAAAATAATTGCAGCAACAAAGCATAATCTATTACACTTTGCATAGACCGCATTTTACCGACCAGTTTTTTTTCCAGTTCCTGGTGCTTAATTAAAGTTTGTTCTTTTAAATTTTCTGACAGCATGTTATACGGCTAAGGTAAAGGTTTTTGCTATCGTATCACTATCTTCTTCGGTTAAAAAGCGTAGTGGATCGTACAATAAGGAATCATCTCCGTACAAAGATTGACCAGCTCATCCCACTAATTCTCTTTTAAAATTACTTTTGTAGCGAACATTCCGCTACCCGTTTTGGCTGTATTTAACCTGCTGGATATCCGGTCGCCACAAGGCATCTGTGCAGTCTATGAACTTTAATGGAATAACCTTTGATATCCTGCTGATATTAAGACCGGGAGGTCTTGTCCATGAAACAAGTTTTTTACTGCGGCAGCCCAGGGTGACGCCAATCAAAAAATTTAAGACATAAACTGTGCCGTTGTTTAATTATTAAAATTATCGTTATAATATATTTATTTAATTAAAAAGTAGATTTTGGACTTAAAATTGTATGTAGGTTAGTTCACCATATAAAAATCTACAACTATGTTTCACCACGTCAAATCTCTACAATTCAATGCCAGGGTTTCCCGCCCTGATCCACGCTTTGCAAACCTTTTATTGGAGCAATTCGGTGGAGAAAACGGAGAGCTGGCCGCAGCCATGCAGTATTTTACACAAGCATTCGGCGCGAAGGTGCCGCACCCGGACAAATACGATATGTTGATGGATATCGCCACCGAGGAATTTAGTCACCTCGAAATTGTCGGCGCTACTATACAGATGTTGTTAAAAGGGGTCAATGGCGAATTAAAGGATGCCGCTGAACAAAGCGAGATCATGGTAGCCATGAATGGGAAGGCTGAAAAAGAAAGTGTTATCCATGCCGCTCTTTCTGCCAATCCCCAATTCCCGATCATAACCGGTGGCGGTCCAACGCCAAGGAATAGCCAGAGGATTCCCTGGTGCGCGTCATATATTAATTCAAACGGCGATCTGACAGTTGATTTACGCACGAATCTGGCATCTGAATCAAGAGCCAAATTGGTTTACGAGCACCTGATGAAATTTACGGATGATCCATATATCCATGAAACACTTTCTTTCCTCATGACCAGGGAAGTGACCCACTACAAAATGTTCGAAGCAGCTTTAAATAGCATCCAGCCCAATTTTCCTCCGGGCGTTCTTGCAGCAGACCCTCGTTACTTGCAAAACGTCTACAACTTATCGGAAGGCAGCGTTCGTGGTCCTTGGAACGAAGGTGAGATCAAAGGTATGGGCAAAGATTTTGTCTACATAGAAAAACCTTTAGAGCAGGTTCAGGAAACTCAGGGCCAGACCAAACTGGCTGATGATTTCATCAAGGAGTTGAAAGATACTGAAAAACTGGACAAGGAAATGAGCGCTGTAAAAAGTGCCGAAGTGAAGGATGCTGAACCAAGAGGCATAGCACAATGGAGTACCTATTAATCTTATAAAACGATGAATAATTTAACAACAGGTCAACGTATTACCTCTCCCGAAGGATCGGGAGAGATCTTAACTACTTTTGAAGAAAAGGTCGTTATAAAATTAGATAACGGGAAAACGACCACGCTACCCGCTGCTCAGGTGTCAGCTGAATACAACAACAATGATGGCTTCACTGATTTAACGAAGGAATCACCAGAAGTTGCTGAAGCACGGGCAGAGCATGCCGGAGAGATCGTTGCAAAACTTGACCATTTGGATAATGAAAACTATAACCGGAATAACGAAAAAATACCTACGGAAATGTTAGAAAATTCACTTGATGTAATCAACGATCTGATTAAGATCAATAACGACCGTGTAGCAGGCTTCGAAAAAGCGGCTGCTGATCTGGATTCAGAAGATACCGAAATTATTGCTGTATTTAATAAACTGGCCGCTGAAAGCCAGCAGTATGTTACAGAGCTGACCGATATTATACAGCAATACGGAGGTGAGGCCGCTGAAGGCACAAGCACTTCAGGTGATTTGCATCGCGCTTGGATTGACATTAAAGCAACCTTTACAGGGAGTGATCTTTTGGCAGTATTAAATGAATGTGAGCGCGGGGAAGATGTAGCTAAGGCAGCTTATCGTGATGCCTTAGATCCTGAAAATGAATTGACACCTGAATTGGCACAAGTATTAAGGTTACAGCAGCAAGGTATTAATGAAGGTCATGACCTGATCAAATCATTTCGTGACAAGGTAGATACAGCGGATGATATTGACGAAACGCCATCATCACAAGATTCAGGTTTTCCCATCAACAACGATTCGGTAGATTCAGCATCGCAGGAATTTACCTCTCAGCCTACCTATGAAGGTGCAGTCGGGGAATATGACCGCGAAGCAACTTTGGCTCCTGAGCCCGAAAGTATTGCTACAGAAGAAGATTGGCAGGACGAGCCGATCGTCAGTACAACAGATTCCAAACTTATGGAGTTTTTTGTAAATGAGTTAAAAGACCTTCTTTGGGCAGAGCGTGAATTGGCTGAAACTTTACCGGAAATGGTAGAAGCGGCTACCTCAGATGAACTTAAAGACGCCTTTAATTTGCACCTTCAGGAAACTTACACGCATGTAAGCAGGTTAGAACAGATCTTTGGTATTTTAGGGTTGGAAGTAGATAGCCGTAAATGTGATGCGATGGCTGGTATCCTGGATGAAGGCGATGAAATTATCAGGGCCACCGTGGAAGGTACCGCTCAACGTGATGTAGGCTTAATCTTCGCCAGCCAGAAAGCAGAGCATTATGAGATCGCTTCCTATGGTGGTTTGATAGCTTTAGCCAAAACCTTAGGCTATTACGATATCGCAGAAACTTTAGTGCTCACTTTGGATGAGGAAAAAACAGCAGACGCTAAATTGACCGAGATTGCAGAAAATCAGGCTAATTACAAAGCCAGTACAGAACCGGTTGAAGATTAATTAATGCCATATTTATTTAAAAAGCCGCTTTTCAGTGGCTTTTTTTTGGATTTTAAATTTGTTATATGGTTATAACAAAAGCCGCCATCCGGCGGCTTTTGTAAAGTGTTGTTAATTACTTTAGCTCTATCTGGCGGCTCGCCATTTTCGATTCTTCTTTCTTAGCGATATCCACCTTTAACACGCCCTCTTCATAAGCAGCCTCAATGCGGTTTTGATCAGCAAGATCAGGTAAAGTAAAAGAACGTACAAAAGTACTGTAGCTAAATTCACGCTTGCTGAAACGTTTTTCATCAGCATTTGTCTCTGATTGTTTTTCAACAGAGACCTGCAGTACGTTTCGGTCAAGGTTGATTTTAAAATCATCTTTTTTCAAACCGGGCGCAGCCAGTTCTAAATGATAATGATCTGCAGTTTCGCTGATATTTACCGCAGGCACACGGGTCATCAGACGATCATTAAAAAAAGTGTCATTAAAGATTGATTCAAAAACGTCATTAAAGCCTGGCATTAATGCGTTCGCTCCTTTGTTGTTGTTAAATTTTATCAGTGTCATGGCTCTTATAATTTTAATACTACAAAGAGATTGCACAACCAATATGCCAGTCCTGAAAAAGTGAAAAATTTGCAGTTTTGACTGAAAATTTTTCAGCTTCAAATGTCAGTTTTTCAGAGACTAAGATTTATAAGGACGGAATTGGTGGCTACCTGATCCGGTTCCTTTCAGTGCGAAATCAATACCAACATTTATGGTATGTGTTGTTTCCCAGCTCAATTTGCTATTAGCCGGGTTCGAAACATAAAATGAGCTTCCGTTTACGGCATCGGTTTGTGCACTAAGTATATCAAACGTAGACCCTTCACCCACATAAGGCGAGTTTCCGGTTATACCATAGGTAGCCCGTAAGCCCAGATCATCTAGCCACGTTATCTCTTTCATAAAATCCTCTTGTTTGACCAACTGCGATATTAGAAATACTCAATTATTTTTAAATTACAAGACAACTATAGTACAATATTATTTTAATTTACAGATATTGGTACTATATTGCACAAACACACTTAACATTACATTTCGAAGCTATTGATCGAATCGTTGAAATGGCTTGGGAAGACCGCACCTCATTTGATGCCATTAAGCTGCAATTTGGGATTAGCGAACAGCTGGTGATCAAATTAATGCGAAAGGAATTGAAGCCTTCCAGTTTTAGAATATGGCGGGAACGGGTACAAGAAAGAAAAAAACATGGCAGTGTATCCGGTAGATTCAAATGCGACATTCAAAGTCAAATAAGCGGTAATAAGATCAGTAAAAGAAATTAATCATTTTAATGGACACAAAAAAGATTGCCCTTGTCTGGTTTAAAACAAACCTTCGCTTGCGAGATAATGAATGTTTAGTCAGAGCGATAGCTGAAAATGATTTCATCGTGCCGTTTTATTGTCTTGATGATTTACTTTTTGCGACAACCTCGTTTGGATTTAAAAAGACGGGAGATTTCCGGCTGAAGTTTCTGCGTGAAAGTTTGAAGCAACTGGGGAATGAATTAAGGAACTTAGGTTCCGGGTTAGTTTTATTGAACGGAAATCCCGAAAAGGGGATTTTTAAATTAGCTGAAGATTATGATGCCCACCGTATTTATGCCGAAAAAGAACGTGCACCTGAAGAGTTGAATACGCAGCAGAAAGTAGCTGCTGAACTTTTAAAATTAAACTGCACCTTTTTAACTTCAGAGTGCCGTAATCTGCTGAATACAACTGATCTGCCATTTCCAATTACCAACTTGCCCGAAGTATTTACCGAGTTTAGAAAACGAACGGAAAGGACGGTTGCCATCAGGCCCGTATTGCCGATACCAGTTTCTATAGCCTCTCCTGGTCTGCCTCCTATAAATTTAGCGCTGCTTCCGGATCAGGTGATCGCAGACCCACGCGCCGTTCTGCAATATCAAGGTGGTATGTTAGCAGCACATGATCGCTTGCGGCACTATTTTTACGATACGCAGGCATTGTCATCTTATAAGGTAACCCGTAACGGAATGGTGGGTGAAAATTATTCCTCTAAATTTTCTGCCTGGCTGGCATTAGGCTGTATTTCCGCAAGAGAAATTTATCATGCCATCAAAGCGTATGAAACTAACCATGGCGCAAACGAATCCACGTATTGGTTGTTCTTTGAGTTGCTGTGGAGGGACTATTTTGGATTTTGTATGGAGAAAAACGGATCACAATACTTTTTAAGGGCAGCAAACCAACAACTTAAAGCGGTTGATCCCAATAAATTCAACTCGGCGTTAAATAAATGGGTTAATGGCCAAACCGGTGTGAAATTTATAGACGCCAATATGATCGAATTAAAACTAACGGGTTTTATGAGCAACCGCGGCAGACAGAACGTTGCCAGTTATTTTTGTAATGACCTGAAGCTGGACTGGCGCTATGGCGCAGCTTATTTTGAGCAGCAACTAATTGACTATGATGTTTGTAATAACTGGGGGAACTGGGCTTATCTTGCAGGTGTAGGCCACGGTCCCAAAGCTAACCGGTATTTTAACATTGCCAAACAGGCTGCAACCTACGATCCGAATAACCTGTTTCAAAATCTTTGGTTGACATGAATCACTCCGCAACCCTTATTTTCCCTCACCAGTTATTCGAGCACCATCCGGCCTTGCAAAGAGGCCGCGTTGTCTATCTGGCAGAAGAGTGGTTGTTTTTCCGGCAGTATAATTTTCACTGCCAAAAATTGGTATTACATAGGGCGAGCATGAAATTTTACGAGGACTGGTTGCAGCAACAGGACTATACCGTTCATTATATCGAAGCCAATACTCCGGAAAACGATTGCAGGCAATTAATGGCAGCCCTGGCTGCTCAGCAAATCGATCAGGTTCATATGGCTGCGGTATCAGATGACTGGCTATATAAAAGAGTGCAGCACGCCTGTGATAAGAATGATATTTCGCTGCGCGTTTACGATAGCCCCAACTTTTTAAATACGACGGAAAGCACGGCCGATTATTTCAGCAAAAAGAAAACTTATTTTCAAACCGACTTTTATAAATGGCAACGGCAACAGCATGGTGTTTTGCTGGAAAGTAATGGCCAGCCCATTGGCGGACAATGGACCTATGATTCGGATAATCGGCAGAAGTATCCTAAAAAAGAAAAAATGCCGATAATTGAATTACCGGAAGAAAACAAATTCATTACTGAAGCGAAAGATTATGTTAAAACAAATTTTCCAGATAACTACGGCGATGTATATACACCCTGTTTGTTTGTCGTCACCTTTGATGACGCCGCGCAATGGCTGGATGATTTTTTACGGCACCGCTTTGAAAAATTTGGTGTTTATGAAGACGCTATCGTTGCTCAGGAAACCGTGCTTAATCATTCCGTGTTAACACCGATGCTTAACATCGGGTTATTATTGCCCGGCCAGATTATTGAAGCGGCATTATCCGCTGCCCAAGACTACGATATCCCCTTGAATTCTTTAGAGGGATTTATTCGCCAGGTTATGGGCTGGAGAGAGTTCATCCACCTGGTTTACGAACGAGAAGGCGTTAAGCAACGTACCACCAACTACTGGAAATTTAAAAGAAAGATCCCGCATAGTTTTTGGACAGGCGATACGGGCATTGCACCTATCGATATCACCATCAAAAAAATCTTAAAGACAGGCTATTGTCATCATATCGAAAGGCTGATGGTGCTGGGGAATTTTATGCAACTATGCGAGTTTGATCCCGATGATGTTTACCGCTGGTTCATGGAAATGTTTATTGATGCGTATGACTGGGTAATGGTGCCCAATGTTTATGGAATGACGCAATTTGCCGATGGTGGCCTGATGGTGACCAAACCTTATATCAGCGGCAGTAACTATCTAATGAAAATGAGTGACTACGAAAAAGGCGACTGGCAAAGAATATGGGACGGGCTTTTCTGGAGGTTTATGCATGTTCACCGCAGCTTCTTTTTGTCCAATCCGCGTTTAGGCATGCTGATTAGCACATTTGATAAAATGAGTAGTGAAAAGCAACAACATCACTTAACTGCCGCCGAAAACTTTTTAATAAAATTGGATCAGTGAAGCAGGTAAATAAGCAAGATTTACCTGCCAAAACCTGCCCGGTTTGTAGCCGCCCTTTTTCGTGGCGGAAGAAATGGGCAAAGAATTGGGAAGAGGTAAAATATTGCAGTGAAAAATGCAGAAATACCAAGTGATCTTTTAACGATCCATGTTTTAAATAAATATGCAGTCAAAATCACCGAAACTTTTGGCCTTTCGGCAATAAGGCAATTGATGGGCGCTAGTTGCTATTTCCCAATACGTCCAACAGGCTGCTCCACGTTACAGCATAACGGGCATTATCCAAGGTTTCATTGTGCGCACTGAACATGCTGTGGATGTACTGGCTTTACTGCCAGTTAGCGTATGTTAATTTTCAAGTGCATCTTCAATATTCTGTGAGCCAAGGTATATGTAAGATGTAGCGTAAAGCTTACAAAATGACCTAATTTGCTATTTAGGAACGGAGTAATCAAGGCTTTGAAACGTACAGTTTATCATCCATATGAACTCAACCGCCTTGATTGCTAATTCCACTTGTATGGCTAATGACATGTTTGGTGAGCCTGTGTAGCCGAAAAGTGGCCCTGAGAAAGGAATTTTTAGCATTGAAAATCTCTATCTTTATAGGACGTAATTCACACATTGTTAACATTTTATATTAATAAAAGAAGATTATGATAAAATATAAACATTTAGGTATACTTTTTTTTATCATGGCTGACACATAAAATGCTTGTTTTATTATTGTGCCTGCCCTCAAAATTCATCACATAACTCTCAAACAATTATTATGAAAAACCTTTCACAAATTAAAGAAACCGACAAATTCAGGAGAATTGCGGTAGCCATCAAGGTCCGATGGAAAAGAAAAGCAGATGATCTCTTTAAAAAACAGAACACTCATTTATTTTGGCCGGCAATTAAAACCAAGCGAAAGTCGCTTTTTGAATTTAATGTAGCTGACCTTAATGTCTTTAAGTTTAGTGCAATTTAGTATTTGGCCAATTAATGGCTAAGGCGAGATAGAAACAGTATTTTAAGCTTAATCATCACTATTGCGGCGAACTTGAAATTTACACATAAATTAAAACTATGAATTAAATTCAATTTCATAATAAATTAAAGGCCGCTGATGCTCATGGTTTAAGATCTTATTTTTTTAAACTTTTAAATGATGCTCCTGTGGAAAAACATTACGGACAAATTGTGGAAATGCTGGTTAGAAAAAAAGGATTCAGCATTAGTGAAATCGCTCGTTTAACGCATGTTAATCGTAGATCTGTGTATAATTGGTTTAATCAGAAATATTTAAAAACAGAAATAATTTACAGAATTGGACTAATTCTTAAACATGACTTTTCATCTGAATTCCCCAATTTATTTACTAAAGAAGATTTTGGAGAAATTCTTAATTACAAACAACCAGATAGCGATGATCCAATATTCTGGGAATTGCCGACGCACCATGTATGGAAAGACCGATACATTACACTTTTAGAAAACTATAATAAACTGCTTTTAGATTTTACAAAGCTTTACGCTTCTGACAATCAAAATGACGCATCACCCTCACAAATGCGGCAATAACATGTCATAATTAAAATGTTTCAATAGCATACAGGCAGTCTGAAGGTTGCCTGTATGCATTTTATCTGGTACAAGTTTGCAATACTTAAAAATTTGGCTTGGGGTTTGGCCTTCAATTATTCTATTATTACTTTACTACTATGTGTAATGCCTGAATAGGTAACATTTATAATGTAAATACCTTTAGGTAAAGATTCGCTGTTAATATTTATTTTATTTTCTCCGTTAACAACCTCAATTGTTTTTTTGTAAACCTTTAAGCCAGTAAAATTGGTAACGATCACCTCTCCGCGATGTGCTTTAGATGCATTGAATTTTAAATTTATAGCATTTCGTGCCGGATTTGGATAAACCAATAATTCCTCGGAAACTATATCTGTAGGCGCAGCAACTGAATCTGTTGAGATAAATTTTGCCTGTGCAGACTGAATAAAGGGCGACAAGCGGTTGCATGATATGGGGGTTTCCATACTGCCACCAGGCAATTGCCAGCTAACTGATAAATTATCACCGCCGGTATTTTCTTTTTGAAGGGCCTCAATATAATACCTGGTTCCGGCCTTTAAAGTTATAGGGGCGGACTTTTGAGTTGCATATTTGTTATATTGCCTTGAATAAGTATAAGCGTTAATAGTAGCTATCTTCTTTTTGTGCGTTGTTGTAGCATCTGTACTTACCCAAAGTTCGGCTACATCATCGGCAGCTAAGAAAAAGGTGTAGTTACCATTTGCGGGCGCTGTAACATACCCCCTGATGCGTACACCATAGCTATCGCCGGTGTTCAGTGGAGATTCAAATGAAGTTAGCCTGGTTGTAATAGTAGGATGATCGGGGTAGTTTTTATTAGCAGTTAAATTACTTACCAGGTTACCAGGAATATTATTGTATTGCTCCCTGATAACATATGATTGATTACCGCAGGGCGCAGGTACAGGCATCTCTACCTTCCATATCTTGGGCGACGAGCCACCGTATTCAAGTACATATATTATATTTCCCACCATTTCCGCATCTACGGGATTGTTAAATTTCCATGCTATGCGGTGAGTTTGTATTCTATAATTGTCGGTAACGTTATCGTATATAAATTGTACATGAAGTAAATCCTGACCCGGGTCTGCAAATGGACCAATTTCCTTGGATGTATCTGAAACACCCGCCGTCCAGCCCAATAAAAAACCATGCCCTTTAAACTCATCTGTCAAAAGGCTATCTCTGTCAAACACAAGCCCTAGGGGCGACCGATGGCTTGTAAATGTGGTCATTTTTAGCCCCGTTCCGTTAGCATCCAAAATTTCGCCGGTTTTAGGATCTCTAACTTTATCAGCATCAGTACCGATATTTACAATTCCCGCTGTAAAAATGCGGTTAGGCTTCTTTGGATACGCCAGATCGTTATAAAAAAAACCTTTTTTTGCGCCGTTGCAATTGGGATTAAGTAATTTATCGGTAGCTGGGTTATATCCTGCAAATTGCATGGGCGTTTCATTGCCACCCAAATTCCACGGAAAGCCGTAAAAATGGCCCTGCCTTATCCAATTTAATTCGTCTGGATCGTCTCTGTCGCCTGAGTTTTCGCATCCGTACAAATTCCCGTCGGGCCCGAAAGCCAGATCAAAACTATTTCTCGTTCCATCCGCATAAAGATACCCCAACGTCGCCAATCTTGCCGAATCATTTGGCAACACCAGGTTTGACGAATTGATGGGAATTCTAAATATTGCAGACGTAAGGGGTTCTTCTCTCAAATCTATTTTTAAGCCCTTCCTTGTCTGAATTTCGCCGTGATCAGTTCTGGATCCACTGCTGATGAAAAGATAGTTGCTGTCCGGACTAACTACTAATCCACTATACCCATGATTATAAGCGGTGTTGGTATAACCATATTTTTCGGTTGTCATGACCTGTGTCCAGGTTCTCTTTCCTGTATTCTGCAATGTACCCTTTACAATTTTGCCTTCATAACTAATGCTATCCGCATTTCGGTTACCTATCAGAAAAAGCGATTTTCCCTTAAATGCCATTCCCTGAAGTAATGTTATTCCATGATCTGTTGCTGTGGCTCTCAACACACTGGTGTAAGTGCCGTTGCTATTCATAACCTCATAAACATCTCCGTTTTGATTTACAAAAAACAAGTGGCCAGATACGGGATCTCGGGCCAGCCTTGAGCAGCCGGTTGGTACATCTAAAAGCTTGGTGACTTTTATATCAGTCCTGAGTGAAACTGGTAAACCTTGCGCCTTCACAGATTTGATCATTACAATTTCTGACACTAACAGAAATGCTAACTGTAGTAACTTTGTGCTGCGTTTCATGATAAAGGTTATTAGATATATATTAGCTTATGACCAGAAATGGTAACCCAGGGACAGCTTATAGTATCAAACATTGGCTTAAGGTAAATTCAAATATTTAAACTTATCGTAAATATTTAGATTACTGCAAGTTATAATCTATAATACAAAAATTTAACAATTAGTAATTATTGTATAACCAACTGTGAAATATTGGCAAATTTTATTCTTTTTTAATCAACTCATAATTAAATTGATTTCTTTTATTGAAGGCTATCCCGGAAATCTTGCTGTATTATTTTATTGATGCAAACGTGTCTAAAAAAAACAAAGCTCACGACCATTAAGGTGCGTGAGCTTCTGCATTTTTGTTAATCAATAACCCTATTAACTAACTGTGAAATCAACAAGCAACTTATTAATTTGTTTATAAAAACGTATTCCTAATACTACTATTTTACCAGTTATAGCTAATTCTACTTGTAAATAATTGAAATTATAAAACAAAAAATATTCTTTAAATAAGGAAAGAGGCTGCATCTATTGATGAACCAGCCTCTTTCAACTAAGTAATAAGTTTTTATTAACCGGTTACTTTTCTATTTATTAGCTACAAAGGTTTGTGCTACTATTTTCATTGAATATTTATCATACATGGATGTCCATTTTAATAAACCAAAACTTTTCTCGGCCGACGCTCTCTCCGGTTCATCAAAAAGCTCATAGCATAATACTGCTCCTACTTTAGGATTTTTCTTCACTTTTTTTACAAAATTGGATAAGAAATCGCTTTGAACTTGTTCAATATTAGCAACCGCGTCTGGCCTTTGACCAACCTCTGTAAACCAAATAGGTTTATTAAACAAACTTGTCAGCTTTAATGAAATATCGGGTATTTTAATTCTTGTAGCTGTTGCTTCCATATCAGAATACCAATGCCATGCAACAATATTAAATTTATTCCCGTACGATATCATATACTGAAGGAAGTAGTAATGCAACCAACCTGCATCAATCATAGTTTGAGCAGTTGGCTGTATGGATTTAATACCATCATCCAAGCCTTTTAAGTAAGCCGCCGCTATTTTAAGCTTGTTGGCGTCATAGTCTGTTGATACGTCACCATTGCCTCCTTTAAGTACCTTGTTGTCAATCTCATTACCCAACTCATAGTATTTAAAGTATCCGGCATTTTTAGTTGCGGTTTTTACACCAAGCGATTTTCCGGTAGCATAAGCGCTGCTTTCGCTGGCAGAAAAATCAAGGCTTGTGGTATTAATCATCGGCAAAATTGTAACACCGTTGGCCGAAGCCGCCTTATAAAGTGGCAAAAAGATATTTGAAAGCGGGATGGAACCGTCGGAATTGATGTTAATATTTTGACGGTAACAGCTCATCCCCATTTTAGTTAGAAGTGATATTTGATCTTCCTGGCTAACTGTCATGTAAGCCGGTAATCCTAATGAGTGTCCGTTAACACCTAACATAAAAGAATTGGTACTGCCGGTTGTTTCATCTGATGGTGTGGCAATAGGCGCTGATGTTTTAACTTTAGCTTTAGCAAAAACAAAATATTGATTTAATATGCCTGCAGCACCGCTCGCATTAGCACCGCCAAGTTTTACAGTGCCTGCATCAAAAACTTTACTGTATAGTGCATAATAGGTAACTTTTGAGTCATTCAGAGAAACCGTGGCTTTAAGCTTTGTCCACCCTTTTAACCAGGTTGGTAAAGATGTTGCTCTCGGATCGAAGGCAACGTAAACCGTTGAAGCTTGACTCAGGTTAAAAGACATGTAAGACGATGAGGCGTTACTCTTATCGGCATTGGCCGTTTTGATCATGTCAAGATTAGCGAGGGAATCAGGTACGCCTGTAATGGCATAATTTCGGTCAATGTAGTAGGCTGAACCTTTTATTAAAACAGATACTTGATTAGTTAAACCGCTTGCAACAACTACATTGCTAATGACGGATGAACTGGTTGCGGAGGTTGCAAAACTTGTAGTTGCATAGTTTGACAGTGTTAAATCTGGGCTGGTAGCTTCCTTTTTACAAGCAGAGAATGAAAAAGCAAGCGCAGCAAAAAGGGCAATTCTTTTTGGATACGACATGAATTTAATATTTTAATCAATAGTTAATTTCCGCTCTTAACGGGAGAATTAACGTCTTAGTTACATTTTTTCTTTTGTTATTTTTTAATCAACTGAACCTCAACTGGTTTCTTTTCTATTTTTACAGAAAAAGGCTCATTCCGATCGTTTTTATCAATCAATTTAAATTGTCATTGTATTATTTTAGCGTTTATTGTTAATTTATTTAACCCAATGCTATATTCATGAAACAAAAAAGCATCGCCAATTCAATCAAGTCGAATTTGATAGCAATAAGCGTTAAGAAAACGTCAATAACCTTCCAAATCTTATACGCGAAGACAAAAAATAGACAATTTGATTGATTATTGAGAAAATAACATAAAAAAATGCTATATTTTGGTTAGATAAGTGTTTTTAGGCATTAAATTGTTAGAAATATAGATACGAAAATTGCGACATGAGTTATAGTTAAGGCAATTTAAACCTATAATTAATAACAAAACTAAAACCCATCTGTTTAATTTACAGTTATTTACCACAATCGGCGAACATGAATAAATTAACAGAAAGCGCAAGTAAAGTTTTAAAAAATAATAGCTTCCTAATGAAAGGAGATTGCGAAATTATACCCTATAAAAGTGGAAAACACACCAAACTGATATTTAAAATAAATGGAGAGATACGAAACATTGAATTTTACTTTTCAACTTCGGAACTAAAATTGATATTTGATCTGATAGAAAATCTTTAATTATTTTAACATCCCTCCTTCTTTGAGATGTAGATTAATGTCATGTAACTCAACGAGATCAAATTTTTATATGTTTTCTTTTTAAATGAAAACGGCTTCTCTCGTAAAATGGCCAAATCACATAAGCCCATTTAATTTTGCTTTTCCATATTTGAGAAACCTTTCAAAGCAAAAATTTGAGATAGGATATTTGCGTATCACTATCGTATAGACGTACTCATTGGCAGATTTTGCGAATGTTGTTATCTATCTATCAATTCGAAGCCGATAATTATACTAAAAAGTTGACTCTCAATAAGTTCATACTTTTTTACAACTTTTTATCGTTTCACACCCAATTAACATTTTTGATAAAAAAAAATATCACTTTTGCGCCTTATAGCGTTTTGAGGTTTCAAAAGAAAATGCTGTCATAAAAATTAGGTTAAGCCGAATAAAGGTTTATCAATAATAAAAAGATAAAGCAGCCTTAAGGTGATAACTTATAAATGTATAGTACTTATTCTTAGAATATCTAATACCATGAAAAAATAACTCATATTCATTGGAACAACAAAGATTAATCTGGATAAAAAACAAGAATAATATATTGTAACAATACTGATAATAACGTTCAATTTAAAGTGGTTTTGATTCCTTAACGAAAAAAATGTCGTTTTTTTTCGTTAAGGAAAAATCACTCCTCAAAAGGCGATAAACCGCTTATATACAAATAGTTTTAGCCTACAACCTATTGTTTTAAAATGATTGTTTTTTGATATAATTTCAAATTATCAATCGATTTAATACAACTTTTTAACATTTTTTAACGTTAAGTTTCCACAAATGCATTTTTATTAACTTTTAAATAACCCCATTAAAACAACTCAAATGAAGCTTTTTAAAAAAACTATCATCGCGAGCTCCTTATTATTGACACTTTTTTCATGTAATAAAGAAAATAATATTACGCCCGCTCCAGACCCTGAAAGCCCTTCGACGATCGACGCTGCATCGTCCATGAGCTTTGCAGCAACATCCTCGGCCCTCGTTACAAATGTCAAATCAGGAACGTCAAAACTCTATCTAACACAAACGGTAGCTGCAAACGCCGTTTATTACACCGACAGAACTTATAAAATCACTTCTGTCCCTTCTGTTTTATCAGGAGCTACCTTGATTAAAACTGCTTGCGATGATAAAACCAACAAAACTTCCAGCCTCAGTTTTACATTAACAACTTCAGCTACCGTTTACGTAGCTTACGATTCACGTGCAACTATCATACCAGACTGGCTCAGCGACTGGACAAAAACAAATACTGAAATTTCCGTTACAGACAACGTTTCTTCTTTAGAAATATACAGCAAAACATTTGACGCAGGAACCGTTACACTCGGCGCCAATATGGCTTCACCGGCATTAAATGTAAGCTGCCAATACATTGTTTTGGCTAAGGCATCAACATTATCGTCTGCCCCTTCAACATCAGGCTTAATGCTGGGTGTTAATGGCCATTCATTAAGTATTAAAGCCTATTTATCCGTATCGGTGGCTCAGCAAATAGCAATGATGAAAAAAATGGGGATGAAAGTTTATCGTCAGGATATTGTTTTCAATGCTGATGGTTCAATTCCGTCATGGACACCATTTGATGAGCTTTATGCAGCTGCCAGTGCTGCCGGCATAACAATTTTGCCGATGATTAATACCAGAACTTTAGATTTTAAGAAAACAGAAAGTCAATCATACACAGCCGGGAAAACATTAGGAACTAACATTGCCGCAAAAAACTCAAAATATTTTAAATATTACGAATTAGGTAATGAACTTGATAATCGTGTAATTAAGGCGGCAAGCAATGGCAATCTCACTACAGATTATAATGCAAAAGATTTTAAAATATTGGCTGCCTATTTAAAGGGCATGGATGATGGTATAAAATCAAAACAACCAACAGCACAAACCATGGTAGATGCAGGTTGGGTACATTATACATTTTTACAGATGCTACAATCATATGGTGTAAAGTTCAACATTATTGCCTATCATTGGTATTCTGATATGGAAGGCGCTGCTAAAAGTAAGGGCATTCCAGATATCACCCAAAAGCTTTCAAGCCTATTTACCCAACCAATTTGGTTTACGGAAGTTGGCCAGCGTTATAAAAAGATAGCTAATTTTGAACAAATACAGAGCGACTTTACCGAATCGTTTATAAAAAAATGTAAGGCAAATTCACAAGTGAAGTCTTTGCAGTTTTATGAACTTATAGACCAACCAGACCGGGTTGCAATTGAAGGTAACTTTGGCTTTGTTAAGTGGACTATTCCATACGTTAAATGGGCATATAAACTTTCGGCACAAGACCTATTTGTAAACTAAAAACTAGATTTTTTTGCATTTAAAAAGAAGAGTGTGTAAAAGCACTCTTTTTTTTATGTCCGATATTTTATTTGGAATTTACCCGGATTCTGTGATGCCAGTTCGAACTTACTTTAATAACCTATCATGGCATTACACACTATTCCACACTTTTTTACCATCTAAACCTCGCTCCCATATAAAGCTTTCTTAAAAGCATATATTAGCTAAGCTGCATCAATAATGTAATCAGCAAAATATAGTTTCTACGGTATGCTATTAACAAAGGCAATAATATGTTCGTACTTGCTTATATTTTTATCAACAAGTGGAATAGCCCAAATATCCAATAATTCTTTTCGTTGGGGAGTAAATGGTCATCCGCTTACGCAATCCGACTACAACAAAACAACCTGGGACAAACAGATATCTTTTTTAAAGGAATTAAATTTAAACACATATCGTGTTGATGTAATGCTCGATACCCAGGGCTTACCCAAAAATGAATATTCATTTCAAGAACTTAATAGCAAGCTAAACTCAAATTCAATTAGCATGTTCCCCGTACTCATCATCACCGGGTTATCTGGTTTGGATGCCGGCCAGATATACACGCAATGTTATAATCAGGGCAAAGCCTTTGGATTAAAATATGGCAACAAATTTCCATGGCTGGAAGTAGGTAATGAGGAAGATAATAAAGTAATAGCATCAGGAAACGGCATAAAAGCATCTGATTATAATGATCAGAAAATACCGAATGTTATGGCCAAACTTAAAGGCTTTATTGATGGGTTAAAATCTGTAAGTCCGGATATTAAAGTAAGCATTTCTTTTGGCTGGGTTCACTTCTATTACCTGGAGTTGTTAAAACAAAATAATGTGAACTATGATATTATTGGTTACCACTGGTATTCAAACATGGGTGGCGGTGATATTACAAACGTTCATACGCCTTTTGTATCCGGCAATTTATTAAAATCTGTTAGTGATAAGTTTAATAAAGAAATTTGGATCACCGAATTCAATTATTACAGAGGAACCAAAAATGGCGACTATACCAAGCAAGCCGATTATATAAGTCAAAGTATAAAATCCATTATCTCACAAAACATCATCAAAGGCTTTTTCATATACGAGTTGTTTGATCAGTCGGCATCAGGTCAACGGTCTCCTAACGAAGCTAATTATGGGCTGGTTATGAAGCAAGATGCAAATTCTGATTATACAAAAAAGGAAGTATACACACGTTATCAATCGTTGATTAATGATTACAAAAAATAATAACATGACAAAAACACCGGTAAATAGACTTCAATGGGTTGATTCGCTTCGCGGCTTAGCTGCTGTAGCTGTTGTGGTTGTTCATTTATTTAACAAATCGAGACGATTGTATCCACATGATTCATTTTTTAGTTTGGATGGCATTCCTGGATTAATCATTAATGACTTTTTAAACTGGGGTAAAATTGGAGTTGTTGTGTTTTTTTTTGTGAGTGGTTATGTAATACCCTACAGTTTAAATAACAGAACCTTAGATGAGTTTGCTATTACGCGTTTTTTTCGTTTATACCCTGCTTATTGGGTTTCAATAATATTATCAGTTATTTTTGTTGGCGTACCTTCATTACTGGTATTACTCACAAACATTACCATGTTTCAAAGATTTGTAGGCGTAGCCGATTTAAATGTTGGTTATTGGACTCTACAAATTGAACTGATATTTTATGTTATTTGTGCTTATTTGTTTTACAAAGGGTTGCTGTACAATGCCAAAACAATTGTTAAAGGCTTTTACCTTTTCCTGGTGGTTGCTGTTCTTTTATCCGTAGTACGATATTTCACCGGGCTAAAATTACCGGTTGCTGTTCCTGTTTCGCTCAATGTAATGTTTTTAGGTTTAATGGCCAGGAAGCTTAGCAACAATGATGAGATTTTTACACGTAGTTATATTTTAAAGCATGTAGCAGTATTTGTGGTAACCTTGTTACCAATTTGTTTCTTGGCTTATAACAAAGATTATGGCTATGATGAAAAATGGTATAAATATTTTTCATCTTATATTACCGCGGCAGCTTTCTTTGCCCTGTTTTTTCACTACAAATGGAGCAATAAGGCATTCGCCTTTTTGGGCGCCATTAGTTATTCTCTTTATTTACTTCACCCTGTTGTAGGGTTTGGTGCAATGAAATATATAAGGAACATATTTCCGCATATATCATCACTTAATTACATACTGTTATTTATGCTCTTTTCAATAATTTCAGCACTCCTGTGCTATTATTTAATTGAAAAACCAGCCATTGCTATCGGGAAATCATTTATAAAGTCGAGAAAAAAACCTTCCATAGTAATACACGCCGCTGCAGCTGTCGAACCCTAATATTGCTGGCATCGTACCTATTCGCCTGTCAGTTGTTAACTGTAAATTGATTTAATATCGCAATATTAACTTTTGGTATACACAATTTCCCAAAGTATGCACAACAATAAATGAGTATCTGCTTTGGGTTGTAAAAGGGCTTATCTTTAATAGAAGAATTTGTTGCTTTCTGCGCCGGTTCTGATTGATAATTAATACACCTATCAATTATGAGAAAAATCACTTGGGTTTGTTATGCCAAAACTGCGTATACATTAAAGCCCTTCATTAAATTTGCACATATAATCCTGATAATCAATTTAATGACAGGATTGTCCTTTGCTAAGACCAATACGCGTCCGGCTTTTACAACAATAAACATTGCATTTTTACCGTCAACCTCCACGGCACCTGCTGGCTACCTGGCCGATAATGGTTTAGCCTACAGTTCAACCAAGGGTTACGGCTGGATAAATCCAACAACAAAAGCAGCACAATCAATGACTGCAAATATGCGTATACGTACGGGTACGAGCGCCAAACAATTGCTTGGCCTTGTTCAAATGCAGGCCTCAGACAAAGACCAGTTGCCCGGCACATGGGAATATGCAGTACCTAACGGCAAATACAGGGTGACAATTGGTGCCGGCGACGAAGGGTATTTTGATAGTGATCATCAAATAAATGCCGAGGGCTTGCCCGTTATTTCCGATTTGATTACCAGCTCAGTCGCCAAACACAAAGTTGCTATAGCCGTGGTAACCGTTACAGATGGCAAGCTTACTATTGATGCCAACGGCGGTATAAACAGTAAAATGAATTTTATAACAATTGCTGATTCCGGCACTGTTACAGATACAGCTGTGCCAACTGCAAGTTTAAGATTAGTCGGTTCAACTCAATCCGCAGGTGTTTATACTGATCAGGCACAAGTATTTATAACAGCCACTGATAACGGTAACTCGGGCCTGGCTCAGGTACAGTATTCAATAAATGCTGCAGCTTATGTTAATTTCATGGCTCCATTTACCTTAAATACAGCCGGCAATTACACTATAACTATAAAGGCTACAGATGCAAATAATAATCAATTTATAACTGCTGCTTATAAATTTAGCATAGTTAGCAGCGCGGGTCAAAAAACACCGGGCGTTTACATGGTTTTGAAAAATCCCGACGGCTTCCCTGGTGATGACCAGCTTGTTTTTTCATTAATACAAACGCCCTGGAGGCGCACGAGCCCCGATACTACACCCTATAACTTAAATCATGACAATATAAAACTCAGAGTCAATAATAAGGGAACAGGAAAACTTACTGTAAGTAATTTGAAACTATCTAATCCTGGCTCATGGAAGATTACAGCAATTAATACGGATAGTACTGCAAAGTTACCCTTTAGCGTTAATTCTGAAGCTTTTACAGATGTAACCGTAAAGTTTATAGCTAAAAATGCCGCTTCGAGGATCAAAATCTTTAGCGATACATTAACAATAATTAGCAACGACAGTATTGCACCGGTAAAGAAAGTTGGGCTTCATGGCATTTGGCAAATAGCCGGCGAAGGCTTAAATGAACCTTATGCCCAGCAGATTATACAAGCTTTCGGTTTAGGAACAACCACGGGTTATGCCCATGATGATGGCAATGTAAATGGAACAACAATAGTGCCGAGCTCAAGTGAAGTGAAAGCAGATTATTTTGTAATGGCCGATCCATCAAAACCAGTAACGGTCCGTCAATTAGCGGCCTATCATGGGTGTTGTGCAGCAACAGAAGCTATTCGGTATTTTACTAAAGGATCTTCATCTACCAAAATGGTTTTTACGCATAATAATCTTTATGGTCAATCTGTAGTACCCAGAATTTACGGTAGTAATACTAACCCTTCGGTTGGAACCTTCACCATTACCGGCTCATTCGGTTTTAAAGCTGGCAGTGCCTCATCAGATAGGACCCAAAACGTTAATGGACTTATAGGTATGAGAATTTTAAAGGCAATAGATGCCGCCGGAAATGTAATACCAAACGCCTATTTGTTGGATTGTGATTACCTGGGTACACAGTTTACCAATTACGATTACCAGGACAATGTATATTACGTTGAAAACATTATGCCCGAATCGGGATCAAAACATCATGCCGATCTGGCGGCGCTTCCGAATACAGCTATTAACTTTACGCCGTCTTTAACAGGAACCTCTTCATCTATTAATGTTACATTAAAGAATACGGGAATGAACTATCCCGATAGCTCAACTGATGGCGCAATAACATTACAAAGCTTACAAATTGTAGGGCCCAATGCCAGTGAATTTTCGGTAGGAGCATTTGCGACTTCATCTTTGGCAACACAGGCCACAACCGCTATAACTGTAAAATTCACCCCCAATAGCGTAGGTATAAAAAATGCGGCGTTATTGGTGAATTACAAAAACGGAACGTCGCTGCTGCGGATCCCTTTGTATGGAATTGGCAACACCTCTACATCTACAGTAACTGCTTTGAAAAGAATAAAAGGAGGATCCGATGCTGCTGTCACGATTGGCGGAAATACTTACGAGGCAGATGCTACTTATAGAAAAGGGTCTATAAAACTGGATAAACAGGTTATAGCCAGCGGTGTAGCCGGTACAGATATAGATTTATTATATCAAACATACTTATCGGCCAATGCGGAACTGGCACAAACAAGTTATGAAATCCCTATTGCTAATGGCAATTACCTGGTACGGATGCATTTTGTAGAAAATTATTGGACAGCAGTTGGTATGAGGGTATTTCATATTGCGATGGAAAACAAACAGGTGCTCAACAATTTCGATATTTATAACGAAGTAGGTTACCGTGCCGCGCTGGTGAAGGATTTTAGTACAACAGTGGCAGATGGGAGTTTAAGCATTAAATTTGACCCTACAGCCAACCGGGTGGGCATTGCTGCTGTTGAGATATTCCAGGTGAAAACTACCGCAGGCGCATCAGCCTTATCTGCTAACGCTACCGACAGCCTGGCGGAAAAACAACGAACAATTACGGTTTATCCTAACCCCAATAACGGTGCTGCATTCTATTTAAACGCTAATAATTTCCAAAAGTCAGAAAAAGTAACATTATCTGTTACAAGCATGTCGGGGAGACTGTTGCAGAAACAGACATTTGTTACTGATGAAACTGGTGCTGCTAATACACTAATTAAATTAAATAGCAGTTTGGGTAAAGGAGTTTATATTATAACTGCAGAGTCTCAAACAGGAGTTTTAAGCTCAAAACTATTAGTTGAATAATATCCTTTCGCTTATTAAATAACTTTATTACCTTTTTGCATCATCCCCTGCTTTACTAAAGAAGAAAAATGCCGGCTTTCGTCATGTTTAATTTGTGAAGAAACAAAAAACGGCAACCAATAGCCTGATATCTGCTATTGGTTGCCGTTTTTGTGTTATTTAAAATAACAGTTAATCCAGGCAAGTAATATTTTGATGATGGTAAAACAATCAAGCGTGTATTACCTTATTCCTTAGTGAGAATTAGACGTCAGTTTGCAGCAATGCAAATTATCAACTTAGGTGATTAGATCTATTGAATGGCGATCTCTTTAGCAGTAGCCTGCCGCAATGATTTATTGTATTGAAACAGCCATCCAAATTTAGGTTGATGAATCGACAGGTATTTTAATCCTAATGGGAAACATAAGCCAACTAACGTATTAAACACAATGTGCACTATAGCATTGTCTACATGTAAAATTTTCTGTAAAAATATCCTGAAACCGGCCGTAAAAAGTACGTGCGACAAAAATATAATCATTGAGTTTTCACCGAGGAAATTAATTACTGTTTTTGACCTGGTTTTTACGGCATAAAAAGATAATTGTATCACAAGTAAGGTGCCCAAAACCTGGGTATCTAATGTGTTAAACCATGTCCATCTTCCGTATCTGAAATATAGAAATTCAGCGCCAACAAAGAGGAGAAAAGTTAAAAGAATACACAGTTTGTTTTCAAGTACAAACTTCAAATATGTCATGTTCCTGGCCAGTAAAACACCAAAGTTAAAATAGATCAAATTATAGAATGTTTTATCAAATGATCCAAAATGAGGCTTAAATACATAAATTAAAAGCCAAATTGAGCAAGAGATCAATAAGCCGTATTTTCTTGAAACTTTATAGATAAGTACGTTAACAACATTAATAAAAAACAGGGCAAACAAAAACCAATAAACAGAACGAGGAATAAACAAACATGTGTACAATGCCTGAACTGGCAATTTCGCGTTTGTCTGGCTGGAAAAAGCAACCTCAAAAGCGGTTTGTATTATTGACCAAATTACAAATGGATAAAGAATAGTCTGCAGTTTATTTATCAAAAATTTCTTCTCGCGATGTTTATCTAAGCTTTTCTCGAAAAAGAATCCGGACAAAGCAAAAAACAAAGACATATGAAAACTATAAATAAATGTAAATAGGGAATTAATCACAAATAGATTTGTTGGTATATGGGCTTCTTTTATACCCACTAAAGCATGTCCCAGTACAACAAGGATAATTCCTAAACCCTTGGCATAATCGACCCAGTCTACTCTTAGATGCTCTGTTTTCATTTGCTAATTATTTGATTAATGTTGATGGTTTATTAAACTAAAGTGATATTATTTGGACGTTACTTTTTTGTGCAACCTTTTGGTTACTTAAAAATGCTGTGGCAAGAGGCTTGAGTCAAAGCTTACTTTTAAATAAGCCTTTTAGGAGAAAAATCTAATTTTAAAAAAAAATGGAAATGAGAAAACCAACTACGAGCTTATATCGTATATCAAGAATATAGGAAATAATTTATTATAAAAAATAAAGAGGATGTATTGGAATACACCCTCTGATTCAGGCACATAACTCTCACATTTGTACCAATTATGAAAAACAAATTTCATTTAAATCTTATACGATAAATATTTATATATGTTATAGGAGTTAAAAAAAAAAGAATAAAGGCTTAACTCGCTTGGTGTAATTGATCTATATCAAATTTATAAATTATTTACGATAAAAAGAAAACTTACTATTAAGTTATTCAAAATTGTGCTATTATGTATAAATTTTGTGAAGTTGATGCTGTAATTTGATAGTCTTTCTCCCTCAAAATAAGAATATTACGGCACTAAGATGATACTTCGCCATACCTCAGCGCCTGTTCTTTTTGCTGTGTTATGAAATATTTGTCTTTGCTCCCTGCTGTAAACATTCAGCGTTATGTTTTGATCTTCTACTGGTGTAACTTTGATATCTAAATCATATTTGGATTGATACCTAAAAACATACGTGGCCATTGTTCCCTCAACATCAAAATCATTTAGCTTATCATCTGCGCCGAATGTAACATGACATTTCTTTTCGCAGTCAACAGTTAGCTTTCCGTATCCATAATAGCTAACATCATCGACCGAACTTTTTTTGCAACCGGTAAATAAAAAGATAGAGGAATTAAGAAAGATTGCACAAACGATGCATTTTCTTATTGTGGGGATGTTAAATAACCCGCTTCTTCCTGAAGCATGTAATAGAGTTTGATTTTGTTTCATGTTTTTTTAATTTGTAATTATTAAGATAATATTAGCGTGAATTTCAAGTGTGCAGTTTGCAAATGGCATGCATTTTAAAAGGATAGTATGCGATACCATGAAAGAAGAAATTTTGTATTACGGCTATTTTCCTGTGGCAGTGTATAAGAACTTACCCAGGCAATATGACGGCAGATAGTCGTCTGAAATTTGTATAAAAGCTAAAAAGAGGCTATTTTTTTACGCTGGCTATATCAACATTTTTTTTATCGATTATTATCAGCTTCTTTTGTTCGTAACCAAATGGTCTTACGTTAGCTACCAAATAAACATTATCCTGGTAATCATAATTGGTTCTAGGTTGCCCAATAAAGTCGCAGGCTATGATATAACTATTTTTTAGCTCCTCACCTTTTAAATTAATGGCTTTCCAAACACGCACACCGATTTTGTTTTTATAATTTTTCATACGGTCTGTACTTGATGAGCCCATTATAAAGCCGAATTTTTTTTGCGGATAAAAAGAAATAAAATTTACAGATGGTTTAACAAGCATTCTAGGTAATAACAACTGTGCGGCCCCTGGTTCGTTATTGAATAGTGTTATTGCTGTTTTATCTCCTTTATAAAAAAACTTCAACGCATCATCTTCATTGAGTGAATTAAACGCGTGGTAAGCAGCAAGCTGAATTATTTTAACGCCTGTAGTATCACTAACTCTTTCAAAATAGGATGCAGCAATCTCATCCGAATTAGAGATGGTTGCATCGCCGTTGGAGCCGTTATCGAAATATTTGAATCCGACGTTGGTTTTAAAATTTAAATTTGTAAGTATTTTTTGCAAATCTGGTTCCCAGTCGCCCTCTGCCCTATATTGCCATAGGCCATTTAGATACAGTCTTTTAAACACTTTATCCTGTGTGTATAAGATCAGTTCATTACGAACTGTTATACAGCTGCTTAATAAGTCAGATTGGCAGTTTAGTGATTTTGTATATCGCAATAAGTTCCACTGTAATTTAAATAGTGCATTCCAGCCCACCCGCCTTGCCCGCTTTTCAAATATATCCGCAGTAAAGTTTAATGTGATCTCTGCAAAATTATTTACTCCGATTGTAATTGGAAATGCACTTTCATCAACATTGAGATTATTTATTCTACATATTTTCCAAAGATCATTTTTTAAAAAAACAGCTTTATTTATAGTTAAATCCTTATCACTATTATTTTCAATACGAATGGTTACCAGGCCATGATCCTTTATATTAAACTTAGCGTTCTTTTTTTTACCTAGTATTTTTCGACCCTTATCACTCAAACGAGAAAAAAATAAATAGTCATTATTTGAAAAATCATTTATCACTTCAACTTTTACGCCGGCACCGTTAACGTTGATATGCCTATCTGATACCAAATGAAAATCATTTACGGCTTTATTATTTAATAAAACATCTTCTTTTACAGGACTTTCCTGAGAAGAGTATTTAGTTTTTAATAATGTTCCGAAAATCAAATTTGAAACTATACAAAGCACAATTACAATTTTGCGGAAATAGACCTCTTTAACGGAAAGAAATGCCGGCACAAGAAACATGGCCGATAAAATGCCCCAAATTAACGGTAAGAAAACATTTAATAAAGCATGAAGTCCATCTTGGCTGAAATCAATTGAGGTAGATATAAACTCCGAAATAAGAATGCTTGATAGCAAAAAAAAAAGCAATAAATTAACAGAAAGCTTCTTCATAATTAAAAGGGGTAAAAAATAAAAAGCATTTTTTGATTGTATATTAAAAGTTCATAAAATCAACATCTAATTTGGCTCGCTGGCCGATCCAAAACTGTATCCGATACTAAATCGCAAAGTATTGGCGAGGGGGCTTTTGTCTTGGCTGGCTGCTAGATATGAAAAGTCAATATTGATATTTTTTGTAACCAAACCCAGGCCGAGGGTTACATAACTTCTGTTTCCTTTGTTAGGGTTTTCGTAAAAGTATCCGGCTCTTAATGCAAACTTGTTGTCATACCAGTATTCCAATCCCGTTGAGTAATTTATTTCCCGAAATTCTTCTTTAAAGCCGCCAGGAGCATCACTAAATGAGCCGAATATGCCTGAAACAACTGAACGGTCATCATTCCTTCCCCTCACTATTTTATTTGTACTATCTCTTATCGGTGGCGTTGGAACAAGCAATTTATTCAAATCAATTGCAAGTGTCACCTTATTGATATTATCTAAAAACAGTGTATTGGCAAATCCTATTCTTAAATTGGCCGGTAAAAATAGCTGGGGCCCCTGAGCAGAGTAATTTATTTTTGTACCTATATTAGAAATATTTACCCCGAAGCCAAAAGTAGCATCTTTGCCAAATTGCTCGGTATTATGATTGTTAAACAGGGATATATCTGTAGCAACAGCATTAACACTGTTTGACCCTGGGCTATTTGAGCTAAAGCCTCTGTAAAGCCCAGAATGTATATACCGTAAAGTAAGACCTAACGACAATTCTTCACCAAATTTGCGAGCGAAAGATCCGTCAATTGAATATTCATTTGGGTGATAAGTACCCTGTGATACAAGATTATCATCAATTAAATCGATCCTACCTAAATTAAAATACCTGATTGAAAAGCCGATGCTATTTCTATCATCTAATTTATTTGCGTAGCTTAAATAAGCAAGATTGATATCTGAAACAAGCTTCCTTAACCATGGTGAATATGAAAGGCTAAAAGATGAATTGTTTTGCAAAAACGGGAGTTTCGCTGCATTCCAGTAAGTGGCATTTGCATCAGGAGCTATAGCCACCCCAGCATCTCCCATCGCGCCAGAACGGGCATCGGGAGATATTGTTAAAAACGGTACAGCAATTGGTATGGCGGTATTACTGCTTCCATTAGTATTAAAGCTTGCTTGCGCCTTTGATTCCAGGCGTATGATACAGCAGCCAACTATAAATAAAGCATAAAATTTAAAGGTATGAATTGCCATATTATATACTATGTAAAAACAGGTTAGCGTAAGCTTTTAAAATAATTGGGAAACACTTAGTATGCGTTTTTCTCGCCTTTAAATATGTTATAGATGGTTAGGAAAATTATTTTAACATCCAGTTTTAACGACCAGTTTTCTAAATACCAGATATCATGCTCAACGCGTTTCTCCATTAACGCGTCATTTTTTGTTTCCCCTCTAAAACCATTAACCTGAGCCCACCCGGTTATACCCGATTTTAAAAAATGACGAACCATATATTGATTAATTAATTGGCCATATTGTTCTGTCATTGACAGGATATGGGGGCGGGGGCCGATAACGCTCATATCACCTAACAACACATTTATAAATTGCGGAATTTCATCTACGCTGGTTCTGCGGATAAATTTGCCAATTGGCGTAGTTCTTGAATCATTTTTGGTGGCCTGAACAAACTTTGTCTCATCCTGGATCCTCATGCTCCTGAATTTATAGCAAATGAAAGGTTGATTATCTTTACCGGTGCGTAATTGTTTATATAGTATAGGACCGGGGCTTTGCAGTTTAATTATTAACCCTAATATTGGATAAAGCCAGCTTAGAATAAATACGATCACCAACGAGCTGAAAATTATATCAAAAAGCCTTTTTGCAAATCGATTTTCCATTTCTTCCAACGGCTCCTTTCTTAAACTCAAAATTGGAAAGTCATCCATATAATTTATTTTACACGACGATTTAAAATAGGTATCCCAATCAGGCACAAATTTCAACCGAACGCAATGCTTTTCGGCCATCTTTAGCAAGTAATTGGCATCGGCCAGTTTATCAATTGGCATCGTGAGATATACTTCGTTTATTCCGCTTGCCGACGCGTTCCTTATGTATTCTTCAACCACCTCATCACTTGAATTCTCTTCAGGCTCGATTGTTCCATTACCTTTGTTTAAAAAGCCTTTAAAGGAAAAATTATTTTCAGCATTTTCAAAAAATGTCGCCAGCTTCAAACTCATACTATCGTTACCTATCACCGCCACAGACTTATTTATATTGAAGAAACGTTTAAAATAAAACTCAAATAATGTTCCTAGAAAACGGCTCAGAATAAGCCCTGCAAATATGAAGTTGTAGTAAACTATTGTAACCTTTAATACACTTATAGAATCTTTTGGAACTAAGATGAGCGACGTAAAAAAAAATACGAATAAAATAAAAGCCTTAATTGATCCCGTGTAAATCCTTATATGCTTCTGTGATATAGCAGCTTTATAAACACCTGATAATGAAGTCGCTAAAACCCACAAATAGTTACATAAAAGCAAATAGATCAGATAATCCTCAAATGGCTTATTAACAAATTTAAAAGCCAGGATGAAACAGGCGTTCACCAAAATCTGGTCTGTAACTTTTAGTACAAAGTATAATAGATATAAGTACTGTGTTTTCATATAATTTGATTTATAAAGTGATTGTAACCATCATTTTGAAACAAGCCGATTTGTTTAACCAGTTTTAACTCACTTAAATTCGCCGGCACTCAAATTGTTATTGCTAACAACATCAGGAAATATAATAGTATCTATTCGCTGCAGGATCTGTTGTGGAGCTGCGCCAGGGATGGGAAGTGTCTGGCGTAGTATATATTAACAAATTAATGATTTGCCAGATAGTATACAACGGTTCTGCCGGGATGATGTGATATTGTGTAGTTTTGAGATACCCCCACGCATTAGGCTGTTAAATCACGATTATTTTCTGAGTAAAATTTTGCCTCTATTGCTAATTCATACAATTTATCCTTGTGGTTGCTCCATAAGTCCTTCCACCAGTACAAATATTTGCGTGGATATTTTAGCTGTTCGTAATGATCGGCGCGCGATAATCCCTCAAGAGCCATCAATTTATACATTACTTTACGGCAATGATCCGTTACAGAGTGTGATTGCGACGTATAGCCGTATTCTATTCCAATTTTCCTGGATGTTTTATCGAGCAGTATTTGGCTAAATAATTCGATATGATAAGTAGACAAGCCCTTTGTTTTTAAATAAGGCTTATTTTTATATCCTTTGGTTTCCATAAACTTCGGGTTTTAACATTAATTATCGCACACATCGTTAGTCCTTTAATGAGCCATTGCGGTAAACAGTACGATAGTTGATACTTGTTAATGGGCGTCCTATGCTGTTATAATAAAAGCCCATTTCATCCATTAAGTCAACATTATATAAGTTCCGTCCGTCAAAAATCATTTTGTACTTTAAAAGATCTCCAATTTTAACAAAGTCAGGATTACGAAAAACGGCCCATTCTGTTAAAATCAGTAATGAATCACACCCTGCCAGCATTGTATAAGGATCATCACCGTAGCTGATCTTTAAATTTGTATAGTTGCTGAAATTATTCATTGCTTCAGGATCAAAAGCTACAACATCGGCCCCTTCTGCTAAAAGCTCCCTTATTATAGTAATAGCCGGCGCTTCTCTGATATCATCTGTTTCCGGTTTAAAAGCTAAACCCCACACAGCAAACTTTTTTCCATGAAGATCATGATTAAAGTGTTTTTTTACCTTTTGTACAAGCACAGATTTTTGCGCGGTATTAACTTCCATTACGGCATTCAAAATCTTAAAGTCGTAGTCATTTTCGTTAGCTGATTTAGACAAAGCCTGCACATCCTTGGGAAAGCAGCTTCCGCCATAACCAATTCCCGAAAAAAGGAAGCGTTTACCAATGCGATCATCTGTACCAATGCCCAACCGTATCATATCAACGTCTGCTCCTACTTTTTCGCAAAGGTTGGCTATTTCATTCATGAAAGTGATTTTTGTAGCCAGGAATGAGTTAGCAGCATACTTTGTTAATTCAGACGAACGCTGATCCATAAATATGATGGGATTCCCCTGCCTTACATAGGGTTGATATAAGCGGCTCATCAAAACTTTAACTTTGTCGCTATCCGTCCCTATAACAATCCGATCGGGCTTCATAAAATCATCAACCGCAACACCTTCCCTCAAAAATTCGGGGTTGGATACTACGTCAACCTTTATATCAGTATTAGCCAGAAACACCTCTTTAACCCAATCGGCTGTTCCAACCGGCACCGTTGATTTGGTTACTATCACCTTATAATCTTTAATTAATTTAGCGATCTCTGCAGAAGCGTTAAGTATAAAAGTTAAGTCGGCTGAGCCATCAGCTCCCGGAGGGGTTGGCAATGCCATAAAGATAATCTCAGCATCGGTTATGGCTTCTTCCAGTTCTGTGGTAAAATGCAGGCGATTCTGAATAATGTTTCTATGAAAAAGCTGCTCCAAACCAGGCTCATAAATAGGTAACTGACCTTCCTGCATCATTTTTACCTTTTGTTTATTAATGTCAACGCAAATAACATTATTCCCTGTTTCTGCTAAACAAGTTCCCGTAACAAGGCCTACATAGCCGGTTCCTACTATTGCAATATTCATAAATGATAATAAGTTAAATTATGTTTGATTAATTATTTGAAAGTATAACTGCTGTTGGGCGTTAAGCCCGAGAAGCTTTTTTACCTTTACTGACTAAAAATTTTTCGTATGCTGTAACGATAGAAAGATAATACCTCAACCTGAATACGGTGATTTTTTGACTTAGGGTCAAATCTTTACCTCTGCTATTTATAAGCTTAATACTTTTAATTGGAGGGCGTAAATCATATATGAATCGCGAAATTAATTTGATAGATTTTCCGTCTTCGCCGCGGGAAAACTTGGCTTGCCCCCCCCCTACACGTTTTGCCTTTTTCAAAAGCTCACCTAAATGATACCGGGCCGGGTGTTTTACAGTAGCATTATCTAAATAGCGTATTAATATCCCGCCTTTTTGTGCTCTTACAGACCATTCATAATCGCCACCCGACATTAGGTTTTCATCAAAAAAACCAACCTTATCGAATGAACTTCTATAGGTAAAAAGGTTTGCTGTAACCGCTGTTGCATCGTTTTTTACATAAAGCTCCTGGTTAAAGGCATATACCTTTTCATACAGTTCAACATTTACGAGTTTAGAGGACCGATAAAACAGCTCGATTTTTCCGGCAATACGGCCAATATTAGGATGGGCAAGCATATATGTGCGGGCATTTTTTATCCAATCTTTATCCGGGATACAATCAGCATCAGTAAAAGCCATAATTTTACCCTTTGAAATTCTGATCCCGGCATTGCGTGACGCGTATGAGCCCGGTTTATTTTCGTCAATTAATATACAATTGTCCGGAAGTTTATAATTTTCAGGAGGCTTTGACCCGGGCATGTTATTTATAACAATAATTTCAAATAACTCCTTTGGATAAGATTGCTTTGACAATGCCTCGAGGCAAAGAGACAAACAATCCCAGTCATTATAGGTAGGTATTATAACTGATATAAAAGCTTTGTTCATAGGATTAATTTGATTGTTTATGATACTAAACTTAAAAGGACGAAGATTTGGATTGCTGGTCAGGCTTTAAATAAGCGCTTTACCTTAGTTTTGAAAACTTTCCTTTTTGAAACGTCCAGGCGATTGTTTTGGAGGTATAAACCCACAAATTCGGGCAAAACATCTAACCAGGTCGTTAATTCGGTGTAGATATAGGTATCAATTAATCGATTTAATTTGGGGGAAAATAAACCCATTTGTGTAAGGTACATCCTGATTGCAATCCGCAGGTTTATTCTGTTTTTAACAATTTCAACTAAGCGGCGTTTATTGCCACTTTTGGATATCGAACTATCTGATTTATATATATTGGTTTGTACCAGGTTGTGGTAAACAAAGGTTGCCCCTATTTTTAGCAAATTGAATAAAAGATTATATTCCTGAGAAGACGTTAAAGAAGTATCCCATCCGCCAACATCCAAAAGGGTTTCCTTTTTCCAGAGAATGGAACTCGTGATTCCTAAATTTGATTCTATTAAACCTTCCCAGGGTTTAGGATTGGCATATTTAATATGCTTTTTAATTTTACCATCTGTTGAATAAATCAAAACATGATTACCAATAACTACATCAGCTGCAGTCAATTCAGCCATTTCATATTGCGATTCCATCTTTAATGGCATCAGTTCATCATCGGCATCTAAAAACTGAATAAATTCTCCTTTAGCTTCAAACAGTCCTTTATTCCTGGCAGCAGGAGCGCCTTTGGTAAATTCACTAAAAACTCTTATTACATTCGGATACCTTTCCTCAAAAGAAAGCAGCTTTACTAAAGTTTGATCTGTTGAATCATTATCGATGAGTATTATTTCATAGTCTTTAATGGTTTGATTTAAAACACTTGATATCGCCCTGCCTATAAATTCCGCGCAATTGTAGCAAGGTATAATTACAGATATTTTCATAGGCTTAGGTATTAGTTGATTTGAGTTGCAGGTTTAAATATTTGGTATATCGCTTTTAGCTCGGTGTTCATTAACCAGTATACCGCTAACGAATAGCTGATGAATAAGGCAATGCCCGCAGTGATGTAATTGACATGGGCTACGGATAAAGCGTAAGCTACAGCATATGAAATAAAAGATGCAATTACCGCCCCCTTAATAGCCATGCACAGGTCAATTACTTTAATCTTTACAGCCGAAATTTGCCGGAAGCTGTATTGGGCTACGATAACAACTACCAGCTTATTAAACAAAATGGCCCAAGCAGCGCCTACAATGCCATATTTTTCAATTCCGAAAGCAAGCGTTGGTAAAAAAACGAGTGCCTTTACTATTTGTAGTTTCATTTCAAGACCTGGCCTTCCAACACCTCTTAAAAGTGCAGTGTTACCACTTACCAGGATATGGAACATAACAGATCCTGCTAATATTTGAAGCGGCACAACCGCTTCCTGCCATTTTAAACCAAATACATTTACAATAAATGGTTGCCCTAAAACAATAAAGAAAACCATAATAGGGAAAATTAAAATGCAATTGAACTGTACTACTTTTAGGTAATAGCTTTTTAAAGCTGTAAAATCATTTTGCTTGCGGCCGTAAACGGGATACATTACATTATTAATAACTGCCATAACTCTGCTGCGAAATGTATCAGTTAAGACAAACGCAAGCGTATAAACACCCAGAACAGAGGCCCCTAAAAGCTTGCCTATCAGCAAATAATCAATATTATTATACATGTAGTTCATTATATTTGAACCGGTTGTATAGGCGCCAAAACCAAAAATATCTTTAAAAGCCTGTTTGCTCCACATAAATTTTGGCAGCCACCTGGTTGCTTTAAAATACAGAGGCATCGCTATTATGACAATTGCAACTGAGTTGAAAACCAAGGCCCAAACGCCGGCCCCTAAAAAAGCAAGTACTAAGGATATTACTCCGGCAACTATATTTGAAATGTTATCGATAAATGCTATTTTCTTAAAATCCATCAGCTTTGTAAGCTGGGCTTTATGAACCAGATTGACCGGACTAAACAAAATTGCTAAACTTAATACAGGGATTATGGTAGTTAACATAGGCTGTTTGTAAAAAACGGCAGCTAAAGGGCCTATGATAAAACTCATAATCAAATACAGTCCTACAGACCAGGTAACCCCTGTCCAAAAAGCTGTATGAAAATGTTCTTCAAATAAATTTTTGTCCTTACGCTGTACTAATGCTGCACCTACTCCCAAATCATTTAGTACCTGAACAAATCCGGTAAAAATTGTTGCCATGCCAATTAAACCAAACTGTTCAGGAAAAAGCAGTTTAGCTAAAACCAGTTTGATGATAAAGGCGAACGATTGATTTACAACCATTTGTACGCAATTCCATAAAATTCCTTGTGCTACGAGCTTTTTATCAGATTTTACTGCAGAATCTGTCATTTATATATGTAATAAGTAGGTTAAGATTTGGTTTTTGAGCTCCGATTCAGGCTGCATATATGTGTGTAGAAGCACAATATTTTAACTACCTGCGGCTAAAGAGCAACCCGCTTTTTATCTGATATTGATTTAGAGGTATCTTTTATAGTTTCATAAATATTTTGATAACCTTCTATGTATTTAATTTCATTGAACCGTTGGGCACTGCTTAAGCAATGTATTTTTTTAAGCTCTATACTTTGCTGGTTATTGACGATATTTTCGATTAATTGTGTCAGGCGGCTTTCCTCCGGCGCATATAGCCAGGTACTGATGTCATCATGCAATTCTGTTAATCCACCGCTATCTGAAATACAAACCGGTACCCCGAATGACAGGGCTTCGATAACCGTGCGGCCAAATGGCTCGGGCCATAATGAGGGCACTATTAAAACATCAATCTGCCTGAAAAAAGCTTCCGGCTTAACAACTCCAACAAACTCAATTTCAACCCCAATGGCCAACGCGTTAAGTTTATTGATAAAATCGTTCTCGCCCCGCCCCGCCAGCATCACTTTAAATTTAGTTTTACTTTGGGGGGCACAAGCGGCCAATTCTTTTACCATGTATTCAACACCTTTATCCGTTGATATCCGGCCCATATAACCGAAGGTTAACTTATCTGAATATGGAAGTTTTACACTTACTTCATTATGATTGGTTTTTACCCCGTTATATACTACAGACCGTGGCTTTTCATTTCCTATAATCGAATTATGCCTGTTCAGTATATATTTACTTATCCCAACGAAGTAATCAGGACACTGCATAAACCCACTTTTTAAACTATGCGTAATTTTGCAATCCTTACACAAACCGTCACAGGAATGATTGTTATTGAACATATTGGTTCGATGACAAATAAGATAATAGTCACGAATAGTATGTACAATTGGAATTTTACTAAACTTGATTACGGCCCATAATGATGGCGAAAAGCCCATTATATTATTTGTATGAATAACATCCGGCTTTATTCGCTTGAGGAATACATTGATAAAAAATAAGTATAGCGGATTAAATGAGTCAACCAAATGCCAAAGGATTTTGGCTGATGCCGACCGGTGTTTGTTTGCTGTATAGCTGGAATAAATATTCCGTTGTTTAACCCTAATTACAACTACTCCGTTAACACGCTTTATTTCAAACTTTTCACCAAAAGTTATTACAAAAATTTCATTCCCCTTCTTAACAAGCCCTTCAGCTAAGAGCTGAACAGAAACTTCCGCGCCGCCTATAAATTTGGGGAAATAAAAGGTGTTAAAAATTAAAATACGCACTGTTTTAATATTAAGCTTCGTTAGCAATCAGGTTCTTTTTATCGTGGGTGCGATATTTTTCGTCGACGAAATCCCGGATTTTTTTAACAAAGCATGTATCGTCAAATTCTTCGGCATGTTTTCGTATAAATTGAGAATCAAAATTTGATAACTCAAAAATATCTATAGCATGTTTCAATGCTTCTACAGTTTGTTTTGGGAAAAATACGGCTGTAGCTTTTGAGGCATCTTCCTGCAATGGTATCATTGTTTCTAATACACCACCTTTGCCGTATGCTATTACTGGTCTTCCGGATGCATTGGCTTCCAAAGGTGTAATACCGTAATCCTCTAATTGTGGAAAGATGAAAGCTTTGCAGTTTGCATACAAATTGGCAAGCTCAATGGCAGACAGCCCGCTAAGAAACACAACATTATCACCAGCTATTTCCTTAAGTTCCTTTTCTCTGGATCCTTTGCCAACAACTATTAACTTTTTGTCGGGCATTAATTTAAAGGTTTCGATAACCAGATCAACTTTTTTATAAAATTCAAACCTGGAAACAACCAGATAGTAGTCACCTATTTTCTCGGAAATATAAAAATTATCGCATTTTACCGAAGGGTTTATTACTTTAATCTCAAGCAAAGGGTTATAAGCTTCTTCAATACGTGGCACAACAGTTCTGGAATTGGTAATAAAATAATCTGTCCTTAGTGCCGATTGTTTATCTATGCTTTTAAGTTTTTCAATAATCAAATAGTATAATTTTCGCTTCCAGAATCCACCATTTGATATGGCCTCGTAAGATTCCGGATTCCATACCAACCTAAACGGCGTATGGCAATACGTAATCACAATTGTGCCCGGGTCTGTTTTGATGTATTTGGCGCAATGCGTTGTTGATTGCAGTATAACATCAAAGCCCTTTAGGTAAAGTTGCTTCATCGCCATAATACCAAAAGGGAAAAAGAAACGCTTTAAGTTCTTTTCACTTTTAATAAATTTCCCAAACCACGTAGTCTTAATATTACACACCTTAAATTCCGGATAGGAGGTTACAGGATTGTAATTAAGTGTGTAAATTGGAGCATCCGGAAACGCATTATGAAAGCTTAAAACAACCTGTTCAGCTCCACCTTTTCGAACAATTTCATCTTGAACTATTGCTATGTTCATAATATTAGTAAATTATTTTAGCTTGAAGTGATCTCATTTCAAATACGGAGGTTTGGATCTTTATTAATGTATTGGCGGGGATGGAATCCATAACTACACAATTCGGTCCTACGATACTATTTTGTCCAATTTTTATTGGGCCAATTATCTTTGCTCCTGCCCCCAAAACACAATTGCACTGAATTATCGGAAAGCCGTCACCAAGGGCGATTATAGCTCCTTGTTTTTTACGGCCAAGTGTAACTCCGTGATAAATAGTTGTATTAGATTTTACAATAGCACCCTGGCCAATTACAATTCCAACGCCATGAATTATTACAATTCCGCCTTCCAGTTCCGCCTTATAATCAATGTCGATAGCATATAATATTTGTATAATACGGGTTAATAGTAATGGAAGAATAGGTATTCCTTTAATAAACAGGTAATGCGAAAACCGGTAATTTATCAGTGCATGTATTCCTCTATTTGCCAATAAGGCCATCAAATTACTTACCTCAAACTCGGTGCGTAAGCGAAAAAGGTCAAGTTTTATATCTTTAATAACGCCCATTACTTAATTTATTGATCAGGTAAACTAATTGGCTACCTGACGTTTTCCAATCGTAATTAAAACTAAACTGATAATTTTTGGTGATCAATAACTTTACTTCCGAATCCGTTTTCTTTAGAAAATTATTTAAAGCTATTTTAAGTGTGGACAGCGAGTGTGGATCGAAATAAATGGCCTTTCTTTGAGCAATTTCAACAAATGCGGGGATGTTTGAAATAATCAAAGGGCAGCCGCTTGCCATAGCCTCAACAACTGGTAATCCAAACCCTTCATAAAAAGATCCATTAATTAACGCCCTGGCTCTTTGGTAATAATCGGCCAACAACAAATCATCGCAGTTGGTAATAAATTTAATATTGCCCGCAGGTTTATAATTTTCATTTTGAAAGGAGCCGGCCGCAGCGCCAATCACAACCAATTTTAAAGAACTATATTCTTTAAGAGAGAATACTTTGATAAGCAATTGGATGTTTTTCCTGGGATCATGAGAGCCCACAAAGAGGAAAAAGTTATCTTTTTGAAAATTAAGTGAATCTATATTGCGGACAACAAATTTTTCGGAAGGGGCGTTATTAATAACCGAGACCTTGGTGGTTGGTACATTTAGATTTTCGCAAATTTCTCTTTTCGAAAATTCGCTTACTGTAATAACGTGTAAAGCTTTTTTTGCTAACCTGGGTATTAAAAATTTATAGTATCGGGAAAAACTATTGGAAAACCACTTTGGATTGAAGTGATACGACATATCATGTATACATATGATGTGGTTTCTTAGCAAAAACGGCCCCGTATTGCAAAAACTTATCAATAATGAATCCTTTTTCCGGGCCACATGCGCTGTTAAATCAATTTGCTCCCATAGCGTTAATCTTTTAAAAAAACCTGTTTTGATAAAAGCATCTTCAGGAAAATCAAGATTAGTTAGATCAGCTATTACAGGAACCAGGATTTTAACCTCCAACTCCGACTTGAGAAGCAGATTGGTTAGCTCATAAGCGTAGCGCTGGACACCTGTTCTGCGTTGCAACAAAAACTTACCGTTGATAAAAATCATGAGGAAGTATAAAATATCAAAGTTTAAGGAGGGGGATTATTTTTGTAAAATCACCTGATTATCAAGTACTTGTATTTAATTATTTATAAGGTTCAAATCGCGGGTTCTTATCGAAATACTGGATTTGAACAATTCTTTTTTATTATCTGCCGATAATACATAGCCTAATCCTAAAAAGATCCAAAGGCTTGGATATGCAAATTCAGGAACGGTAGTCATCAATATGATATATAATAACACTAATCCTATGCGATAGCTTAACTGCACTTGTTCGGGCTTAATTTTAAATGACAGCTTATCATAAAAAAATGAGGTAAATAAAAGAAACCCGATAACCCCATTGTTTACCATTACTGTACTAAAAAAATCCGTCGACCTTACATAGCCAAAACCTATTCCCACAATTTCGTTATAAATATTCAAGTTGGCCCAGTACGTTATGTGTGTTGTAAAGTGTCCCGACCTATCTTTTGAAGATGCTGACGAACCATCAAGTTTACTGGCGAAAACTATTTTATAAATACTATCAAGCTGATGACTGAAAACATCCAACTGCAGGATTATGCAAAATGCGGCCAGCCCCACAAGCCCGTAAAATATTAGATGAAATTCTTGTTTGTAAATCATCCAAAAGGCTGAGAATATTAAAATAGCCAGGTAAGCTGTAGTTGAAAATGTTAACAACAAACATCCTAAAATCAAAACGCTATCAAACTTACGTTTCAAAGCTACTGCCAATACCCAAAAAGGATATGCGGTAAAAACAAACATCGAAGGCTCGCCAGTATAACTCGTCATACGAATTAAACTTATCCCTCCCATATTCATAGTTTGAAACTGGGAGGCCGGTTTGTTTTCGTAACCAAAAGTTCTGTTTACAATAAAATCGCCATTTTGGTGAAATATCATGTAATATAACAGCTCGTAGATACCATAGATACACATTAACCTAACACCCCAGAAAACATATGTTAGCGTTTTTTCATCCGCGAAATACTTTATATACAGGTAAATGGTAAATCCTACTATTAAACTGAGCGTTTGAGTTAAATGTGATATCCGGAAAAATGTTTGTGTGTAGTTTTTAATATTGAGCAGCAAAAGATCATCCGGTAATTTAAGATCAACCCAAAGATTTACCATTTGGGAACATATGCTCAAAACCGTAATTATTGAAAAGAAGATGAAAAGCTCCTTTATGAATTTTTGCTTAGGCAACCCAAGGGGGGTTAAAAATATGATTATACATAATATTCCGGCAAAAAAGGTGATGATTGTAGTGCCTGGGATAGAAGGTATTATTAAAAAAGAAATCACAGGAAAAACCAGCATTAACAAGTTAACATAACGTTTAACAAATTTTAGCCTGGAATCTTTATTTGATTCTGCGGGTTGGATTGCTATGTTCATCTTTTAATTATTAATCATTTACAGCTTAATATCAATGTGAGCTACATTAATAGCTTATCAGTCGTTACCGTAGCCCAGCCCATAGCCATAGCCAAAGTAACCGGCTTTAGCAAAGTCGACATCGTTAATAACCAAGTACATATTTTCGACGTTATCTTTGGAGCGTAACTGGTTTACAAGATTAATTTGCTCGGTATTGGTGTAATTATGCCTGCATATATAAACCGTCATATCCACGTATTTCTCCAGGATTAATGCATCTGAAACCAAGCCGAGCGGTGAACTATCAATTATGATATAGTCGAATTTTTCCTTTAGGATATCCAACATCATTTTTGTTTTCTTATTTAACAGCATTTCGCTTGCATTGGCAACCACTGGGCCTGAAGAGATAAGGAACAGGTTTTCACTTAATTCGGTAGATTTAATAATATCTGCTAAATCCACAGAGCCCTGCAAATAATCAGAGTAGCCCGCGGCTTCACTACTATGATTAAACATCTCTGATAACTTTGGTTTACGAAGATCAAGCTCCATCAACAGTACTTTTTTATCGGCCTTAGCTAAGATGTTTGCGAGATTTGCACTTATAAATGTTTTCCCCTCCCCATTAACACTCGAGGTGACCATTATGATCTTATTATCCTCGGAGTTTAATATATTCTGGATCTTAGTTCTCAACGTTCTGAAACTTTCGGTAACTGCTGATTTAGCTGAATTTTCAATCATCACCCCCTTGGATATATTGCTGTGTCCTATTTTCCCGATAATAGAAACATCTGTGTAATTTTGAATATCCTGTTCTGAATTAATAATTATGTGCTGTTGAGTTTTGTTATTTACATAGGCAAAAGGCACGATGAAACCTAACAAAGCGGAAAGCAAATAAATAACCGGTTTAAGAGGTTTTGCAGGCTCTTTAGAGCTTTTTGCATTATCTATTATATGAGATGTTGGAATATTTGAAGTTTTGGCGAGTGCGGTTTCTTCCCGTTTTTGTAATAAGTAAACGTACAATTGTTGTTTAAGTTCCTGCTGCCTGCCGTAATCATTTAAAGCACGTTGTTTTTGAGGCACACCTTTTAAATTACCCTTCGCCAAATTAGTTTGATCGCCAAGTCTGGCCGTCTTAAGCTCTATCGACTGTCTGTAATATTTTATAGTTTGCAAAAGGTTTTGGCGCGCTATTGCTAATTGTTCATCAATATTGACAACCAACGGGCTGGCATCGGTATATGATAATAATTTTTTCTGCCTCTGCAGAATTAAGGCGTTATAATCATTTAAACCAGAAGTGAACGACGCATCCTGTACTATTAGTGAACCAGGTATGCTTTGTTTGTTTTCAGGGTCTTTTAAAAACTTTTCAAGCTGATAGATAACCGACAACTGAACCTTTTGATTAGTATATTGATTATCATAATCATTTGCGTTGCCAACCAAAACTTTAGATTGCTCATTTATATCTGCAATTCCCTGGTTGGATTTATACTGTTCGTAATTCCCTTCAATACTGGCCAATTCACTTCCAACAATAGCAATACGGTTATTGATAAAGGTAAGCATACTATCAATCTTTGCTTTTTTGGTGGCTATGTTATCTTTCAAATATTGACGCATAATATGATCAACTATAATTTCGCCCCGTTTCGCTACCGGATAATACAGGGTTATATCTACGGCTGTAGTTGTTTTATCAGAAAACTCGGCATCGTAGCTTTTCAGCAAAGTTCCAATGGCTTCATCTTCGGATGTTACTTGTACAGAATAAGTTGCCTGGGAAAAAGATGCACCTGCCCTTGGCTGCAGCATTAAATCAAATTGCTGCAACTTTAATGGCTTGCCAAATGTTCCGTTTACATCCAGATTTTCGTCAGCGTTGGAGATATGAAAAGTATTTCTGTTGATTACGTTAATTTCATACGCTCTCTTCTTTATAGTATCAACCTTTTGATTAACTGTGGCTGCGTCAAAAGGCGATTCATCATAAATCTCTTTGGCTAATAATCCTGATCCTGAAAATAGCTTTACGTTGAGATGCAGGGTTTTAACCGTTTCTTCTATCAGATTGCGGGTTCGTAACACATCTCCTTCATTTTTTAAATTTTCATTGCTGTTTATGGTGGATATACCACCGCCAAAAGCTGAAGACGGTGCCGCCTGAGTAGGTTGAGCTTCTACCACAAGTGCACTACTGATTAGATATTGCGGCGGCGCTATCTTTAAGTATGCATAGCCCAATGCTACAAATACAATCATGCTGAGCAGAAATAATTTCCAGTGATTTAAAAGCATTATTTTAAAACTTTTAAACCCATTCTTTTTTTGGGGCTCTAATTCAATTGTCATGTTTGTGCTATTATAGGTGAGGTAAAAATTAAACTGTTAATTAAAGACTATAACGATGTAGTAAAACAATGGCAGTAAGAACGGTGGCAGCTACAGTGATATATTTTAGCACTGTATTCTCAGTATTAGCATCTTGCCTGCCCCTGCGCGGCTCTACATAAACCACGTCGTTTTGTTTAAGATAAAAATATGGAGAGTTAATAATGTCCTTTTTTGTCATATCAACAGTAACCACAAAGTTTTTACCTTCGGTATTTTTCCTCATGATGAGTACGTTGTTTCTTTTTCCGTATATGGTCATATCACCCGCATAGCCAATGGCATCAAGTACTGTTACCCTTTCATTAGGCAGAAAGTAAGAGGCCGGGTGGTTAACTTCGCCAAGAACGGTAACTTTAAAATTTGAAAACCGTACATCAACAATCGGATCCTTAAAATATTTTTTTGCAGCCGTTCTAACTGCTTCTTTGGCTACCGAAGTGGTCAATCCAGATAAATGAACCTTGCCCAGAATCGGAATTTCAACCAATCCATCTTTGTCAACTAAATACCCTGCTCCAACACCGATAGATCCTGTTGCGCTGTTTATACCTGCAGTTAGATTAACACCATTGCGCGCATTAATAATTTGACCCGCATCTGCCTCTGTTGTATTAACATTAATTGACAATATGTCATCGGCCTGAATTACGGGTTCTGTAAATTGCGACTGACCGATTTCTTTCAGCTGGGTATTCTCAGGCAAATCTTGAAAGTACTTTAACTTTTTTGATGTGGTGCAAGAGTTTAATACCATTAGGCATACTATAAACGAAAGATATACCCACGTTTTAGCGTTTGATTTTGTGCTCATAATTATTAAGAGTTGTTTGTTTGAGTGTGTAGTATTCTTCAGTTAACTGAACAGGGAAATCAAATGACCAGGAGGGTTTGAAAGTTCAAGGATTGAAGAATTTGGTATGCCTTAACGGGCTTCGCATTCTCACTAACAGAGTGACTATATTTGGGTGATCAAGGATATTATGATTTGATAAATTTTAATCACAAACAAATATTAAAAATATATCACTAATAAAAGATGAAATTTTGGGAATGAGTGCTTTTTGTGTAATTATGTGAAATGGTGAAAAATACGCTAATAAAACCCCATAACACCCTGGATACACACCTATTTATTTTTATATATTGAATAATTATTCTTATTTAGAGTAATTATTCAATATATAAAGCACATCTGCAGCAACTGATAATTACTGCGTTAATATCTATTCACATCAATCAATTTAGAGGAGATGAGTGTGAATGTTCAACAATCATAAACATTCCTTTAATCCTTACTTATTTGCTTTTGCATTAGTTGAATATTTTTCATTAACCTTAAGTAAAGTAATCTGAGACATTAAATTGGGATTGTTATTCCAATTAAATTCACTTACGTACAAATTACCCGTTTGCGTATCTTCTACAAGATCCAAAGGGTTTGCAAAGCCAGACATTCCTATCAAACCCATATTACCGGATCCGCGCGCACTGTTAACTATATCATACTCTTTATCACTTGCACCAATGGCCAACCGCGTATTTTTAACCATCGATCCGGGTTCGAGAACAATGATATCTCCCCCTCCACTAAACCTGCAAACAAGTAATTTTCCTTTTAAAGCGCCGCCAAAGGCGTTGCTTTTATACTCAATTACTCCGTTAGGCGAGTGATTTAAACCAAAATCAAAAGCAGCGCCCCTGTAATTGATATCCGGTTGTATATCTTTACTATATAGTGGATTATCCGGATACCCCCTGTTAACCGTATATTCTCCTCTTAAAGGGTTAGGATGGCCAAAATATCCAACTCCCCTATTGGGGTCTACTCTAAACAGCCAGTCATGCTGCACCTGAACAGATTTTGTGGCAGGTATATTAGGGCCGTTATAAATTGTCCCATCCGGCCTCCTGGTTCCATTTAACGAAGCCGGAGAATTACCGCCGCCTCCGGAACCATTAGCAGGAATATATAATTGTCCGTTAGTATGCCAAACCAGGTCATAAGCATTGCGAATACCCGATGCATAAATAGTTAAAGGGGATTTGATGCTATAAGGGTTATACTTGCCATCTGCTGTTTTAATATCATTTAGGGGTGCCTGATTGATAAGCTTTTGGTTGTCGCTGGTTTCTACATTTAGTGGAAGCTTCAGATTAGCCAATTTTTTAATATCCAATCTAAGTATAGCTCCTGCAAGCAAGGTTTCCTCTCTTTGCCATCCCTTATCAAAAGCGCCCGCCGAGCTGTTGCTACCCTGGCATATGTATATAGCACCATCAGGGCCAAACGCCAATCCGTTTACCATATGATCTCTTGTAGACCGTGGCAGCTTACTCACAATCAACTCCTCCGCCGATAGATCAGATCCAGTTAAACGGGAGATATTTCCATCGAACGGTGGCGCACTCGTTAAGCTACCAGAGCAATGAGTTACCCAGGCAATTAATGTTTGCGAGGTTGAGGAAGGATCAAACGTTAAACCAATTGCAGTGCGCTCGCCATATTTTGCTTTGAGGGTATTTATTGTTTTGAGTCCGCTTAATGCACCTGTTTGATGATTAACCTCAAATCGTTCAATTACTCCATCCATTCTTAACGCGTAAAATTTACCATCCGGTCCAAATGTGAGCGTCGTATAATTTTTATTCTGTGTGCCGGGAACCGGTATTTTAGTAAAATCGGCGTTGTAAAACTTACTCGAGTCAACGGGAATGGTGCCGGTAAAAAAATTGCTCTCAAATCTTTCTATGGATGTTCCTGCATATGATCTTACCCCATTTGTAATTACAAATTTGTAATGCGTTGTTGGATCAAGAGGTTCACTTGGCGAAAAACTTATCGCATCTCCACCACCCGTACCCTGCATTACTCCTTTTACACTAACATATTTGCCCTCAACTTCCTTTAAAAGTTTTACCGTGTTGTTATTAATTGTGCTATTATCTATTCCTCCTTTAAAACCATTTACCTGGGGCACAGAAAGGCTGTTTGCCGCAATATTTGAAGTGTTGATACTTACAGACGTTGCCCCATTAACGGGATTTGATGCAATAACATAAGATTTTGAAGCATCAACAACTCGTAACTGATAAGCTACCTGTTGCGTGCTATAACCTTTAGCGCTTATAGTTAATTTTATAGTATAAATACCGGGTGGCAGTTTTTTTGCTTCCGAATAATCGAAGTTTAAATTATCAGCGCTTGATTTATTATTGGCAATTAAGTGCAACCATCTCGGAATGTCGTCCAGATAATCGATATGCAGACCATAATTGATTCCTTTAGCCTGGCTAATTAACTCTATATGCAGTAAGTGATTGCCTGTGTCTTGTTTAGTAACCGAAAGATTTGGATTAGATGGCTTTATATAGAAATAGGGATCAAGCTTTGCCGGACTGATTTGAATATTATTAATTTTTGTGTTAACTCCACCATCGGCATTAATTGTCAGAAAACCATCTAGCACGTGTACTCTTATTTTAGCTATTTTAAAACGACCGAAACTGCCTTCCTTTCCAAATGGAACAAAATCAGTAATAGCTTTCTTCCCCTCTACGTTTATGCAATGTTTTTCTTTAGCTTTCCCTACCAAGCCATCACCGGCAGTTACAACAACATCGTAATAGCCATTTAAAACTTTAATTTCCCAATAACCTTCTTCTTTTGTGCCCTTGAACGGCCCGTAATACCAACTGATATCATTAGCCTGCATATGTATAAGGCCATCAAGTAAAACATCATCAGGGTTATTCCTGTTTCTGGCATTGTTAACTAAATTCAACGGAGTTCCATCCGCTCTTTTTTTCCACCCATATTGTAAACTGCCGGTTTCAAATATCCCAGGCTTAATACCAAATGGAAAACCGCAATCCTTAACCCAGCCAACCGGTTCTGAGCCTGAAGAATCCTGGAAATTTATTTTTAATGTTTCCATTAAAGGTTGCGAAAATTCAATAACCGGCACATCTGTGGGTTGGGCGATTTTTTTAGAATGAACAAGCCCAAAAGTGTTATTTAAAAGATAATTAGGGACAATTATAATTCCTACAAAAAGCAACATGGTAGCAGCTGACAAAATGAATACTTTTTTCATGCCGTAATAAAAATTAATGATAAATAAGGGGATAAATAAGGTAAAGGAATAGATTTAAAATGCTGACTTATTTAAAACCAAAACAATTGTTGGCTTAATAAAAAATGTCAAAATATTATCGGGAAGTATTGAACCGGATTTTTGCAAACTCCTGCAAAGTCTGTATAATTATTTGATGGAAGTAATTAATTTACTTCCATCAAATAGTTAACTGATAGGGTTATCAACTTAATTTTGGATTATAAGTTTAGCTTCTTTAGAACTGGTAGCATTTACAGCCCTTACAATAAAATAGGCTGTACCTAATACTTTGGGTAATTGTATTGTGGTGTTACAATTTCCCTGTAAATCAGTAGTAACGTCCATTGATCTAAGTTTAACACCCATGATATTAAATAACGAAATATTTACCTTCTCTAACTTTCTGTAGTTTGCCAGTTGAACGTGAGCCCAATCTCCAACATTAGGGTTAGGATAAACTTTCAATGTACTTTCAGCTTTATTTTTTTTAAGGTTTGCACTATCTGATGAAGAATTTGAAATTGACTGTGGTTGTAATGACAAGTCAACTTCTTTAACAGTATCTTCAACGCTGGTTACCCTAAGCTTTACAGCTTTTTCTAAAGCTGTATTTATAGGCGCACGAACAGTAAACGTTAGCGTGGTGTTTTTCTTCATCACTAAAAGGCTATCCTTTGTAGGCAAAGCTATTCCTTCGATATTATAATTTGACGCATCGTTTCCGCTTAACTTAATATCCTTTATTTTCAAATCTCCATCGCCCTTATTAGCAACCGATATATCATAATTTTTATAGGCTATTAACCCTTGTACATCAGGCGCCGGACTTGAAAATACACTCAAAAGGCCAGCTGGAGCCGTTGGGGTATCGTTTACCTTTAATAGTGTAATTTGTGTAACAAGGCTAGGATTTACGTTCCAATTATATTCAATTACATATAAATTCCCATTCAGGGTATCTTCAACCAAATTAATTGGATTAGCAAAGCCCGACATGCCAATTAAACCGTAATTTCCTGATCCGGGTGTAACTTTAACAATATCATAGATGTGATCATTGTCATCTGCCGAATTTATAGATGATACCTTTACAAGTGAGCCGGGTTCCATTACCATTATATCTCCACCGCCACTGAAACGGCAAACCAAAATTTTATTTTTCAAAGCCCCGTTAAATGTGTTGCTTTTATATTCAAGAACTCCATTTGGCGAATGGTTTAAGCCGAAATTATAAGCCGCGCCCCTGTAATCTGCATCTGGTAGAATGCTTGTTGAATAAAGCGGGTTATCTATGTTACCCCTGTTTTCAACATACTGACCTCTTAAAGGATTCGGATGACCGAAATATCCAACGTTTTTTAATGGATTTACCCTGAACAACCAATCAAATTGCACCTGTACGTCAGTAGTTGCAGGTACAACCTGTCCGTTATAAAAATCCCCGTTTGGCCTGCGGGTACCGGCAACGGAGGCAGGCGAATTTCCGCCTCCTCCTGAACCATTTGTAGGTATATATAATTGCCCGTTACTGTGCCAAAGTAAGTCATAGGCATTTCTAACGCCGGAAGCATAAATCGTTACCGGTGAATTTGAGCTATAAGGGTTGTAAGTACCATCGCTCATCTGTATTGAATTTGCCGGGGCGGCATTAATAACACTTAATGATGACGAAGTTTGAACATTCAAAGGCAAGGTGACCGTATTCATTCTCGCCATATCTATGCGTAAGATTGTTCCTGAGAGCAGGCTTTCATCACGCTGCCAATCACTATCATACGCTCCAGCAGAACTATTACTACCCTGCGACAAATACATTGCACCATCTGGGCCAAATTGAAGGCTATTGGCCATGTGATCACGTGTTGAGCGCGGAAGCCTGGTGATAAAAAGCAATTCATTTTCCAGATTGCTACCACTCAGTTGGGAAATATTGCAATCAAACAACGGTGAATTGATTAATCCGGGTGAGCAATGGGTAACATAGCAAATAAGATTATTTGCAGTTGAGGCAGGACTAAAAACTAAGCCAATTGCAGATCTTGTGCCATATTTGGTATTTAAAGTGGTAATAATTTGTTGATTACTTAAGGTTCCATCGGTATGGTTAACTGAATAGCGCTCAATTGCTCCATCGAGTCGCAAAGCATAAAACATGCCGTCCGGACCGAAACGCAAAGTGGTATATTTTTTATTTTGGGTGCCCTGCACCAGGCTTTTAGTAAATTTTGCATTTAAAACACTGATTGTTAAATCAGTATTTGCAGAATCGGTAGTAAATGTTGATGTGAAAGGAGTAAAGGCCGCGCCACTATATGATTTTACACCATTAGTAATACTAAACCTGTAAGTTGTATTTGTTTCGAGTGCCGTTTTAGGCGAAAAGCTTATAGCATCTCCTCCGCCTGTTCCTTGTACTACGCCCGCTACTTCGGTGGCTACATTATCTATAACTTTGAATAATTTTACTGTAGTTGAACTGATTGTACTGTTATCTACCCCTCCTTTAAACCCGGCTACAGCAGGCACAAACAAATGATTGGCGGCAACACTTACTGTGCTTGGATTTACTTTAGTTGCGGCATTGGCTGGCGAAGATGAAACCACATACGGGCCGTTGCCGTCAACAACCCGTAAATAAATATTAGTATATGAACTTGAGTAACCACCGCTTGATGCTTTAACTGCCGCGCTATAAGCACCCACAGGTAGTGAATAAGCAGTAGCGTAGTTAAGCACAATTACAGGCGTAACACCAGGTTGTGATGAAGCAAAACTTAGCCACCCCCCGGTACCTGTGTTATAGGTTGCTGCAATTGCATAGGTAAGCGACTTATTATCGGAATTGCCGGCCTGCAATGAGATTGTGTTGGGGCCACTGTTTCCTTTAATAACCAGGAGATTTATGGTATTGTTGGACCATCCTATAAAAGGCGCTATACTTACAGGTGTAATTCTGGCGTAGTTAATTTTAGTATTTGTGCCTCCGTCGGCAGTTATAGTTATATGTTCATCTGTAACCGGGACCCTAACGGTAGCCTGTTTAAATCTGGTTGATGAGCCGGGTAGCCCACTTGGCACAAAACCTGTTATGGCACTCACACCCTCTACTTTTAAATTATCACTTTCAGGATTGCCATCTCCTACGCCATCGCCGGCCGATACATTTACATCATAAGTTCCGTTTGGCACCTTAATTTCCCAATAGCATTGCGTTTTTGAGCCAGGAAACGTTCCGCTAACGTTGTTAGCTTGAATGTATATTAATGTAGAAAGTGTGATATCTTCCGGCTCATTTCTGTTAAAACCATTTGATGTTATATTAAATGGCGTGGCATCTGTCTTTCTTCGCCAACCGTACTGCAGGCCAGATAATTGGTAAGGTGCGGTTCTAAAAGCATACGCCTGCCCAAAATCCCGAACCCAGTTATTGGGAGGTATTGTTGCTGCATTTTGAAAATTCACATACGTTGAATTAAGCGATATACCATCCACAACAATTAATCTAAAACCAAGAGTATCTGATTCATAGCTAGTTGCGCTAGCTATAAGCGCCCCTTTATAAGTTCCCGGCGCTAAATCAGAACTGATATTAGCTCCACCAAATGAAATGGTGCCTAATACAGCCGGAGGTACAGTTAGCCATGGGGCAGTTATTGCTCTGAATGTAACCGCTGGTGATCCCATACCAGATGATAAAACAACTGATTGGGATTTAAGTGCTCCTCCTTTATAAAAAGTATAAGACAGGCTGTCTGCTGAGAATTTTAAGGTAGCCGAAGGAACTATCGGAACATCTTTTTTTACACTAAAGTCATCAAAAGTGTAGGTAACAGGGCTTGCGGCGTTACGATGCGTAGCGTATATAGCTGCATAAGTTGCAGCTCCGGTTACGCCCATGCCGTTAATCTTTATGTTTGAATTTGGATAGGCAGCGCCGGTACTCAAATAAGTGCTTCCGCCGTCTGTGGAATAAAAACCTTCCGCAGTTTGCGTTGCAGAATCTATTGTTAATCTCAATCTTACTGTATTAGTATTTAGGTTTACTATAACCGGTGTTATCCTTTGATCGGGATTACCGGCGCCTATAACGCTACTGCTTAAATCGTTAAACTCTCTTCTAAGCTCCACTTTATTTCCGCTTATATCCAGCTTAATAAATGTATGGTCATTTAAACCAAACCAAATTCCGGCTTGTTGTGATTGTGCCGCGTTTATTGGATTGACAATGGAAACCTCTATATTAATTTTCCCACTTTGTAACACCTTTACCCCTAAAATATTTAATTGATTATTGTTAGTCAAAAAGTCAATGCCCTTGTTTGTTACAAAAATCAACCGGCCCTGTGTTACGCTGATTTTTGAAGGCTCATATCCGGGAGCATCAGCTACTGATGGAACGCCATCAACGGCCAAACGTGTGCCGGAATATGGCAGTGCCATGGTAAAACCGGTACCAATATTAGCTTTATCGACTAAAGTGCCTGTAACACCAGCGTTAAAAGACAAAGAATATGGCAAAGAAACCTGAATAGCAGAGCAGGGTAAGGTACTATAAGGAGGACAAGTATTGGCTGTAGAATCAATAGTGATGTTGTTTGCTAAAACAACTGTGCTCTGTAATATTATATTCAATAGCAAAAATAAAATACATCTTTTCATGGCTTTTGATATAAATTAAACAAATAGAACTTCAATTACTTTCTATTACTATCCCGACGTGTTGTATTTGGCTAATAATCTTTAATTTCCAATGTTTTTAGGTTAACTACCAATTGGGCTGATTTTTCAATTAACTTAAGATTTAATACTTCATTGCTCATCAAACAAACAGACAAAAGAGGTACAGAAAAAAAGCAGTATTTAATACAATTCAATATATCCTTGGTCAAGAGCGTTTTTACAACTAAATACTTTTCCTGAATTAACGTTCCAATTTCCTGGTTGTTAAAAACTACTTTTTTAAAGCCATTTACATCAACTACAAATTGTGTGCTGAAATACCTATCTATATCATCAGTATCTATGGTTGATGTCTCAAATAAATCGGTTATATCATACCAATATAAATACATGTTAATCTCCATACCAATGCTGAGGTACCATTTTATAACTCCGCTGTTTTTTGTAAATGCATCCAAATACAACATATCAACGTCATTCCTTTCATTCTTTATAATATTCAGTGCTCGGTAAAAAATCCGGGAGCCAATATTATAATGTGAAAAATGATGATTGACAATGATGTTGCGTAGATAAACAACGTTTTTTTCCACTTCTAAAAGAACAAAGCCCGTAAGATCATTTGACAAATAATCACATACATAAAAAACATACACATCTGGACGCTCAATCATCCCACACAAGTAGCGTTTATAGTTAGGATCCCTGTATATAAAAAAAACTGACAATGCGTTGCTATATGCATTTTTAAGCACATTACATATCTTATCAATAATTGGATCATCAAGATCCGTCAGGCGGATAAATTGCATGGTGCGCATGCTTTGCGATATAAATATTAATTATAGCGAAGCTCTTTCGCTTACATGATCATAAACTATCAGCCCCGTCTCTAAATGATAGATGTTAAAATTCATACAATAATAAAGTATTATCTATTTATTAAAATAACATCCGGCGTTTTGTGTGTAATTACGAGAAATACCGAGCAAAAGCTGCCAATATGAATTAAATCATATTCTATTTTTTTTAACACCATAATTTTAAAGATTCTGAAAAATTAAAGGAGATCATTCAACTTTAACTTCTTTAAGAAAAAATTTCTCATAGGTAATCAAAATTTCACAAAACGATATACATAATCCTAAACACCAATTTAATCAAGGGGATTATCTTTAAATTGAAAATAATTTCAATAGGGAAAATATTACAACCAGTATCTATTGTCATAACATTCAATTAATTATTTAACTCGCAAAAAAGCAGGAATATGTAAAAATAGAAGTGATCCAAACGCAAAAACATAACTCTCAAATATAAATTTATGGCACATTTTACACAAACAGAAAAAGAAATCAGTGATTTCAACAATTCCAGATGGAATGTAGTTTACACCAAATCCAGATGGGAAAAGAAAGTTGATAAGCTCCTCAAAATGCAGAACATCAATTCGTTCTGTCCAACTATCAAAACGAAACACCGCTGGGTCGACAGAATTAAAACTGTCGAGCTACCCTTGTTTAAATCTTACCTATTTGTTAAGGCAAATCCAAAGGATCTGCTCAAGGTTAGGCAAACAATGGGAGTTGTGAACTTTGTTCATCACTGTGGCAAGCCTGCATCAATTAACAACACAGAGATTGAACGCATAAAGACACTTGTTGAAAGTTATGATAACGTTGAAGCGGTAGGCCTTCCCCGGATTAGGGTTGGCGACACGATAAAAATACAAGATGGTGTACTATTAGACTGGCAGGGTGAAGTACTTAAAATTCAAGGAAAATCCGTTGTAATGTTAATGAAAGAACTCAATTGCGCCTTAGTTATCAATACTGATGAAACAACGCTGAGCTTCGTATAATTAATGCTGTATGCGGAATTGCAAAAGAGGAAAACATTTTAATTACTTATTAACCTGGCATTAAAGGAAAATACCATGGACAAACATTATGGACAAACCGTAGAGGCGGTGATTAGAAAAAAAGGCTATAGCATAAGTGAAATCGCTCATCTTGCTCACGTCAATCGAAGGTCAGTATATAATTGGTTTAACCAAAAATACTTGAAAACTGAAATTATTTTCAGTTTAGGTCTTTTATTAAAACACGATTTTTCAGTCGAATTTCCAGATTTATTTACTAAAAAAGATTTCCAGGAGATTTATAATTATCAGGAGCCAAATCCTGACGACCTGATTTTAAAAGATACAATAACACATCATGTGTGGAAAAATCGGTATATAGAATTACTTGAGCAATATAATCAACTGAAATTAACCCATCCCCATATAAGCGAATACTTAGAACGCAAAAAATTAGGATTAGATGGTTAAACAAGAAAACAGCATCAAAAAAGAGCCCACAATTTTTGTTTATGAGGTAAGCTGTGCATGATTAATAATTTAAGTGAATAATTGATCATGTACAGAATTACTCGGCTTGGTTTTAAATCCGCGTTCTACTTATTGAAAATTTCGAGTATTTAATTAAGACAATGGCTAAAGTTTTTTTGATAGATGATAATCCACTGGAGCATTTTATTGCAGATAGAATGCTTAATAAGTATGCCCGACCGTTAGAAATTTTACATAGCGTTGATGCTCGCTTAGCGCTGGATTTTTTGAAAGAACACAGCCAGGATATAGTTGCCTTGCCCGATTTAATCTTGTTAGACTTAAATATGCCTCATTTTAGCGGAGGGGATTTTTTGAAAAGTTTCACGTTAGTTGAAAATCAACTCATCAAACATGTAGACATTTTTATACTAACATCATCTATTAGTAACAGTGATAGAAACTTCTGCAAAAAGTTTCCCTTTGTTAAATCTTATTTCGTTAAACCTATAACTCAGCATATTATTCAGCAAATTTTTTCATCTCAGGCCCTCTGACCCCCTCTCTCTGCAAATGAAGATGTGAATGTAGCCGATATAAGCAGAATGACCAATTATTAAATACCGAGTTTTTTCAAAAACGAATGATATGTCTAAATATATTTATATTAAGACTCTTTTTCTGTTGATATTGTTTTTTTTTAATGTAAAATATTTGTCGGCAAAGAAGAGAATAATAATTTCATATAACAATCCGGATGAAATTTTATGCACCCCTTCTAAGATGCTATGCCCCGGAGGAAGCGTTCAATTAACGCTATCCACAGATCAAAGTAATGCCCAAATAGTGTGGTTTTTAAACGGGGTCACTATTCAAGCCGCCAACCTACCTACTTATACTGCAACATCAGTTGGCTCATATAGTGCTACCGCGACATTTGGGGGCAAGACTGTAGTTTTCCCAAAAGTTGATATAATAAAAAGTGATACCCCGGTGGCAAGTTTCACTCATTCTGCTGACGGGAAATGTGCAACCTCACCTATCCGGTTCACCTCTACTTCAACGGGTACAAATTTGAAATATACCTGGGATTTTGGCGACCCCAATTCTCAAAAAAGCAACACTTCAAATCTGGAAAATCCAAGCCACTTATTTATCGGGAACCATGGCAATGGAACACAGGTATACCCAGTGAAATTAACGGTAACAAATGAAGCAGGATGTACAACAAGTGTTGCAGAAACATCAATAAAACTAAACCAAACGCCAAGCACAAGTTTAAGCGCCAATGGGTTGACTTTTTATAACGGAGCTTCTTATTTTGTTAGCTGTACAACAACCCCTTCATCATTTAAGTTTATAAATAAATCCGGCACATCAAACCTCAGCTATCGAATTGCCTGGGGCGATAAATCGACAGATTTTATAAGTAAAACATTTCAAAGTGTTACACATACTTTTTTGCCGGGCTTTTACACAATGTTTTTTAGTGTTACGGGCCTTAAAGGCTGCGTAAATACGCAAACATACTATGTGTATGTTGGCATCAGTCCACAAATATCAGTTGAAAAACAGGCTGATAAAGTGTGCGTTCATCAACCAATGGTTATAAATATTAAAAATCTAACACCGGCTGCAACAAGTTATAAAGTTACCTATGGCGATGGCGTTGTTAAAAACTATTCAAAAGCTGTTGACACGATTATGCACACTTTTGAAAATAGTTCTCAAAATCAAACGGCAGTTACCAGCCAGGGCACATTCCATAATGCTTATACCGTAGTCATCGAAGCTTCAAATCCATGTGGTAAGGTATCCATTGATACTGGTCCCATTTTCGTAATGGATTTGCCCCAAAAACCGGTAGTTACTTCGCACATTAATATTTGTTTAAATACTGGCGCAGCGCCTTTAACAGCTACCCCTGCAAACGGTAATATTCTTACATGGTACACCGACGCAACATTAAAAAATAAATATAGCCAGGCACCTTCTCCCCCTACCAACATTGCACAAGCAATTACCTATTATGTGTCGCAAACAAACCCAACAGGATGCGAAAGCGATGTTGCGGAAATAATCGTGAACATTTTGCCTCTTATAGAAAACAATACAATAGGTACTGATCAAATTCTTTGTTTTGGAGACACTCCGTTGAAAATATTAGCTACTGAAGCCTTAAAAGGTGGAAATGGCCAGTTTGAATATCAATGGCAAGTATCTACAGACAATGGCAGAACCTGGAGTAGCAATATAACTAATAATACCTCCCCCGATTATTTTCCAAACGGCCTTCCTGGAAATCAACGGTACAGGCGATTGGTTTCAAGCGGCTCCTGTACAAGCATTTCCCACGAAGTTACCATTGATATTGAACCTGAGATTGTCAATTATAATCTCCTTGGTAAAGACCAGGTTATCTTGCCGGATGATTCGCCTGCGCTTATAAAAGGAGGGTATCCATCAGGAGGCAGTAATGAATATAAATTTACATGGGATGAGTCAACCGACAACTTAAACTGGAAACCTATACCTAATGCTACAGAGGTAGATTTCCAACCTCCAAAAAGCGCCGTGAACATGTATTACAGGCGCATTACAACAAGCGGGCGCTGTATGGTTGTGTCGGCACCGGTTAAAGTTTTTGTCAAAAGTTCCATTTTTATACCTACGGCTTTCACTCCCAATGGAGATGGCGTTAATGACAAATGGACAATTAAAGGATTCGAGTACGACTCCAAATTCCGGGTCAAAGTTTATAACAGATACGGAGAAATGATAGTGAATTCAAAAAGCTCAACCTGGGATGGCCTCTATAATGGTAAACAGTTACAATCAGGAGTTTATTATTACATTTTAACTGCAGACAAAGTAAATTTAAGCGGATATGTAACAATTATTCTGTAGCTAAATTGGGTGCCAGCTTATATTGCATACTTAGTTGACGTTTTACGAAAGCATATATAAGTAAGGATTAATGATGGCTAAAACTTTGACAGCTCACATTCAAATATCATCATGAATATTGCTAAAATTGAAAGTAAATCAAGTTTCAAATCAATCGATTTGTTTTTAAAGCGGTTATAGCATGACGTAAAATTATAAGGATTTGAAAAATTGAAGATCGTAGCAAGTTCTCCAATTCGATACCTTTTTTCTTTTAAATATTGCTCTGCTACATCCATTTGAAGTTTCCTGAAATAAATAAACGGGCTTACGCCATAAGCAACTTTGAAATCCCGTTTTAATTTGGAAGCCGACATGAAATGAATTTCAGCAATATGAGAAAGGCCTGGAAATTTGGATAGTAATATTGATTTCAGATATTCTGCTACCCTTTCAATTTGGGGATCAATAACCGATATTTCTTCGTAAGATTGAACTGACGAACTCGATTTTACAATCGAGTTATTAAATTGATTAATTGCCATCATTAAATCAGGATCATGCAAATTTATTTCTGGTTTTTCAAAAATCTGCAGATAAAAACCTACAGGCAAATTGTCTTTCCAATCCGGATAGTAAGTAATAATGCATAGACGGAGATTTGTAAAACTATCAGAAAGGTTTTGTTCAAAAACCCTTGGATTGCCACTTAGTACTAAGGTTAAATGTGGCAAATGACTATTATAAAGCGGTCCTAATAACTCGCTCAATGTTAATGTGCCTATTTTTTTTTTATCGGAAATATTAAATTGTCTTAAAAACTTTAAAGATGCATATCTTAAAACTTCGTCATTATCCCAATATGATACCATAACAATTTTTATCATTAAATCTTATTAACCGTGTCCGTGCCAAAAATGACAGACACCGTTACTTCATAGTTTAAACCTTTGTTTTGAATATAAATTAAAATATTAATTTACAACAAAAAAGGCAACTTAAAATCTGGGAGACAAGTTTTTTTCACAACTTCTACAGTTAAATTCAAAATTGTAAAGTTTGTGTAAAGGGGGGTAAAACGGCTATAAAGATAAAATATAGCCCTCAATTATTTAAAAAGCTGGTTTTGTTTTATTGTTAACGAAGATATTCAATAGTAAATTGTGAAAATGTGTAAAGTAGAGCTTTACACATTTTCACAGTTTACTATGTCTGTTTGTATATTATTAATGATCGGTAGACAATTGAGAAAGCTATAATCGGGATTTTTTAGAGTTTTTTATGTTAATCCAAACTTTGCTTTTTCTTTTTTATGACACTCTTTTAAAATTAGACTGATCCCAGATATGAACTGTTTGCAAATTTATGTCATGATTATCTTCAAAATCATTTAAAAAATAGGCAAGTTGTTTAGTTTTAAACTCGGCCCAGTAATCAATAAACAGATATGCACTTTTGTTTGCTATCAGCAGATCATCCAGTGCAAAGGTTTGTGTCTGATCCTGTTGATTAATTACTTCCGAAAAATCTTCAAAAAATTTAAAATTTTCCATCAAGGAAATAAAGTCTATTTGTATTGCAATACGTTCTTCCAATTTCAAGCGAGGAATTTCGATTACTCCGAAACCAGCAGAGATCTTTGACACTTTGTCTGTGAGTTTTGCAATATCTTCACCTGAATGACCTCGACTGTTCCCCTCATTTTCAATTACCGTTAGCAGGTTGGCATCATCTTCATTGACTACGAAAAGCTCATTTTGCTGATAGTCATAATAATACTTTTCTGTAAAATATGTTTGCGGAACGCTAACGGCATTCATTAGCCATTGATTAACAGTGTTGGTCATATAAAAAAATGATTTATCGTGAAGTCCATTCGCTTCAACAACTAAAATTGGTGTTTCCATTTAAATTAAATTAATACAAAAAAGTAAAAAATCGCCATAAAATACCTAATCGTTTAATTTACTTGCAATTATACGATAGCTTAATTAAGTATACGTGAAGATTTATGAGAATGTTATGAAAAAATGATATAAAAGTGAATATCAACTAAGGCTTATAAGAATTTAATCTGCGCCTCAAAAGCACTATTCCCACTTGAGTTAATAGCTTAAAATGGCTTTAAGGAATTTTTGAGAGATGCTTTAAAAGTAAATACCCATCAATTAATAATTGACAGGTATTTACAAATGTTTTTTTACTTCAAAAGTAAAACATTATGGTTGGAGAATAATTTTATTGAACGAGCAGTTTTGAAGATAAATTTCCCGCTGCGCTGCGTGCATTTATGATATAAACCCCCTTGGTTAAAGTATTATTAAGGTTAACCAAAATATTGGCATTTCCTGACTCATTGGTAGTGAACGTTTTTGTTTGGAGTAAACGACCAGACATCGTGGTAATCAATAATGTTACCTCTTCGTTTTTTGAAAAGCTGCTTGCATTCAAATTAAAAACACTACCCAAATTTGGATTTGGATAAACAATAATCTTCCTTTTCTCCTTATCGCTTTCTGTTACGAGAGAACTACTGGTTGATTGAAGAGATGTTGAAGCAAACGAACTTACCGGCTGTACTTGAAATATTTCTACTGCTGCAATTCCGACACGATTAGCTGTTGGGTCAAATTTCATATTCATCACCCCATCTGTTACCGTTACAGGAATATCCTTTACTAATGCTGCCCTGTAACCAACTTGGGCATAAATATCAAAATTGGTTAAAACAACCTTGTTTTCAATAACAGTATTAAACACCCTGGTGCCAGGAACGGTCCAATAGTTTTCAACAAAATGAAGTCTTACAAAATAATCTCCATTAGTTACTGGTATGTCATATCTGGTTTCTGCAAGTTCTGCCGCTGCAGATAAGTAAGTTTGATATAAACTATCTATATCTGTACCCAAAACAGTCGTTTTTGTTGCCTGTGCATCAAGTTTAACCGAACCTGCTCTGTAGTTTTTATCTGCTTCATAGGTGTTACCCGCTAATGTTAGCGGCACATCCGAGCCACTTTTTATCCTTTTGATGACATTAACCGTTGATGTAACTGTGTTACCTATTCCATAAAGCGGGATACGAAGCGGAGATGATGCACTGTTGTAATTTATCAATAAAGCCGCATTTTTAATGCCAACTGTAGCAGGATTAAATTTAACAGTTAAGGTGGTAGTTGTCTGCACCGCTAGAGTTGCCGTTTTTAGGGCACTCACGGAAAATTCGGCATTATCGGGCCCTACGATTTGGACACTCTTCAATGTAATCGGCGAGTCATTACTGCCGTCGGGATAGCTGATCCCTGAATTTTTTATGGTTAAGGTATAGGAGATGGAGCTGACTGTTTTCGCAGGATCAAAACTTATCATTTTTTTAGGAAGTGGCACCAAATCGGCATAGTGCAGCGACCCTGAATCCGGCTTTATGTTTTCTAAATAGTAAATATTGTCCTGGTAGTCATAGTTGGTGAATGCCGTACCTAAATAATCGCAATCAAAAAAATACGCGTTTGGAATAATATTCCCATTCCCATCCATAGCTTTCAAAATTCGCATCCCTATCAATCCATTATAATTTTGTGTTCTATCTGTTGATGAAGAACCTACCTTAAATCCAAAAGATCCGGTTGGATTAAATGTATTAGTGGCTGGGGCTGATGTACTGCCGTAAAGCCGGGGAATTACAGACTGGCCATCCAAATTATTATGCGTAAAAATCATAGTAGAAGCCGTTGATCCCTTTTTAAAATATCTTATGGATTCTGTTGCCGAACAACATCCGTGATATGCAGCAACCTGCCGAACGGTTACCGGTCGGCTTGCATCCGCCCTCACAAAATAAGAGGCTACTACCTCACTTGAATTTGGCACGCGGGCAGAACCATCTATATTTCCATCATCATGACCGTACCCTGTTATTGAGGTGAAGCCGGCGGCCGTTAGCAACTGTTGGGCGTAGGGTTCGTTAACTCCTTCTCCCTCGAGTTGCGAAACGCCGATTAATTTAACACTTTTAATAGGGGCAATACTATCATTGCTGGTTATAGCCAACGTATCATTAAATACCTTTAAACGTGAGCCAGCGTCTTTACTTATAAATTGAATTGTTACGTCGGTATAAGCTTCGGAATTTATATTAAAGGGCACCTTTGCTAAGGTGTCGCTTCCTACAGAAGCTACCTTCCATGCAGTCGGGTTGCTGAGCGCCAGTTTTGTTACCGTAAGTTTAGCAGCTCCTTTGTTATTTATCCTAAGCTTTATTTTATCATGATTAGCGTTGTAAGGAGTTGTATCGGGACTAACACGCCTCCAGGGTGTTTGAATCTTTGAAAACAGCAAACGATCATCGGCCGGAAATCCATCAGGGTTCTTCAACACCATATATGTTGCCGGCGGTTTAATTACTACAAACCGGAAAGTTGTGGCTGTGGTTATCGTTGTGTTATTATTGGCATCAACGGCTTTGGCCACAATGCTGTAATTTCCAATTGTATTTATAATTACTGGAACTGTATAATTAACGTATGGAGCATTATTTAATGAATACTTCAAGGAATCCATGCCTGCTCCTCCACTATCTGTACCCGTTAATAAAACCTGTACCTGATCAACGTAAACTCCGGGAGAGCTAAGTGTACCCGCAAGCCTTATACTTGCTGTGGGCGCTATGGCATCTGTAACAGGATCTGCCGGAGCAATCGTTACAAAATTTATTTTACTGTTAACACCGCCATTAGCATCAATGGTGAGTTTACCATCGGTAACTGTTACTACTCCTATCGCTATTTTATGTTTGGCCGATGCCGAGGTGATTAAGTCTGCTATAACCGGTAATCCTTCTGCGTTTATCTGCGTATCACTGTCATAATAACCTTCATCACCCGCTCCTATTGTTACCCGGTAAGTACCGTTCACAACAGCGCACTCCCAGGTTCCGGGTAGCTGTCCCTTATCGCTGGCCTGTATCTGAACAACACCTAATAATCGCTTTTCACTCGTACCTGTACGGATACGTATGTTCGCGGTCATATCCTGCGGAGCTTTTGTTGAAGGGTTTATCCATCCAAAACCACGTGCATCGGTATAAGCCAAACCATTATCAGCTGTGTAACCTGTAGGTGCAGTGGATGTAGATGGCAAAAATGCTATAGATTTATTGGTTCCTGTTGATTGAGCCGCAATAGTAAAAGGACTCGAATTGGTTACAACCTGGTTATTATTGGCATCAACCGATTTTATTGAAATATTGTAATTACCCGGTGCTGTGAGGATAAACGGAACTGTATAATTAACATACGCACCATTATTCACTGCATATTTCAAGGAATCCATGCCTGCTCCCCCGCTATCTGTTCCGGTAGCAAGCACCTGTACCTGATTGGTGTAGGCGCCTGGAGCATTGAGGGTACCTACAAGCCTTATACTTGCTGTGGGTGCTATGGCATCTGTAACAGGATCTGCCGGAGCAATGGTTACAAAATTCATTTTGCTGTTAACACCGCCATTAGCATCAATAGTGAGTTTACCATCGGTAACTGTTACTACTCCTATGGCTATTTTATGTTTGGCCGATGCCGAAGTGATTAAGTCTGCTATAACCGGTAATCCTTCTGCGTTTATCTGCGTATCACTGTCATAATAACCTTCGTCACCCGCTCCTATTGTTACTCGGTAAGTACCGTTCACCACAGCGCACTCCCAGGTCCCGGGTAGCTGCCCCTTATCGCTGGCCTGTATCTGAACTACGCCTAACAATCGCTTTTCACTCGTACCTGTACGGATACGCATATTCGCGGCCATATCCTGCGGAACTTTCGTTGAAGGGTTTATCCACCCAAAACCACGTGCATCGGTATAAGCCAAACCATTATCAGCTGTGTAGCCTGTAGGTGCAGTGGATGTAGATGGCAAAAATGCTATATTAATTGTAGTAAAGCTTGTTAATGCACCTGTCAATTCAGGTTTGGCAACGTTGGACGGGAATGAATAATTCTTGCTGACAAAAACAGCGCCTTTAGCGTATTCAGAAAAAATGAAGCAATATAGAACTGAAAATAGCATTAAACAAGCCCCGTTTTTGCTTTTTACGAAATTTTTTAAATTATAGTTAGTAATTAAACTCGTCATGTGCATAAAAATTAAATACATAAGTTGCTGATTATCAGCAATAATACGCATTTATAAAGCGCCATACTGGTACCCGAAAAACCTGTGATAAGAATGTATAAAAGTGTACATGTAAGCTTTATCGCCTATAATAAATTGGAGAAAAGGCTTAAATTTATTATAATTCTGAATATTATTACATTGCCTTATGGGAAAGACCTTACCGCATATTTATTAAAAAAAATAATTATTGATTCATAACTGTGAAATTTTGTGCCATTAAAATCAACCTTGTGTAGGTACCTTTGAGTCAGATCAGTTTTAAATCAGTTAATTTTGTAAGGTAAGCCCTCTAACAGGGGCTTATTCAATTATTTTCACATTGGAAAAATTGCATATTATTCCAATGATCCAGGCACCAATCATTACACACACTCACAAGGCTTAATTTCCACCTACCAAAACTCAACTCATGTTTTGGCGGTTTTTATTTTGGCAATTTTCAGAAAAAAGGCCCCCGCGTAGTAATAACTACTCGAGAGCCTTCAAACTAATCTTAATGAATTACATCGAAAGTTAAGTGTTTTTTTACGTGATTTATTCATTTATAACTAACCTGTGCAAGAATGTATTTAAAACCGTAAACAATTGAGTATTAGTATTAATATACATACCAACGCTTACTATAGGTAATGATAAATTTCAGTAGAATTTATTTGCACAAAAATTCACATAATAGCCAACAACTTAATTTAAGGCAATGAATTTTAACAACTTATGATTTAAGTTTACTCTACAATTCTTTATTATAAACCAGTTTATCAAGTAATATTATGAAAACGAAAATAGCTTTATCAATAGCATTTTTGCTGATCGCCTGCTTTACTATAAACGCATATTCATTTCCTGCAAAAAATTCAGGCAAAAAAAAATATAGAGTAACCCATTCTAAATTATACAAACTAACATTAACAAGATCTGTCTCCATGTCAATTGAGGAGATAACAAAAAATCTGGAATTTGATTTTTCACGGGCAGACGTGCACACCCAGTATACAGAACAATTGGATCAGCTTGCAAAACTAATGAATGAAGGAAAACACGCTTTAGCGCTCAGGGGGCATGCCGATTCTATTGGTACCTACGTAGGGAATTGGAAGTTATCTGATAAGAGAGCATTAGCTGTTAAGAAATATCTTGTAGAAAAAGGAGTTCCTGAGGATAAAATAGTCACCACGCCGTTCGGAAGTACACTTCCTGTCTCCAGCAATAAAACAAGTGCCGGAAGAAAAAAGAATCGCCGGGTCGAGATCAAGCTACAATCCACAAACAGTTAATTTCTTTTGCAAAAAAATATTATGGGAATTTACTTATTAATCCAATGAAATATTCACATTGTCTTACAGTTTTATGCTGTTCATTACTGGCTGTTAGCGGCTGTAAAAAGGATACTGCAGTTTCCGGATCGGATATTCCTGAAACAACACAGAATTTTAAAGACGGGTTAACGGCTACCGCTACTAAACCGTTCACGGTAATAACTATTGCTGGAAAACCAAACGTAGAAGGTTATAAAGACGGGATAGGGAAAGACGCCCTTTTTGCGTCTGCTTTTGGAATTGAATTGGCAAATGACGGAAACCTTTTAATTGCTGATGTACGAAATAATAAGATCCGAAAGGTGACACAGGGTGGAGTTGTTTCCACTTTGAATATCCCAAATGCTGCAGATGGGTCAAAGCTTTTAAACCCATATATTGTTAAACAGGCCAAAGATGGTACAATAGCGATTTTTGCCTATCAGTTCGAATATGATTCAAAATATAAATTTTGGATTTACAAGCCAGGAGCCCAACCATTAGCCATTACCGGGAATAAAAATGGCTACTATGGTGGTTTTTCTGCTGATCCATACTACAATTACTATTGGACATGTGGCCTGGAGTTTACTGCTACAGGAATGAGGGGGTTTATTGAAAAAATTTTACCGGATGGAAAACAAGGCGTAGATACTTATTACCTGGTGCCCGACAGGTTGATACCAGAAGATCTGAATTTTCCGTCTGTATCTAAGATTTTCTCTGGATATAATGGTGTGAAATATATAGTTGTCAACAATACCCATATTTATAAATACACCCCTTCAGGAGAATTGACAAGGATCTTTTCGAACTTTATCTATGGCGGAGTAGATGACATTATAGGTAACAAGGATAGCAGGTCGATTTATTTAACCAGCGGGGGAAAGATATATAGTATTTCAAATAATCAGGTAAAATATCTTGTCGGTCCGCAAGAGCCGAGGGATGGCCATGACGGGATTGGTAAGGCTGCGGATGTTTACGCCTATAATTTGGCCTTATCCCAAGATGAAAATACTATTTACTTTACTGACACGCACAGAACAGTTAGAAAGTTATTGCTGAAGTAGCATTACCATTACAATATTCCTGTTAAGGCTTTCTATTCGACAGTAATCAATCTTTATGAAGGTTATATGTCTCAGCGATAAGATATAGAAAGTATGATATCTCTTTTGCTTGACTTTCTACTTTAATTATTGCGCACCTTCCCCGGATCACAGCCGCTTAAATGCTACATTCCTGGCACGGGGGATGGATATCTTCAGATCCGTTATTTTCTTCCGTTTATCCCTTTCAAAATATACTGTTCCGCGCCAGAAGTTGAACCCATCCTAGCCACCAGGGTATCAGCGCCATGCGGCGTCTCCCTAAGCATAAGGGTTTTACCCTGAAGAACGATAGAGAATTTTACCTGGGCTTCATCGGAATAATATTGGCCTGCATATTCCTGCAGGGTTTCCGGAGTAAGGGACGCAGAATCGACGGCGGTATAGACGACTGTATCCCGCTTTGGTCGTATAAAAAGCAGTCCTTTTAGCGGCTGTATGACTACTTTACCCCCATGCTGCGTGATAAAAGTATGAGTGTCCGTGGGTACAAGCGGGCCGTCCGGGGCAAATCCAAAACCTGTATTTGAGGCTACAAGTTTGCCATCCTTCACATATAATTCTGATGCCTCTCCTGATCTGGAATTAAAGTCAATTGCTATTGCGTTATTCGTACAGTAAAAGACTTTTGAAAATGTAAATTAGTGGTTATCAACATACAAGAGTTGAGGTTTACAATCCTAGCTCTCCCCCCCCAAATAATTTAAAAAAATGTGCTATTCAATATTTTTTGAACTCGTCGCCGCCACCACTGAACCCGCGTCCAGCCCAGGTTGGGAGATTGAAAGAACTGGAACAATATTATAAGACGCACCCGCAGCCGGTTACCCTGGATAGGAAATAATAGAGAAGATATTGGTATTTTTACCTAAAAATCTGATTCAAATGGATATGCTTATCGAAAAGATCAAAAATCATGTGCCACTGTCACCGGCAGATGAAGAAATGGTCAAAAAGCTATTCCACAAAAAAATAATACCAAAAGATGAACATTTGCTGGAAGCGGGCCAGGTTTGCCGGCATTTGACCTTTATCGAGCAGGGCCTTGTCAGATATTACCTTTTCACCAGCGGCGAAGAGCAAACGCATTACTTTAATAAAGAAGGAGAATGGGTTTGCGACTACCAGAGTTTTATACCCAAACTTCCGAGCATCGTCTATATACAAGCTTTAGAGGATACGACAATTTGGACAATCAGCTACGACGACCTGCAAACTTTTTACCGGGAAGTTAAGTACGGGGAAAGATTCGGCCGTTTAGGATTAGAGCAGGTTTTTATCGACATCATCCGACAAATTGACTCGCTCTATAGCGACAAGCCTGAAGTACGTTATGAAAAATTCATAAAGGCGTATTTTGATATTGCCCAGCGTATCCCCCAATACCATATTGCTTCTTATGTCGGTGTCAAACCCCAGTCTTTAAGCCGGATTCGTAAAAGAATTTCAAGCCAGTCTTGATTTGTTAACTCAGGTGCATCAATCCTCGCCGCCGTCCCGATAATTTTGTTCCGACATTTAAAAACGAATTATCATGACAACAAAAATTTTTTATGCAATTGCATTTGTAACCGGCCTGGGATTAATTTTTTTAGGTACCCGTTTTCTCTTATCCCCTGAAATAGCTGAAGCCGGATACGGCATACATTTTAATGAACAGGGAGACTATTCATTTCATTATATAAAAGGGATCAGGGATATACTTTCCGGGCTGTTATTGTGCGTTTTTGTGTTGATGAATGAAAGGCGTGCTTTGGGCGTAACCTTATTGGCAGGGACAATGGTTCCTGTTACCGATATGCTTATTGTGCTGGGCAAAAGTTATAATAGTATTCTTCAAGCCATGCCACACATCATTGCTATTCTGATTTGCGCTGTATTCGGGATTGTTTTATTGATAACTAAACCTCAACAAAAAGCGCTATGAAAACACAAGGATACATTAAAATGGTCAGTTCAGCAGACAAGGGTAACAACAGCGTATTGGAGTTGAATATTCTTCCGGGCGAAAAAACGCCCTGGCATTATCACACTTTGTTTTCAGAAACATTTGAGGTTTTGAAAGGTACACTGGAAGTAGGGAAAGGTAAAGACATCCACCATTTATTGCAGGGAGATAAAGCAACCATCGAACCGAACGAAAAACATTATTATCACAATGTTTCCAGCGAGGAATGTGTGATCACAACAACCATTGAACCTGGGAATAAAAACTTTGAACATGCCCTGTTCATTTTAAAAGGGTTGGCAAAAGATGGCCTGGCAAACGATGCGGGAACTCCGCGTAAATTTTCAGACCTAGTATTATTTGTCTATTTAAGCAACTCCAAAATGGTCGGGTTTCAAAAAATAGCCGAGCCGATATTTGATTTTTTTGCAAAAGCATTTATCAAAAAAGGTCATTTAAATGCGTTGTTGCAGAAATATGGTAACGAAACAGGAAACAAAATATAAGACCAATAGACAAGGAATAACCAAGCTGAAAACTACACGGCTTGGTTATTAGCTTTTACCCACGTTGATAATTTTCCTTACCCAGTTACTTCCCTGAACAGCATCGAGCAAACATCCGGCACAGTCGGCATATGGTAAGGCATTGAAGGGAGATATTTGAGCTTTAACTCCGGCTTTATATTTTCCTGTAGGCTTGGTATCATTTAAACCGGAAGCCTCCAATCCAGTGCGCTTTTTTACAAATTACACGATGTAGGGTGTATGATCTGCTGGCACAGAGGATCATTTTCCATATTAAAATTCCAATTCAGACATCCTGACTGGCAATAGATGGTTTATTGTAGGTTCTTACTGGTGTACCTCACCTTTACGCTGCCATTTAAAGTTTCCAGTTCGCTTTGCGATAAGCCACTGGTTGTCCTCCCGTATGTAATCGTCCTGGTAGATAGCGCCGATAGTAGTCTTCATTTTTTTGCCGTTTTCATTCCCAATCAAGGTAATCAGGCTGTAACAGGTTCCTGTAGCGTTATCACCATCGACGGTTACCACCTGCTGGCCGTTAAAATGGAAAACGGTTTCAAAATCTTTAAGAAACTTACCAAACGCTTCCGACATTTCCTTTCGACCTTTCAGTTTTAAAATTGATTTACCTCCCGCAAAAGTTTCCGACAGTGCATTTTCAGAAAACAGCTGTACCTGCGCGTTGAAATCTTTATTATCCCCCAGGACCGAAACGCGGTCAACAAGCTCTTTCAGGGAAATCCTGTCCGCTAATTCTTTAACATTCATAGTTTTTGTTTTTATATAAATTATAAGGATAATTATTGGCGACTTATTATGCACTAATCAATTCCTGCTTATTTTTATAAAGGCTATCTCGAATTTGAGGTAGCCTCTTAGTCGTAATTTTATTTTTGAACTTTTAATAGCTTTTATTTTCAGACTACAGTTAGCACAATCTTGCCTTGAATGTTTGCTTGCGCGGCGCGTTCGTGTGCTTTTTGGGCATCGGCAAGCGGAAACGTGCTGTCAATGGCCGCCCGGACCGTACCGTCGTTAAGCAAACGAGCAACTTCCGCCAGTTGGGCTCCGCTTGAACGCACCTGTGTTGCCGAGACCTTGACACCCAGCTGCTCTGCTTCCGCTGACCCGGAGAAGCCCAAAGGGAATATAGGGAACAAAGCGCCGCCGGGTTTTAGCGTACGCAAAAAACGGCCGGTGGTCGGTCCGCCAACTGAGTCGATGACAAGATCGACGTCATGCACAACATCCTCGGCTGTGGTCTTGGTATAGTCGATGAATTCATCAGCGCCAAGATCTCGCAGGAACGCTTCATGCTTACCGGATGCTACAGCGATCACATGCGCACCTTTCCATTTTGCCAGTTGCACTGCGAAGTGCCCTACGCCTCCCCCGGCGCCATTTATAAGCACCTTTTTACCTTTGAGCAGTACCGGCACATGCTTGTCAGGCTGTAGCGGGTTCTGTACGTCATGTCCAACCTCGATCATGAATTGCCATGCGGTAAGCAATGACATCGGCGCGGCGGCTGCATGCACATGATCAATACCCGCCGGCTTGAGGGCAACTTCCGATGCGGGCGCGGTTACGAACTCAGCATACGCCTGGCTTGGCCCATAGCTGGGAAAACGAACCATAGAATATACTTCGTCGCCAATGGAGAAGCCCTCAACATCATTCGCGATGGCCTCAATTACGCCCGAAATGTCTGTGCCGAGAATGATAGGAAAGGGTACTTTCGGCTGCCACTCAGGCGGCAACATCTTATATCCGTCGCGCAGGTACCAATCAGGAGGATTCAGACCGATTGCATGAACACGTATGCGAACTTCACCCGGCATTATTTCAGGAATTGGTGCATCCTCGTAACGCAATACTTCCGGGCCACCAACTTCGTGCTGGCGGATCGCCTTCATAACCGGCGTATTTTGGATCGTATGAGTTTTTATTGTTAATGGTTCCATTATTTTGTGCTTTTATGAATGGCCAAGTTATATCCTTTGTTTACTTTTGGCAAGTATGTACTTATTTGTATCTTACATACCAAAAAGTATGCATTATTGATTATCAATTATTTATATTAAATTAATATGAAAAATAAATCAGAGATTCCCGATTGTATAATCAATTGTGGAGTTGAATATGCCTTTAAACGCATAGGCGGAAAATATAAAGCGCGGATCTTGTGGCATTTGGGTATGAAGAACGTATTGCGTTATGGGGAACTAAGCAGGACTTTACCTGATATTACTACTAAAATGCTCACCCAAACATTGAGGGATCTGGAAGAAGACAAATTGATTGTGCGCAAAATGTACCACGAAGTGCCGCCCAAAGTAGAATATTCTCTGAGTGACACAGGAAAAGAATTGATTCCGTTTATAGAGCACCTGCATCTTTGGGGGAAAAAGCAACTGGAAACTGAATCATTGGTAAAATAAAATTAACCTGCACGGCGCGAAATTTCAATATTCTACTCCGCGCTGTAAACAAGCCTCCTGCAAATCAGGCGGCTTGTTTTTTTATTTCAATCCGAGGCAGACTTTTGAAAGCATCTCGGGGCCCCTAAAGACCAGTGCCCTATCCTCCTCATGCTGTCCCGAACATGTATCCGGTTTCTTTTTTGGCTTCCGACATCACGAAGAAACTTTGCATGTTACCCACATCCGGCAATTTCGAAAGCTTTTTGATCAGCACCTCGTTATACTCATCCATATCTTTAATGGCCAGGCGCAGCAGAAAATCAAACGCCCCGGTCATATGATAACATTCCAGTACCTCAGGTAATTTGATTACTTCCTCCATAAAGGCCATCAGGCTTTCTTGTGAATGTACCCGCACATGGACCTGGGTATAAGCGATTAACCCCTTACCAACCTTTTTGTGGTTAATGATGGCCGTATAACGCTGGATATATCCTTCCTCCTGTAGCCGGCGGATCCTGGCATGTATAGGGGTGATCGTTTTATGCAATAAATGGGCGATCTCTTTATGTGTCAGGCGGGCGTCCTGCTCCAGCAGTCTCAGTATACCCAGGTCCGTTTTATCTAATACGTGATCCATTTTAAGCAGGGATTAAAGTATTTGCGGTTGATAATAAGTTTTCAGCCTTTTCGACCGTTAATTTTAAGCCGATAAAGATTGGGGACCGTTGATGTAACCCTATTACGGCGATCTCCAGGATACGTTCGGCGCTCTTACCCACCTTTCCGACTGTTCGCTCTGCCAGGAAGGCCATCGGATTACATTCGTAAACCAGCTGTAAAAGCTCGCCTTTTGCGCAGGGGAAATCAGCCTGTTTTTCAACGGGAAATTGCCCTAAAGAGATCACTTCGGTCATATACTTAGTGTAATTAATACATTAATTAACTTATGAATTGGTAGGTGCAAAGTAAGGTTAAATTCATCGATTTTTCAAAATATACGCATGGTATTAACCTTTCAACTACATAAACTGACATGGAAAACAAAATAGAAAGTGTATTCAACTAGATAGTTTATGCGCTTAATTTCATGAAATCAGGCACCAATCGTCACCTGTTTGGAAAAATTGACTAAAAAATCAATAGATTTTGGTCATGTTTTCCAAAGTGCAAATCAAGTGTGGTTTTAATGACCAAAACATTAAAACTTTGTATAGAAATCGGGAACCCAATCCTGCATTTCCCAACCAATTATAAAATGCCTGTATGCTGAATAAAAAGCACAATTTCGGGGCGGGGCCATGTATCCTGCCGGATTCCGTATTAACACGAGCCTCGGAAGCCGTGAAGCACTGGGACAGGGCGGATCTCTCCATTTTAGAGATCTCCCACCGTTCCACAGAATTTGAGCTGGTCGTTCGCGAAACCGAATTTCTGGTCAGGGAGCTCCTCAATGTTCCCGAAACCTACAGCATCCTCTTTTTACAAGGCGGTGCCAGTATGCAATTTGCAATGGTGCCGATGAATTTTTTGGGCACAGGGCAAAAAGCGGCATACCTCGAGGCTGGTTTCTTTGGCGAAAAAGCCATTAAAGAAGCCAGGATCTCGGGTGATGTTACTGTGGTGGCAACCTCAAAAGATACCCATTACCGATCTATCCCCAGGGATTACAACATCCCCGCGGATGCGGCGTACTTTCATACTACTTCCAATAATACCATAGAAGGAACCGAAATATTCAACTTTCCGAAATCGCCGGTCCCGGTTGTTTGCGACATGTCTTCTGATATTTTCAGCAGGGTGATCAATATCAGCGACTTTGACCTCATTTACGCGGGCGCACAAAAGAATATGGGGCCGGCAGGCATGACACTGGTTATTGTTAAGAACAGTTTTTTAGATGGCATCAAAAACCCTGTACATGCGATCCTTGATTACCGGGTATACCGGGCCAATGGCTCGATGTACAATACACCTCCCGTATTCGCGATCTATACCGCCATGCTCAACCTGCAATGGCTAAAAAGTAAAGGCGGTGTGAAGTTCATACATATGGAAAACCTGGCCAAAGCGAAGTTACTCTATGACGAGATAGACAATAACCCCTTGTTTTATGGATTGGCTGAAAAGACCGACCGTTCACTGATGAATGTGACCTTCCGGATGTATGACAAGGAAAAGGAAGAGGAATTTCTAAGCTATGCTGCCAGGCGGGGCATGGTAGGAATCAAAGGTTACCGTACCATTGGCGGGTTCAGAGCCTCCCTTTACAACGCGCTCCCCCTTGAAAGCGTGCAGGCCCTGGTGGACTGTATGAAAACTTACACATTCGAAACAAAACAAAACCTGGTTCAGGTATAAAACATAAAGATGGCCACTATCCAACCCTTTCGCGCGCTGCGCCCGAATTCATTTTATGCCGATCAATTGGTATTTCCCGGTGATGAGCAGGTCTTCTTCTTTGGTATAGGTGAAAAAGAACATCCCCTACTGCCCCTGAAAGCCCAGCTGGAAGCGCCGGCCCGTCTCCGTCCGGAAACTGCCCATGGCCAGGAACAAGCATACCATGACATCCGGGAAGCACTCAAATGTTTATTGCGGCTGGAGCGCGTAAGGCAGGATGCACAACCCGGAATTTATATTTATGAGATTGTGCACCGTAATTACCGCCAAACCGGTATCTGGGCATTGACATCTATACGGGACTTCTTCGACGGCAGAATCAGACTGCATGAACAGACGCTCGCCGACAGCGAACGCCGGATCTGTAATTACCGTAAGTATACCGGTCTGGAAGGGAGCCCGGTTTTATTGACTTATCAGCCAGACATGACCATCAACAGGATCATTGTCGAAACCTGTGCCAATACCCGAAAATCAACGGTGGGAAACCGGAAGAGCCTGCACCGCATCTGGAAGATAGAAGACAGTGAAACGCTCCTTAAACTACAGGATGCTTTCTCCCGGATCGAAACCGTTTATATGGCTGACGGGCACCACAGGCTGGCTTCAACGGCCTGTCTGGCGCTTGAAGCCGGCACAGACGAGTATATTTCTTCACTTTATATAGCCTCCGACCAGCTACGGATCATTGAATATTACCGCCTGATCCTTCCTGATACCGCTGTAAACGAAGTTGACTTGTTCTCCCGCTTAAGCGAACTATTTACGATCATTCCAAGCGAAGGGAACTTACCGGTCAAGCCCCATTCAGCTAACATCCTGGGGATCTGCATCCACAGTAAATGGCATGAATTACATGCGAAATCCCCCGCAGCGCTGGATGTGGTTCTCTTACAGGATGAGGTCCTGGCAAAGATTTTCCGGATCAGCGATCCCAGGAATGATACCCGCCTGAAATGTATCGGCGGCGAAAAAGCGATGGAAGAAACCCTGGCATTGCTCCGGGCTGAACCTTCGGCCATTGCCTTTACACTTTGCCCAATGACGGTGCAGCAGTTGATCAGCGCGGCTGATGCCGGACAGATCCTGCCGCCAAAATCAACCTGGATCGACCCTAAAGTACCCTATGGCCTTTTAATGTATCGGCACAACACCGTTGGCTAAGCCCCCGAAAATCTAACAAATTCAGCAAAACAGAAATGGCCGTAAATAAAATAGCAGCATGAAAAAAGACAAGATCCTCATTATTGGTGCCTGCGGGCAGATCGGCACCGAATTAGCAATTGCCTTAAATAGGCAATACGGCTGTATTTTCCGGAAGGCTTGACCATGGATGTTCAGCACTTTGTGTAAGATGAAAAAACAATGGCTTCTGGATGTAAATAAGTTGACATGGTCAAAGTTTTTCATAAGAACTGGTTTGCTATTTCAGAACAAACGGGGCAAAGGAGCCTGAATCTCCATGCAAACCTCTTTTCTTAAGATAAACCAGCAGTTCCCTTGGCCTGTCTGTTTGAATAATGGTTGTGCCTTGTTCAATCAACCAGTCCCAGCTGTCTTTGGTGTTGCCGACATCAATAGCGGTGTCATCATCATGCCCTGCATTCAGGCTCGCCCAAAGCGAATTGATCCATATTTTTGATCCCTTACGGTTGATAAATAAGTGATTTGCCAAAACAGCTGATGTATCCTTTTTGAAATTAAGTTCAAACGCTACCGGTTGTATATGTTGCTGGTAATCGTTGATCGTTTGTATAGCATGAGGCTTATCCAGGTCAACAACAGCCATGAAAGTAATGCTATCTATAATGGAAGGATAGCGTTCCTTTACCTGACTGTAAACCGCATCTGTTTTAAAAATGGCGTGTTTTAAGGTACCGGTATTTTTAAGTACCTGGTAAGCTTCATCATAATAATCGTAACTTTTATCCAGATTAGCTCGACCATAACCATGCGGATCACCCTGCACCATTCAAATTCTTCCAACGCTTCAAAACAAGCCAGGTGGGCACTGTAATAAAGTGAGGGTAAAATCATTGCTTGCCTTTATGAATGTAGTGGTTGATCGATATCAGTATAAATATATTTTTTGACAGTAAGACGCCCTTCCGCTCCAATTCGCTTATAGACGACCATCTAAGGCCAGTTTATTCCATCATTAATCCAATTTTTTCTTCCTCTATAGCAGCTGCCTGTTTTGGGCTGACGGTGCGTTCAATCCATTTAACGCGCAAAACAAGCACCAGTATGCATAAGATCAATAGCGAATAACTTGCTCCCAGCCAAGCTTGGCTGTTAATATGGAGCGCTTTTACGACGACGAAGCTAAATGCAGAGGTTGAAATGATGTACCCGCCACCGGTCAGCCCGCTGGCCATACCACCATATTGAGAGAACCGCGTTAAACAATAGGCCAGCATACCATTAAATATAAACCCGGCTGCTGAATGAAGTAAGATGACATAAGCCATCAAAGTATATAAATTATGCACCTGTAAGGTTAGCAGGATTAAGCAACCGGAAAGCAATAGCTGAATGACAGCTCCCGCAAACATCCGTTTAAAGAATGGCCTGGAAAGAACAGCTTTGGAGATCAAGCTGCCACCGAGCATGGCCAAGCCGGAGATCATGGAACAATTGCCGGTGACGGTCGCGGGGTAATGCATTACTTGCTCGATCAGAAACGGGCTTGACATATTATAGACCATCAAAACACCGTAGGAAAGTCCCAAAATAAACAGGCCTGCTGTGAAATCCCAGGTACTGATCATCAGGCGGTAAGCTGTCCCGATAGTTTTCAGGCGGAAGGGTACTTTTATGGCAATTGTTTCGCCGCTGAAGATCAGTTCTAACAGGAGAAACACCAGACCGAAACAACCAAGAAAATAGAAGTTGGACTGCCAGCCAAAATGGGTCTGTAGAAATCCCCCGGCAAAGGGCGCAAGAATGGGAGCTGCCGACCAGATGATCGAAAAAAGACTAGTATAGTGCTTTAGCTTATCGCCTGAAAACAGGTCGAAGAAATAAGATCGTTTACTAACCACGATTACGGCGGACATCAATCCTTGTAGGGCACGCATATAATAGATTACTTGCAGGTTACCAGTATTGGCAATCACAAAGCTGGCGACACTAAACCCCGCCAGCGCAATGATGTTTGGCCAGTAGCGGCCATAGCTGTCAAGCACGCCTCCCACCAATAACTGGCCTATGCCATAGGTAGCTAAAAATATGGAAATGGATAGTTGTATGGCTGCCGGCGTTGCACCCAGTTTCGTGCTCATATCTGGCAAGGATGGAATATAGATATCCAGCGCGAAACCGGTAATCGGGATAAGGCAAAATGCCAGGATGGTACCTATGGCTTTATTTGATTCTTTGATGTTTTTCATAACTTGCTTTATATGGTACAAATGTACCCGGGCAAGCCTGTCTGCAGGTAAGACGAATCAAAGCAATGCTTATACAAATCAAATATTAATTTACCTGTCTCCAATGTTCCCTGAACAGCAGCGGCGTGGATCTTGTATTTTGCTTGAAATACTTATTGAAATGAGAAGGATATTCGAAGCCAAGCGTGTAGGCGATCTGCGCTGCATCCCAATCCGTATGCAGCAGCAGTGTCTTAGCCTCTTCCACAATCCGTTCGTGGATAATCTCCCGGGTGGTTTTACCGGTCGCTTTTTTAACAACGTTGTTCAAATAATTAACATGGACATGTAACTGGTCGGCGTAGGCAGCCGGTGTGAGGAACCGTAACGGATTTTCAGGTGAATCAACCGGGAACTGCTGGTTCAGCACACCGAAAAACCTGGCGATCAAACGGTCATTGGAATTATCCTGTTGTACCGCCCCCTGCAAGCGAATACCTTCCAGTATTATCATTTGCAGCAGGCTCCTGATCATATCGTATTTATAAAGATACTGACTGGCCAGCAAAGCTTCCATTTCCCTGTACATATGGATAAACCGGTCACTTTGCCCGGCGTTTAATGGAATAACGGCAGGCACGGCAGGGTTAAATAAAGCACTCCGGTATCTGATATCCTGCCGTATGGTATTCAATAAAAAAGTATCATTGAAAAGACAATAGTAGCCTGATTGTAAATCTGACATTTTTTGATACGCCGACGGAACAGCCGGATTGTAAAATATAATACCCCCGTTTTTAATCAATATATCTTTATCTGCTGCCTTATGCATACCATCGCCGATGATCAGGCTTATCTTATAATAATCCCGGCGATTGTAAGGCGTTTGTTTAGTCAGGCAAACACGTTCCTTTACGTTAAAATGGCTCACATTCGCTTTGGAAAGCAGCTCAGCTGGCATTTGCTGATGAGTGCGCTGATAGAACTCCGGCAACGTTTCTGTTCCTATTTGCATGGCTTGATTATTATACAAGTCAAATATAAGGTAGATTAATAAGCATAGTTGATATGTAGGAAGAAATGACCAGTGGTTTACAATGTTTGCCTCGCCCCCCTTCAAAGATGGCTCTGTTAAAGACACCCGGGGCCATATCTTAGTGGAAGACTTATAAGCTAAACCCAGGGTATAGGATTAACCGGGGTTTAACTTATTAAGATACTGGACAAATCCCCCAGTTTCGCTCAAAACCGGTATGTTCTCGTAAATCGCATTGCCGGTCAGCCACCCCAAAGACGGAGCCGGATTCCCAAGGGAAACAGCCGCCTTTTCATTTGCACATGACAGATAAGTTAGCCTGCGTAAAAATTCTATTGACTTTGTTACATTCTAGGCGGTTATCTCCCCGGTGATTTAATAATAGATTAATATTGGTGGTCTACTTTTGCCGGTACATAATGGTCTTATGGTGCCATTTTTTGTAATAAAAAAAATAATTTTCGTAAACTATGTCACCGAAAAAAATTCTTTGTCTGGCCACCCTGTTACTAACATGCGGCAGGTTTGTGCGGGCCCAAGATCTTGCCGCTATTGAACACAACCGGGTAAAACTACCCAATGGTTGGTCACTAACACCCGTTGGGAAAAGTCTGCCACTGGGTGACTTGCCCTTAAATATAGCAGTAAGTAAGAGCCACCATTACGCCGCGGTTACCAACAACGGCCAAAGCGTTCAAACCATCCAATTGCTGGACGCCAGGACAGACCGCGAACTGGATAAGGTATTGATCAGTAAGGCTTGGGGCGGCCTTGTGTTCAGTGCGGACGAGCAGTCGCTCTATGCCTCCGGCGGCGATAACAACTGGATTATCCGTTATGCCATCACCAACGACAAACTGATGGCAGCCGATACCATCAAGCTCGGCGAAGCATGGAGTAAAAAGCCAAATTCGGAATCTATTTCGCCTACCGGCCTGGCGCTTGACGATAAACGGGGCATTTTGTACGTTGTTACCAAGCTGGATAACAGCCTTTATCTCATCGACCTTAAAACAAAAACCATTAGCCAGAAGATCAAACTGGGCACCGAAGCTTATACCTGCCTGCTATCACCCGATCTGTCAAAGTTATACATCAGCCTTTGGGGAGGAGATAAAGTGGCCATATTTGACACGAAGAAAAATAAGCTGCTCGACGCCATTGCGGTGGGTGATAACCCGAATGACCTGTGCATCTCCCGGAATGGGAAATACTTATATGTGGCCAATGCCAACGATAATACGGTGTCGGTAATTGATGTGCGCAAAGCTAAAGTGCTGGAAACCCTGAACACTGCGGTATCGCCCACCCCGCTGAGCGGAACCACCAGTAACTCGGTAGCCCTGAGCAAAGACGACAAAACTTTATACATTGCCAATGCCGATAATAATTGCCTGGCCGTGTTTGATGTAACAAAGGCAGGTTCCAGCCAGTCGCTTGGGTTTGTGCCTACAGGCTGGTATCCCAGCGTTGTGCGCGTTATAGATAACAAACTGTACGTAGCCAACGCCAAAGGCTTTTCGTCGCTGCCTAATCCGCATGGACCTAACCCTGTAGCCAAAAACCAAACTGTTGTACTGCACGGCGGCGACCCATTTCGACCACAACGTACCGAATATATTGGCGGTGGATTACTGATGGGTACCCTGAGCATCATCCCAACGCCTACCGAAAAAGAGCTGCCTGTTTACGCACAGGCGGTAGTTCACAATACACCTTACCACCGGGAGCAGGAAACGCACGCCAATAGCGAAGCGGGCAACCCCGTTCCGGCTAAAGTGGGCGCTCCATCACCCATTAAATACGTTTTTTACATCATTCAGGAAAATCGGACGTATGACCAGGTACTGTCTGATATGCCCAAGGGCAACGGCGATACCAGCCTGCTGCTATTTGGCAAGCGCATTACGCCCAACCACCATGCACTGGCAGAAAACTTTGTGCTGCTGGACAATTTTTATGTAGATGGCGAGGTAAGTGCCGACGGGCATAACTGGAGTTTGGGCGCCTACGCCACAGATTATATGGAAAAGAACTGGCCTACCAGCTATGGCAGCCGCGGCCCCGGGGCCGCGGGCCCAACGGCTAAGAACAAGCTGTACATCTGGGATCAGGCCAGTCGTTTCAACGTAACTTTCCGCACCTACGGCGAGTTTATTAATGCCGATAATACGCCGCAGATACCCGTACTGAAAGATCACTTTGCCAAAACGTACCCTACCCGCGATCTGCGCGACCCCGATACCCTGCGCTACCAGGCATGGGAACATGATTTTGACTCGCTGATGCGCAACAACGCGCTGCCACAGCTAAGTACTATGCGCATGCTGTCTGACCATACCGAGGGTACAACCGCGGGCAGACCCACGCCTTTTGCACATGTCGCCGATAACGATCTGGCTGTTGGCCGCCTGGTAGAGCACATTGCCAAAAGCCCGATATGGGAAAACAGCGTGATCTTCATTGTGGAAGACGACGCCCAAAATGGCCCCGACCATGTGGATGCCCACCGCTCACCTGCATATATTGCCGGAGGCTTTGTAAAACGGAACTTTGTAGATCATACCATGTATTCTACCTCCTCTGTTCTGCGCACTATAGAGCTGATCCTTGGTTTGCCGCCGATGACGCAGTATGACGCTTCGGCCACAGCCATGTGGCGTTGTTTTAGTAAAACGCCCAACAATACAGCCTTTAGCAGTTTCCCATCCAATATCAACCTGAAGGAACTTAACCCTAAGGGGACAAAACTTGCGGCGATGGCCAAAGGGCTTGATTTTTCGGCAGTAGATCGCGTGCCTGACGAAATCATGAACAACATGATATGGAAGGCCATTAAAGGGGAGGATGCTCCGGTACCAATTCCGGTGCGTGCCGCCTTTGTAAAGGCTGTTCAGAAAGCAGGAGATGATGATTAAGTGATAAGGCATGAGTCGATTAAGCAAATACCCCGGGTTTTACAGAGCCTAGGGTATTTGAAATTAATTCAGATGAGGCTTTTTCTGGTGACATTGGGCCGTTAATCAAGGCTCGCAGCCTTTCCACCGAAAAAAAAGCAACATTGTCTAAATATCAGGAACCAGGTAAGCCCGCATCTAATTTTATTTCCAGTGCTGTTCTAATATTAGCCGGAAGATTTGATAGCAATGTATAGCCGGTAGCAAGTTCAATATCCTTTATCGATACAATATATTTTGTCCAGTCTTTATTTGTGGTATTGATATTAGGCGTATTAACCGCAATTACCCGCGTACTGGCAGTTACCCTATTAATATCACCATTGCCGGCGGGTATAATAACCGCTACTTTCCAAACATTGCTCGGAACATTCACATGGCCGTTGTTGACGGTATTTGCTGCTCCTAATGAACCGGTGCCGGATGCTAATACACCGTAAAAAAGAGCGCTCAGCAAACTCCATATTCGCGTAAGAATAGCACGACAATTCCAGATATGATGATTGAATAACGTGAAACATATTAGCGCGTTGTCCGGACAAGCACATTTCTACATCCCCAAATATGGCGGGAATGAAGCTTTGTCCTCCCAGTAATCGCTCAATATAATCCGGATGTCCTTGACCAGTAATTTTTTCAATATATCCAAGAAAAACGGTTCAAAAGTAATCCGGTCAAGGCATATAAAAATCCAAACATTAATATCTCCTTGCCTATTTTATAAAGCCTTTAACTTTCACATCGTGGATTATGGGCTCAATAAGCCGTAAAGAGCTCTCTAAGTGTTCAAAGTATTCCAGTTCAGGGGTACTAACCGCTATTATTATAATAAGAAAAGCAATGATAAGCTACAAGCACAGAAAGAGGAAATTGATCAGCAAAACCATGAGTTACAGGTAATGAATCAGAATCAGAAAATGCTGCTGACAGAAAAAGAATGGTTGTTGCGCGAGATCCATCACCGGGTAAAAAACAATCTCCAAACTACCATGAGCCTGCTAAAAATGCAATCAGTCTATATAAATAATGAATCGGCACTGGAGGCTATGCGGAATAGCCAGCGACGTATATACGCGATGTCATTAATCCACCAGAAATTGTATCAATCTGATGAAATGACCCACATAAATATTAAGGATTATATTTATGAGCTTGTATATTATTTAAAAGACAGCTATAGCAGTAAAATTAAAGGAAGCTATAGCGACCGTAATAAAATTACTTATGAACTAAATGTAGCAACTGTTGATCTTGATATTGTGCAGGCAATTCCCCTGGACCCCATCATTAATGAAGCTGTAACAAATGCCATTAAATATGCTTTCCCTAACGAGATGAATGGTGTAATTACTATTCTGTTAAAGCAAACCCATGATGATCATTTCCTGTTAAACATAAGCGACAATGGTGTGGGCTTACCTGCTGATTTCGATTTAAACTCAACAAACACTTTAGGTATGAACCTGATGAGGGGCTTGTGCGATCAGTTGCAGGGTGAATTTAGTTTAGAGCGATATTTTGGGACAGGGCTAAAGTTTACTTTTAAACGCGTTGATAAAATCATACGGGAAGATCAGCTTTCGTATAATAAAACTGAGATATCCTGATACAAACCGATCTTAATTCCTGTTATGTTTTGGGTCTTGATCCATCACCCGTCATGCATCTATATAGATCTGCCCCGGGTCGTTTCACCTGGGGGTTGCCCTAAGCTGCATCTGCACGTTGGGCGACATTAGAACGTTATCAGTCACGTGATGGCATATCTACAAAGCTTGATGCAGCATAATTTCTTGATGCCAATAGAATGATAAAAATAATTATCATTGCTACCATTAGCCACACAAATTTTCTCCCCGCGGAATCTTCCAGGATTTTAGTAAAAATACTTTCTTCAGGTTTGTTTTTAATTTTAAACGCCTTGTCTGCATTTTCTATATCTATCTCAGGAACTCCTCTCTTTAAAAGGATGTATTTGATTATGATAAGGGAATGAGTATTATACCATTCTTGCGAATGTTTAAGTATTTGAAGTAGGTTAAACGTAGACTCTGCCTCAAATTTACTTTGTACATTATCAATATGCTTTAATTCGTTGTGCATAGCTTCATTAATTTAGCCATTAGCCCCTATCTGGCGGTAATACAAAATAAGCGTGGAGCCTCATCACCACAACCAACCAAAAGTGCACAGTACGAAAGAAATAACCCCACCACACATTGGTATGCGAATAAGTTCTCCGTAATGTGTTCAGGTTGTTCAATTTTCAACGTAGGTGATCTTAAACGAGTTCGCTAGTAAAACACTAATATAAATAACAATTATTTATATTAAATAAGAAATTTATTATTTATGAAATATGTAGTTAGATAAGTAACGATGGTGAAATCCGGATACTTTATATCGAAATCAGAAAGGCTCCTTTTTTTATTAACCCGACCTGGCGGAAGTTACCGTTTACACGCTGGTGACGTGGGGCGTACAAAACAGTAACAATATTGTTTCTTTGCGAAAATGACCCTCTTTTAACCTTATTCCCAATAAACATTATGCATATTGCGTGGTAATAAATATCAATTTCATAATGAAACAACAGTACTTACGCTTTCTCCTGCCCCTGCTTTCATCAATCATTTTTTCAACCGCTTCGGCACAACACCAAAGTGTCCCCAGGGACGGCGGGGGGTATCGTGAAACACCTGAAAAAATAAATGATCTTATAGATACCCGGCTCGATGTAAAGTTTGATTACCAGAAGTCATACCTGTACGGTAAAGAATGGGTGACCTTAAAGCCTCATTTTTATGCCACAGATTCACTGAGACTGGATGCCAAAGGAATGGATATTCATCAGATTGCCATCGTCAAAGCCGGCAAGCTGCAACCTCTTCAATACAACTATTCAGATAGCCTTTACCTTGACATTAAGCTTGATAAAAAATATAAGAGTGGTGAGCAATACGTAGTGTTTATAGATTATACCTCAAAGCCAAACCTGTTGCACGATAAACCAGGCCACAAATTAGATGGCAAAGGTTTATACTTTGTAAACCCCAAAGGTACAGAAGCTGATAAGCCTATCCAGATCTGGACACAGGGCGAGGCGGTAAGTTCGTCGTGCTGGTTCCCTACCATTGATAACCCGGGGCAAAAGACCACGCAGCAACTAAGCATGACCGTACCGGCAAAATACACTACCCTATCCAATGGCTTGCTGATCAGCCAGAAATCGAATACTGACGGTACCCGTACGGATACCTGGAAGCAAAAACTGCCACATTCGCCATACCTTTTCATGATGGCCATCGGCGATTTTAAGGTATATAAGGATAAATGGCGCAATAAGGAGGTTAATTATTATCTGGAGCCTAAATATTTTCCTTATGCAAAGGCGGTATTTGGCCAAACGCCAGAGATGATGGAGTTTTTTTCAAAAGCACTGGGCGTCGACTTTCCCTGGGAGAAGTATTCGCAGGTAGTTGTTAGGGATTACCCTCTTGGTGCTATGGAAAATTCTTCGGCTACCCTACTGGGCGATTATGTACAGAAGAGTCCATGGGAATTGGTAGACGATCCGAACGGCACGGGTGGAACTACTATAGCGCATGAGCTTTTTCACCAATGGTTTGGCGACCTGGCAACTTGCGAAAGCTGGAGTAACGAAACGCTGAATGAATCATTCGCTGTATTTGGTGAAAAATACTGGAACGAAAAAAAATATGGCAAGGACGATGGCGACGCCAAACGTTATGACGAGTTACTGGCCTACCTGAATAATAAGACCGCCGCTAATCAAAACCTGGTTCCCTTTTATTATACCGAAAGCGAAGGCATCAACGGCTCCAATATTTATGACAAGGGCGGCCTGATCCTAAACATGTTGCGCAATTACCTCGGCGACGAAGCCTTCTTTAAGGGCTTAGGTGTTTATCTTAAAGCCCGTTCGTTTAAAAGTGCCGAAGTACAGGACCTGCGCCTGGCGTTCGAAGAAGTATCTGGCAGGGACCTTAACTGGTATTTCAACCAATGGTATTATGGTGCCGGTCACCCAATTCTGGACATTACCTATAATTGGGATGAGGCCACTAAAACAGAAAAGGTTTTTGTCGCTCAAAATCAGCAAGGTCAAATTTTTCAATTGCCCATTGCTGTTGATGTGTACGTTGGTGGGAAAACAGAGCGGCACCAGGTTTGGTTAAGCCATTTAAAGGATACACTTAGCTTCAAGACGGCCGCCCGCCCCGACCTGGTAAATGTTGACGCCGAAAAGATATTGCTAACAAACAAGACAGATCATAAAACCCTGGCCGAACTGGCATTTCAATATCAGCATGCCCCGCTTTATATGGATCGCCTGGAGGCTTTTGTGGCAGCCGCAGACCAGCAATCAACGACAGAAGGTAAATATATATTGACGGCAGCCTTAAAAGACAAATACCACGGTTTACGTATTAAGGCTATCAGAGCCATTAAAGCAGATAACCGGGCGTTCGTGACAGCTGTGTTACCTGCAGTGGCTGATCTGGCTAAAAATGACCGGAACTACCCGACACGTGCGGCGGCGTTAAAACTGCTGGGCAAAACAAACTCGCTGGTTTACAAGGATCTTTATGTAGCATCTTTATCAAGCCCATCGTACGGTGTACGCGGCGCAGCTTTAACCGCTCTTAATACCATAGCACCTGATCAGGCCTTTAAAACAGCTAAGGAATTACAGCCACAAGCAGAGGGGCCTTTTGCGCAGGCTATCGTGGCTGTTTATGCTACCAACGGAGCAGATCCCGAATGGCCTTATGTAATAGCGGCGTTTAAAAGAGCTTCTGTGCAGGTAAAAGTTGATAATGCTGTTCAGTCGTTACCTCAAATTATTGGCAGGATGACTAACCGTGCCTACGTAACCGAGGGTATCAACAGTATCCGTGACCTGGCCATCGCTTACAAAAAATACGGCATCGCATCAAGACTGATCGCTTCATTGGAGGAAATCAGCAAGCAGCGTAAGAAAAGCAATGACGATGACTCTGCAAAAATCGCCAATGAAGCCATTAAACAAATAAACGATGCTAAAGCATAAACATTGATCAGAGACCAGCACCCGGTTCGGGATGCTGGCTCTTTCATTTAAGGATCGTGTATAATCAGCCTTCCGGCTTCCAATATAATCCGGTGATAGACCAATAGCATCCCGGTGTTATCTGGCTTTTCTTTCAATATCTGGTTCAGCCTTTTAAAACTGATGCCTAATTTACCAGCAATATATATCATCTCCGGCACGAAGGGTTGATGTTTATCTTCAAAGCGCTCGAAATGTGCATCAATGAACGTAAGTAAATTTTGCTAAATACTTGGAATGGCGGGGAATGTTATTTAACTTTGAATAACAAAGTACTTTTAATAATTAAAACACGAGATTATGAAGACCTCCAGAATAAAATTCGTTATGCTCTTCCTTGTTTTAGCATTTGCTTTTCAATTTATCACTACCTCCATTCTGGGACTGGAGACCCGGCTTTTTCCTGCCGGCAATAGCACGTCCTTCCTGGGGATGGGATCGGCAACAGGCTGGAAAAGCATCGTATCCATGATCTTATTACCTGTCAAACTGATACTGATCGGGCCGCTGATACCATTTATTGATTTTTTGCGGCAAGAACCGGATACGCCGCCGCCATTTTTCCTGATCGGTTTTGCTGTCTACTGGACAATCCTTGCCCTGATCATTTATTACCTCTTGGGTAAATTCAAAGCGCGTAGACAATAATAAACCTGCATTGATGAACAGACTTGAAGCGATATACTATGAGGCAAAAGCGGACAAGTATTTTATCCGGTTTTGAAATTTATAACGTCCTCTATATCAATATAAAAGTTAAATTTTTTGCCGCTCGCAGCTACGTTGAAAGAAGCTCATTGATTTGTTCATTATTAACGGAGCCAAATATTTTAGCAAGTGCATAATCAATAAGATCATCCGGCCCGGTTTTTATAAACCCAACCAGATGATCATTATTAAATAACAGGTACTATTATTGCTGCATTTTTTAATAAAGACCGACCTTAATGGTCGTTTGTAAAAAAGGAAAACTCTTCCATGGTCATAAAGTCGCCATTCCCAAAATTAGAAAGTAGCTTAAAGCGGAAATACCTGAACTTAGGAGTGCCAGCAATTACGGGGAAGGATTCTCCACGAAGAGCGAACGCAACATCCGCGTCGGTGTTTGTGCCTACGGCCGAGCCCGACGGCTTCACCGATTCGTAACTTCCTATTTTTGTCCAGCTTCCCCAGCTACCGTCCGCGTTTGGATTGTTGCTGCCGTATAGTTCAAATGCCTTAACGCTTTGCTGATCGTAAAGCCTGTCGTTCGCCTGCCAAACCTTGAAACCGGTTATTGCAGTTGATATGCCACTGTCAAAGGTAAACCAGCAGGGTACTTTGGATTCCGTAGCAAAACCCGGAGGATTGAAATTATCATCCCAGAGAAACTCCTCCAACCATCCGTAGCCACCTTCCAATACATCGGTTGGCAGTATCAGGCTCTTGAATTTGGCCTTGTTTAGTCCGTTGGAGAAGTAGGCTGTAGCTGCTGCCGGAGAAAAGGTTTCAAACGCAGTCGAATCCGGCTTAAACAGCGACCGGAAAGTTAATTGACTATTCGGCTTTACGTCTGAAATTTTGGTATAGATTTCACTTTTAGCGACGATAATGGTTTTGGTGAGGCTGCTGCTGTTGATATATTTCAACTCAACACCCAGTTCGTCAGAAGCCGCGTTGCCCCAATCGATGGTCGCTTTACCATCATCATCAAAATAAGCCAGCTTTAAATTCCGGTTGGCCAATGAGGCTGTATAGCTGGGACCATACACCACCCCGGACGCATTGGTAACTACTGATTTATGACCTTTTACATCATATGTATAAATAATGAAGTTGTAATTTCCTTCCGTTAACTTATCCACAATGATATTTATGGTATCTACACCCAAGGTTCGGGTAACCGGTGTTTCCGTTGAATCCTGCATGTTATTGTAAAACACCCGGATCTTGGTAACCAGCGGATCATTGCCCAACACAATAGCAAGCTGCACCCTGTTATTACCCGGGTGTACAAACACCGAGTCGGCGCGGCCTGGGTAGGTAATTTCGCCGCCCTTTTCAAATTTTTTATAGGCATCACCCGTAGTTTTGGTGCAGGACGCAAGGCAGAATGCAAAACAGGTGACTAACAGTAACGCAAAATATTTTATTGTTTTCATAAATTTAATTTTGATCATTGATTATTTTGAATCGCCCCACATCATTATTTCATTAAAATTCACATAAGAACCGTTCGACCAGTTTTTCAATGTCCTGAACCTGATGTAACGTACCTTAGGGGCATCTAACGGGAACGAGATGGTTTCTCCGGCGTTGGCTGCATCAATATCATCCTGAGATAGTTGCCCCTCCGGCAAACCCGAAGGCTTCACCTGGGTATGCGAGGTCAATAAAGTCCATCCGCTGTAACTGCCGTCCGGGTTGGGGCTATTGGAACCCCAAATTTCCACTACCCTGGGATTGTGCAGCGTGTAGAAGAACCCCTGGCGCATAAAATAACTTAAGCGGCTTAATTTAGCCTGAACTCCCATATCATATGTGAACTGTTGCGGCATTTTTGAATCATCGCCTGTATGATAATAACCGCTGTTATTGGTGATGTCTCCGTCAAATAGCTTATCAACACCGCCTCCATATTGCGGCCCAAGCTGGGCATCTGTGGGCAATACAATTGGTTTTATTTTGTTTCTATCCAGCAGTTCCTCGAAGAGTGGCTTCAAATTCACGATGAGCGTGTCAGATAAGTTTCCCCACCTGTCGCGTACAAATACGCCAAATTTGGTGTTCACCGCTGGCAAGCCCCTTGTTGAAAAGTCACCAGCACGCAAATTGGTATAATTCGTATTGATCGGCGAAAACTGGCCAAGGGAATCGTTGGCCAATACGATGATAGCCAGGCTGGCCTTTTGCCCGTTGGAAAACTTGATATTTATTCCCCCGAAGTCTGGCGAAACAATTAAACTATCCCTTACCAGCTTAAGCGGCGGCTTCAACGGATGTACGTTGATGATAACCGGTGCGGACGCATTTTCGCTTTTGTCAACAGCGTATAATTTAACCTGGTATTGAACGGTATCGCCGAAACCATCCACAATCATGCTGCTGTTGTAGCGGCTAACCTTTGTTTCCCGATTATCACCCTTTCTGATGGAATATTCCGCCCTGATGTAGGACAGATCGGCATCATTGGGCAGCGAATAACTGATTTTTGCTGCCCCATTGAGGTTTACAACAGCAACATGGGTTACCGATCCGGGCGCAACATTGTCTTTTACTACCGGAGCAAGTATATCCTGCTTGCAGGAATTGGTGATCAGGATGATCATTCCAATAAAGCAAATAGTTAATATTTTTTTCATTTCTTATAGCGTATAATGATTTTACATTGAGTTTTGCCGGTTACCAGCCGGGATTTTGAACAAGATTTGGATTAACCTGCAAATCGCTTTCGGCGATGGGCCAGAAATAATCTCTCGGCGCGATAAACCGTGGCGTGTATAACAGCACCCTGCGGTTATAGTCTGCATAGGTGGTTTGCAAAATGTCCCAGCCATAGATTGGTGCGCTCAAAACCAGGGGGGCAGTCTTCCAACGGCGAAGATCCCAGAAACGACTTCCCTCAAATGCCATTTCAATACCGCGTTCCTGTTGGATAATGGAACGAAGACCGGCAACCGATGTGAACTTGGTTGGTTGATTTGAAAAACTGCTCCAGGAACTTTCGACAGTTTTTAATCCCGCCCTTGCCCTGATCTGGTTGACATAGGACAATGCTGCCACAGAATTTCCGCTTTCATTTAAAGACTCAGCATATAACAGATAAAGGTCACTCAAACGCATCACAGGCCATGGGTAAGACTCCACAGTTGTACTTGTTTTGGTTGCAACCAGGTTCCAGTTAACCAATTTTTTGGTGTAATAACCAGTTATAGAATATAAACGGCTTTGCTTTTTGCCAGAATATTGCTCCAGTTTACTCTGGATATTAAAATCCCCGTTCTTCATAAACCACTTTGACCCATCAAAAGCCATATCCGCATAAAAACGGGGCTCCCTGTTAAAATGCAGCCCGACGGTTTGATAATCCTCCTGCATGCCAGAATCCTGCGCGGTAACCGTGCGCAGTTTAAAGCGATTGGCATAGTCCCAGGTCTTATCTTCTTCGATAGGAACGCCATTTTTAGTGTAAAACAACTCCGCCATCTTCAGCGGGGGGGCCAGCTTCCCTTTCAGGTCAAGGTTGATATTATTGGGATCTATCTGTGGGCAGGCAAATAATTGCAGCCAATAAGTGGGGTTCCCACCTGTTGTTAATCCCCAAATTAGTTCACTGTTCCATTTTTCACAAACCGCATTACGGATATTCATCTCTGTTTTTGTGGTATTGTTAACCACGTTGATACCAGGGGTAAAATAATACAGCTTTACTCCTACCGCGGCAGCGGCGTCAATAGCGATTTTACATGCTTTAGCCGCCCTGTCCCATTTCGACGCGTCATATTTCGGATTAAATAAAATCTTCCCATCTTTTCCCTTCATACCGGCAAAGTCGCTGTTTCCGTTAAATAAGGGGCTTGCAGCGGTAACCAGTACTCTCGCCTTAACTGCAAGCGCCGCAACCTTGGTAATTCGGCCCAGTTCTGTAGCTTCATTCGCGATTTTAGATGGCAAACCTGTATTTGCATCTCCGACTGCTGCATCATCAATCAGCTTTGAAATATAGTTTACAACGGAATCAACCGGCTGCCGGAAAACTTTAACTTCCTCTGGTGTTGCAGTTACGGCAAAATTCTTGTCCATAACCGGTATAGGCCCATACATCCTCAGCAAATACCAATGCAGGTAGGCCTTGATGAATTTGGCTTCGGCAACCCATCGCAACTTGACGTATGGTTGCAGATCAACAACCTTATCCACGTTTTCAAGAAATATATTACAAGATCTGATACCCTGCCACAATGATGTTGCACCACCCCAATAATTCATTAATGGGGTGGCCTTGCTTTGATTACCACGGGCAATTTGATAAGGATCGAGGGAAAAATAATCCTCCGTCATCGGCCAGTAGGTCCATGCTTCGTCTCCACCGCTAAAACCAGGATTCCCATCCGGATTGCCGTCATTGGGTAAATACGAGTAACAGGTAAACAGGTATTTTTCTGCCTCGTTACGGTTAGCGAAAGCATTGTCCAATGTCGCTACGTTATCCGGAACCACATCCAGGAAGCTTTTTTTACAAGATGATATGGTGACCAATACGATGAGTGAAAACAACAGACAGGTTGGTTTTCGTCCTAAAAAGATAAGAAACCGGTTATATATGTTTAAAAAATTCATATGATTATATTTTACCAGGGTTAAAATTGGATGTTAGCACCTATATTGAATACTTTTTGTACAGGATAGCCAAGACCGTTGCTCCCTTGTTCGGGGTCCCAAAGCTTAAAGCTGCTGAGCAGGAACAGGTTGGTGCCGTTAGCATAGATCCGCAGACCAGAGATATGGTATTTTCTTAACGTTTTTTCCTTAATGTTATAACCTAACTCGGCTGTTTTCATCCTCAGAAATGAACCGTTGCGCATCCACCAGTTGGAAGATTGATTATTGTTATTATTCTGATTCAAACTAAGCCTCGGCCATAGGGAATATAAATTCCGGTTATCTTCTGACCAATGGTCTTTAGCAATGGCATCAAGCAATCCGTGCTGACCGCCACCATTGGTTACAAATGGCGATATTTTGGATGGGTCAATAAAGAAAGAAGATCTGGCTGATCCCTGGAAAAATGTACTGATATCAAAATTTCCGTATCCGAATGAAAAGCCAAAACCATAGATAATTTCCGGCGTGGTTGGGTATCCCAGGCCGTTGATCATATCAAGGTTGGTAATCTGTCCGTCGCCGTTCAGGTCGCGATACTTGATGTCGCCTCCCCTTACCTCACCAAAGTTTTGTTTGGGCGAATTCTTCACATCTGCATCATCAACAAATAACCGTTCAGCTACCAGTCCAAAAGCTTCATTGATAGACTGCCCTACCCTCGACAGGTATCGCATATTTGCAGGATAATTGGGTTCTTCATTAACCAGCAACTTACTGGCCGCGTAGGTAAAGGTGCCCCGCATTTGTAGCCAGGTTTTCCCGAAATTCTTATTATAATCCATCGACAGATCCACACCTTTGCCCTCGGCTATGCCAACATTGGCACTTACAGGCGCGGTAAGCCCCATCGTTGTTGGAATATAGGCACGTTGCATCAAAATATTGGTGCGTCGTTCTTTGTAGGCGTCTACGGTAATATCTAAGGCATTAAATAGGCCAAGGTCCAATCCAAAATTGGTTTTCTTTGCTTTTTCCCAGGTAATACTGGTGTTGGCATATCTTGAAATAGAAACCAATGGCCTCGAATAACCATAGTTTTCTCCAAATACATATGTATTACTTGCATCATTCAGCGATACATTAGACAGGTAGAAGAACCCGTCGTTGGGGTTACCGATCTGGTCATTACCCACTAATCCGTAAGTGGCGCGCAATTTAAGCTTTGACACCACTCTGGATATTGGTTCGAAGAATTTTTCGTTGCTTACATTCCAGGCCACACCTACAGAAGGGAAAAACCCAAACCTGTTATTCTGAGCAAAGCGTTCAGAGCCGTTATAGCCAAAATTACTTTCAAGCAGGTAGCGGTTGTCATACCCATATGTTAAACGGCCGGATACTCCCTGGTTTCTGAAAGGCAATGATGCCTGGAGGTTGCCGGCATTACCGTTTACGTAATTCCGCTGAATACCGATCAGTAAGCCGCTGATATTATGAACCTTATTAAAGGTGCGGTTGTAGTTAAGGGCCACCTCGCCATAAGTAGTGGTATTTACTGTTTTTGATCCTTCACTATAGTTAAGATACTCTGTTGCCGTTTTTTCGTTCAATAACGACAGGGTATATCCTCTTGGATCGGTACTGGAGGGATTAGCCTGGTAAAAAAAGGGATTGTACTGCCGGTTAACATTAAAATAAGAATAACGCTTGGTATAAACCATTCCCCGGGCAGATAAACCTTCTGTAATGAACTTCAGGTCCTGCTTAAATTCAAACTGCACGTTTAATGTTGATGTGCTGTAATGCTGAAAACCGGATACCATGGAGGCAAAGGGATTATCATAAACCTCTCCGTTGAGCCCTCTGGGTGCATTCCCAAATAGTGGGTGTTTTACAAGAGGCAGATCCGAAGCCGGAAAAATAGCCGGAAACAAAACGGGATTGGCATTCAATGCGCTAGAGAATACCCTTCCCCCACCGCTCACGGCATTGCCGTCACTGTCAAATCCACCAACCGGGCCACTATAATCATCAAAGTCTCCGGAAGTTCGTAGAATAGCCTCGGTATTCGGAGTAAGTTTTACGTTGATGTTGGATCGTATCTGGTAACTTTTGAGGTTAACATTGTTATTAAAGTTGTTGCCACTCTGCGTTTTAAGTACGCCATTATCCTGGTTGGCGGTAGCGGCTATATAATATTGCGCCCTGTTAACACCACCTGTTAAATTCAGATTAAGCCGCTGATTGTTGGTATAATTTTTTATCAGTGTTCCTATCCAATCGTTATTAGGATAAAGCAAAGGATTGTCACCCGCCGCGGTGTGGTCAATTTTGTTTTGGGTATACGGCAGCGGTGCAAGAGGATTTCTGGTTAGCGCAGCCTCATTGGATAACTTCATGTAAGTTATATTATCGGCGAGCCTGAAATTCTGAGTATTAGTGGATGTTGAATTTTCGAACCGGACGTTAAGCTTGGTGTCGCCAATTTTGCCCGATTTTGTGGTAATTAAGATCACCCCGTTAGCCCCGCGGGCTCCATATAAGGAAGAGGCGGCAGCATCCTTCAGAATAGAAAAGGCGGCGATATCATCCGGCTGAAGGCGTGCAAGCTCGGTCGACGAAGATTCCACACCATCTATCAGAATTAGTGGGTCAATTTTACCCGAGCCAAAGGACGTGATGCCCCTAATAAAGAATGATGCATTATCTGCACCCGGCTCACCACTACGCTGGTAAGAAATAAGGCCGGCGATCCTCCCGGCGAGCATTGTAGTGAGGTTACTGGTTGGCCCCTTGATTTCCTTTGGACTTATGGTTGTGATGGCACTAACCATGCTCGCTTTGGTTTGCACTCCGTAAGCCACCACCACAACTTCATTCAGGTTGTTCTTGTCGTCCATCAAAACAACATTGACTATACGACGGCCTTTAACAGCGATCTCCTGTTTGGCATAGCCCAAAAAAGAAATGATCAAAGTGTCGGCTCCCCGGGGTAATTTAACAGCATAGGTTCCATCGTTGCTAGTTTGGGCTCCTGTTGTGGTATGCTTTACGGCAACGTTGACACCAGGCATGACCAGTCCCTTACTGTCGGTCACCTTACCTGTCACGGTAACTAATTCCTGCGCATAGGATGTAAATGCTGCGAACAGGATCAATAGAACACAACAAAGGTACCTCACCTTTAAATAGGTAGAAATTTTTCCATTCATAATAATTTTGAGTAAATGTTAAACCATTTATATTGTATGTACATATATACATAAATAATATTATTAATGTTAAATTTATTTGCACTTTATTTAAAATAAGAATGTGGTATTGCATAATATTTACCATTCAGATGGTATATTAATGTAATTTACTTGCTGGTTATGTTAATATTGATTTAATTAAATATTAAGATCAATGACGAAATTATGTTGGTATGTAAATACATTTAATAATGAAATACTTTTTTTTGTATTCCTGGCCTCTCTGATTCCCGGTTTCAGAATTGGATCGGTAACCGGGGCAAGGTTTCATGCTGAGGTCAAAAAGCTGCGCGAGTTTGCGCAAATTCAAATTTTAAAATACAGGAATACGATACAGGAGCATTTTCCGGATACTGTAAAAATAAGCTGCCCCAAGGGTGGCTACAGTTTATGGATAGTGGGGCAATAAATAGCCAATGCATTAAAAATGCTGGAAAAATTGGTTCACGCGCTATCAGACGGGCATTGATCTAACTTTTCGGAGAAAATAAAGCCCAGCCGCGTTCTCATAACCATTTCAGCAATTATGCTGGCAATAAGGGTTAATAATGGCTTTTGCTTGCCTCTTTATCATAGGAGCTAATTTTGGCCAACGGACATCTGAACTTAGGCTTATGGCCAATGCCACGCATACAGAAACGGTTAGTTTGAAGGTGCCTCTTATTGCTTAATGAGCTTTAATTTTTTTAACCATGTTTGAATTTCTGTCTCTGCCTGTTTTCCTTTCTCCCCTTCCATCACGAATAATATGCCGTCCCTTTCTATTCCCCCCTTGATGGTAAAACCATCCAGCACCGTACTGTTAGGACAGAATTCTTTTACGGTTTGGAAGGTGCTGCCAATGCCATAACCGGCATTAGTATTAAAGGGGATGACAGTTTTGCCGCTCAGGTCATATTGCTTCAAAAAGCTTTTCATCGGTGGTGGCAGTTGCATGCCCCAGGTCGGAAAGCCAACAAATACCAAATCATAGGATGACATGTTGTCAATCTTCGTTTTAAGCGGAGGTAGAAACCCGGATTCATTTTCCCGAACTACCTGGGCAACAATGGCCTGGTAGTTTTCGGGATAAGGATTAACAAGTTCTAAAGCGACCAAATCTCCCCCTACGTGCTTCTGAATGATCTGAGCGACGACTTTAGTATTATTTGTCCGGGACAAGTATATGATAAGTATCTTTTTGGCGGAGATGGATTGCGCTTTTGAGCAGGCAGTTGTACCTGCTAAAGCAATCAAAAGCAAGAAAAAGATAATATTTCTACACATAAACTTGTCAATACCGGTTAATATTATTGCTATTTCATTTTAACAGGCCTAAGCAGCGTTGAAAAAGTGAGCGAACCCATCTTCCATTTGCCGTTTTCTTTAAGGTATACCTCAGTCACCATAAACGCATGGGTTACTTCGTTTCCACCTACTACTGCCAGCAAATCGATATCATTTAAAAGGATGGCAGTATTACCGAAAATGTTTACAGACGCGCCATAAACCTCAGCTTTTTTATACCAAATCATCCCCCCTTTAATGGTATTTAGTTCCTGGGTCTTTCCCCAGCTCCCTCCCATATGAACAAATACACAATTCTCAGCAAACAGTCCGTTTAAAGACTCTACATTTTTGTCTGCCATCCATGTCCATTTTGTTTTAGAGAGCTCGAGTATTTCCTGATCTTCTTTCGTCGTGCTTGTGGCTGGTGAATTTGGCAATTTAGCCTGCCCATATGATAGCTGGACAATGGCGACGCACAGGAACATGCCGATAATAGCTTTTTTCATAATTTTAGGTTTTAAGTTTTATATGTTGGTTAATTTTAGCGCTGTTGTATTCCGCATCAGTTACCCGTTGCAGCCATACCGTTTTGTTCTTTGCACTGTTTGCACTTACGGCCAGGTAGGTAAAGGCACTTTTGTGTGATGCGCCGTGCCAGTGTACAATGCCGGGAAGACATTTAATGATATCTCCTTTGTGAACCACCTCGATGGGTTTGCCTTTTTCCTGGTAATAACCTATTCCTTCTGTGCTCATCAGGATCTGTCCGGCGGGATGGATGTGCCAGTCGAGTTTTGCCCCCGGCGCAAATGTTGCATTTGCTACAGCGATATCAATGGTACTGTCTGGTTTGTTGAGTTCAGTAAGCCAAACTGTTCCGGTATGATTATTTACAGTTGCAAGTTCGCCCCTTGGGAAATATTGGAGTGTTTTGAGCAGCCGCACCGAACGTAATCCAGGCAGATAAAGCAATGGTAATCACAAGTGTTTTTTTCATGTTTTTATTCCGTTGTTTTAGTTTTCCAGTTTTCTTTCGCCCAGCCATTTCACCATCACCGGATCGCGGTGATCAAAGAAACTGCTGGCATTAGTATTCAGCGTTTTAATTTTGTCCATCTCATCCGCGCTTAATTCAAAGTCGAGGCTATTTAAGTTTTCCGCCATCCGCTCTTTGCGTACTGATTTTGGAATGGCAACAACGCCTCGTTGGGTCAGCCAGCGTAGGATCACCTGGGCAATTGATTTGTTATGCTTCTCGCCAATAGTTTTCAGCAATTCATTCTTAAAAATATCATTCTTGCCTTCTGCGAACGGCCCCCAGGATTCTATCTGGACATTATTCTCTTTCATGAACAGTTGCGTATCATATTGCTGGTGGAACGGGTGTGTTTCTACCTGGTTAACAGCAGGAACGATCTCATTGTGAATGATCAGATCAATCAGTCGGTCCGGTTGAAAATTGCTAACGCCGATAGCTCTTACTTTACCTTCTCTATAAAGCGCTTCCATCGCGCGCCATTCACCATATACATCGCCGTAAGGCTGATGGATCAGGTAGAGGTCAAGGTAATCCAGCTGAAGCTTCTTTAATGAATTTTCAAAAGCTTTTTTAGTCCCTTTGTAGCCGTCAGACTGTATCCAAAGCTTGGTTGTAATAAACAGATCTTCCCTAGCCACACCGCTACGCCTGATCGCTTTGCCCACTGCTTCTTCATTCATATAAGATTGAGCAGTATCGATTAACCGATAGCCAGTTTCAATCGCATCCACCACACTTCTTTCACATTCTGCCAGGTCGGTCACCTGGAACACGCCAAATCCTAAGATTGGCATTTCGACGCCGTTATTTAATTTTACCTTTTGCATGTTTTTCTTTGAGCTAACATATACAAAGGTCATGCGTTTTATCGGCCCCGATAGGATATAGATTACGGGTATTTCTACCATTATTACTGATTTAGGTAAAGTTGCTGCCAATGCATTGATTAATAATCTAAATTCGAATTAAAAGAAAGCGATTATGGACAGCATGCGACGTTTTAACACCATAAGTGAATATAATACATTCAATAATAACGAAACTAAGCACCCATTAATTAGCGTCGTCGATCTGTCAAAGGCTGCCCGCAGGCAGGGTTCACAAATGTACTTTGGCTTTTACATTGTGTTTTTAAAAGATGTAAAATGTGGCGACCTTGTATATGGCAGAAATACTTATGATTACCAGGAAGGGACATTGGTATTGATGGCACCGGGTCAGGTGGCAGGGGTCAATAGTAATGGCGAATACTACCAACCCAAAGGATATGCGCTTGTATTTCACCCTGATCTGATACATGGCACAACGCTGGGCCGGCGAATCCAGGAATATTCGTTTTTTGGTTACCAGTCAAACGAAGCATTGCACTTATCTGAACGGGAAAGAAATATCGTTTTGGATTGTTTTTCGAAGATAGATTACGAACTGGAGCGTGGTGTAGATAAGCATAGCAAACGCCTGATCGTATCCAATATTGAACTTTTTTTAGACTATTGTGTTCGTTTCTATGAAAGGCAGTTCATCACCCGCGACCATGTGCTGCATGGGGTGTTGGAAAGTTTTGAAAACCTATTAAATAATTATTTCGCGTCGGATAAACCTGAAACCAACGGTCTGCCTTCAGTTGCTTATTGCGCTGATGAATTGAATTTGTCAGCAAATTATTTTGGCGATTTGGTAAAAAAAGAAACTGGCAAAACCGCGCAGGAATATATACAGTTTAAACTCATAAACATGGCCAAAGAAAAGATCTTTGATGGCAATAAGACTGTTAATCAGGTTGCTCTTGAACTGGGGTTTAAATATCCTCAGCATTTTACAAGATTGTTTAAGAAACGGGTTGGGCAAACCCCGCATGAGTATCGCAAAATGAATTAAAAATTATAGCGTATTCCATCATAGCCCGGGAGGCATCACCAACATGAGACTGGTGATTTAGTTGATTACCTTATTATGGTAACGGCGTTCCGGTTTGAGAGCCGGAGCGCTTTTTAAACGATAGATAACTGAATTAAATAGACTTATGATCACAATTACAGTAAACGGGAAACAGCACCAGGTCGATGCTGATCCTAACATGCCGTTACTATGGGTAATCAGGGATGTCATCGGCCTAACCGGCACTAAATATGGTTGCGGTGTAGCGCAATGCGGGGCCTGCGTTGTACATTTGAATGGTGACGCTGTACGTTCCTGCGTTACAAAATTAAGCCGTGCGGCAGGCCAGCAAGTAATTACGATTGAAGGCCTGTCAGAAAATAATAACCACCCTGCGCAGGTGGCATGGAACGAAGAAAATGTACCGCAATGTGGTTATTGCCACTCAGGACAAATTATGTCGGCTGCGGTTTTGTTAAAAGAAAACTCCAATCCCAGCGATGCTGATATTGATAGCGCCATGGCAGGTAATATCTGTCGTTGCGGAACCTACCAACGTATTCGTAAGGCCATACATTTAGCTGCTGAGTTGCAGAGAAAGGAAGCTGCAAGCAAATGAAACATCAAATAAAAATTCCGGTGAAAGCATTCGCTGTGGTCAGCGTTCTGCTAATGACGGTCGGTATCATGGCGTTTGCGCTCCATAGCGATGACAGAAAAAGCAAGGTACCTGTGTCAATGCTGCCAGTTGCCAAAAAAGATAGTATAGCATCCGTTAAGGCATTTAAACAAGTATATACGGTGCTGACAAGTGCCCGATGTATGAACTGTCACCCGTCTGGTAACATTCCTTTGCAGGGAGACGACAGTCATCTGCATACCATGTCTCCCCAAAGAGGAATTGATGGTAAGGGTGTATACGCAATGAAATGTTCCAATTGCCACCAGCCTACCAATACCCCCGGCTTACATACTCCTCCCGGTAATCCCAACTGGCACCTGCCACCAGCAAATATGAAGATGGTTTTCCAGGGCCGCACACCGCGCCAATTGGCTAAGCAATTGATAGATCCAAAACAAAACGGCCACAAAGACTTGAAAAAACTGATTGAACACGCAGATGATGGCCTGGTACTTTCGGGTTGGAACCCTGGCGAAGGACGCAAATTGCCGCCTATGAGCCACGCGGCATTTAAAAAAGCGTGGATCACCTGGCTTACCACAGGTGCGTATGCACCCAAAGGGAAATAAGAACGATTTATTTACACTTAACTCAATACCTTATGAGTACAAGTAACATATCAAGAAGAAATTTTTTAAGGGCCGCCGGCCTTACCGGAACAGCTCTTTTTGTCGGTCTTTACTTCTCTTCAAACGCTGAAGAAGCTAAACTTGCTACCGCAGATTCTGCGATGGCTTCGGATATAGAGATGAATGCCTGGATACATATTGACACAAATGGCAAGGTTACCATATTCAGCCACCGCGCTGAGATGGGCCAGGGTGCTTACCAATCCGTCCCACAGATCGTTGCAGAAGAACTGGAAGTCAATTTGAAGGACATCAATATCCGCTTTGCGCAGGGCAACCGGGAGAAATACGGTAATCAGGTAACCGGTGGCAGTTCGACGATTCGAGGGTCATATAAAAATTTACTTAAATTAGGTGCATCAGCGCGTGAGATGCTCATTTCGGCGGCTGCCGCAAAGTGGAGTGTACCAACATCAGAATGTTATGCACAGTCAGGACACGTGTTACATCGTCCTTCAGGCAAAAAATTCCATTACGGTGAGTTGGTAGAAGCCGCATCAAAACTGGAAGCTCCTAAAGATATCGTGTTGAAAAACAGATCGGATTATAAATTGATCGGGAAACCACTGGCAAGGCTGGATACACCCTTGAAAACCAATGGTGTAGCAGTATTCGGCCTGGATTTTAAACTCCCGGGCATGTTGTACGCTGTTGTTGAGCGAAACCCGCGGTTGCGCGGAAAGCTCAAATCATTTGATGCCAGTGCGGCACTGAAAGTTCCCGGCGTAAAAAAAGTATGTAAGATACAAACCGGAGTATTTCAAACTTTCAGGGATGGTGTTGCTGTGGTGGCTGATAGCACCTGGGCTGCCATACAGGGTCGAAAAGCATTAACGATTGAGTGGGATGACAGCGGATTTGACCACGTGAACACCGCTGACATTTATAAAAAGCAAAACGAGCTTATCAATAATGAAGAAGGCTTATCCGCAAGAAAACAGGGTGATCCTGATTCGATATTAAGCGCTGCTACCCAAAAGCTGGATGTTGTTTATGAAACGCCTTACCAATCACATAGCGCGATGGAGCCACTGAATTGTGTTGCTTTTTATCAATCCGACAAATTGGAGATCTGGGGGCCGATACAGGCGCCTGAATGGGTACAGGATTACATCTGCGCACAGTTCAAGTTACCGAAAGAAAAAGTAATTGTTAATATGACCTTTTTAGGCGGAGGTTTTGGAAGAAAAGCATTCATGGATTATCCGCATGAGGCTTGCTTAATTTCTAAAGAAACCGGTACGCCTGTGCAGGTAGTATGGACAAGAGAGGACGACATGACACAGGGCCCCTATAGGGCCGGGATAACTTACCGGTGCCAGGGAGCGATTCAGGACGGTCAAATCAGCGCACTCAAATTCAGAATGGCCGGGCAGAATATCGGGCACTGGCAGGGTGCACCGAAAGATAAGCCCAACCGTAGTACCACTGAAGGATTTCTTGCTCCTTATTATAAAAGCATCCAGCATATAAGTTTCTCGGATATACCTTTTGAAACGCCCATCCCGAATGTGTGGTGGCGGTCGGTTTATGCTTCTACCAATGGTTTTGCTTTTGAAAGCCTGCTTAACGAAATGGCCCATCTCGCAAAAAAAGACCCTCTTGATTTCAGAAGGGCATATTTAAGGGAAGAGCGGGAACAGAAACTGATCGATAAATTAGAGGAAGTTTCTGATTGGAAATCTAAAAAGAATGGTGACGGATTCGGGGTAGCGATTACCGAATGTTTTTCAACCACCGTTGGCCAGATCGTTAAAGTTTCACGAAAAGCCGACGGGAAAATTAGAATCGATCAGGTATGGGCGGTGGTAGACTGTGGTTGGTACGTAAACCCCGATATCATCCATGCCCAGGTAGAAGGTTCGGTATTGATGGCCCTTGGTGCTGCTACTACTCATCAGATCACCTTCAAAGATGGTTTGGTAGAACAACGAAATTTTTATAATTATCCAATGCCAAGAATCAATGATATGCCATTGGTGGAGGTACACATTATGGAGAATGATGCAAATGCCGGCGGTGTTGGTGAACCGGGGCTTCCACCCTTTGCACCAGCATTAACGGAGGCTTTGTTTGACCTGACGGGTAAACGGATAAGGAAACTGCCATTTGATATGAGCAACATTTAAGGTGGTTAAATGAAAGAATGAATTTACCTGAAAGGCAATGGCGACACAATTCATGGGGCTTACTAAAAGGGATTAGATATATTAATAAAACTAATGAGGGTAAGCCAATGACATCGCCGCTCCCACTAGGATTAACGCATGGATTTGAATGCTGCGCGCATCTCCTGAACAAACAGTTGGGGTTCGCCCCATGCGGCAAAATGTCCGCCCCGGTCAACTTCATTGTAATAGATGAGGTTTTTATAAGCACGGCGTGCCCAGCTTTCCGGAGAAGCATAAACGTCGTTCGGAAATGTGGTAACCGCTACCGGGATAGTAATGTGGTCAGATTTCATTACACTTGCATTGATAATACTATTGTTTCGGTTTTCCCAATAAATTTGGGCGGAAGAAGAAGCCGTATTGGTTAACCAGTAAAGCGAAATATCATCAAGCACCTGATCTTTGGTTGGCAGCTGTTTGGGATCATTGCCATAAGACCAGTCATCGAAGCCGGGATGTAAGAAAATCCACGAAGCAAGCCCTATCGGTGAATCTGTTAAACCATAGCTTACTCCCTGGGGCCTTCGCTCCATTGTTGTTTTATAGATAAACCCACCGGTCTTAATTGCATTGCTAAGGTGTTGGAAAGCTGCACTTTCCTTTTCAGAAAAGCCTGCAGGTATAGTATTGCCTCCCAAAGCCATTGCTGCCTCAATGGGTAACGTTGCCGGTAAATTACTGTGAATACCCAATAATCCATTTGGCGCCTGCAGTGCCATAGCGTGGACAATACCCGCGCCCCAGTCTCCACCCTGAGCGACATAACGCTTGTATCCCAGGCGTTCCATCAGCACAATCCAGGCCTTCGCAATACGATCATTATTCCAGCCTTCCGTGCCCGGTTTGCCAGAAAAGCCAAATCCGGGCAATGAAGGTATAATAACATCAAAAGCATCTTCTGCTTTTCCTCCATAGGCGGTCGGGTTGGTCAGTGGTTCAATAACATTTATAAATTCAAAAACTGATCCGGGCCAACCATGGCTTAAAATAAGCGGCATTGCATTTTTATGTTTTGATTTGACATGGATAAAATGGATATCGACACCGTCAATTTTGGTTTTAAACTGTGGATAAGCATTTAATTTAGCCTCCGCCTTTCTCCAGTCATAGGCTGTTCCCCAATACCTGGCAAGCTCCTGCAGCTTGGCAAGCTTCGCGCCCTGTGAGGCATCTTCCACAAGTTCTTTTCCCGGCCATTTGGTAGCTGTAATACGCTGGCGAAGGTCTCTGACATCGCTATCGGAAATATTTACCTTAAATGGCCGTATACTCTCGTCAGTTTTTGAATTGCCCTGTGCGGCAGCGGTAGCAACTTGGATCATCAATACTCCGGTAGCTACTATTCGGGCAATATTATTTAACATCCTCATTTATTGTTGTATTTCAATTATTAACTGTTTCTGTTCTGCTTTCTAAGGCAAAGGTAGTATCGTAGGGACGGAATGATAAGGATAACATAGCTGAAGTAGGCAAAGTTATGGGCGAAACGGACACGGACGGTGCTGACTTATAATCGTAGCCTAAGGGTGGTCTTAAATGGCATCATGATTAGTTATGCCCCCTATTCGGCAACGCAAATTTACCGCGTACATGAGTGAAACCCTGGTAATCGGTGTACAAGATGAGGGGCAAAACTCCACTGTTCCGAGCGCTTTTAGGCACTGAAAGGAGAAAGACCGAACCCTTTAAAGATCCGGAGAAGTAAAAAGGAAATGAATGGCTATTAGTTTCTATATGCCTGCCTGGTAAGCACTTTGAAGGGTCAGCAAAACTATAAATAAGGTGGCTTGCTCAATCGTTTACCGATTCAATCCCGGTTTTTACCGGTTTCCCGGAACAGTTAACCAGATTATGCTGGTAGCCCTCCCATCCTGCGGTTAATTTCGTCCTGTTAATCAAGCTGATCTTATGAGTAACCGCATAAAATGTTTTAAAAGCTTAATCGTCTATACTACCATGGAGCAGAATTATTTAATCCAGAACCCAGCGCCAACTGTACCCGATCAGGAACGGGAACTGGCGATCTTATTCCTGGATATCCGGAACTTTACCCCCCTGATGGAAGCACAGCCAGGCCAAACCGTTATACAGGTTGTTCGCCGTTTATTCACTACGTTCAACCAGGTAGTGAAGAATTTCGGGGGCCGGGTAGTAGAAGTTGCCGGGGACAGCCTGTACGTGGTATTTGGCTTACAAACCGGGCTGAAAGAATCAGTGGATCATGCTTACCAGGCCGCTAAAGTTATGTTCCAGACCGTTAGCCTTTTCAATGAAGCTTACACCGAACCCTTTTACGGCGGCCCGCTGGAAATCGGCGTAGGCTTACACGCCGGGAAAGTTTTCGTCGGTGAGTTCGGCTTAGATAACGGCCCCCAGTTATCGGTCATGGGGCTGCCCGTTAATATCGCTTCCAGGCTCCAGGCCAAAACCAAGGAGCTGGATAACGACCTGATCATTTCCGAATACGCCTACCAGTTATTATCTGATGATAAGGCCGTAGTCCGGCACGAAACGGTGAAACTGCAAGGCATTAGCCAGGGGCAGCAAGTCCGCTTAGCGGGGAAATCCTACAGCGCCCGGCAAAACATGGATTATTTAATGGCAATATCCGGCTAACATCCTTTAAATTCTCCGCAAACCTGCTGCCAATTTTCAGCCTTGTAGAGCGTTTATATCGAACAACATTTAATATCGGTCCAGTGCCCATTAGTCGCCTGTTACCTTTGTATTTCTTTTTACAGCAAGCGGATATTGTCGATCAACGCGATTGAGCTCAATATAAACCGAATCTTTATGTCCATCTAATCCCTTTAAAATAAATCTGCCAGGCTTTGAGATCGTATAGTTCCATATGGTCTTTTCACTGGTATCTGCGCGGTTCTGCAATGTTAAAGTGTGTTTAATTGTATCAGCCTTATAGCCGTAAAACAGCCTGCCTATGTTACCGTAATACTCGGTAGTACGGATCTTATTTTGTGTGTTAAGTTTAAAAGGCCTGGCTACTTTAATACTGATGGTATTGAATTTTTCAAAAACTACATTTTGCCAGCGCAGGCTATCGTTAGGAGAATATGGGATAAATCTGTTATTTATCCTAAACTCATCCACATTATAAAACCCTGTAAAGCTTTCTACCCCATTATCCAACGGCAGTTTAAATGTTTTACCCGCTGCGTAGAGCTTTCCGTAATGATAACCCCGGTAAACGAGAAAAATAAAAATAAAACCAATTTTAAGTGCAATGCGCCCCACCCTCTTCCATTGCTGCGGAAAAACAGGCGGCCGGATATAGCTAATCGCCGCCTCTTTGTGCTCGATAAGAAGCTGCCAGAATTTGGGTGAATCTTTTGCAAGCAGCAATAGGGATAATAATAACAGGTGCAGGCTCGCAAGCTCCACCCCGGCGTCATAACCAATATTTACAAACCAGATAGGAAGCAGTATAGCGATCATCATCAGGGCCCCCAATGTTGTAGTGCGCCTGAAAAGAATAAGGATAGTGGCAGTCAGCTCAAAGATGCCTGCAAAAACCTCAAAAAACGGAGATACCCCGGTTGTAAGCCAATATAGTTTTCCTGGTGTAAAATCGCCAAGACTGGTGTTCAACTGGCTGATGGTTGGAAAAGGCATTTGAACAGGGAATACTTTAGCAATAGCAAACCACGACATTCTTAAAACAATCTGGTATCTCACTAAAATAAAGAACCAGTTATAAAGGCCTCCATCACCGGTATTGAGATCTGTTACGTTTTTATCCTTATTGATTTGCTTTTCAACCAATAACCAAACTGTACCGGCAACCAAACAAATCAACAAAGTGATAAACCAGCCCGTATAGTTTTTACCTCCCTGGCTGCTGAAGAACCAGGGATTATTCTGGCTTATTACATCCAGCCATCTCCAGGGGTAGTTTGCCACCGAAAAACCTACATCAAAGTCCTGGCTGTAAAATGAAGGAACAAGCGGTATAACAGTTACAGCACCATAAACGATAAATGTTCTTAAAAGAGCCCGATTGTACCATTTCCAGTCGGGGTGGGCGAAATTGCTTATATTTCCCATTAGCCCAATCGTTTATTAACCTCGTTCCAGTTAATTACATTCCACCAACCAGCGATATACTCATTACGCCTGTTCTGATACTTCAGGTAATAAGCATGCTCCCAAACATCCAGAGCCAGTAAGGGAACACCCTTTACCGCAGCATTATCAAATAAAGGGTTATCCTGGTTGCCTGTAGATGCAATAGTTAATTTACCGTTAACATTTACCAACCACACCCAGCCCGATCCAAAGCGGGTTAGCGCGGCTTGCGTAAATTGTTCTTGGAACTGCTCAACAGACCCAAATGCCGCATTCAAAGCATCTTTAATCCTGCCATCAGGACCGGTTGGGTTTGGCGTAAGGCTTTGCCAGAAAAAATTGTGATTCCAGGCACCTCCGCCGTTATTACGTGCTTTGGGCGACAGCTGCGAAGCGTGGTCAAAAAACTCCTTTTCGGTAGTAAAGGTTAGCTTTTCGGCAACAATGGCCTCATTTACATTTTTGATGTAGGTTGCATGGTGCTTAGTATAATGTATTTCGTTTGTGAGCGCATCTATATGTGGCTCCAATGCTTTATAGTCAAAGCCCAGCGGAACCTGTGCAAACTTTAAAACATCGCCAGATATGGTTGCTGCGCTTTTGGGAGATGCTAACGCGTTTTCGCTGTTTAAAATCAGTGGCCCGGTTACGGTTATGGCAACGGTTGCCTTTAATGTATTTTCTATAAATTCTCTGCGACTACTATTTTTCATTATGATGATGTTGAATTATAAATTGATTAAAAAATAAAGCCGCCCGGCAAAAACCGGGACAGCCTTATTGGCACATCTATTAAATCACTGCTATTTGTGCTGTATTTTGTTAGTTATGGGTAATGATAGTAGCGCCAACAGCTGTACTGCCGGGTGTTCCGTTGATATAAATGGTATATATTTTGCCGGATGCTAAAACAACATTACTTAACTTATCATTTAGTATGCTCACGACTGAATGATCTGCAGATTTACTGACAGAAAAATTAACCGTGCCAGCGTCAACACTCACAAAGGGCCCAAGCGACCATGCGTTATACCCTGTACCGGAAAGAATTGATCCACCGGCGCGACCATACACTGTATTGGTAAATAAGGCGGTTTGCCCGGCTATTCCAAAATCAACGGCGGCATTGCCGGGTGCCAGATGTACAAATCTTACTTTGGCTTTGCCAGCAGCCGGCGCACTCAGGTCGTCATAAAACAGGATGAGCGAATCGGCAGTAGCCTTGGTGTTTTTTACTGCGAATACAGTATGATAGTATGTGGCTATAGGGCCGTTAGGGCCGCCGGTTGTCGTAAAAGCGGCACTATTCCCAAACTGGCGTGATGCTTTGTATGAGGTGTTAGTACCCTCCGTAAAATTGATCTGCACATCGCCAAATTGGGTATCAAGGTAATCTGTTTTGGCATTTATGGCTACAGCGGCTTTGGTTACCTGTGTGGTATATGTCCAAAACTGGATACCTGCATTTACCGGCCTTGCATTTACAAAGCCGATATGAGCAGCAAGCGCGGGCCTATTGGCATCGTTGATGTTCAGGTAATCTGTTTTTTTGCAGGAAGAGGCCAATAATAATATGCCCGCAAACAGTAAAGTTAACTTGTATGGTGTCGACCTTAGCACCGACCTGTATATTTTATAATAATTGTTATTCATGATTTGTAGCTTATAAATGAGCAGATAGTTTAATAAATGGCTGGATGCCCGCGCTGCCGTTTTGGATACCAACAACGGTAGGATTGCGTAAACCAGCTATGGATGGATCGGTATACTCTCCCACGATATTGAACAGGTTGTTTACACCGGCAGTGGCCTGTAGTTTGGCCGTGAACTTATAGCCTATGGATAGATCTGTTACCCAGATAGGCTTCAGGTTCTGGTAAAAGTAAACCGGGTTAAGCGGATCGGCAGCGCTCAGCAGCGATGCGGTGGTTACCTTACCAAAGTAAACGGTACGCAGTAAGAAGGTGAACTTATCCAAACTATAAATGCCCTGAAGATTGATCTTTTGTGCTGGGATATTAGTGGTAACCCTCGCCCTTTCTCCCGGGCTTAGTATAACATTCTTATACGCTTCTAATCCCTTTGGAGTATTTACTTTAGTCACCTCGTTTTTGGAAAAGTTTCCGCCGAAAAGGAAGTTGATATTGCCCTTATCTAACAATACCTTATAGCTGCCGGTAAATTCTATACCCCTGGTACGGGTGCTGAATTCATTGTAAAAGAAATTTGCCTGCGCTGCACCTGTCTGTTGAAAAAGGGTTTTTACGTCTGCCGGAAGATTGGCATCAGTGGAGGTAAAGTTACCGGTATTACCTACCCTGTTATCAATCTTGATCAGGTAGGCGTCCACGGTCAGTTCTACATTACTGCCGGGTGCCGAGGTAAGGCCCAGCGCGTATCCTTTTGATTTTTCGGGCGTTAATTTAGGGATACCCAATGCCCTTGCCGCCGCGCTTTGGTTCGACGCTGTTAAAATATCAACTCCCCTGCCCTGCTGAAACGTAGTAGAAACTGAGGTGTAATAAGATTGTGCCAGGTCTGGTGCCCGGAAGCCTGTATTGGCCGATCCACGAATATTCAACCATCTGGCAAAACTGTAACGGGTGGCAGCTTTCCAGGTAAACACATTGCCGAAATCGGAAAAATATTCTGCACGACCAGCACCCGATATCAGCCATGCTTTGGTTACATTCAGTTCCACATCAGCGTAGCCGGCGGTTACAGAACGGCTGACGTTCACCGCATTCTCGGGCCGGAAACCCAGGTGGATCTGCGAACCGGCGGCGAGGCCGTTCAGCGAAGTTACGCCTGCATTTGACAAATAGGGAATGCCACCAACGGTAGTATCAACATCCACAATAGTGCGCTGGTCTGCCTTAGAATAAGAGCCTTCCTCGCCTGCTATGATCTGGAAACTTTCTATCCGGTGCTGCGCGCCAAAGGCTACGTTTAACCCTTTTAAAACCTTTTCAAAGTAACGGCTAAAATCGAGTCCTGTGGTATTTTGGCCTGCGTTATATCTGCCCGCATCAAAGCTGGTCGGGCTTTTCAACCCAAGGCTGGCGTTTAAAGAATTATCCACCCGGTTGGTGAAACTATTCTTTCCAAATACGTTAGATAGATCTACATTCCAATCGCCAACCTTGCCTTTTATACCCACAGCTATTGAACCGTCAACAATGTTATTTTCCATGGCCGGTAAAAAACCATCCGGGTAAATAAAGTTATTGTTCCGCGATGTCCATCCGGGTAAACGGTAAACGGCGGTAAACTGGGAATTACGACTGCTGATGCCACCGAATGCGTATATATCCGTGGTTTTATTTAATGGAAAGCCCGCGTTGAAAGACAGCAATGCGTCCTGGCCTGCATTGGACCCGCCGCCACGCTGATCAAAAAAATGACGGTCAATACCGCGGCTTTTTAAAATGGCATCATCAATTTCTTTGGTATAAATGGCATCATAAGCGCGTGTATTTGCACCGCCGCCATAAATGGGCCCGTTATATAATCCGGCATTGGCTCTTCCTGCTGGCAACGCGATGGCCTGCGTTGCGTATTCAGCAGTGGCATTAATATAACCTCCTGCGCTGCCTAAGCCAACACCATAATTTACGCTGGTACGCGTTGTTGCACCATCACCACGCCTGCGAGTACTTCCTGAGGTATTAACCGCAAGGTCATCTGTTTTTTTCTTAAGTACGATATTGATAACGCCGGCGATCGCATCAGATCCATATTGAGCCGCCGCGCCGTCGCGCAGGATCTCAATCCTATCGATAGAACCTGATGGTATAGAATTTAAATCATACCCGGTAGATCCGTTGCCCAGGCCGCCATAATTTACGTTAGCGCTTTTATGCCTGCGCTTGCCATTTACTAAAACCAATACCTGGTCTGGCCCCAGACCGCGAAGCTGGGCTAAACTAAGTGCCGACCCGGCATCACCGGCATTACTTCCGTTAACGGAGTGGAACGATGGCGAAATATATTGCAGCAACTGCGTTACGCTCACCTGCGGCGCAGATTCCAGCAAAGGCTTGATATCGATAATATCGACAGCCGAAGCTGAATTAAGCTTGGTACGGTTGGCATTGCGCGAACCGATGATCTGCACCTCGTTAAGATCATTACCTGCAGGCTTAAGCACTATTTTAAACTCTTTTAGTCCGTCAATCTCTACTTCCTGGCTTTCGTATCCTAAAAAAGAAAACACCAGGTACTTGCCATTGCGTACTACGATACTAAAAGTACCGTCGGCTTTGGTAACCGCGCCTTCATTTAATCCTTTAATGCGTATAGATACACCCGGTAAAGGGGCTTTATCATCGGCAGCGGTGACTATTCCGCTAACCGTTCGTTTTTGTGCGAATATATTTTGCCCGTAAGCCAGGCTAAAAAATATAAGCAGGAGTACAATTTTCTTCATTTTACAATAGTTTTAGACAAAGCGGTGGCTATAGCAGGTACTTTTCTGACCCGCATACACAATCGATGTCCGTGATTAATTAATTATTTAAAGGGGGAATTATTTTCAGTTTGAGGCGAGTTTCTGTTTAAAACGATCGTCGGTAAGTGCTTTTAAAAATTCAACGATATCGTTTATTTCTCCGTCATTCAAATTCAAAGGCTTATCTAACGACAGGTCGCGGTTGATACCATCCTTAACAATAAGAGACGGATTGTTATAATATTCAACCACACTTTTTAACGTTTTAAACTTTCCGTTGTGCATATAAGGAGCGGTAACTGCAACATTGCGCAGGCTCGGTATCTTAAATTCGCCATCTTCCGTTTTATTTTTAGTGATCTTTGAACGGCCCGGATCATTCAGATCTTTACCATTGTACAGCCCTATGCTTTTAAACCTGTCGGCCGTAAAATCTTCGCCCGAGTGGCAGTTGTTACAATTGGCCTTACCAATAAACAAGAGGCGGCCACGGGCAGCAGATGCGGTTAAGGCGTTATCGTCTCCATTAATATAACGATCATATGGGCTGTTTGAGGTTTCAAGCGTCCGCTCAAAGGAGGCGATGGCCTTCAACAGATTATCTTTGGTGGGTGTTGATTTAAATATCTTTTGAAATGCATCAGCGTAGTATTTATTTTCATTTAATTTCTTTACGGCATCTTCAATAGGAAGCCCCATTTCTGTAGCCGATGTGATAGGCCCCAGAGCCTGTTCTTCCAGCGAAGAAGCGCGTCCATCCCAAAAAAGGTGTGGCCGGCCCGAAAGATTAGTTAATCCGGGTGAGTTTCTTGAAGTAAGGTTACCTTTTATGCCAATGCTAAATGTAGCGGTATCGGCAAATGCAAACTCCGGTGTATGGCATGAGGAGCAGCTGATGGTATTATCACCAGATAGTATCGGGTCAAAAAATAATTTTTCGCCCAATTGCTCTTTGGTTTGCACATCATCTTTGGTGCCCACAAAACTCATAAAGCTTATCAATGTACTGATAGCTATAATAACCAGAAGTATATTTCCTTTTTTCATATCCTTATGCATTCATATTGCTGCCGATAAGTCTGTCCGGATCTTTGCCGGGGTACCCAATGCGCCCCGGCTCCTGATCCATTTCCAAACTTTACGCGAGTTTTTAAATGCTATTTTTAGTCAAAACAATGGCCATCCACCTAAAATGGTGACTATAATTTTATCAGATCTTTAAAATTTGTTAGCTCAGTAAAAGCTTATTGCGCGCTGGCGTTAAGGCTTACGTTTAAATCAAAATCATCGTAGATCACCTTATCACCCAGGTTTTCAAAAAAATTTTTTGAGCGGAATTTGATATCGTACTTAGTACGATCGATAGTGATCTTTGCAGTAGCAGCCAGCTTCTTGCCGTTAACTGTTACGGTTGCCGGGAAGCTCACATCATTAGTGATCCCTTTTATAGTAAGCTTACCTTTAACATCGTATTGGTTTCCTGACGTTTTTGTGGCTGATGAGATCACAAAATTAGCCTTAGGGAATTTTTCTGTATTGAAAAAAGTTTCGCTTTTTAAAGTGCTAACCAGTTTATCGTTTGATGCCTGGTCGGTAAGGTCAGCATCGGTGATGGTATTAAGGTCGATATCGAAGCTGCCGCCTTTAAGCCCGTTATTTTCAATGGCAAAGTTACCGTTGCTTACTTTTACATCGCCGTTATGGTCGCCTGTTGCTTTTTTTGCAGCCCAGGTAAGTTTGCTGCTTTCATTATCGACTTTAAAGGTTGATATTTTAAATTTTTTATTGGATGTAACGGTTTTGATGGTAGCAGCCCTGCCTTTAGTTAGTTTAACACTTTTAATAGTTGACGGTGTAAACGCGGTTAACGATACGAATGCTGTAAATAATACAGCGCCTGATAATTTAGTCATGGTGGTTTGTTTACTTGTTTTAGTGAACCCGGTAAAGCTGTTACCCCTTACCGGGATTTAATTTAGTTTATTTTCCTTTGAGTTCTTTTTGATCGGTACCCGTAACATTACCTGCGCTGGCAGGTGCCGGTTCGGCAATCAATTCATCCAACAATTTGTTGAATTTCTTTTCGTAGTCCTGGTAATATTTACCGGTAACAGTGCCTGTGTAGCCTGTGTATATTTCACGCACATCGCCCTTCCTGTCAATAATGATGGTGGTAGGGAATGCCACAAATTTGTTTAGTGCAGGCAGTTTTTGCGATACCAGCTTTTTATCAGCTAAGCCGCCGAAAACGATATCATACTGGATATTGTATTTATCCCTTAGCTTGCCTAAAGTATATTTGGCATATTCCAGGCTATCTTTCTGCTCAAAACCAATAGCAATGGCTTCTACCCCACGGCTGTGGTTTTTATTAAACCATGGCGAAAGGAATACCGTTTGATCTGTACAGTTGGGGCACCAGGTACCTACAATTTCAATAATGGTTACTTTGCCTTTATACTTATCATCGCTAAGCGATACCGGTTTTCCATTCAGGTCGGGAAAAGTAAAGTCCAGCTTTTTGTAACCTTCTTTCAGATAGGTTAGTTTATACGGATCAGGCAATTCTGCTTTATCATCCTTCACAGCGTCAAACTTGGTGTTATCATAAATACCGGAACCAATTTCGCCGCTTAATGTACCGTCAGCATTGATCTTGCCCTTGTATATCTTTGGACTCGGACCTGTAAAGCCGGATAATTCGAACTCATTCCCCTGAACGGTACCCTCCAATTCGCGGCTGTCGCCGGTTACCTGCATAATTACGCCGGTAAGTTTATTACCTGTTTGTTTCAAAACAGCTATTTTGTTAGGCACCTGGTCTTTTGAATAAACCTTCAGTTCCCATTTTCCGGTCAGGTTCGCTGTCGGAGCAATGTCTTTTCCTGGTTCAACAAAACGGTAAGTTTTTCCATATTCCGCAGTGAAAGGCAGAGAGTTACCACGGAAGCCCGGTACCAGGCTGCGGTATTCACCGCTTAACGTTCCGTCATCTTCCACTTTAGCAACCAGGGCGGCATCATAGGTATTCATTTTGATAAATACAGAGTCCCTGCCAATCTGCTTTACATGAAAGTTGTCCCGGCGGCTGCCATTAATCAGCGTAAATACCGCGTGCTCCGCGTCTTTACCCTTTAATTCAAAGTTAAAAGGAACCTTGGTTTCAGCAACGGTAAATACACCGCGCCATACACCTTGCTTAATAAATTTCACAGGCGGATTTTTATCCGCGGCTAATGCAGCTGCACCGCTAAACAATAAACCTACAGACAGGCATTTGAATGAGGTAATTAAATTGATAGTTTTCATTTGATAAATTATAGGATCAGTTAATGTTAGTTTCCTGGATGGGTTGATGGATCTGCGATAGCCGCTGTTTCCGGGGCAGGTTCAGCGATAAGTTCGTCCAACAGTTTATTAAATTTCTTTTCGTAATCTTCGTGGTATTTACCCGTTACCGTACCTGTGTAGCCTGTGTAGATCTCTCTTACATCACCTTTTCTATCAATGATAATAGTGGTTGGGAAAGCGATGAATTTATTCAATGCAGGTAGCTTCTGCGATACCAGCTTTTTATCGGCCAGGCCGCCAAAAGCTATGTCATAATTGATCTCGTATTTTTCTTTCAGCTTACCTAATGTGTATTTGGCATATTCCAGGCTGTCTTTCTGCTCAAAACCCAGTGCAATGGCTTCTACACCACGTTGATGATTTTTATTGAACCATGGAGATAGGAACACGGTTTGATCGGTACAGTTAGGGCACCAGGTGCCAATGATCTCTACGATCACTACTTTACCTTTGTATTTGTTATCACTGAGAGACACTTGTTTACCATCTATCCCCGGGAAAGAAAAATCAAGCTTTTTATAGCCTTCTTTTAAAAATGTAAGCTTGTAAGGATCAGGTAATTCCACCTCTGTTTTTTTAGCAGCATCGAACTTCAGATTTTTATAGATGCCGAAGCCTTCTTCACCGCTGATAGAGCCGTCGGCGTTGATCTTGCCTTTTATGATGAACGGACTTGGGCCGGTAAAACCACTCAGTGCAAATTCATCTCCCTGAACAGTGCCTTCCAGTTCGCGGGTATCACCAACTACGGTCATCACTACGCCAGTAAGCTTATTTCCTTTTTGTTTCAATAAGGCTATAGATGCAGGAACAGCCTCTTTACTGTAGGTTTTGATTTCCCATTTACCGGTTAAATCCGCTTTAGGGGCTACATCTTTGCCGGGTTCTACAAAGCGGTAGGTTTTACCATATTCTGCAGTAAATGGTAAAGAATTACCCCTGAAACCTGGTACCAGGCTACGATATTCGCCGCTTAGCGAACCATCGTCTTCAATTTTGGCTACCAGCGCAGCATCATAGGTGTTCATTTTAATATAAACTGAATCGGTACCTACAGATTTTACGTGGAAATTATCCCTCCGTGAACCATTAATAAGCGTAAACACAGCGTGCTCGGCATCCTTGCCTTTCAGCTCGAAATTAAAAGGTACTTTTGATTCGCTTACGGTGAATTCACCGCGCCATTTACCTTCTTTTATAAACTTAGGCTTTGGGGTTTCATGGGCCGATAATACCGTAACCCCACTAAGCACTAAAGCGGCCGATAGCAGCCTTGTTTTGGTTAAGTAGTTTGTAGTGTTCATTTTGTATAAGTTTTAATTGTTATTGATTGATGCGATGCCTGAAAATTTGGACATAAGTATTCCATTGGGCTTGATAAGCCTTTGAAAAAACGCTATAAATTTTAAAGGTGCCTGGTTTTTAAAACCAGAAAACATACTGAACCATACAACAACATCGTTTGATGGCTGCGGGTTGTGGTTGTGGGTAATGAATGTTAAATGTGTTCATGACTTTTAGTTAATTTATATTCCGGTGCATAATTACTACCGAAAAAAGTTCAGCACTTATTTCAGGTTTCTGAAAAGTTGCTATAAGATCATCGAGACTTCCTCTCCCTTATTCTTTATAAATCAACTAATTAATGGTGGGGTTAATTAGAATGGTGTAAAGATAGCAATAAATATGATAAATACAATAAAATCTATAGACTTAATAGAATATTTTTTAATTCTTTATGTTTTTAGTAATTATTTATCTTGTAAAACGATATACATCCTGGACTGCACAGCACACGCCTGATTTACCACCATAGCAAAGCAACGCACTTAGTACAGCCAGGATGTATATCTTGATTAAGATTTAAAAACCGGAAACGTAACTACGTTTTTAACAATGGCAATAACAACAGAAAAGGGTGCCACCATTCTGTTTGCGGGCTTTGGTGAATAGATTTGATCTTAGTTTCATGGTATTAGTTTGTAATTCTGCAGATCAATTGGTGGCTATTGAACTGCTTACTAATTAAGTATTTTGATTATATACGATACTATTTTACGGGTATATTAAACTCCACATCATCTGGCGGTAAACATTGCTTGTCGTTACATGCCATAAAATTTACCGTGCCGCTAACCGATGCCTGGCCCGATTTAAGTTTTACTTTTTGCTGAAATATAACTGCCTGTTCAAAATACTGCACGTTCATGCTAAACGACTTTTCATACTTGCTTACTGGCTTGGGCTCGGTTGTATTACCCACTAAAATGTAGTTGTCGTTTTTTTCAAACTTTAGCGAGGTCTTTATAGGTCCGCCATCGGCAAGATGCTGCGAATAAATGTGCCAGCCTTTATCAATGGTAGCTTTTATAAATACTACAGCTTGTTCATTATCAAGCTTTTTGGCAGCATATGACCATTTTACAGGTGTAAGGATCTGTGAAAAAGCAGTGGTGCTGATAACAATTGTTAAAGCGGTAAGTATTACTTTATTCATTTGGTAAATTCTATTTGTAATAATGTGATGTGTAGTAGTTAGCCTGCAAAGGAGGCTGTTGCTTTAAAGGAACATTAAATTAACAACACATTGTTACATCATTACGAAGCGATCTGTAAATATTGGCAGGTAATTGGGGAAAAGTGTTCATGTATTTAGTTGTTTATTTGTGTTCTTTACACTTATCTAAAAGAGAGCCGGAGAGAATACGTGTAGAATTCTATACCAACTTATCTTCCTCCCAACGGGAGCAGGAATTAGCACCTTTTACTAAATCTGAGATTCATGGTACAGGTTGCCAAGACGTCATGGGGCCTTTCCCTCTGTCTTTTCTGGATAAGTATAAAAGAACGTGATGTTGCAAATATATATTAAAAACTATAATTCCTATAGACTTTATATAATTTATTTCATTTTGTTAGTTTTTCAATAAATTGCGGGTGTTCAAGCATTCATTTTTAGGCAATAATACCGGATACAAAATCCAGAACATTTAAACATCCCCAATTTAAGTATCATTAAATCAACGCTGTATCCCCTATCTCTTCAACCTTAAAATAGCTGAACTTTAATATCAGCACTCCACTAAAAATTATTTTTTGTAATAAAATCAAATAGTATATAAAATCTATAGAATTTATATACTATAATTGTATGTCATGTAATTCTGTATTTACGGCACATTAAAATTCATTATTTAAAGCACATTCCTATTATCTAAAAAATGGCAGAGCAAAAAGCAAAACAAACAGCCCTTGGTGATGTAGCCGCCAGGCAGTTAGCGGTAGCAACCCGTACCGTTCCACAATTATCAACCATTACGCCACGGTGGTTAACCCATTTACTCAATTGGATCCCGGTTGAATCGGGCGTTTATCGGTTAAACAAGGTGGTACACGCAAACAATGTAGAAGTGGATTGCTCTTCGCGCGATGAACGTGAACTGCCATCAACCTTTGTTGATTATGAAGAAAACCCAAGGGAGTATAACCTGAGTGCTGTAAATACAGTACTGGATGTACACACCCGTGTATCTGACCTGTATAGTAAGCCTTATAACCAGATCAGCGAGCAATTGCGCCTTACTATCGAGATAGTTAAAGAAAGGCAGGAAAGCGAACTTATCAATAACCCCGAATACGGGCTACTGAACAGTATTTCGCCATCACAAAAAATTAAAACCAGGCTGGGCCCTCCCACCCCCGACGATCTGGACGAACTGATAACCAAAGTGTGGAAAGAGCCCGGCTTTTTCCTTTTGCACCCATTAGCTATTGCCGCCTTTGGCCGTGAATGTACCCGCCGGGGTGTACCACCGCCGACGGTTTCACTATTCGGATCGCAATTTATTACCTGGAGAGGAATCCCGCTTATTCCATCAGATAAACTGCCTATCGTAAATAATAAATCAAAGATCATCCTGTTAAGGACAGGCGAAAGCCGCCAGGGTGTTGTAGGCTTGTTTCAACCTGGTCTTCCGGGCGAGCAGTCACCGGGTTTATCTGTCCGGTTTATGGGTATCAATAATAAAGCAATTGCCTCATACCTGGTTTCGCTTTATTGCTCTTTAGCCGTTTTGGTTGATGATGCTATTGCCGTTTTAGAAGATGTTGATTTAAGCAATTACCATGAGTACAAATATTAATCCGGATAACTTACTTAACCTGCAGGAACTGGAGCAACTGGCTAATCAGTTTTTTAAATCAGGACCTGGTGGCTTAGTAAACCAATTACCTGTGCAACAAGCTCCTGAGCCTTTTTTATTACCCGGCAATATAGGTGATGAAGGCTTGTTTAGTCCGCCCCAACAGGTAAATACGCCTATACACTCCATCCCTTCAAGTACAATTGGAGGTGGTGGTATTGCGCCATCTGCCATTAACCAGAATAATGCTGTTAACCTAAAGGATCCGCAAACCAGTTTTGCAGATCCTAATTTAAGTAATCATCCTAATTCGTCGGCGCCTGTTTCTGGTAGTACCCCCACCGCTTTTGGCGATCAATTGCCGGTGCGACCTGGTTTTAGTTATGACTCTTATTTGGTGAAAACTGATCTTATACCAGATCTTCCCTTAAAGCAAAGCTTCCCCGTTGAGCAACTTTCAACTGCCCCCGAAAGCTTGTTTCAGCTACCATACCAGCAGGACCAGGCTTTTGATATCGAGCTAAAGAAGATATTGAGCAACATTAATACGTCGGGACCTTCAAACGCTTTACCATTTACCGGTGCACCCGCTGCGACCGAAATCCCGTTTTACTTTTTATCTGATAAACATGGCTTACCTGCGGTAAAATCAGACCAGGGAAAAGTTAAACAGGCAGGCATCAGCAATATCATTACCCCGCCGTTTGATGTAAACCTAATTAGGCGCGATTTTCCCATATTACAGGAACAGGTGAACGGAAAACAGCTGATATGGCTTGACAATGCAGCTACTACCCAAAAGCCTAAACAGGTAATTGACCGCATCAGCTACTTTTATGAACACGAAAATTCCAACATCCACCGTGCAGCACATGAACTGGCGGCAAGGGCTACCGATGCTTATGAAGGCGCACGCAAAAAGGTGCAAACTTTTTTAAATGCCGGTTCCATAAACGAGATCATATTTGTTCGTGGCGCAACCGAAGCCATCAACCTGGTGGCCAAAAGCTGGGGCGAGCAAAATCTGCAGGCAGGCGATGAAATTATTGTGAGCCATCTGGAACATCATGCCAATATTGTTCCATGGCAGCAATTAGCTGCTAAAAGGGGTTTGAAAATAAAAGTAATTCCTGTGGATGATGACGGGCAGGTGTTGATAGATGAATATGTAAAACTCCTTGGGCCAAAAACAAAACTGGTTTCATTTACCCAGGTATCAAACGCATTGGGCACAGTAACGCCAGCTGCGCAAATTGTGCATTTGGCTCACCTGGCCGGGGCTAAAGTACTGGTAGATGGAGCTCAATCCGTATCGCACATGCCTGTTGATGTACAGGCCTTAAATGCCGATTGGTTTGTATTCTCGGGCCATAAGGTTTTCGGGCCTACGGGTATCGGCGTCCTTTATGGTAAAGAAGATCTATTAAACGAAACCCAACCCTGGCAGGGAGGCGGCAACATGATCAAAGATGTAACTTTTGAACATACCCAATACCATGATGCCCCCGGCCGCTTTGAGGCCGGCACCGGTAATATTGCAGATGCAGTTGGCCTGGGTGCCGCAATTGATTATGTTAGTCGTTTAGGGATGCCGCTTATAGCGCAATACGAACATTATTTACTGGTTTATGCAACCCAATTGTTAAAAGAAGTAAAGGGAATACGCCTGATAGGTACCGCCCCGGATAAAGCCAGTGTTTTATCATTTGTATTAGATGGCTACAAAACCGAAGAGGTGGGCGCAGCTTTAAACCAACAAGGTATAGCGGTACGGTCTGGTCATCATTGTGCACAGCCTATTCTTAGGAGGTTTGGCGTTGAAAGCACTGTTAGGCCTTCGCTGGCATTTTATAATACCTGTGCCGAAATTGATTTGCTGGTGAACACTCTTCATAGCCTTAAACGATAATATACCGGTATGAAAGACGATAAATTTGACAGCTTTATACAAACGCTTTATCAAACCCATAAAGCTGAATGGGAAGCGACACCAAAGATCAGACAATGCGTTGGTTGGTTATCTGATCTTTTTGAATTCCTGTTTCCAAATAACCATGCCAATAAACTATCAATCTATGGCGGTCATCTTAAAAAGAACCAGATAGACCTTGAAAACATATTGTTAAGTTATCTTGATCCCAATGATATTGATATTGAGGAGGCGGTTATTTTATTTTATGATTCATTGAATGAAATTTACCAGGATCTGCGGCAGGATGCTTCCATGATATATGAAAAAGATCCTGCCGCTACCAGTGTACATGAGGTAATTGTATCTTATCCGGGCTTTTATGCCATCGCGGTTTACCGTATAGCACACCAGCTTACACGATTGGCTATACCTATTTTACCCCGGATATTATCGGAGCATGCACATGGCAAAACCGGGGTAGATATCCATCCAAAAGCTACAATCGACGTACCTTTTTGTATTGACCACGGTACCGGAATTGTTATTGGCGCAACCAGTATTATTGGTAAACATGTAACCATATATCAGGGTGTAACCTTAGGTGCCGCGCAGGTGAGTAAGGAATTATCCGAAACCAAACGGCACCCTACTGTTGAGGATAATGTAGTTATTTACGCCCGTAGTACCATTTTAGGTGGCCGTACGGTAATTGGTCACCACAGTGTAATTGGAGGTAGTGTGTTTTTAACAAAAAGCGTACAGCCCTTTTCGCATGTTTTTAGTACCCATCAATTACGAATTGAGGTAAAAGAAAACCTGCAATAATTTTTTAAACATGGTTTCGAAACTGAACTCATCGGAGATAATTCATTTCCTGCTCATTCTTTTGATTATACTAATCCCAGCGAGGTTGTTAGGCGAGTTATGCCGCAGGTATAAGCTGCCCGCTATTATTGGCGAAATTTTCGCGGGTATCATTGTTGGCCCCACCTTGCTGGGATTATTATTCCCATCTGTTTTTAAAGATATCTTCCTGTCTACCCCTCATGCTTTTGAGGCATTTGATGGTATTGCCAATATTGGCAGTATTTTGCTCATGTTTATTGCCGGCTTCGAGGTAGATCTGAAACAGATAAGGCAGAACGGCAAACAGGCCATCAGCATAAGTCTTACGGGTATTATATTCCCTTTTGCTATTGGTTTTGCCGCGGTATGGTTCCTATACCAAAGTCATTTTGCCAATGGCTTTAATAACCAATTAGTCACCTCGTTATTTTTCGGAACAGCGCTTTCCATTACTGCGCTTTCTGTGATTACTAAAATACTGCTCGACCTGGATATTCTTAACACGCGCATAGGCAACATTGTATTAACTGCTGCTATGGTTGATGATTTTCTGGGCTGGATACTATTCTCCATTATTATCCAACTCATGAATGTTGGCAAAGGTGAAGCCTCATTTTGGTCGGTAAGCATAGTTATACTTTATGCAATTTTCATGTTAACAGGCGGCCGTTGGCTTATACATAAACTATTGGCAATTGCCGGCAAGGGCGAGAAGCCAGGCCGGGTACTTACCATGGCCGTTTGTCTTTGCCTCATCAGCGCATGCATTACCGAAGGACTTGGGGTACGTGGTATATTTGGCGCCTTTCTGGTTGGTGTTGGCATCAACGATTCTGAATATTTTACGGAAAAACATAAACATGTGCTACATCAGTTTACCATTAACGTATTGGCTCCCCTCTTTTTCGCCTCCGTTGGATTAAGATTAAATTTCATAGCCAACTTTAACCTGGAAGTAGTACTTATTATCCTGGTTATTGCCTGCCTGGCCAAACTCATAGGTGCAGGTATTGGCAGCGCGATGAGCGGCATGAGCAAAAATGAATCCATAGCAGTAGCATTTGGTATGAATGCAAGGGGATCGCAGGAAATTGTACTGGGTTTATTGGCTTTACAGGCAAAAATAATAAGCGAACCTGTATTTGAAGGACTGGTTGTGATGACGGTAGTTACCATGATTATCTCAGGCCCTATTATGAAACACTATTTTTTAAAGGAACAAAAGTTGCAATTAACCTAAGCAAATTCCCCAAGCCCATAATGTTATATAAATCATTGTAAGTTATGTGCTTATAAATTTATATCACATGCCGTAGCTGACGGCGTTTTCCGTTTTAAAGGAAACTTTCACTATCACACCATTAAAATTTTCAATTTTAAGTTTGCCACCTAATTGCTTGCTTAAGCCTTTCATCAAGTTTAATCCGAGGGAGCCAACATTTTCCGAATCTAAACCCGCCGGTAAGCCCTTGCCATGGTCAATTATCGTTAGATAATTGAAACCATCATCCATCCGTTTTAAAGCAATTTTTACTATTCCCGTTTCATCGCTTGCATAGGCATATTTAATGGCATTTGTAATTGCTTCGTTCAAAATCAACCCCAGAGGTACTGCCTGCGCTACATCGAGCTTAATTACATCAATTTGCTTTTCAAAATGTATCCGATTGCCCAGGTCATAACTATCTTTCAAATAGCTGATTAACTCGTCAATGTACTCAGGCATGCTGATAAGGTCCAAGCTTTCAGACTGATAGAGCTTTTGATGGATCAATGCTATCGAATGCATACGGTTCTCACTGTTTTTGATAACCTCTAATGCTTCATTATTATTGATATAAGCCGACTGGCGCTGCAGCAGCCCCATAACAATCTGCAGATTATTTTTCACCCGGTGATGGATCTCTTTAATGAGCCATTCCTTATCTCGCAATAACCTGTCTTTTTCATTTAGCAGTTGGTTAAGCGATACATTATTACGTTGTTTAAGCCTGTAACCGTTATATAATAACCCAATAAATAATATCAGCAACACAAGTCCCCCAAGAGTAATGTTCCGCATATTTTCAGACCTTATTACCTTTTCGCGCTGCAATAAACCATCTTTTTTTAACAGCTTAATGTCCCTCTCCTTTTGGTCCGTTTCGTACTTGATCTGAATTTCGGCTATTTGCTTGTTTTTTATGATGCTAAAAAGTGAGTCGCTTGTAGCTTTGTAATTTCTAAGATGATTTAAAGAAGAAAGATAGTCTCCTTTGGCCGAATCTATTTTATACCAAAGGAATTGAAGATCTCTTTCGTAGGATGCAAAAAAACGTTTACCTGCCAGTCCATCCAGGTAAAGATTTGCCTTTTTATATTTTTTTTGCTGAACATAAAACTTAGCGATATCCAGTCTGGCTATATAAAGAAAAACACTTTCGTCCTGTCCCGGTGTAATTAACCTGATCATATCCAGATAGTTCTTTTCGGCAAGGGGAAAGTTTTTTTGTGCTTCGTAACAATACCCTTTAATTTCGGCAATGGTGCCTTTTATAAAATCACTTTCGGGTGGGTGTCGTTTTTCTGCGGCAAAAATTTCATTTAAAGCTTCATTTATTTTTTTTTGTTTTATAAGCCCCTGTACCACGAATCCTACAGTCCGGAAGATGGAAGTTTGGGAATAACCTGGAACTCTTTCCCTTAATTGTATGGTTTTACGATACCAAATGATACTATTTTCGGTTTGACCAAGCTCCTGGTAAACTAAGGCTAATTCGCCGTAAAAACTTTCCCGGCTCAGGGTGTCATTCGTTTTTTTTAAATATTCAATACCCTTTAAAATATAAGGTAGAGCTATATTGTAGTTACCTTCATATCTGTTTGTAGTTGATAACAACATAAAGGCACCCGCAATTTCTTTCCGGCCAGAAAACTGGTAGTTTTTTATTATATCGAGACATTCATTTTCAGATGAATCAGAATGATCAGACAAAAAATAAGCATCGGCCAAGGAGTACCGAACATTAATTTCGGTGGAGGTTTCATTTAGTTTATGGTATATTTTTATGGCATTCTTATAACTCGCAATGCCAAGTGCTAAACTATTACGCGCAGACGAATCGTAACCGGTTCTGTATTGTACGGCAGATAAACCCAGCTTATACCAGGTCCGCGCTTCGAATGCCACTTGTCGCTTTATATGAAAATTACTAATCGCTTTCATATAAAGCTGCTTTCCCCTATCCCTGTTTTTTAAAGCGATATAGACCATGCCCAGGTAGGTGGTAGTTTTATCAATACTGTAGTTGCCGTCGGTTTTATGTAACTGCTGGCTTAAGTTAAGCGCGTTCTTAAAATAAGTGAGCGCAGTATCCATCTTTTTTTTATTGCTTCCTGCTTGGTTAAAGAAGTAGAATCCAATTTCACCGAGTCTTTTTAACTGATTAGTATCCGCCACACTTTTTTTCGCTAAGCGGATATTGTTTCGAAGGTCATGCTCATTGAGGATCTGGCCCCGGCTCGGAATCGCGAAAAGGTATAGTATCAATAATAAAAATATAGCTTTATACATTTGCGCCGGGAGATATACCTTTTGTAAAAATAGTTAATAATAAAATAAGCGATAATCAATTATGGTCCAAAGTACGTTGCCAGATCGCAAATTGCGGCCGAAAAACAATTGTAATCTCAATTTTACCTATTGCCGCTTTAAGGTACGATAAAAGCAGTGGGTAAGATATTTCATGCGCCTTAATTATGGGTTAGATCATTCGTTAAAAGGAGATGCCAGTTTTAATTTAAATCGGCATCTCCAGTAGGCTTGTTTATTAGTTTAAAAAGAAATCCAAAAGATCTTTTTGCACCTGTGCAGTTTGCTCCTGAACCACCCAATGGCCAGAATCTTTAATGATTGCCTCATGTACATCGGTTGCTACCAGTTTACAATGCGCAGCTAAAAACGAACCTGCAAAATGATCAGACCCCATGGCCAGTAATGGCATCGGTAGTTTCTTCCTGGCAAATTCTACATTGTCTTTGGCGTCCTGTGAAAACTGGCCAAACCAATGGAAAGCCCCGGTTGTAGCCCCCGGCACTGAGTAAGCCCGGATAAATTCATTTTTTTCGGCCTGGGTAAATGCATTTTTTTGAAAACCAACTACAGGCCAAAAATCCGTAAAGAACAAACCTACTTTGCCCGATACAATTTCGCCCGAATGTGGTTGCCCAAAGAAGCCAAACCACCAGGCCTGTGCCTTAACCTGGCTCCAAACTGGCTCAATGCCTGGCAACAATGCATCCATGAGGGCTATCTTTTTAACTTCGGCAGGGAATTGTGCTGCATAAGCATAGGCTACCATTAAGCCAATATCATGCCCGGCCAAATTGATATGCTGATAGCCAAGCTTTTTCATCAGCTCGTGCATATCTACGGCCATGTTTTTCTTATCATAACCACCTGCCGGTTTGCCAGATTCACCAACGCCACGCAAATCAGGGGCAATCACGGTAAAGTGTTTGGAAAGTTCGGGTAACAGGCGGTTCCACATATACCAGTTTTGGCCAAAACCGTGCACCAATAGCAATGGCTGGCCTTTGCCGCCAATAACGTAATGAAGTTTTACGCCGTTAACGGTGGCGTATTCATTTTTGAAACCTGCAGGTGGCAAAGCTGGTTTTACGCCTACGGCAAATGTTGCGGTTGCAAAAATGGTTAGCAAACAAGCGAATGCTATACATGTAATTTGTTTTGTTACTTTCATGATCGTTTTATTTGTGTTGGGGTTAAATTTTTTTATTGTTTCTTGTTGTCGCTGATATCTTTATAGGCATTAGGCAAATTGAAGTTGAAATGCAACCAGTTAAACAGCGCATAGCCTTTGTTAAATTCGTTCATTTTTACGGTCTCTTTGGTTTGTTCCAGCGTAAGGCCTTTGTCAACAGCCACTTCTACCTGCTGCTTTAGTGCTTCCACATAATCAATAGTATATTTGATGCCTGCTTTATTAGTCACCCTGCCGTGTCCAGGAATGATTATTGCATCCTCAGGTAAAAAATCATACACTTTTTTAAGGTTGTTGGCCGGTTCCAAAAAGTAGCCATCAAACAACCAGGGAATAGCCGGACTTTCGGCGATAAAGGGATTGCCGGCCCAGAATATTTTTTGTGCGGGCATCCACACAAAAAGATCTGCCGGTGATTGCGCCGTACCCACATTTAAAAGTTCAACTATCTTACCGTTACCTAAATCGAGTTTTAAATTACTATTTTTGGGTATCACAATATCCGCAGGCCGGTAAACCGAGTTTTCGATACCTCGGTTTGCCCCAAATAGTGCAGTCATAAACTGTTTGATATTATCGTAATTTTTAGCAAGATTTTCTTTGGCAAACTCGTTCTGGATGATCGTTGTTGAAGCCGGCAACAGGTAATTACTAAAGCAATGATCGCCATGATCGCTTGTATTAACCGCATAGATGATGGGCTTGTCGGTAACAGATCTAATCAGTGCTACTTCCTGGTTATAAAGCCGTTTGCTTAGCATTACCTCTATAAGCAATACGCCCTTAGCACCAATAATAAAGCCTCCGGTTGTTGCCTGTGGAATGCCCGTTGAGGTTTCTTTTTCGGCTGTTGCAGGAATTATGGCGTAAATGTCGTCGCTAAGCTTTTGCAGCTTTAGTTCTACTTTATTGGCGTCCCAAATAGGCACCTGCGGCGGTAGCGCCATTTGGGCAGATACAGACGCCGCAACTAATTGCATTATAAAAGTTGCTACAATGATTATATTTTGATTTTTCATGATTTTGTTAATTGATGATACTGATAAATTACTTTTGATAGCCACCGAAATATCTAACCGGCGACCAGGCCGGGATTACTTCTGGGATGGAGGGATTTTGAGCCGAATATTTACCCGAAGCATAAACTATTTTGCCATTTACCACGGTTACCAAAGCGTTGATCGCCTTCACTTTTTCAGTACTGGCTGTGAAATAATCATCGGATAGGATCACCATATCTGCATACATGCCTTTTACCAGTTTTCCCTTCAATTTTTGTTCACCGGAGAACCAGGCGCTGCCGGATGTATATAGCTTTAAAGCCGAGAATTTATCCAGTACCTGGTCTTTTGGCCAAAACTGCATCCCTCCAATAGTTTTCCCGGTTAGCAGCCAATGCAATGCCATCCAGGGGTTATAAGTAGAGATCCTGGGTGCATCTGTACCCATGCCAACAGGAATCCCCATGCTGAGCATCTTTTTTATAGGGGGCAGCTGCGTTGCTGGCTGGCCATACATTTTGGTGTACAGTTCACCCTGGAAATACATGCGAAATTGTACAGCCACGCCACCCCCCAGCGCTTTAATACGTGCCAGTTCAGGGTCTGTTATTGTTTCGGCGTGGTCAAAAAACCATCTTAAACCGTTAAATGGCATATCCTTGTTCACTTTTTCAAATACATTCAGCATTCGATCGATAGATTCGCCATAAGTTGCGTGCAGGCGGAATGGCCATCTGTTTTTTACCAGCAAGCGAATAACGGGCTCCAGATCGGTTTCCATGCTGTCTGACAAGACGATTCTTGGCTCCAGGAAATTTTCAAAATCCGCTCCCGAAGCGATTAAATTCTCTCCGGCGCCTTCCATTGCATAACCGTTAGCCATCAGGATATGATCATTTTTGTTAGGATAGGTCTGGGCAATCCATTTTTCATAGTCCGTAAATTCCTTTCCTTTTTTTTGCGCGAATAGATAATAAGCCGTACGCACGGTAAGTTTTCCCGCTTTGGCCAATGCCAGCGACGCCTGGTAATCAGCGTCATAATTTTGGGAGCCACCGGCGGCATCAACCACGCTGGTTAAACCGAAACTGTTTAATTCCCGATAAAAATTCGCTGAGCTGTTAATGCGTTCTTCCGGGGTAAGCATACCGGTAAGCGCCAGGGTTTTGTAAATGGCCATGGGGGTTTCTTTAGCATAAAGCAAACCGGTAGGATTTCCGTCTTTGTCCAGTTCAACAACACTACCCGGATAACTTGTATTTTTATCGTACCCCAACACTTGTATTCCCTTTTTATTCAAAAACGCTTTGCCGTACAGGTAGGTAATAAACACCGGCTTATCCGGCACTGCCGCATTAATCTCATCAATGGTAGGTTGTCTTTTTTCTTCAAATTGAAACTCGTTCCATCCGCCTACAACTTTTACCCATGCACCTTGTGGTGTCCTGGCAGCCTGTTCTTTGAGCATTTCCATCGCCCGTTTAAGCGTTTTAACGCCATCCCAACGTAGTTCCATATTAAAATTAAGGCCCTCCCTTATGGCATGCATGTGGCTGTCATTTAATCCGGGGATCACCGTTTTGCCATCTGCATTAATCAATTTTGTAGATGACGACTTGTAGCCGGCCAATAATTGGGTGGTAGTGCCAGTTGCCAGGATGATCCCATTTTTTACCGCTATAGCCTGTTTAAATTCTCCGGGCTGGCTCATGGTGGCCACTTTAGCGTTATAAATGATAAGGTCGGCTTTTTGCTGTGCATGTGATAGATGGGCTGCTAATGTTAATAGCATCGCCAACATGACCGAAAATCGCCATGCACCTTTTTTTGAGTTATAACTATTTTCCATAATTTTTGTGGTTTTAAGCTTTTATCCAGTTTAAAATGTAATCGGCCTTTTCCTCCCACCCGGGCTGGCCCAATACAAAATGGTTGGCGTTTTCAAATTCTTTGTAATCGGCAACAGAACCTGCGTCCTGGTATTTCTTAAAATTTGAAAAATTGAGAGAGGCCGGGATGAAGTTGTCCTTACCGCCGGCCAAGAATAGTAGCGGCACATGAGGAATGGTAAAATCCACCTTGGCAGCATTGGTGATAGCGTCCCGCACAACCAATTTTGATTCAGGCGTCAGCAGGTCATAATAAGCCCTTTTCTGATCCTCATAGTTCATACCATTGGTAAAAGCATACTGCCATTCGGTAAATGACATCAGGTATGATTTTTTAGTAGATGTAAAAAAGCCTAACGGCCCCCAGCCTGCTTTGTAAAAGGAAAATTTAAAGGTCATGACACCCTGGGGCTGCAGAGAATGAATGGCAATTCCCGCTTCAGCGAGTCCGCGCTGCACCAAAAGCTGGGTAATTAGTCCGCCCATAGAATGACCGATAAGAATTGGTTTTTCCAGCAGTTGCCGAACAATCCCGTCGTAATAATTTGTTAAATCGGCCAGCCGCTGCCTCGCGATCGCAGCATCGGGGTGCCTTTGCCGAAGGGTACATGCCGGGGCATCCTTATGAGGCCATGCAGGAGCATATGTTTTATAGCCCCTGGCTTCAAAAAAAATGCTCCACTGATCCCAGCAGGATGCACCTACAAAGGCCCCGGTGATAAAAACAATAGTTTTGGATGTGGTTTTCATGAGATGAATGTGTTCGTTAATCATTATTTGACCTGACCATTGAACACAACCGCAATACCAATAATATAATGTGTTGTATATTAAATAGATATGATTATCCTTAAAAGAAAACTTACTTCATGTCGTAATCACACGCTCAAAAGCAGCGAAATAAAGTAAAGGTTATAGATATTTTAGAAAATGAACTTGATCATTATGGAGAAGAAAAGCTGATTGATGCCCAATCTGCCTATCCGGTCAATGATATTGTCTGTAATGCTATAAGGGAAAGTGAGCTTCGAATACACCCGTTTTACTATTTTCTTTATTTCGTTGTACAGCCATCAAATCACGACATGAAGTAAAAATTGTTCAAGTAAATAAATTAAAATACTAATAATCAATAATTTAAATAAAAGGCACTCCATTTGGCTATTTACTATCATGTTATTATTCAGAAATCAATTTATCATGAAAAGAAATATATTAAGCCTATTCATTATTTTTTCATCCTGTATTTGCTTTGCGCAAGATGCTTCATTTAAATCACTTAGGTACGATGAAAACTATACCTACCTGGCAAAAGACACCAGCACAAACTGGTATCATCAAATGAAATTTACTCCAGTCAATAGCAATAAAACCACGTATTTTAGCCTCGGCGGCGAGGTGCGTTACCAATATTTTTATTTTAAAAATGAAGATTGGGGCGCCGTTCCTTATGATAAAGACGGCTTTGTACTCACCCGGTATTTAGGCCACGTAGATTTTCATGCAGGTAAACACTTTCGCACATTTGTGCAGCTACAAAGCAGCTTAGCTAACGGACAATTGGAAACCCCGTCGCCGGTTGACAATAACCCACTTGATCTGCACCAGGCTTTTATTGACGTTTCTACCCCATTTGGTAAACATCAAAAACTAACTTTACGGCTCGGTCGACAAGAATTGTCCTACGGATCGCAAAGATTGGTAGCCGTCAGAGAAGCACCAAATAACCGCCAATCATTTGATGCCGCAAAAATGATGTATACTTACGGGCAACTTAAACTGGATGCATTTTATGCCCAATATGTGCAGGCAAAGCCAGGTATTTTCGATGATGGCTTTAATCATAATACACAATTTTGGGGTGGATATGCAACAATAAGCAATGTGCCGTTTATACAAAATGTAGATATTTATTACCTTGGATTATGGAAGAAATCATCTGTATTTGATGATATTGCCGGCCAGGAAACCAGGCATTCTGTAGGAACAAGAATATTTATGAACTCGCCAACCTGGCAATATGATTTTGAAGGCGTTTACCAGTTTGGAAAATTGAGCACCAGTAATATTAACGCCTGGACCTTGTCGTCCAACATCTCCTATACATTTAACAAGGCGGGGTTAAAGCCTCAGTTAGGATTAAAAACGGAAGCAATCAGCGGTGACATAAATTACAGGGATGGTAAACTAAATACTTTTAACCCGCTTTTCCCAAGGGGGTCTTATTTTGGATTGGCTGCGCTTATTGGCCCATCGAATTTATTTGATGCACACCCCTATTTCCAGATATCGTTATCAAAAAAACTGGTACTTGCACAGGATTATGACCTTTTTTGGCGAATGAGCAAAAATGATGGCTTGTATGCCGTAAATGGCAGGTTACTTTATTCGGGTAAAAATACCACCTCAAAAAAGGTAGGCCGGCAGTTAGGCACAGCCCTTGAATATACGCCCAACAAATTCCTGTATTTTAGAGAAGAACTAACCTGGTTTAGCGCAGGCGATTATTTAAAAGAAGTTGGGCCGGGTAAGGATATTTTAATGCTGGGCAGTACAATCACGCTTAAATTCTAATTCTGTTACCGCGCGGTGACAGGCAAAGGCGATATTGTTTAAATAATCATCCGGTATAATCTTTTCTGATACCCAGTTTTTTCATTTTTGAGTTAAGGGTTGTAGGCGGTAGGTTCAGCAGGTCAGCAGCTCCGCCTTCTCCCCATATTTTACCATTACATTTTTTTAGTGCCGACAGAATATGGGCCCTTTCATTTTCGCTCATGGTTTGGATAACCCCGTTTTCAGCAACATGGAAAACCGTTTGAATCGGCATAGTGGGCAAAGCCATTGTATTTATGGTATCATCCCTGGTAAGCAGTACCTCCCGTTCAATCAGGTTTTCAAGTTCTCTGATATTGCCTGGCCAGTGGTAGCTTTTCATCTTCTCCATTACAATGTCTGAGATTCCTTTAATTGCCTTCCCTGCTTTTCTATTGTATATACCTAAAAAATGGGCGGCAAGCGCGAGGATATCTTCTTTGCGTTCCCGTAATGGTGGCATAGTTATCAAAATAACATTCAAACGATAATACAGATCGAGCCTGAAACGGCCTTCGGCCACCTCCTTTTCCAGGTTGCGATTAGTGGCCGCAATTACCCGTACATCAGTTTTAATTGTTACCCTACCGCCAATGCGTTCAATCTCTTTTTCCTGTAATACCCTGAGAAGTTTTACCTGGAGCTCAAGCGGAATTTCGCCAATCTCATCTAAAAAAATAGTTCCGGAGTGAGCCATTTCAAATCTTCCTATTTTTCGTTCATAGGCCCCGGTAAATGATCCTTTTTCATGCCCAAACAGTTCAGAATCAATAAGGCTGGCTGGCAGGGCGGCACAATTTACTTTGACAAATGGCTTCAATTTACGCGGGGAAAGCTGATGGATACGATCAGCTATCTTCTCCTTGCCCGTGCCACTTTCGCCCAATATCAGCACAGACGAATTGTGCGGCGCTACCTGGATAATTTGATCAAACACATTTAGCAACAAATGGCTGCTACCTATAATGCCCTCAAAAAAATTGGGGCCGGGAGCCTGTATAGCCGGCTTTACCACAGTATTATCTATGAAACTTGTGCCAAAAGGATTGCTTCCATCAGCCATCATCGCCTTTATAAAACTCCCCAATAAGGATTGAAAACGATTAATCATCATCAAGTGATCTGCATTATAGGCATCCGGGCGCCGGCTAAAAAAATGAAACTCAAATTGAATGTCATGCCTAATGCTAATCGGTAATACCAAACACGATTTTAAATCATAAGTATTGGCAATGAAATTTATAAATGGGGCATCGCTGCGCAGCTCATTCAGTTCGGGTTCGTTATACCAGGTAGCAATCTTTATAGGTGCCTGCCTGGCTTGCATAGCAGTCAGGTCGCCCATCTTCAACCGGGTGATCACCATTAATTCCTTGGGGCCAATCACCTGATATTCTTCAAATCCCACCCGTAAAAAGCCAAGCTGATTAAAGTGGTGAATTCCGGCCGGTGTCAACCCAACCGACATATATTCAAAAGGGATATATGGCTGTATAGCCTGGCCAAGCAACATTACTTTATCTTCCCAACCCAATACCATTTCCAGTATTTGGGATATCCTTTTCTGAAATACAGCATTTTGGCGTAAACCGTTCTCCAGATTATTCTCATAACGGTATAAGGCGATATCCAAAGCTATCAGTACATCCTTCTCCCTAAATGGCTTTACAACAAACCCATATGGATTTGTCTTTTTGGCTGCTTCTAATACCTTTTGATTAGAGTTGGCAGATATGTATATAAATGGAATATTCTTTTCCGATAAAACATGAGCCAGGTCTATCCCCGTTTTCTTTCCCTTTAAATAAATATCAAGCACCACCAATCCTGGCTTTTGTTGCTCTACAAGCTCCAGGGCCTCAGCAAAAGTGTCGGCTATTCCGCAAACATCATAACCTCCATTCTGCAGTATCTCACGCAAAACATCGGCTATGATGAATTCATCTTCAACTATCAGAATATTTTTTCTGTTCATCTCTTGCTAATTTACTATTAATAAGGGTTGAGTGCTCACGCTGGATAAATCTTTCTGTTTTAAATTTAAAGGCTGTCGCAATATGTAATTCATATTTAAATCTCATGGCATTAAATCATAAACTCTGCCATTAAAACGAAAAAAAGACGGAACAAGCTGATTTTTTCAAACAACCCGCATTGTTGTATTCAGAAAGTTTATACTATGATTTCATTAATTATATAGTTACTCCAAACACACAATCGCCTACAGCGATATATCGTTGTAGGCGATTGTGTAAATAGCTAAATATCGCTGTTTGATATTTTGCTTAAATAACCGTTTTAATTTTAATCCTCACAAATATGGCACGGCAATATTAATTAGTATAGCCGTCTACTTCAACTATCGCGTCAGCAAAGGCCTGTGGTGCTTCCTGGGGTACATTGTGGCCGATGCCATTAAGGATTTTATGGGCATATTTACCTGTGAATTTTTTTGCATAAGCTGCTCCGTCTGCGGCGGCACCGTCAAAATCGCTGCTGATGGTGATGGTTGGTACGGTGATGACCGGGCCCGCGGCAAGCCTTTTTTCCAGGTAGTCATACTTAGGGTCTCCTTTGGCCAGGCTTAGCCTCCAGCGATAATTATGGATCACAATACTAACATGGTCAGGATTGCTGAAGGAAGCTGCAGAACGATCAAAGGTGGCATCATCAAAGCTCCATTTCGGTGAGGCAATTTTCCAGATGAGTTTATTAAAATCGTGCCTGTTGATATCGTAGCCGGTGCGGCCGCGTTCTGTAGCAAAATAATACTGGTACCACCAACCCAGCTCTGCCTTTGGTGGTAAAGGCTGTAGGTTTGTTTGGCGATTAACGATCAAATAACCACTTACAGCAACAAGGGCCTTGCAGCGTTCAGGCCAAAGGGCGGCCATGATGTCGGCAGTTCGCGCTCCCCAATCAAAGCCGGCTATAATTGCCTTTTCTATCTTCAACGCATCCATTAAAGCAATAATATCTAAGGCGATAACTGATTGTTGGCCGTTCCGGAAGGTTTTGTCTGAAAGGAAACGGGTTGTTCCAAAGCCGCGCAAATATGGGATAATTACCCGGTAGCCCTTTGCTGCCAATAAAGGTGCAACTTCAGCATAGCTATGAATATCATAGGGCCAGCCGTGTAACAGAATTACCGGCTTTCCATCGCTTGGGCCAACTTCAGCGTACCCAACATTCAAAACTCCTGCATTAATCTGCTTTATATTGTTAAATGCGTCATTGGCTTCCTGCGCGGCTTTTTTTGCATCAGCGGGCTTTTGGTTGGCGGGTTGTGCATTTGCTGAACCGATCATTACAAACGATGCGACAGCCATGATAACAGTTGTGAAACTTAAAAAGAACCGGCGGCTGTAATTGAGTGGATTTGACATGATATTTTTATTTAGTTGTTTGTTTGATTTGATTATTCAAAAATATCCCCATTTTGTGCATTATTCAATCTTCAAATAGTTCAACCGGACCGAATTGACCGCGAAATGGGCATTTTTAATCCTGAATTTTTTTGTTGGAAGTGTTGCTGCCTGTGCTAAGGAGGATCAATGAACCTGTTAGTGTTCTCTTTTTCAATAAATATATTTTTCTCATTCGCAACTGATTATTTTAGTATGTTAGCTTTTGCGCATTCCGCGTTAATAGACCACCATATTGCGTGCTTTTTTGATTAAAAAAAAATGTAATGACAATTTCATTGTCTACTGACGGACGGTACACTGAAATGGTCATTTTTTTGCCGCATGGTTTTGACCTGATTTTTGGAATGCAATAAGGTTTGACAAAATCTCCAGATCTGGGGATATTGGCGCCTAAAAGAGATTTTATGTATAGTAAAAATATAATCTGGTAATGAAAAATATCAAGCGCCGTGATTTTTTAAAGAATACAGGTCTTATTACTGCAGGTTTGTTGGTAGCTCGTGTACCGGTAATGGCAAGCCCTGTGGTAAGGTGGGCAACAAAAAATGGCCCTTTACAATTAGATAAAAATCTGGATCAGGAATGGGTAAAATCCTTATATAACAGAGGAACGACAACAATCTATCTGAAAACTAAAAACGAACTGCAATACATCGGTATGCCTGTAGGAGGTATCAACTGCGGTACCGTGTATTTAGGCGGCGATGGCCGGTTATGGCTATGGGATATCTTTAATAAAAACCAGGAAGGCATTGAACCTAAGGTGGTTAAATTGGGTCATGATGTTCAGGGGATGGGTGAAAAAGTTCGATCACGTGATGGAGCGTGCTATATACAGCCATCAAAAGATATCCGCCCGTTGGAGCAGGGTTTTGCAATCAAAGTTAAATACCAGGGAAATACGATAACAAAACGCATTCATCAGGATGATTGGGATGAAATAAAATTTGAAGCCACCTACCCCTTGGCCGTTGTTCATTACATAGATGATAAATTGCCGTTAGATATTAAACTGACGGCGTTTTCTCCATTTATTCCGCTGGATGAGGATAACTCTAATATTCCGGTAACTGTTCAGTCTTTTGAAATAAGAAATACAGGAACAGAAATTATCGAAATAGAAATAACGGGGTGGCTTGAAAACGCGGTCAATAAATTTTCAGCAACTGCAAATGGTGATGGGAAAAGGGTAAATACAGTAATTAACAAAACAGACCAGGTGGCGGTGTTTTCTACCTTTAAACCCCTGGATAAAGCAAAGTATAGTGACGCCGGCGATACCGGCTCTATGTGTTTATCATTCATCGGAAAAAATGCCATGGGTATTTCCGCTTTTTCACTTCCTTTTTCTGCTGCATCTTTTAACTCAAAAACAACAAATGAGGCAGTTGTTAATGCCGATGAAAAATTAATTGCCGGTATAGTTTCATCACAACAGCTATCGCCAGGGGAAAGTATAAAAAAAGAGTTTGTCATTAGCTGGCATTTCCCTAATGTAGGCAACCGTATAAATGTTCCTGATGCAAGATCAGGGCATTATTATTTGAATAAGTTTTCTGATGCCCTGGCCGTTGCCGATTATGTGGCCAGCCGGTTTGTAGATCTAACATCTCAAACAAAACTATGGAATGATACCTGGCACAATTCAAGTTTGCCACATTGGTTCCTGGAACGAACATTTTTGAATATCTCTGCATTAGCCACTACTACCTCCCATCGGTTCAAAACCGGGCGTTCATGGGCATGGGAAGGCGTTGGGGCCTGTGAGGGTAATTGCACGCACGTATGGCAATATGCACAGGCCATCGGCAGGATATTTCCCGGCATTGAACGGGACAACCGCCAGCGGGTAGATCTGGGCATCTCCCTTCAGGAAGATGGTGGTATATGGTTTAGGGGGGAATATAATAAACGACCCGCTATTGATGGGCAAGCCGGCAGGATTTTAGGCTGCCTGCGCGAACACCAGATGAGTACCGACAGCACATTTTTAAAAAACAATTGGGCCAATATTAAAAAGGCGACGCAGTTTATCATTAACACCGATAAGAATGGTGACGGCATGACGGATACCCCAATGGAAAATACCCTGGATGCAATTTGGGATGGCGAAATTGCCTGGATCGTAGGGCTGTGCATTGCTGCTGTAAAGGCAGGCGGTGTGATGGCAGAAGAAATGAACGACGCTGTTTTTGCTGCCCGATGCAAAGCATATGCTGCAAAGGGAATAAAAAACATGGATGATCTTTTATTTAACGGGGAGTATTACATCCACAGACCTGATGCGGTGAAAGGGCGGGCAGGGATCGGGTCATACAATACCTGCCATATCGACCAGGTGCTGGGGCAAAGTTGGGCATGGCAGGTGGGGCTGGGTCGGATCAACAATAAAGAAAAAACGCTCAGCGCCTTAAATGCACTCTGGAAATATAACTTTATGCAAGATGTAGGTCCGTTTGAGAAACAACATTCGGGTTGGCGACCTTATGCTTTACCTGGCGAAAGCGGCATGGTGATGAATACGAACCCCAAAGATGAACCCCATCCCTATGGGGGATCAGCAACCTGGCAAATGGGCTATTTTTATGAATGCATGACCGGATTTGAACATCAGGTTGGAAGTCACCTGATGGCCGAAGGAATGACAGACGAAGCCCTGGTTTTAACAAGGGCGGTTCATGACCGATACCATGCTTTTAAGCGCAATCCCTTTAATGAAATTGAATGTAGCGACCATTATGGCCGGGCTATGGCCAGCTATGGTACTTTTATTACAGCTTGTGGTTTTGAATACCATGGCCCGAAAGGCTTTATTCGTTTTGCGCCAAAATGGGATAAGGAAAATTTCAAATCTCCCTTTACTGCGGCCCAAAGCTGGGGCACTTATTCCCAAACGAAGACAGGTGGCAAACAGGAGCATCTTTTTGAAGTAAAATATGGTTCGTTGCAATTACAGAAAATTAGCCTGGAAAAAATGGACGAACAAAAAGTAAACCACATTTTGGTAATGATGAATGGACAAAAAGTCTCCGCTGATTTTATCCAAACGGGCACAACTATTTTGGTGACACTACCACAAGCAGCAAACATAAAAACCAACGAACTTTTAATGATTTCAATTTAATTATATCAGTCTACCATTGGGGATCAGTTTTATGCCATCAGTAATTGCCTTCAACATGAAGGAAATATGATCGCGGCCCATAATAGACCAATATTCCGCATTGCAAATCCAGGTTTTACTTACATAGAATAACTACAGACTGCTTAACGCTTTATTGAGCAGGTAAAGTCCGTTTTCCGAATAAGGTAATTTCAGTGCAAGCCGATGCCCGTTCTCATCCATTTTTAATAATGATTTCCGGAGAATGTTTATTATTTTCTCTGGTTCATGCTCGTACTTTTTACTAAAGTCTTCATATTGTAATTGCAGGAACACCAGGCAAAGTGCATTCTCCATCGTTTGAACATCAGGATCAACTTTAATTCTTTGCTTAAGGATGATTTGTTTAACCCGATCCAATGTTTCTTCCTCATATCCGGCTTCTTTCATTAAACGACCGGCAATGGCAGCATGGTGCTGGGCAAGATTCTTGCGCCATTTAAGATAGTGTTCACGTCCGTCCGGATAATCTTCACGCGGGATTTCCCATCTCCCGATATGCTGACTTCTGGATGCTAATAATAATTCGTCAGTAGCATTGGGGTTTAGTTTTAAAACCCATTCATATAATTTAACAGCGAAAAAATATTCCTGTGGTTGGTTTTCACTTTCCCATGTAAAACTGCGGGGATCTTGTTTATTGTAAGCGTCAAAAAGCTCAAATGCCTTACTTAATCTACTCATCGGTTGAAAAAAAAGTTAATTATTTATAAAGCTACTATAGTTTACCGACTGCCAAAACCATTTATAAAGATAACTGTGATTTTCGGCCAATACCACAGGCAAAGATTGAAAGGCATGCTCCTGACCAACAACCGGAATAATAGACATCAGCCTTTTTATCCTTATATTCCTCTACTATTTGTGCCGTTTGTCGATATAATTTTGTGGATCGAACGCTTTTAGTTTCTTTTATGATGAATGATAATGACATATCAAAATGGATGTTCTGGATAAACAGCTTAAGCTGCCGTTTTCAAAACGCAGCATCACATTAAAGCATGCCCTGATGCATGGCGCCTATTGGGTGCTCATCACTGGGTTCTTCATTTATGAGAAAAAATATCTCATTTACAAAGCAAGCATGCCTTATTTTGTAGCCTGTGTTACCGGCCGGATTGTGCTGCTCATCGTGATCGCTTATCTTAACCTGCAATACTTTTTACCCAGGTACCTGTTAAAGAAGCGGTACCTTGCCTATTTTACGGCAATTATCATTTCTGTGATGGGGTATTTAACCGCTCAAAGCCTGTTTGATTTTTACCTCTATGGCTATGTGGTGGGCCCAATGCGTAGCAGCCATTTAATGGAAGCATTATCCTATAACTTTTTTAGCACCTTATGGTATCTTGGATTAATATTGGCACTCAAATTAAGCATCGATTGGTATGGGCAGCAACTCGTTATTCAGAAAATTACGGTGGAAAAGCTGAATGCTGAGGTTAATTTTCTTCGCGCCCAGGTAAACCCGCATTTTTTATTCAATATATTAAACAACCTGTATGCGCTAACGCTTAAAAAATCAGAACTCGCTCCGGATGTGGTGCTCAAGCTGTCAGAAATGATGGAATACATGTTGTATGACAGTACAGCCGAAAAGGTGTTGCTGGAAAAAGAAATCACCTACCTCCACAATTACATTGAGTTAGAAAGGCTTAGGTTTAGTGCTGACTCTGCTATTGAACTAACTATTCCGGCTGAATTGAATGGGCAGGAAATTGCTCCGCTGCTCTTATTGCCACTGGTAGAAAATGCTTTTAAACACGGATTGAGCAAACAGACTGAAAATGGCTGGTTGAAGGTAAACATCGGGTTGGATCAGTCAATATTGACGGTAACTATAGAAAACGCAAAATCACCTTTATTTGTTCGTAATAGTAAGGGAGGAATTGGGATCGATAATTTACAAAAGCGCCTGGATCTGCTCTATCCGGCCCGACATTCTCTTGAGCTTGAAGACAAAAAAAATACCTTTTTTGCCAAACTGGTAATTGAACTGTAAAGACGGACTTAATTTGAAAACGATGTTGAAATTTGTAGTGGTAGACGATGAGCCGCTCGCGCTTGAAATATTAGATGGTTACTTAAAAAGAATGGACTATGTACAATCCGTGTCACTGTTTCGACATGCGGGAGAAGCTTTGCATTATATGGAAAATCACCAGACCGACGTATTGTTATTGGACATTGAGATGCCGGAAATGACAGGGATTCAATTTCTGAAAACACTTTCAGACCCGCCCCTGACTGTATTTACCACTGCCTATCGCAACTACGCCTTTGAAGGTTATGAATTGGGTGTGATTGATTTTTTATTAAAACCTATATCCTTTAAACGTTTCGAACAGGCCATCACAAAAATCAGGGAATTCCTGGCTTTGAAAGCGCAGCATGTCAATATAGAGGGTATGCCTGCTGGTGAAGACATGGATTTTATTTTTGTCAAAAGCGGTGTTCAGCGCATAAAACTTCACTTTAATGAGGTTACACACATTCAGGGACTGAAAGATTATGCCATTATTTATACGCACTCAGAAAAAATCTTATTGAAAGGTTCAATTAAAGCGATGCTGGATATTTTCCCACAGAAGCGTTTTGTACGGGTACACAAATCTTTCATTGTATCCATTCATCAGATCAAACGCCTGGAGAGTAACCGCATTGTTTTAAATGGGCATCAAATCCCAATCGGGCGAAACTTTAAAGATGATTTGGAGCAAGCGCTAGCTGCTCAATCAGGTAATAAATGAAAATTCAGATTGCTACATTATGAACCATCAAAACAATGATAAAATATAGTGATAGGTGTTACAGGGTTTTAACAAATGCTAAACCAATAACATGATCCTGGTACGTAGGGATAATTATTGTCCCCACTCCTGGATTTTGTTTGCCATGGGTAAATTGCCTTTTGATAACCGGATATATCAAATAAGCAAGTTTGGTAGATAAAACACCTACCCCCGCTCCTGCTACAACATCGCTAAACCAGTGTTCATTATTATATATTCTTAAAACACCCGTTGTAGCTGCAATTGTATAACCTGCAATGCTATACCATGGCGAAATATCCCCGTACTCCTGGTTAAGAAATTCTGCTGATGCAAAAGCGTTGCCTGTGTGTCCTGATGGAAAGGAATATCTGTCGGCAGCGTTTGGCCTTAAACGGTTGCTTGTTTTCTTGGTAATAAATGTGGACCCTGCAAAAATTCCCTCTGAGAGTACGTACAGCGCAGTCCTATCGGCAAAATTATGCTTTCCTTTTACTCCTGCTATATTTAGACCATAAACCATAACTGCGGGTAAAAACTGGCTGATATTATCCAGATTTGTTTTAAATCCAGGATGATCAGCTTGTCTGTCATTATGTATATCATAATCAATTTGCCTAATTCCATTAACATGGAAAGAAAGTACACCATAGGTGATAAAGGCGACCGGAGGGATATATGAAATAAAAGATTCGTTAAACCGGGTTATCGGGGTTTTAGGGCGTGCAGATACCAGGGAGTCGCTGGCTGGCAATTCTTGCGCAAGTAAAGCTGTAGGAACGGTTAAAATGATAATAAAAAGTATCTTTCTTAGAAACATGGTTGCCAATATCAATGGGTGAATACCAATTTTACCCCGTAATCCTGAATATTTTCTGTAGAATTTCTTAATCAACAGGATATGACTTAAATCTGATGAATATCGGCCTGGATCACGTTAATCCAATATATTCAAATTGCCATGGCCGTTATCGTCATAGGCCAAAACTGCTAACCGTATTTATCTTAATAAAGTCAACAACTGGTCTTGATTTCAAATTGACCCCCAAAAAGACAAAGGCACATCAGACCCCGTTTTTAGATAGGATCAGGAAGTTATGTGCAGGCGGTGTAAAAATAGGTCACACTATATCGGTTTTAAAGTAAAATATCCAACATTTCTACAGAATTAAACAGTATAATACTTGCAATTTATTTTTATGCTATCATTGATCGAACAGAAAGCAGGGGAATATATAATTGAACTTTTTAGTGCCAGGCTTCCTAAAGAACTCTGTTTTCATGACAAAGCTCATACCCTGGATGTTGTTAAAGCGGTAACCTTGATAGGAGAACAGTCAGGATTGGCCGAAGAAAACATAAAACTATTACAGATAGCCGCATGGTTTCACGATAGCGGTTATACCATCAGCTACCACGATCATGAAGCTGAGAGCATTATTATTGCCGAAAACTTTCTTCAACCGCTACATTGCCCGCAAGAATATATTGTGCAGATATGTGCTTTGATCGCTGCAACACGGGCACCTCAAAACCCACAAAATCTGGCAGAATGTGTAATATGTGATGCGGATCTTTTCCACCTTGCCAAACCCGATTATAAGAGATATGAACAAAAGCTCCGTGACGAATGGGCATTTTATCTCCATAAAACACTTTCAGACAAAGACTGGAAATTACTTAATATCGACTTTTTAATTGAGCACCGCTATTTCACCACTTATGGTCAAACTGTTCTGCAGGATCTAAAACTAAAAAATATAAAAATTTAATTTCAAAAAAATATCAGCGCAGCTAAATTATAATGCGTCCTCTCTCCGACAACATAATTTACCTTTCTCAATATCCCCTACTCTAAATTAAGATAAAGGCAACTTTAAAGCCTCGGCAAATAAACGGTAGGAATTTAGTTTGGCCTCATGGTCATAAATATGGGAAGTTGCCATTACTTCATTTATGCCTGTCTTTTGTACAAAGTCCACCATCATGGCTTTGATCTTTTCTTTGCTGCCGATAAAGGAATAGGCCAGCATCTGCATAACTGCTTCCTCCTCAAATACATTCCAAACCTCTTCCATACTATCTACGGGCGGCGGCAGCAATTGCCTTTTACCAGTAACTATTCCCATAAACAGCTGTTTTACTGAAGTGGCCAGGTACTCCGCTTCTTCATCTGTTTCCGCAGCAACCACATTCACACAGGCTATTACGTAAGGCTCCTGTAGTTGCGCAGACGGTATAAAGTTTTCCCGATATATTTTAATTGCTTCCATGAAATAGGCAGGAGCAAAATGACTGGCAAAAGCATAAGGCAGGCCTTTCGCCGCAGCCAACCTGGCGCTATCGGTGCTGGATCCCAATATCCATATAGGAATTTCAATTCCTTCGCCGGGAATTGCCCTCACTTTGCCGTCAGCATTTTCGGTAGAAAAATATTTTTGCAAACTATCCAAATCCCGCGGAAAATAAAATGAAGCATTCATATTTTCTCCCCGGATAGCCATTGCAGTTGCCTGGTCTGAGCCTGGTGCCCTGCCCAAACCAAGGTCAATCCGGTTGGGGTATAAAGTAGCCAAGGTACCAAACTGCTCAGCAACTACCAGCGGCGAATGGTTTGGCAGCATAATTCCGCCTGAACCGACCCGGATGGTATTTGTATTTCCTGCGATATAGCCAATTAGCACAGAAGTAGCCGAACTGGCAACATTGATCATGTTATGGTGTTCGGCGAACCAATAACGCTTATAACCAAGCTCCTCTGCCTGCGTGGCATTTTCAAGGCTTTTGTGGTAAGTATCTGCAATGGTATGCCCCTCAACAACAGTTGCCAGGTCGAGAACTGAATAGGCCAGCTCATGGATTGATTTTGAACTCATGCCCAAAATTAAAGCTTTAATCGTGGCGGTACACGCAGGCTACAGAGATATGACGTTGCTTAAACAATCAGCGAAATCCTATACCTACGCCAAATGCATTGGCGGTTGATTATCAGGATTTGCGTTTTAAAGTTAGCACTGAGATCTCTGGCCAGATACCCACACGACCCTTCAGGCCAAGGAAACCAAAGCCACGGTTCACGTACAGGTAAAGGCCACTTTTCTCATAAAGTCCAGCCCATTGTTTATAGATATATTTAATGGGACTCCACTTAAAGCCAAATAACTCAAAGCCAAACTGCATGCCATGTGTGTGGCCAGACAATGTGAGGTGAACAGGCTGATGATGATCTAATGTAACCGCATCCCAGTGCGAAGGATCATGTGACATCAATACCTTGAAGGCATCGTCAGGGACGCCTGCAGTTGCCTTTTTAAGGTCGCCATATTTATGGAAACCGCCCTTGCCCCAATTTTCGACACCAATGAGCGCGAAAAACTGCTCATTCTTCTTAATAGGCATAGCCTCGTTCAGCAATAACCGGAACCCGATCTCCTGGTGTACTTCTTTTAACCTATCCAGGTTAGCCTGTTGGGCTGCTTCACTTTCCCAGCGCATATAATCGCCGTAATCATGGTTACCTAACACCGAATATTTTCCGTATGGCGCTTCCAGTTTTGCAAATGCAGAAATCCACGGGTCCATTTCGTTAGCCTGGTTGTTCACCAGGTCGCCGGTAAAGAGGATCATGTCGCTTTGCTGTGCGTTAACCAGGTCAAGCCCTTTTTGTACCCCGTCTTTGTCGCTAAAACTGCCGGAATGAACGTCGGATATTTGCGTAATGGTAAATCCGTCAAAAGTTTCGGGCAGGTCATCAAAATAAAGGGTTTCCCGGTGTACCTTATAGTAATGACGTCCGCGCGTAATGCCGAATAGCAGTAAGCCAAAAAGCAGTGTGGCTAAGATCAATATAAACTCGCTCACAGCATAGCTGCGTGGCGGAAATCCCCTGAATGCGCGGGTAACATCTTCAAGCACCAATATTGTGGAGCCCAATAGCTTGGGTATAAAAGAGAGCAGTACCGGCGCCATAAGCCAGGAAATTAGTTTGGTCTTCCCGGTCATTGCGCCGTATAAGATGGTACCGGCGAGAAAGATGTCAACCATCCAGTACGCCAGGTATAGGAAAGTGTTAGATGTCAGCGTTTCAACAGCTGAAAAAAAGTAAATGTCAATAATCATCCATAGCAGTAGGATGGCTGGAATTCTTGTCTTCATATAAAAGCTAAGACGAGCAGGCTCGCAAAACATTTTAACGACCTGAACATGATGTCATTTAGATGACAAATGGCTTTTAGTCCGGTTGTTCACCAAATAATTCTCCACAACTATCGCAGCTTTTCCTGCCGTCAAAAGCATTGTGCTCATAGATAATAACCACGGATTATTAAGTTACTTCGATCCAGACCGGGCAATGGTCGCTGGTTTTTTCCCAACCGCGAACATTCCGATCTACGCCGCCGCCTGTTAGCCGGTCCTTTATATTAGGGCTGAGCAGGAAATGATCAATACGTAGCCCGGCATCGCGCCCGTAGGCATTGCGGAAATAATCATAAAAAGTATAGATCGTTTCAGTGGGATATAATTTCCGGATGGCATCAGTCCAGCCTTGAGCCAGCAGGTTATGAAACGCTGCGCGGGTCTCGGGCCGGAAGAGGGCGTCATTAACCCAGCGTTCTGGTTTGTACACATCCTGTTCAGTGGGCATCACGTTATAATCCCCGCATAAAACCACAGGAATATCATGACTCAACAGTTGGGCGGCATGAGCGGTGAAGCGATCAAACCATTGGAGCTTATAGTCAAATTTCGGTCCGGGTGCCGGGTTGCCGTTTGGGAGGTAAAGGCAGCCGATTAATACACCATTCACAATGGCCTCTATATAGCGGCTATGCAGATCTTCAGGGTCGCCCGGCAGTCCACGCCTTGACTCTTTAATATCTCCATTGCGTGATAAAATTGCTACGCCGTTCCAGCTTTTCTGCCCATGCCAGATAGATTGGTAACCTGCATCCTTAATAGCCTGTTCGGGAAATTTTTCCTGGGGGGCTTTAAGCTCTTGCAGGCAAACAACATCGGGGGCGCTTTCTTCCAGCCAGCGCAGCAATACGGGCAGGCGTCCGTTAACACCATTCACATTATAGGTAGCTATTTTCATGTCAGCTGATTTAACGAAAACTAAGTTATAAAAATTCCTCCCTTTCTGGGCGTGCGTCTTCGGATTTTGCCAGACCAGGTGTTCTTGCCCAAGATGCGGATACTCAGCATCAACCCAAAAAAATCCTTCATTTTAATATAAACAAAAAGATTAATTGATTATTATATTTTATTGAATATTAAATATATACTTAATTTATATAAAGCATAATTGTAGTTTTATACACCTATAACCAATAGTTATACTACCTGCAAAAGAACATTTTTGATTACTTAGAACGACGCTGATTTAATTATTCGGCGTACATTGTGATCCTATAAAAATAATATTTATGGATACTTTTCTTGCGCGCGTTTTGATTTGCCTTATCATTGGTATCGCGGTTATTGTAGTGCTTACAGCAAAATTCAGGATACACGCTTTCTTCGCCCTGATAATAGCTTGTTTGCTGGTGGGCCTTGGTGTTGGCCTATCACTGAACAGCGTGCTTACTGCTATAAAAGAGGGTTTCGGCAATATTTTAAAATCACTCGGTGCACTTATTATATTGGGTACTACACTCGGTGTTATACTGGAGCATACCGGCAGCACGCGGGTAATGGCAAACGCTATCCTGAAAATTGTTGGCAAAAAGCAAGCTGCGCTGTCCATGAGCATTACCGGCCTTATTGTGGGCTTACCCATATTTTGTGATTCGGGCTATATTGTTCTCAGTGGTTTAAACAAATCATTGGCAAAAAGCACTGGAATCTCCATTGTAATTATGGCCGCTTCACTGGCTACCGGGCTATATGCTGTGCATTGCCTCGTTCCACCCCACCCTGGCGCCGCTGCTGCTGCCGGTATTATTGGCGTTGATTTAGGCAAACTAATCATGATTGGAACAACAGTTGCCATTCCAGCCATGATTGCGGGTTACCTATGGGTTGGTTATGCCAGTAAGTCGATACCCCAGCCGGTTATTACAGATGATGTTTTAAGCGGGGAATCTATAGGTCAACCATCGGTAATAAAGGCTTTTTTACCTGTATTGCTACCGATATTTTTAATCACCTTGAAATCTTTTTTTGTGCTTGAGTCGGGCACAGTCAACAATGGGTTAAATATCTTACTTGCCCTGGGCGATCCTGTTATCGCCCTTGCCATAGGGATATTACTTGCCTTTAACGCGTCCCGTTCATGGAAAAAGGATGTGGTTGCCAAACTATTACAAGATGGTGCAGAAAAAGCAGGTGGTATATTGGTGATCATAGGTGCGGGCGGGGCATTTGGGGCCGTTTTGGCGGCTACACAAATTGGGAATCATTTAAGTAATGCCTTGCCGCTGGCCGGCATGGGTATATTTTTTCCATTTTTACTTACTTTTATTCTAAAAACAGCTCAGGGCTCATCAACAGTAGCTATTATCACAGCTTCATCAATTGTGCTGCCTTTATTAACTTCTTTGAGGTTAAATACTGATAAGGGACATATACTTTGTGTTTTGGCTATGGGTGCAGGTTCTATGATGATATCACATGCCAATGATGCTTATTTCTGGGTCATTGCAAAGTTTTCCGGACTCGAAATGAAAACCATGCTGAGGGTGTATTCATTAGCTACGGTATGTATGGGGGTAACTTCTTTTTTGGTTGTATATCTTTTAACCTTTATTATATAATTTGTTATGCACATCCTGATAGCGCCAAATGCTTTTAAAAATAGTTTGACTGCATCGGCTGCCGCTTTAGCCATTGAAAAAGGATTACAGCAAAGCATGCTCTCCTGTACCACCGAATGTTTCCCGATAGCAGACGGTGGCGATGGTACTGCCGCCCTTATTATCCAAAAGCTGCAGGGTAAAATTATTGCCGTTGAAATACAGGACCCTCTGGGCCGGAACATAGAAGCCTCATTCGGTTTGATTGACAGCGGCAAAATTGCTGTAATTGAAATGGCAGATGCATCAGGCTTAAGATTGCTGAATCAACATGAACTGAATCCTTTAATGGCGTCATCGTACGGAACAGGTCAGGTGATTAAAAAAGCTCTTGATTTTGGAGTGAAAACAATTTTAATAGCGATGGGAGGCACCGCTACGATTGATGGTGGAACTGGTATTTTAAGAGCACTTGGCGTTCGTTTTTTGAATGAGGCCGGCGATCAATTAGTGCATATGCCCGAAATTTTGACAGAGCTTGCCAGGGTCGATGTTTCTGCTATTGATGAACGTTTACAACACACCTCTATCATTGTACTTTGCGATGTGGACAATAAATTATTGGGTACGCAGGGTGCGGCCGCTGTATTCGGTCCGCAAAAGGGGGCTGATTCGCAAGCTGTAGAAATTCTTGATACCGGACTTTCCAGGTTTAATGATATTACACTAAAACAGCTCCATATAAATATGGCTGCAACCCAGTACGGAGGTGCAGCCGGCGGGGCGTCAGCCGCGCTTTATGCCTGGATAAACGCAAAACTGGTAAATGGCATAGATTATTTTATGGAACTTACCCGTTTTGATGAAGTACTGCAAAAAAGCGACCTTGTAATAACCGGAGATGGAAGCATTGATGAGCAAACACTACAGGGAAAAGGGCCCTTTGGGGTGGCCAGCAAGGCAAAAGCAAAGGATGTACCTGTAATTGGTTTGGCAGGTAAAATACCACTTCATGATAACGACAAATTAAACGAGTACTTTGATGTACTAATGGCCATTGGAAATGGACCTTCAGATATCCCGGCCGCCTTAAATTACACGGAACAAAATTTAATAAGAACGTCCAAAAACATTGCTTCACTATTGATGATGGGAATTTACAAAAGGATCATTTAGGAAAAAGACTAATGCCAGCCGAGACAATGATTGTCAATCCACAATTGTTAACTAGTCGATCTACTACCCCAATATTTGTAACAAAATGATATATTGGTGTTTTATTATATTGGCGTACAAATATTGATGTATGAATACTGCTGCAGATTCACAAGCTATTTTTGATTACCATAGAAACATGATCTTCTTTCATGGCAACCAGGGAACTGCGGCACTGGGATGGAAAGATCAGGAAAGTCAGTTGATACGGTTTAAAGTGTTAGCCAGGATAGCGGATCTGAATGGATGTTCGGTATTAGACACTGGTTGCGGACATGGGGATCTGCTGGCATACCTCCTCCCCTTATATCCTCAAATAACTTATATGGGCCTTGAACAAATACCTGAACTTTTGGTGGAGGCCAACAGAAGGTATGGCAAACTGCCCAATTGTTCCTTTATACAAGGTAATTTTATGAGCGACGAGATACCGGCGAGTGATTATGTAATTGCCAGCGGATCGCTTAATTATTTCAATAGTGACCCGGACTTTATTTATAAAGCAATTGCCAAATTATTAGCTCACAGCAAACTTGGTATGGGTTTCAACTTGTTGAGCAACATTATTCCTAACGGCCTTTTAGTTGCTTATGATCAGCAGAAAATACTGGCATTCTGTCAAACCATCAGCAGAAAGGCGCTGCTCATTAACGACTATAGCGAAGAAGATTTCACTATTTTTCTGTACCGCTAATCTTTCAGTTTAAAATTTCAAGTTAATCAGCAGTCACATTTACTATATTTAAAACATGCTTTTCACCGAAGACTTTTTGCATTACGTATGGAAATTCAGGCTTTTTGATCGTATTGATCTGCAAACTGAAGATGGTAAAACCCTTGAAATATTTTCGACAGGAGTACATAACACGGATGCAGGACCGGATTTTCATAATGCCCGTATCAAAATAGATGAAACCATCTGGGCAGGTAACATTGAAGTTCACCTTTCGGCTTCCGACTGGCAAAAACATGGGCATACTACTGATGACGCCTATAATAATGTAATTTTGCACGTGGTTTATAATGATGATTTGCCTTTGGTTTTGACAAACGGCCGCAAAGTACCAACCCTTCAGTTAAAAGACAGAATACCCGCGGAATTATATGGCCGTTATCACCAGATGGTTTTTGGGAACCAAACTATAATACCTTGTGAGGCCAGTATTGGCGCCATTGATCAACTCATCATGAATAACTGGTTAACGAGGGTGTTGGTTGAACGCCTTGAAAAGAAATCAACGGCTGTAATAACTGCCCTTTCCCTAAACCGTGGCGACTGGGAAGAAACGTTCTATCAGTTTTTGGCGGCAAACTTTGGCTTTAAAACTAATGCACTCCCCTTTGAACTGCTGGCTAAGTCTTTACCGCAGCTTACCCTTGGCAAGCACAAAAACAATCCGATGCAGGTAGAGGCGCTGATATTTGGGCAGGCGGGTTTTTTAGATGCTGAATTGAAAGATGATTATCCAAACAAATTGAAGAAGGAATATGATTTCCTGCGGAAGAAATACAGTTTAAAACCTGTGGAAAACCATTTATGGAAATTTATGCGGTTAAGGCCTCAAAACTTTCCTACCATTAGGTTGGCCCAATTTGCAGCGCTTATCGTGAATTCTGCTCATTTGTTCTCTAAAATATTGGAGATAAAAGATATCGATGCGCTCAGAAATCTTTTCGCTTCCATAAAAACAAATGAATATTGGGATGATCATTTTCGCTTTGATATACCGTCAAATTCAAAGTCCTCGCCAAAAATAATGGGAGCATCATCTGTAGATATATTGCTCATCAATACCCTGGCCCTATTCCTGTTTAGTTATGGTAAGCATCATCAACAACAGTACTATATAAGTCGCAGCCTTAAGCTTTTGGAAAATTTACCTGCCGAAAAGAACAATATTACCGCAGATTTTGTTAACTTAGGAGTGAAAATTACAAACGCGTTTGAATCGCAGGCACTGCTTGAACTAAAAAATAACTACTGTAATTATAAGAAATGCCTGCAGTGCGGCGTTGGTAATAAAATATTAAAGCTGACCTGATATGCTACAAAGAATACTTACTTTTTTTGAACGGTACTCCTTCGGTGTATGCACCTATCTCGGCGAAAGATTTAATGTTTCAATAGCTAAAATCCGTCTGTTTTTTATATACTCCTCATTTTTAGCCGTGGGTTTCCCGCTGATATTTTATTTCTTTGCCGGTATAGTACTGGATATTCGCAGATATGTAAAAAGAAATCATACAAGGGTTACAGATCTGTAGATGATTGGTCAACTAGTTCCTTAAGCCGATATTTTTACTTGTAATTTATTTCGTCTGAATCCGGATTAAACCGACTGAATGACTACTATGGTTTTGAATAAGTTGTATTGCAACTTCACTAACCTTTACACCAATATTCCTGTCATAACAGCATCCTGCAGGTTACGTACTTTAAACTTTGGTTTGTAGCAATAATGTGCAAGCTGTTTTACCCAGGTGTTGTGGTAGCCAAATAACATTTTTATCATTCTCACCCGGGTTGATCCCTTGGGATAGCCGTATTTATACCAGGTAAATTTAGATTGATCAATATTAAACTGGTCGGCAAAGTCTGCCAGGAAAAGATCTATCTCGATATCAAAAATATCCAGATCAAGATCAAGGCTGGTTTCGAGGCATAGGCTACCAGGATCCACACTTTGAATCTTATAGCGGCTGCAATAATCAACTATAAATTCTTTTAAAGGCGGCAATATCTCTTCCATTAATTGAATAGTTTTGATCATTTTGGTTATAGGACGTTGTTTTAAAAACAAAGGTTGCATCATGGAGACTACTTTTTTTTAAAAAGGTTACTTAAAAATAAATTTGGTTTATAAAATGTCGGAGATAAGCTTTTTGATAGATAATTAAAGGCGTATTGCTATTATTGCAGTACGTTTTTTTTTATTTATTATGAGATTAAAAGTTATTGCTTTTGATGCCGATGATACGCTGTGGGTGAATGAGCCATATTTTCAAAACACCGAAAAAAAGTTCTGCAGCTTACTTGAAGATTTTTTACCGGAACATAGTATATCAAGTGAGCTTTTTAAAGTCGAGATTGAGAACCTATCGCTTTATGGCTATGGCATAAAGGGGTATATTTTAAGCATGATTGAGGCTGCTCTCAACATATCCGAAAAGAAGATTAGTATTGAAATCATCGATATTATATTGGAATATGGTAAACAAATGCTTAACGAACCAATTGAGTTATTGGATGGTGTGGAAGAAGTACTATCAGCTTTAAAACCTCATTATCGGTTGGTGGTGGCTACTAAAGGCGATTTGCTTGACCAGGAACGTAAATTAAAAAAATCGGGGCTGGCACATTACTTTCACCATATCGAAATTATGAGTGATAAACAAGAGGATGATTATATCAAGCTAATTAAGCACCTTGATATTGATCCAAGCGAGTTTATGATGGTGGGCAATTCCCTGAAATCGGATGTGATGCCTGTGCTTAATATTGGCGGGAGTGCTATCCATGTTCCGTTCCATACCACCTGGGCACATGAACATGTTGAAACCATCCTCACACATGAAAAATTTAAACATGCCGATACGCTTAAAGATATATTGACATCGATACAGATATGAAGCAAAAGTTACACCTTGATACGTGGGTACGTAAGGAGCATTTTCATCTCTTTAAACAATTTGATGAGCCTTTTTACGGCGTTACAGTAAGAATTGATTGTACGAAAGCGTACCTTTTTGCGAAAGAAAAAGAAGCATCATTTTTTCTGTATACAATGCATAGGGCATTGGCCGCGGCAAATGCTCTTGAGCCGTTTAAATTAAGAATAGAAGATGACGAGGTTTATATTTATGATCAAATAGATGCCGGGTCAACCATCGGGCGCAGTAATGGTACTTTTGGATTTGGATATATTCCGTATGCTTCCCAATTTGACCAATTTATCATAACCGCGAATAAAGAAGTTGAAAGCGTTCAAAACTCAAATGATTTGATTCGATCCAAGGTCAATAACATTATTCGATTTTCATCACTGCCATGGATCGATTTTACCAGTATATCACATGCCAGTACTTTTGGTTCACAAAATAGCTGTCCAAGGATTTCTTTTGGGAAAATGACACAGCAGGATGGCAAAAGATCAATGCCGGTATCAATTCATGTTCACCATGCATTAATTGACGGCTTGCATGTTGGCCAGTATATTGACCTCTTTCAGGAATTGATGGACAGCGTTGTTTAAACCGATTTCTCCATCACTATAAGCTCAATCAACTCTTTAGGCGAACCGAACCGACCATGATCATGAAAAGGTTGGATTTCGCCGGTAAAAGCATAGCCCCTGCGTTGGTACCAACTGATGAGCTCTTTACGGGTTCGGATAACGGTCATACTAATAGTATGTAAACCCAATTGTTTTGCAATAACTTCTGCCTCCTCAATTAAAGCACGGCCTACTCCCCCGTTTTGTAAAGTTGGCGATACGCTAAACATGCCCAGGTACAACTTATCCCCTTTTACTTCAAGGTAAACAGATCCTATTATCTTGTCATCGTCATCAATATATTTTAACAGCGTAATGGCATCATTACTAAGGTACTCAACCAGCATCGGCTCATCTATTCTTATACCGTCTATCAGATCAGTTTCGGTTGTCCAGCCTTTTTTTGATTCCTCGCCACGGTAAGCGCTGTTAATTAAAACATTCAATTCGGGTACATCGGCAAGGGTAGCTTTAATTATCGGCATATTGTTTTGTTTTTGGGAGGGCAAAATTAATATTTAGCGGTATTAATTTTAACAAAAATGCCTTAAATTATAATAATTTATAATCTTCACGTGCCGGGCTAAATATATCTATTAGTTTGCAATCAGTAACCGCCGTGCCACCATGAACTATATTTGAGGGAATTGTGGCAAACATTCCAGAATCTAAAACCTGTGGAACGCCATCAACAGTAAGCTCAAATTTACCTTCAATAACAAAAGAATATTGTTCATGTATATGCTTATGCATTGGTAACGAAATCCCGGCTTTAACCTCGATGAAGTTGATTGTGTTCCCGCTCGTATGGATCAGTTTGGAGAAATAACCCGGAGCTATCTCTTTGGTTTCAATATCACTAAAATGGTGGAATATCTGGTTTTGCATGCGGTAAATTTACGGTACTATTTTAAATTCTGTGCTTTTCTTTCGCTGCTTTTAATAGTCCTCCTTAATTGAGTCTTCATTAAAGACTGATTCATTCAAAACTTTGATGATAGCTGCTAAATAATGCTTAATTTTCTGCTGATAAAAACTTAGCCTTAATTTTAAGGTTATAATTATACAATAGTTTACCATGGCTTTTATTGATTATTATAAAACATTAGGCATAGAAAAAACGGCTACGGAAAAAGAAATTAAAAATGCTTACCGTAAACAGGCCCGTAAATATCATCCGGATCTTAATCCCAATGATACCGAAGCAAATAAAAAATTTCAAGAGATTAATGAAGCCAACGAGGTATTAAGCGATTCTGAAAAACGTAAAAAGTACGATAAATATGGCGAAAACTGGCAGCATGGCGAAGCCTATGAACAGCAAACCAGGCAACAACAAAGCCGTCAACGTAATTCTGCCGACCCAGGAAGTTTTGAAGGCTTTGGCGGTGGTTACGGAGGTGGTGAAGATTTTTCCGATTTTTTTCAGTCGATGTTTGGAGGCGCTGGAGCTGGTGGCAGACGCACAGGGTACCGTGGACAGGACTTGAATGCTGAATTTCAGCTGAACCTGCAGGATACCTTACAAACCCATAAACAAACCTTAACAGTAAATGGCAAAAATATCCGTATAACAATACCGGCGGGTATCGAGAACGGGCAAACCATAAAGATATCAGGACATGGCGGCCCGGGGGTGAATGGCGGACCAGCCGGCGATCTATATATTAAATTCAATATTCCTGCTGATGCCCGATTTAAGCGCGATGGCGCCAATTTATATAATACCATAAAGCTTGATCTTTACACCGCCGTTTTAGGTGGCGAGATTATGGCCGAAACCCCAACGGGTAAAGTAAAAGTTAAAGTAAAGGCCGAAACACAAAACGGAACTAAAGTGAAACTTAAAGGCAAAGGGATGCCCATCTATAAAAAGGAAAATGAGTTTGGTGATCTGTACCTTACTTATGACATACAAATACCTACCAACCTTACTGATAAGCAAAAGCAACTGTTTGAAGAACTATCAAAATCCTGATCCACTTATGAAAACAGATAATTTAATAACCGCCAATGATTTTTGTATGTACCACAACGTTGAATATACATTTTTCAATTCGTTAGAACAGGCTGGATTGGTTGAGGTTACTGTGATTAACGAAACTACTTTTATACCGGAAACAGAACTGCGCAAGCTCGAAAAAATGATAAGCCTCCATAAGTTAGATATTAATGTGGCAGGCATTGAAGCAATAACACACTTGCTTAACCGCATAGAACAAATGCAGGAAAACATGCGTACGCTGCACAACAGGTTAAAAATGTACGAAGGCGAGTAAAGGCTATTCCATATATTTTAGCATCATGCGCTCACTTACTATATGGGCGTCTTCAATCACAGATTCGGGGTATCCCATGGAGGCTAATATAGCTATGCCATTTTTACTTTTTAACAAGCCTTCTTTCAATTTGTAATCAAAAACCAATGTTCGGCCTGATTTAGAGTCTTCAAATGAATAGATGGCGAAATCTTCATCCAAAAGTTCGGCGAGTTCAAGATCATGGGTTGATACAAATACGAAGTTATCATTGGCTGTAATGTATGATAATACGGATTTTGCAGCGGCAATACGCTCTATTGTATTTGTACCCCTAAATATTTCATCAATAATTACGAGGCTTTTGACGGCTTCTGCGCTGCCACTGTTATCAACAATATTTAATATTGCCGATGCCTGGGCCTGGAAAAAGCTTTGCTGCTCTTCTATACTATCGGTGATTTTGATACTGGTTTGTATCTTAAGAAAGGGGGCTTTATATGCCTTGGCGCAACTGGTGAATAAGGTTTGAGCCAACAATGTATTTATCGCAATAGATTTAATAAATGTTGTTTTGCCCGACATGTTTGAGCCCGTTATCAATGCTCCTTTATCGGCACGGGTGTTTAAAGAATTAGGTACACATTTCTCTACTAATGGATGGTAAAGATCTGTGATGTCCATTTTGGCGTCTTGATCTATAAACTCCGGTTTATTGTAAAAAAGCAAGCCTTCCCTTACCGATTGTATGGCTATCAGCATATCAATCTCGGCAACAAATGTATATACTTTCTCAATATCATCGCTGTATCTGCCAATGTGTTTTACAGAGTTGGTATATATGTATGGTTCAAGCAAAAACAATGTCTTAAACAGCTGGAAAACCGCATAACCCGGTGAAGCTGAATCGGCAACCAACATGCTTTCAAGGTTTACAAGGCTCAGGGAGCGCTTAAGCCCGGCAAGGTTTACAAGGCTTTTTTTTACTTCCTCAGTATCACCAGCTTTGGCATTTTTAACTAACCAAACAGCAACCTTGTGCATTATCAGTAATTGAGGCAATGAATCTGAATATGTCGCTGTTTTTCTTTTGCTTGCAAAATGGAAAATAATATTATACCCAAACAATACAGCTAAAACTATTAAACTTACCGGGTTAGGTATAATCAGTATCGAAATAATAGCCGTTAAAATTAAATAAGGTACCACCTTAATGTAAACATCCATCACAGGTGCAAATAATGGTACATGTGATTTTAAAAATAGGTTGGCAATCTGGTAAGCATTGGTATGATTAAGCCTGGAAAGTTCCAGCTCAATTAATTCGCGGTTGGGGTTATCAGCATTAAGTGTTTCTATCTTTTTATCCAGTAATAATAAATTACCGATTGTCGTTTCTGGAAAATGCAGTTTTTTGTAGAGATATTGTTTGCCTGGTTTTGAGTTAGTCCTGTCAATGTAATTAAAGATATTTTTAAGGTCGAGGTCATCAGATGTCACTGTCGACAACTTTCCGGCGCTATTGTCTGCATCAGCGTAAACCTTTATCAAATCAAAATTACGCCTTGCATTTAACGGTTTGGCCCACTTGTCTTTTATTTTTTCCAGGTTTGTTTCTTTAGCACGTAGCTTTCCAAAGTAAGATGCTATGTATGAGACTGTAAGCACAATGGTGAAAACTAACAGTGTAAATAAGAAATAATACATGATTAAAAGTATAAAAATAGTTTAAACCCGAGTAATACTAAAAGTTCAGCCTGCAATAAAGATGGGCTTTTTTATGTAAACCCATTGTTACTATCACAATTTAATTTTCATGGATGGCTGCATCATTTGCCATTTCAATTATTACGGTATCTAAACGATCAAGTTCAACAAATATATAATCCAGGGCCGCAGCATCAGCGGGGTCGTCTTTTAGCATTGCGGTAAGTGCCTTTAAATTTGCAACCGGGCTTCGCATAAAATGCGATTGTTTCCATGCCATATTTTTTATGCTGTTTACCTGGTTATGAATTTGTTCATAAGCAACCTTAAGATCATTTTCGGCATTCTTCCTTTCGGTGATATCATAAAGAGCCATCATCAGCCCCAGAATTTGATCATTGTTATCAATAATGGGAAACAAGCGTAAATAATACCAATATATTGATCCATCGGGTTGCAGATAATCAATTTCATGACTGTTCTCTTTTCCATTTAATACCCGCTTAGTGAGGCCAATGAATTGCTGGAAGCGTTTTATGGGGAAATAATCACCTACCTGATCTCCTTTTTGCAGGGTGTGGTTATATTGTTCTTTTACAAATTTTACCGCCATTTGGTTATAGGCCAGCACATTCAATTTTTTATCAAATAAAGCGTAAGCCGAATCGGTAGTATTTAAAATAGTTTGAAGGTTGGCCTCAGATTTTTGTAACAGCTCATCTGATTTTATCTTTTCTGTGATGTCATTAGCCAATGACAGGCATACCGGCATACCTTCAAAAACTATATCCTGCGTAATTATCTCTACAATAATTAGCGAACCATTTTTTTTCTGATGCTCACAAATTCCTTGTTCGCCCACTTTAACCGTATTTTTTCCATCGTCATTAATAACATTATTGCAATTCCCTTTTGGCCGCAGGTCTTTGGCGTTCAACTTTAAAAACTCTTCATTGGTATAACCGTAATGCCTTGAAGCAGCTTTATTTGCAGCTATAATAGATAGGTCATTTCCGGATATCATCCACATTGGCAGCGGGTTGCTATCAAATAGTAATTTGTATTTTTGTTCGGACTGGCGGAGTAATTCTTCTGCTTTTTTGCGTTCGGTGATATCAATCATTGATCCTATAATGGTGGGTTCACCATCAATATTAACGCGATTGCCATAAAACTCTACCCAATTCAAGGAACCATCTTTACATTCTCCTACCACTTCGTAATGCACACTATCAACCTCTCCATCCATACGTGCCCTGATATTCTCTAAAGTAGTGGCTTTAAAATCCTTACTGACTATAATATCCACTGATGCTGCATTCACCAGTTCCTCCTGGCTATATTTAAAAACATTGGCAAAGCGCGGATTTACATAGATAAATTTCCCTTTTTGGATAATGTAAACACCAACCATTGACTTCTCGGCAAGAGTTCTGAATTTTAACTCGGCATGCTTTAATTCGGTTTCCATCGCTTTGCGTGATGTAATATCTCTGGCAATAACCAGTATGCGATTTTCAGAAAACTTTTTCACGTTTACCTCCACATCAAACACGGTACCATCTTTCTTTATAAAACGGCGCTCTTTGATAGTTGCCGTTCCAAGGTCATCTAACCCTAAAACTATTGGATCATTTTTTAAATGTTCAGGTTCAATTACCTGGATTACTTTTAGTTGCAAAAGCTCCTGATGGGTATAGCCTGTCATTTTGCACATACTGGCATTTACCTCTGTAAAATTATTAGCGAGGTCAAGCACGTAAATAGCGTCCGATGCATGTTCAATAAGTGATCTGTATCTCCGTTCGCTTTCTCTTAGTTTTTCAACCATGCTCATTAATTCCGCGGAGCGCTCCTCTACCCTCTTTTCCAGTGAGTTATTAATGGATATAACCTCATTTTCGGCAATAAAACGTTTTTCGTCTACCCTGTTCAGCCACATTGCCGTAATTGCTACAAGAGCAAGGCAAATGATAAGCATAATAAGTGGAAGCATGTACATGCTTACTTCAAATGTTAACAGATGATTAAACTGTGTTTTAAACCTAAAAAAGCCCAAAACAATAAATATAAATTCAAGCGGTAAAAACAGCCTGCGCGCCATTTGATTACCTACTCTATCACCGGTAAATAAATTAGTAAAACCGTATTGCGGATATAAAAGAGAGGCCGCTAAAGAGATGCTAAAAAACAATAAAGCGGTATTTAGCGGCATTGAACTTACATAGCGAAAATCGTAAAACAATGAAAAGCCATATAAATACCCAATTATAGCGACCGTTGAAATTAATGTAACCGAATGAAGCATGTACTGGCCCACCGGCAGCAGTTTCTTATTTTTAGTACTAAGTAATAAAAATGCCGTGCCAAACAACAAGATGCAGACGGAGATGTTTATAGTAGTGTTACTGCTGTATGTATATGTTATGCCGGTTACCACATCGTCGGCTGTAATAAACAGCCCATCAAAAAATGTATGAAATTGCAACAGGTATTGTAATACCCCAAAAATACCTGATAAGGTGATAACTATAGATAAACCAACAAAAGCCGGCCTAAAGCTATTTTTTGAATGTGTTTGTGTTAAAAGTGTAGTGGCACTCATGAATACCAGGCAAAGCGCGGTATTAAATTTTATTACCACATATTGCGGTATCAACGTTTTAAGTCCGTCTATATTCAAAAACCATCCACAAATAACCAGTACAGCAGCTGAAATTGTGCATAGGCTAACAATGGTAACAAATTTGCTTTTTTGAGGATGATGCATCTAAAATAAATAATTCTTATCGGCTATACTTTTGCAAAATCGTTTTTGATATACAGAAATATGGTTTAGTGAAAATACCAGTTAAATAAAGTTATGACAAAAACACACTAAAATCTTTGTTTTTGGTATTTATGCAAATATTAAAAACAAATCTGTTCTGCTTTTGAATAATATCAGCGAACTTCTATTTTTTATTAAAAAAGTTTTGTAAAGCTTGCTGTGTAAACTCAGATAGTACCAACTCTCCGCTTATTGCCGCTCGTTTATTCAGTAAGTCATCCCAATTATGGGTGTCTTCCCAAAGTATTTGTTTTAGAGCGGTTAAGGCGGCAGGATTATATGAAGCCAGCTTTTTTGCCAGTTCATCAATCGATGCATCAAGGAGAGCTATATCTTCATAAATTTCATTATACAAACCATTATCTTTTGCCCATTGAGCAGTTTGAAAATCTGTAGCCCTTAAAGTAAGCTGTGAAAATGCCGGTAACCCTATTTTACGAATCACCGCAGGTGATATTACAAACGGACCAATACCAATTGCCAATTCACTTAATTTGATAGATGCAGACACGCTGGCAAGGCAATAATCAGCAGCGGCAGCCAAGCCTACCCCACCGCCAACGGCTTTACCCTGTACCCGAACTATAATTATCTTTGAAGATTTACGGCAAGCATTAATTATGTTGGCAAAACCCGAGAAGAATTGCGTGCCGGTATCCTTATCTTTTATTTGTAGCAGCTCATCAAAGCTGGCTCCTGCGCAAAAAGTACGGTCACCCTCACTTTTGATTACAATTACCTTAACCCCGGCATCATTAACGGCATAATTGATTTTGTCAACAAGTTCTTGCAATAAATTTGATGGAAGAGAATTTTGGGAAGGATGAAAAAAGCTAATGACAGCTACACCATCCTGGTTTAAGATGGTGACATTTCCGTTATCGTTGGGGGGCATAATTCATTATAAATTTATGTGAGGGCTGATGGTTTTAAAACAACACTTGCTCAATATCAGAAGTATTTAACTTAACTGCAATTTTCAATTGAAATAAATTGAAAAGAAGAAAAAAACAAAAAGCTTAAAACCATCTCAAAATAGAAACATTGGCTTGGCGTTGTTTACTTCTTTCTTATTTACTATGCTGTATTCATGGTTTCTGTATTAATGTAAGGCATAAAAATTAAGTATTTTACTGTATCTTTTTGTACAAAATTATTTTGCTTGAATTGCTGTTTTGTGATTTTATTACCCCACAGCCGATTTATATGTTTTAATTATTTACAGTTAATAACAAAAGTCCGTCATTGCTGTTCATTTACTTAAAATGATAAAAATTTAAGGCCTATATTTATAAACTATACCCGTTAAATGAGCAATGCTATTGAACATAATTTTGTGAATAACGAAAATATTTTTCGTACCCTAATTGAAGAATCACCAAGTCCTGTCGGTTTGTACGTGGGTGCCGATATGAAAATAAAAATAGCCAATAAAGCTATAATTAGTATCTACGGCAAAGGCGATGATGTTATTGATAAACTGTATTTTGAGTTGCTGCCCGAGCTAAAAACTCAAGTAATATTTGATATTCTTAATAATGTATATAAAACAGGCATAGCTTATGAAGCCAAAGAAGCGCGTGTTGACCTGGTTGTAAATGGGAAGCTTGAGATATTTTATTTCAATTTTGTATTTACACCCATAAAAAACGAGCAGGGACTTGTTTGGGGTGTATTAAATACTGCTGCCGATGTTACCGAACTGGTTCTGATGCGCCTAAAACTAAATGAAAGCGAAGAAAGAAAGCAGTTTACTTTAGAAGCTGCAGAAATTGGCACCTGGGATTTGTACCCTCCTCAGAAAATTGTAATCTGGGATGAGCGGTGTAAAGAACTATGCGGTTATTCAAGGGGCGATGAAATAACCTACAGTGGCATTTTTAAATATATTCACCCCGAAGATGAACAGCGTGTAAGGTCGGCGGTACAAAATACCTATAATCAACAATCCGGTGGCAATTATGATGTTACTTTCAGAACTATAGATGACAATGGAAACCTGAAATATTGGATTCGATGTAAAGGCAAGGCCTATTTTACCAGTGATAATGAATTATGGCGTTTTGCGGGCATTGTACAGGACGTTACACTCGAACAGAAAAACAGGCTGGAGCAGCAAAAATTGCTTTCGCTTATTGAAAATACTGCCGATGTGGTAGCCGTTGGTGGCATGGACGCTATGGTTAGCTATATCAACAAATCAGGATATGAGATGTTGGGAATTGAGACTGCAGCGGAAGCAACCAGGCCCGGCATAGATTATTTTTGGCCAAATGATTTTCAAATAGTAACTGATGAACTCATTCCTGCAGTGCAATCAAACAGCAACTGGAATGGCGAATTACGTTACCGTCATTTTAAAACAGGTGAACCTATTCCTGTTTATTTAAACTGCTTTCGTATTGATGACCCTGAAACGGGGCAATCTATCGGAATGGCTTCTGTAGCCCGTGATCTGAGGTCCGAAAAGGCGGCACATAATGAACAGTATAAACTTTTAACCCTAATTGATCATAGTTCAGATTTTGTGAGTTTATCAGATCTTGAGGGCAATGTAAGGTATGTAAATGCTGCCGGCCGGTCAATGCTGGGAATACAATCTCAGCAGGATCTGCAAAGACATAACAGTGAGTATGTAATACCTGCAGATATTGCCAAAATAGCTAATGAAGTTAATAAGGCGCTCATGAAAGATGGCAAATGGTCGGGCCAAATAAACTACCGCCATTTTGAAACCGGTGACGCAATACCTGTATACGGCACAACCATGTTGGTTTATGATTCAACAACCGGTAAACCGCAAGGCAGGGCGACCATAGCAAGAGATTTGCGCAGAGAGATAGCTGATAAAAAGGCGGTAACAGATAGTGAGTTTCTCTTGAAAAGTATCACTAATGCGTCTCCTGCCGCTTTGTGGATGTGTGATGAAAATGGGAACATCACTTATGTAAATAAAACCTGGATAGACTGGACAGGTAAGCCCTTTGAAGAACATTTAGGTGCTGGTTGGCTAAAAACAATTTTAGCGGAAGATAAGCTGCGCGCCGAAAAGAAGTTCATGGATGATATTGTATCGCGTAGTAACTATGAAGTTGATTTTAGGCTGATACGCAATGATGGTGAAATACGCTGGTGCATTGCCACCGGCAATCCACAGTTTAATGGAGACGGTAAATTTACGGGCTATATTGGTGCTTGTACCGATGTTACAGATAAAACCCTTGCAGATAAGCAACTGAATTTAACGAATGACGAACTTAATGACCAAATAAAGCAGTTTGAATTTGTTACTGACTTTATGCCCGTACAATTATGGACAGCCAGGGTTGATGGAGAGTTGGATTATGTAAATAAAAGAGCCGTCGAGTATTTCGCTTTACCTTCAGAGCAGATCATTGGGCCAGCCTGGTTAAAAATGGTACACCCAGACGATCAGGATGGATGTATTGAAGCATGGACAAACTCCTTACAAACCGCGAATATTTATCAATACGAGTTTAGGCTAAAAGATAAAAATGGTGTTTATAAGTGGCACCTTGCCCAGGCTCTGCCGTTTATCATAGATGGTAAGATTATTAAATGGTTTGGCACAAACACCGATATTGATGAGCAAAAACAACTACAGCGCCAAAAAGACGATTTTTTGGGTATTGCCAGCCATGAATTAAAAACACCAGTTACCAGTATAAAAGCCTATGCGCAGGTGTTAGGAGCTATGCTGAACAAAGAGGGTGAACATAAAAAAGCCGATATGGTACTAAGAATGGACGCCCAGGTAAATCGCCTTACAAATCTTATTGGTGATTTGCTTGATGTTACCAAGATAAACTCAGGAAAGCTACAGTTTAATAAGGTGTGGTTTGATTTTAATCAGGTAATAAAAGAAACACTTGACGATTTGCAACATACTACCAAAAAACATAAATTGATAGATGACTTTACCGAAACAGGTAAGATTTATTCTGATAAGGATCGTATAAGCCAGGTAATTACCAACCTTATCACCAACGCAATCAAGTATTCTCCGCATACGGATAAGATCATCATTAGTACTCAGTTAAAAAATAAGGAAGCGATAGTTTGTGTACAGGATTTTGGTATTGGTATACCTCAGGATAAAAAAGACAGGGTATTTGAACAGTTTTACCGGGTAAGTGGCGATAAGCAGCATACGTTCCCAGGGTTGGGCTTAGGATTGTATATATCGTCAGAGATAATTAAGCGTGAAGGTGGCAGAATGTGGGTAAATAGCGTTGAAGGAAAAGGATCCACGTTTTGCTTTGCTTTGCCTGTTGAAATTGCCTAAAGTTGAAAGGGATATGCTAAACACCTCCGGAGTCAGGAAAACATAAATCTGTTATCGTCATTTATATTTTTCGTATTTTGTTGTATACTCCTTTTTATAAAACTTCAAAACATTAACTTCCATTAAATGTTGTATTTGTGCAAACGCAATTCAATTAGTTATGGGAGTTTTACAGCATATTCAACATCAAATATCGGCACTTAATGATCTGATTAAAATAAATAACGACCGTATTGCCGGATATCAGAAGGCCCTGGAAAGTATCGACGAAACTGGGCTTGCCCTGCTTTTTAATGAATGCATTGATCAAAGCAAAAATTATGTTACCGAGTTAAAAGAATATATTCTTGTATTAGGTGGTAGTCCAACTGATGGAACATCCTTATCCGGCAAATTCTATCACACCTGGATAAATGTTAAAGCTGCTTTTATCAATAAAGATAAGCAGGGTATTTTAGCCGATTGTGAATATGGTGAAGATGTAATCATCAAAGCTTATCGTAAGGCACAGGATGATAAAGAATTGATATGGGAAGATGATAAGGTGGTAAATTTACTTGCATACCAATTGAATGGGTTTAAAACATCGCATGACGCTATTAAAAGTTTGAGGGATACAGTAACTGTATAAATTCAATTATCCGTAAACAAATGAACAGCTCCGATCAATCCTTTTTTGATGAGTACAAGCCCCTGCACGTTCCGCATGAATATGATGCCGGCGCAGGTGTTCAAAATAACGTTATATATGCTTTAGCCCAGTTAAAGGAGGCTACCGCAAATGAAGTTGCCATAAAACTAAGTGTACTGGAACCGGCAACACCTCCTTTTACCCATCAAAAAAATGCCGAAGATGTACTTAAATATCTTTTTAATAAGGGCCTGATAAAAGCCATTAATAAAGGTGGAGAACTGAGCTACAATCTCAGCAAAATAGAAACACCCAACTCTGGCAAGGCTGATAAACTTTATTAAGGTGTTACAGGATTTATTGGCTTTGCAGATATAATGCTATCTACAACAAATACACTTACCCCTCTCCATGGTAAAGTATGCAGATACTCTTTATAATGGAGTTCGAGATATGAACCGGCATTGCTGTTTAATTGCTGCGCAATTTTCTCATTGGTAACTGAAAACATAAATTCGTTTGATGCAATAGTTCCCTGTGTTTGTGTACGGATACCATTTTGTATTAACCGGCCTTCGTATGTTTTAAATAAATAGCCTTTTTTTACAAAATAATTCATGGTACCAGCCTTTGCCCCTTCACCAAAAACAAAATAAAAACGATAGTAAAAAAAGCCCGCTAATAATAGCAGTATAATTAATAGTAGAATAGTTTTAGTGCGGGTTTTCATGGATAATATTTTAATCATTTAAAGCTACTAAAACTTAGGATGAACCATATAATATAAATAAAAATAAAGGTTTATGTATATCATATATTATTCATTGTAGCAAACACAATTTATTATTACTAATAATTATAAATTGTGAGTTTAAATTCTAACTTTAACTCACAAATCCTAAAATCTGTCAAAAAAATGTCTGTTGATTCGCTGAATACCTTGCCTGATGAGATTTTCCAGATCATCTTTGAAAAGTCGCCGGGTTCTTTATTAGTTAAGGCAGATGCTCCGCACTTTACTATAATGGCAGCCAGCGACGCTTATCTTACCATAACCAATGCTACCCGGGAGTTAATTATAGGTAAAAGTTTTTTTCGGGTTTTCCCTGATGATGACAACGATCCAAAAGATGAAACCAGCGCCCGTAAAACATTTAATAAAGTACTGGAAACAGGCCAAAAAATAGATATCCCAACATACCGGTATGATACGAGAGATCCTGAAACCGGAAATTACAATATTAGGTACTGGTCATGTAGTAATGTGCCTTTTTTTTGTGGTGATGGTAAGGTTATGTATATTTTAAATACCATTGCCGATATCACCGGCGAGGTAAATGCAAAACAGGCTGCGCAGGAGAGCGAAAATCGCCTTCGGCTGGCTGCAGAAGCTACGGGTTTTGCAACCTTTGACTGGGATTTTAAAGATGAACAACGCGTATGCTCTCCCCAATTGGTGGAATTATTGGGCCACCCGCCCGAAACTTTATTATCGGCGCGGGAGGCATTTGAAACACAGGTACCGCCCGAAGATCAGCAAACTATTATGGATGCCATATACACATCCGCTAAAATAGGGAACTATGCCTATGAAATACGTGTAACCTGGCCAGATGGCAGCTCTCACTGGTTAAGTATCAAAGGTAAATTAGTAAGTGATGAACAGCAAAAGCCATTGCGTATGTTAGGGACTGTAATTGACATAAGCGAGAGCAAACGCGATGAAATTAGGAAGAATGATTTTATAGCGATGGCAAGTCACGAATTAAAAACGCCGCTAACCTCTATTAAAACATATATACAGATATTAATAAAAAAACTGGCGCCTGCTAACGATGTATTTGTAAACAACGCGCTGACCAAAGTAAACAATCAGGTTAATAAAATGACAGAATTGATTCACGGCTTTCTTGATCTGTCGAGGCTTGAATCTGGTAAACTACAACTCAACCTGGTAGTGTTTGACATGAATAAATTAATAGCCGACTGTATTACAGAATTGCTGCAATCAAACATTAACCATACGGTGATTTTTAATGGTACAGATGTATTAAATGTTAATGCCGATAGGGAAAAAACCAACCAGGTAATAAGTAACTTTTTAAGCAACGCGGTAAAATATTCTGCAAAGGGAAGCAAAATCACAATAGAGAGCCGTATTGCCAATGGCGATATTCAAGTTGCGATTACCGACGAAGGCGTTGGCATTAGGCATAAAGACCAAAAAAAAGTATTCCAACGTTTTTATAGGGTAGATAATGAAAAGATAAAGAACGTATCGGGATTTGGTATTGGACTTTATTTATCCAGTGAGATTGTTCAGTGCCATAACGGTAAAATATGGGTTGAAAGTACCGAGGGCTTAGGTTCAACATTTTATTTTAGCTTACCAGTGTGATTACTTTATGGGGGTTAGTTTAACCGTTTTATAAGATGATACCATAAACTGCACCAGGTCTATGACGTTTAAAGGTGGTTTATTTGTGGTAATACTCAGCTTTTTTTTGCTATTCTCAAACTCTATTTCGAAGTAATAATTAGGCGCATCAGTCACCTGTTCGGGCTGTTGCCAGTTATACATTTTTTTTAACTCACTATGCTTAAGCCAGTAATTTAAAGTATCAAGCTGAGCTGCAGATAATTTGCCTTCATACTCGCCTTTGTAAGGATCGGCATATTCCCCTCCCCTTAGTCGATAATCGCCATTTGCCCAAATTGAAATTTCCAGTTGCGGACAGTCGCCATGACAGGTAGATGATAAAAAGCGAATTTTTGAAAATTTGATTTCTTTATCATAGCTGTTTTTGAAATTGGTAAATTCATAGGTTAAATTACCTGCCAGTTTAGTGGCATTTGAATCTATAGGTTTTAAGTACAGCCTGCTTGTTGTGAGATTCCTGATCTGGAACTTGAAATCAGTTTTGTGCTTGACCTTAAAATTATCGGCGCTGGACGTATAAATATCCGACATGATAAGTGTATCCTTTACCACTGCATAATGTGATTTTTCTTTATCATCCCCAACAAAATTAAAATATACATGACCTTTAATAAAATAAAGATTTCCCAGATCCTTATTGATCCAACGGATCGAATCCAACTGTACCTTTTGAGCTTTTGCACTGCAAAACATCAACCCCAATAAAAATAAAGAAATACAGTATTTTATCATTTGTTTTAATTTTAGGCTATTTTACAAACCCATATAGTATGTTGTTAACGATTCAAAATCATCAAACTTATATTGATAATCCTCAGTTTTACCGAAACCATAGGTTACAAATATAAAAGGTATACCTGCCATGCTTGTCTGTTCAGCGTCACCTTGTGTATCGCCAATGTAAACCGGCTCTCCAAGTTGATGTTTATCAATCAATAAACGCATATTATAATGTTTTGGCATATTGTTTTCGCCATAGGCCATAAAATCTGTTATATCATCCCCAATACCTGCCCAATTAATAAACAACGGAATAATACCTACAGCACAGTTACTCAATATAAATAGTTTATACTTTGTTGATAGCTGCTTTATCCCCTCCGTAACACCACTGTACATATTGCCACCGCTTTTTGGTAAAATTTGGCGGCGGGTTTCATTTACATCAAGATAAATGTTGAATGCTCTATCATCATCAAAATCGGGCATTAAAATTTTGGTGAGTTTTTTACCCTCCATTCCCATCAATCCCATTAGGTCATCTCTATTGATAGTTCTTTTTATAGCGTGTTTTTCAAAGGTGAGGTTCCATGAATCAGTATAAGTATCAACGGCGTCCCAAAGGGTTCCGTCCATGTCGAAGATGAGGCTATCGGGTTTCTGCATAAAAGTATTTTGTCTTTTTTGTTAAAGATGTAAAATTAACCTAAGCTGCAAAACTAAGTTCATGTTTTCTTCATGATTAATTTTCACCTTAGCAGTGTGATAAGGTTAATGTGGGCCAGCTTAGCAGGAGGTTGGTTCCATAGAGGTCTCCGCCGTAAGAAGCGGGGACTTTTTTATTTCACGCCTATTGATCAGATTGCCGTGCGTTAATAATAATTGCCTGTATTGGCTTTCTCCCTCATAAAACTCACAACTTCATATAATCTTTAATTGGTACAATTATCAATAGCAATTTCTGACGGGATAAATTTTAACTATCAAATGGTTATATAATCTGCAACTTTATAGAGCTCATGAAATTTGATACCTTGTTTCTCAAAATGTTTTACGTAGGCCGCATAACGTTGTTTGATGAAAAACTCTTTAGCATAACCATCATGAACCGGTAATATTTGTTTGGGTTGAAGCTTATCCGCGAAACCCGAAATCCGTACCTCATTAGCGAATGGAGCCATAGTTACCATGAGTAGCAATTCAATATCCTTGTATTCTAATAATTTATCTTCCATTGAGTCTACCGGATGCATCACCTTATCGTTAATAATAAAGCCCGTCATTTGCGGCAGTGGGTTATCCATAATGAGTTCATGAGTAACCGGGAAGGCCTTCAATATAAAAGGGCCAAAGTTTGCTGTACCCTCTTCAAAAAGCGTATAAACAATACCAGCTTTATCAAGATCTTTACCTACATGGCTATTAGTGATGACTATGGCGCCACTTAATTCAAGAATGCTTTTTAAAATATCAATATCATAATGATCGGGATGAATATGGGTAATTACCACGGCCTTTACATCATTAAACATTTGAGGGATAACCAATCCTTCAAAAAAAGAAAATTTACCGGGATCAAACAATATTTTATAATCATCCAGTTCAAAAACAAGGCAGGAATGGAGGTATTTACTTATTTTCATGCGCGATTATTTATATGATTAGCCACATCTATTTAAAATACAATTAAAAGATTCGAAGGGTTTTTATTTCATAGAATTAAAAAATCCTGTAAATCATACAAAATATTTTAATCGTGTTTAAAGTAACTCCGTAGCCAAATTAGCCAACTCGCTTCGCTCCCCTTTTTGCAGGGTAATATGTGCATATAACGGATGGCCTTTTGCCTTATCTATTAAATAGGATAAGCCATTACTCTCTGCATCCAGGTATGGTGTATCAATCTGGTAAATATCGCCGGTAAACACAAATTTGCTATTTTCGCCGGCACGGGAAATGATGGTTTTTACTTCGTGCGGGGTGAGGTTTTGGGCTTCATCTACTATGAAGAATATTTTACTTAGGGTACGGCCACGGATAAAGGCCAAAGGTGCTATGGATATTTTATCGTTACTTACCAGTTCATCAATTTTTGCCTGCATTTTATCGTCATCAGCAAACTGATCTTTAATAAATTTAAGGTTATCCCATATTGGGGCCATGTACGGGTCAATCTTTGATTTGATATCGCCGGGTAAAAAGCCAATATCTTTATTGCTCAAAGGCACAATAGGGCGGGTAACAAATATTTGTCGGTAATACTTCCGTTGCTCCAGCGCACTGGCCAGGGCAAGTAAGGTTTTACCAGTGCCCGCATTGCCCTGTATGGTTACCAATTTAATATCGGGATGCAAAAGCGCATGAATAGCAAAAGCCTGCTCAATATTGCGCGGATTGATATTGAATACAGGCTGCTCTGTTATTTTTTCTAATTGTTGAGTTTGTGCATTATAAAAACCAGATACATCACCCTTTTTTCCTTTTAAAATATAAAAGTGATTATTGGTATAAGTTGGTATATCCAGGCTTTGGGCGGGCAGGTTTTCTTGTTTATTAAGCTGGTTAATCAGTTTTTCTGTTACCTTATCAATATCAGTTTTACCGGTATATAATTCTGCCAGGTTTTTGATCTTACCGGTTTCGTAATCTTCGGCGTGCAGGTTAAGGGCTTTGGCTTTAAGGCGAAGGCAGATATCTTTAGATACAAGTACTACCTTTTTATGAGGATACTCTTCCTGCAAACCTAAGGCAGCGTTTAAAATATGATGATCGGTTTTATCAGATCCAAAAACCTCCACTGCATCTGCAGCAACTGTTTTAATATCCATGGCCACTTTGAAACTACCCTTGCTTTTACCATTAAGCGGAATCCACTCATTCATCAGGTTGTTTTTTGACAAATCATCCATCAGGCGGATAAAGCTGCGTGCCTCAAAGTTACGGGTATCGTTACCGTTCTTTTTATTGTCAAGTTCTTCCAATACCTGGATAGGTATGGCTACATCATGCTCCTGAAAATTTTGAAAGGCATTATGATCGTAAAGGATCACTGAAGTATCTAAAACGAATATTTTCTTCTGGTTACGCTGGCCGTCCTTATTCATATCCTACTAAATTAGGTTTTTTAAGGTTTGTTCAAAATGAAAATACTATTATGAACAAAAAAACCTTATAAAAGCGAAAACGGGAGTCTCCTCTTGCGATTTGAGCTCCCGTTTCCAAACCACTGTTCCACCGTAGTTTCCCAGCAGTACCAAGTTTTGTGTATCATGATCGATAAGCTTTCATCGGTCGTTCTTGCGAACTGTTGATTGCTGCAATATCCCTGATTCTGTTTTGGGTCTCCGTGAAGCCCCGCATCGTTCTCAGTACCTCCTTTAATCGCAATCTTTTTTCAAATACTTTCGTATTTTTCTTTTTTTCATGTGACTCAGGGACTTCTTTTGATCTTTAGCGTTCCCGAAGGTCTACCCGATTCAATTTCTGTAATCCTGAAAGGTTATCAAAGTACGTCGTTCTTGATGATTACAATATAGGGACTAAATGGCATCTTTGTCAAGAAAAAAAATAATTTATTATTAACAAGTTATTAACATTTGGTAGTGAGTTTATAAACACGCATTAGTTATTGATTTACTGATAGTTAATTGTAAATTAATTGATAGAAAATCAATGTTATCAACATAAAAGTTATTAACAATATTACTTAAAATCCCTGTTATTGCAAATTCAAAAAATGCGTAAAATTCAAAAAATGTAATTTTTGTCAGTGAAATAGTCTTGATATTAATCAGAAAATATAACAGACCAAAGCAAGTAATTGTATTAAGCTATTTGGTTAGGGAGCAATTTACCTACTGCAACTTCACCCAAACATATCGCTGTGTGAGGTATCGCCCTCGTATTTCTTTTCTCCGTTTTTATAAATTACCAGGTGTAGTCGTTATCAGGTATAATAACTAATAAATGAGAGTTGAAGCCAAAAAAAAGACCGCCCCAAAATGGAACGGCCTTCAAACCAAACTAACTACTTTATGAAAACAGTCTTTAATTATTTTACAGCTATTTCTCTTGATTGAAATTTAGCTTCTTCTTTTTTAGCAATAGTTAATGTCAATATCCCATCAGAGTAATCAGCTTCAATTTTTGAATGATCGGCACTTTCTGGTAAAGTAAATGATCTGCTGAATGAGTTGTAGCTATATTCGCGTTTGCTGAATTTTTTACCTTCTTCAACGTTTTCGGTTTTCTTTTCAGATGAAACAGTTAATATGTTTTTATCCAAATTGATCTTGAAATCTTCTTTCTTTAAGCCAGGTACAGCTAATTCAACTTGAAATTCATTTTCGGTTTCTGCAATGTTTACCGCAGGAATACGAGCTACTAATTTGTCGCCAAGGAATGAGTCGTTCAAAATTGAATCGAATACATCATTAAAGAATGGACCTCTTGCGTTGTTTTTTAATCCGTTGTTAAATTTTACTAATGTCATTTTATATGTCTCCTAAGTTTTGTTTTTGTTAACTTCGTGAAGTATTAATCAACTGTTATACCAACAAGTAAAATCAATGAATTGCATGACTATTTGTCGCAATCAATGAATTTATACAGACAAATTGACATCAATGGCTGAAAAACTTAGCGACTACAAGTTCAAAACTGACATACCTATCCGCTTTTCGGATATAGATTCCCTGGGACACGTTAACAATGCGGTGTATTTAACTTACTTTGAAATTGCCCGTACCAATTATTGGAAAGATGCTATAGGCTGGGATTGGAACAATGCAGGGGTTATCATTGGCCGCTCAGAGATTAATTATCTTAAACAAATCACTGTTAAAGATAAGATTGCCTGCTACGTGCGCACCATTAGGATAGGTAACAGTAGTTTTGATGTAATGCATGTATTGGTAAGAATAACTCCGGAGGGCGAAGAAATTGTAACTACCGGCAAAACAGTTTGCATTAGCTATGATTACGCTGCCAATAAATCTGTATCAATTCCGCCTAATGAACGCAGGAGTATGATAGCCTATGATGAACCAAGATTGATATTGAATACTAATTAATTAGATATGCAGATTTCAAATGTGCAGATATGCGGATGAATTAACGCATGGCCAATCATCTGCACATCTAAACTCTACATATCCGCACATCAGAATATCTTTCCCGGATTCAAAATACCATTCGGATCAAACACTTGTTTAATTCCACGCCACAAAGCGAAATGAGTTTCTGAATATTTTATAGGCATAAAATCTTTTTGAACCAGGCCAATGCCATGTTCGCCGGAGAGGGTGCCGCCTAAACTTACAGTTAGTTCAAAGATCTCTTTTATGCCAAATTTAAGTTTGGTGTTCCAGTCTTCATCGCTCATATTGGCCTTAATGATGTTTACGTGAAGGTTGCCATCGCCTGCATGTCCATAACATACTGATTCAAAGCCATATTTGATGCCTGTTTCCTTTATTCCTTTTATCAATTGCGGTAACGCAGCACGCGGAACAACAGTATCTTCTTCCTTATAAACAGAGTTTGATTTTACAGATACGCCCATGGTTCGGCGCATACGCCATAATTCTTCCTTTTGTGCAGCTGAGTCGGCAAAGAGCACATCTTTACAATCATGAGCCTCTAAAACAGTGTTGATCTTTTCGCAATCGGCAAATATCACATCCTGGTTATTGCCATCTACTTCAATCAACAAAAAGGCCTGGATGCCATCCTGCAGATTAAAGGCAATATCATCATGCTCTTTAACCCACTCCACTCCTCTGCGCTCCATAAACTCAAGGGCCGATGGTGTAATACCCGCCCTGAAAATAGCTGATACAGCGGCGCAGGCGTCCTGGTTGGTAGCAAAAGAAGCCAGCATTAACGCATCAAGCGTGGGCAGCGGAATTAGCTTTACCACAATTTTGGTAATGATACCCAGTGTACCCTCCGAGCCTATAAACAATTGCGTAAGGTTATAACCCGATGCATATTTCAGGGTATTGGCTCCTGTCCAAATAATTTCGCCCGAAGGCAATACTACCTGTAGATTTAGTATATATTCACGTATAGTACCATACTTTACTACCCTGGGGCCGCCAGAGCCGTGTGATACATTCCCCCCGATAAAACAACTGCCTTTGCTGGCCGGATCCACAGGGTAAAGAAGCCCTTTTGCAGCAGCCTGGTTCATAAACTCTTCGGTAACAACGCCGGGTTCAACAGTGGCCTGCAGGTTTTGTTCATCAATTTCCAGTACTTTATTAAAGCGTTCCATGGCTATTAATAAACCACCTTTTACAGGCAAAGCCCCTCCACTTAAGCCAGTGCCCGCTCCACGCGGTGTAACAGGAATCAGGTTTTCGTTGCATAACTTCATTAATGCCGAAACCTGCTCCGGGGTTTGAGGTTTTGCAACAATTTCAGGATAATAAACAAGGTCCTCGGTTTCATCATGGCTGTATTTTTCCAGGTCGGCGCGCTGGTTTAAAACAGCATCATTGCCAACAATGGCTATTATACTCGCTAATATTGCTGCCGATACTTTATTATATTCCATATTACTGTTTGCCGTATCTTATAGTAACTGCAGAATGAGCTACTTTTCCCAATAATGGAGGGCTTAATTTCTTTATAGTTACACAGATAGTTTCTACATAAGGATACTTCTTTTGAATTTTTTCCATGATGGCCTGTCCTACTGTTTCAATTAGTTTACGAGGATGTTTCATTTCTTCGCAGGCTATATTATATACCTTTTCGTAATCAACAGTGTGCTTAAGTTCATCCGCTGCCGGATCTGTTTGGGGATTAAAACCTACTTCAATATCTACCAAAAACCGACATCCTAATTTTTGTTCTTCGGGATAAAACCCATGGTATGCAAAAAACTCTGCACCCTGTAAGGCAATAGTTATCATGTTTCAAAAGTAATGGTTTTGGTTGGTTTTTGATGACTTGCAAACGCTAAAATCGCCTTCCAAAGCGTGATGCTGCGGAGCTGTTTTTATCAAATAAAAACTTTTTTAAAAAATACAAAGGTCAAAAACTATGTTTAAACAATTTAAACGTAGTTTTTGGGATAATGTGCCTTCTGGTATCAAAAAACAACGATTTTGAGCTGGCTAAGTCCACTTTAAATGCTATATATTTGCTCACCAAGTATAAAGTTATGGCTAAAACAGATCTGTACGAATCTCCCGATTATTACCAGTTAGATGAATTGCTTACCGAAGAGCATAAGTTAATCCGCTCGTCTGTACGTGATTGGGTAAAAAAGGAATTAAGTCCAATAATTGAAGATTATGCCCAAAAGGCAGAGTTCCCAATGCAATTGGTAAAAGGCCTGGCCGAGATTGGTGCCTTCGGCCCTACTATCCCCGTGGAATATGGCGGCGCCGGCCTTGATTATATGGCTTATGGCATTATCATGCAGGAAATTGAACGCGGCGATTCTGGAATTCGTTCAGCGTCGTCAGTGCAAGGTTCGCTGGTGATGTATCCAATTTATGCTTACGGGTCGGAGGAACAACGTAAAAAGTATCTTCCAAAACTGGCATCGGGCGAGATGATGGGCTGCTTTGGCCTTACAGAGCCAGATCATGGCTCAAACCCCGGTGGCATGACCACCAATATTAAAGATGCCGGTGATCATTATATATTGAACGGCGCAAAAATGTGGATCTCTAACGCTCCATTTGCAGATATAGCTATTGTTTGGGCCAGGGACGAAGCAAAAAAAGTGCGGGGATTAATAGTAGAACGGGGAATGGAAGGCTTTACAACTCCAACAACCCATAATAAATGGTCATTAAGAGCATCGGCTACCGGCGAATTGGTTTTTGACAATGTTAAAGTTCCTAAAGAAAACCTGCTGCCAAACGTGGTTGGGCTAAAAGGCCCTTTAGGTTGCCTTAATCAGGCCCGCTATGGTATTGCCTGGGGAGCACTTGGCGCAGCCATGGATTGCTATGATACGGCCCTTCGCTATGCTAAAGAGCGTGTGCAATTTGGCAAACCTATAGCAGCTTTTCAGCTACAGCAAAAAAAACTGGCCGAAATGATTACCGAGATCACCAAAGCCCAGTTACTGGTTTGGCGATTGGGCATACTTAAAAATGAAAACAGGGCAACCGCAGCGCAAATATCAATGGCCAAACGAAATAGTGTTGAAACCGCTATTAATATAGCTCGCGAGGCCAGGCAAATACTGGGCGGTATGGGTATTACCGGTGAATACCCCATTATGAGGCACATGATGAATTTAGAATCGGTAATTACTTATGAGGGTACACATGATATTCATTTACTAATTACAGGGATGGATATTACAGGCGAAGATGCCTTTAAATAAATTAAGCACAACAATCAGGCAGCAGTTACGTAAAAATAAAGGTGGTATATTAGGTAATATTATCATAGTTTTAAACTTTATATAGTATCGTATACTGGTTAATGTTTTTGCGCCATTTTATTTCTAATTTTATTAAGTGTGATTTCAACAAGCATGTTTTATGGTTGGTGCTTTTCATTTCATTAATTTTACATTCCTGTGCAAATAACACTGATGATACAGGGAACTACTCACCAAAATTTAAGAAGATAATTGATACGATAGATAATTATTATACTTATAAAAAGAAACCCTACTTAAGTACCCAATATCTCGATTCTTCTTTTAGGGATCTTAACCATCCTTTAACAAATGATAGGTTTCGTTTTTTTAGTTACCATTATGTTTACGAGAGAAAATTAGCGCATGACCCCAAAAAAGCATTGCTGTATGCAGATAGCATGCTAATAATAGCAAAGCAAAGTGTAACCAAACAGCAATACCTGGTTAACTATGCCGAAGCTAATTTTGCCAGTGGTGATGCTTACTTTGATCTTTCTCAGTTTAGCAATGCGTATAAATGTTATTATGAGGGATATCTTATTGGTAAAAACCTTTTAAATAACCAGATATTGGCCGAGTACACTTACCGCATGGGTATGGTATTGTTTAAGCAGGCCAATTATGTTGAAGCGGCAAACTACTTCAAGATAAGCTATAAACAAAGTTGGGCTTATGACAATAATTTTAAAGCTTTTTACCAGCGTCAGGAGTTACTTGCCAATGTTGGTGAAAGCTATAAAAATGCGAATATGGTAGATAGTGCTACCTTATATTTCGCTAAAGCACTTAACTATATAAATACCAACAATAAAAAGTTCAGCAATGTGGCGCCAATGCTTGAAATAGCTCGTGGAGTAGTTTATGGCAATATGGGCGATATTGGGTTACTTACTCATAATTATCCTGTAGCTGAACAAATGCTTAAAAAAAGCATTGCCATTAACTTAAAGAAAGGTTATGATTACAAAGATGCACAGATAACTGAGATAAAGCTTTCGCGTTTATACCTTGATCAGAACAGGCAGGCTGATCTTTTCATGCTGTTAAAAAACTTACGTGTTCAATTGGATAGTATTAAAAACAGTGAAGCCGAAACCAACTGGAATTATTTAATGAGTAAATATTATGATCATAACAAAGATTATACACATGCGCTCCCCTATTTAAAAACCTATTCTTCGCTAAAGGATTCTGTATTAAAGCTGGCAAATTCATTAAGGCGGACTGATGTTGCTACCCAGCAAGCTAACTATGATAAACAAAACGAGATAGACAATTTAAAGGATTATAACAAACGACAGTTGATATTTATTTATGTTGCCGTGTTGTTATCAATTATGGCTGTAATTATCGTATTCCTGGTTTTTCGAAATTTAAAACGTTCCAGGCGTGACGTAATAGCGATAAAATTATTGAATGATAAGATTAATCATCAAAAAGAGCATTTGGTGCTTACTCTTGATGAGCTTAACCGGGGCAGCCAGGAAAAAGACCGAATATTAAGGGCCGTGGCACATGATCTCAGGAACCCGCTTGGTGGTATCGCCTCTCTTTCAAATGTAATGGCCGATGATGATTACACCGCTGAGCAGCTGGAAATGATTAATCTAATCAAAGATACTGCTTACAATTCGCTGGAGCTCATTAACGAGATATTAGAAGCAGCCAACACTGCTATTACCCAATTTAATAAGGAATGGGTTGATATTAATGTATTGGTAAGTAACAGTGTTGAGTTGCTGAGATTTAAAGCAGCTGATAAAAAACAAACGATAAAACTTAATTTACCTTTCACTTCTGTACAGTTATTTATAAACCGCGAGAAAATATGGAGGGTTATGAGCAATCTTATCAGCAATGCTATAAAATTCAGCCACCAGGATAGTGAAATAAATGTAAGTGTAAAAAACCACGAAAACGGCATTGAGATTACCGTTCAGGATACTGGTATAGGTATACCGGATAAATTAAAGCAACAGGTGTTCAATATGTTTACCGATGCCAAACGTGTAGGCACCGCCGGCGAAAAATCGTTTGGATTAGGGTTATCCATTTGTAAACAAATAATTGATAAGCACGATGGCAGAATATGGTTCCTGAGTGAGCATGAAGTTGGTACAACTTTTCATGTATCCCTCCCCCTTGAATCCCCTGTTTTTAGTCTGCCAACTTTATAAACTCTGTTTTTTGTGATTTTTGTTATAAGTTTATGAAAATTTTTAAACCTAATTAAACCTCTGTCAATCTATTTAAATGTTGGTGAACAAAAGCATATTCTACAATGCGGTATATAGCAGCACGCCGGTAAAATTGTTGCTGTTTTGTTTGCTAATTACTTTTTTTTCCTGCAATAAAAAAACCGAAAGCTTTTTGTCACAATCAAGCTATGACAAAGCGCATGATAGGGCTATTTTGATGTATGATAACAATAAACAGGATGCGGCAGTAAAATATCTCGATTCGGTTTATCTTATCTCTAAAAAGCTGGATCTGAAACGCACGTACGGTTACTATTGGCTTAATTATAATTATTATTACCACTATAAAAATCAACCAAAACCGGCAATGCTTTATGCCGATAGTATGCTTAATCTTTTTGATACCCCCGATAAGAAACTTAAATACAGCAGCGAATACGGTCAGGCTCATTTTTACAAAGGCGATATTTTGTTTGACGAAAATGATTACAATGAAGCTTACCAATACTTTTATAGTGGAAAAGTAATTGGTAGCAATAGCCTTGATGGTTGCATATTGAGCGATTATAGTTATCGAATGGCTATGATCATGTATAAACAGGAAAATTTCAGGATTGCGGCGGCTAATTTTAAAAACAGTTCAAACGAAGCAAATGGGTGTGCTTTAAACTTTGTTTCGTTTTATCGCCGGCAGGAATTATTGAATAATACCGGTTTAAGTTACAGTAAGGTAAACATGACCGATAGCGCTCTTTATTTTTTTGATAAAACGTTGAAATATATCGACAAATTTCAAAGTCAATTTAAAAATAGGCCACAATTATTGGATGCCGCCCGTGGTGTGGTTTATGGCAACCAGGCAAATGAGTATATAAGCCTTAAAAACTACGATCTGGCCAAGGTGCTGCTTAAAAAGAGTATTAATATAAATTTGCGAAAAGGCAATGATAATCAGGATGCTCAATTTGCCGAATTGAAGCTCGCTCATTTATATGAGGAGCAAAATCAAAATGATTCACTAATAAATATTTTAAACGTGATTAACCGGCAGTTTGGTGTATTGCATTTAAACGATGACTGGGCCAAAGCTGAATGGAGTTATCTTATATCGGGGGTTTATGAAAAGAAAAAGATGCACGATACGGCTATGAAATACTTTATTCAGTATGATGCCTTAAAAGATTCCATTAACCAAAAAAACAAATTACTTAAGGAAGCCGATATAGCTGAACAGATTAAGCGTCTTGAAAAAGATAATGAGTTTGACAGACTTAAAAAAAATAACCAACAGCAAAATATATATCTTAATGTGACAGTAGTTTTTGCGGTGATGTTGTTGATGATCATCTCGCTGGTATTCTTAAACTGGCAAAAATCTAAAAAGAACATTGAAACATTAGGAGGATTGAACTATCAGATAAACGACCAAAACTATCATCTGGAAAATGCCCTTGATGAACTTAAACAAAACAGCCAGGAAAAAGACAGGATATTACGCACAGTAGCGCATGATTTGCGTAACCCCATTGGTGGTATAGCATCTTTAACTACAGTAATGATTGAGGATAACTATAACACAGAGCAAAAGGAAATGCTTAACCTCATCAAAGAAACATCCTTTAACTCGCTGGAACTGATCAATGAAATATTAGAGGCAACAAACACCTCCTCGGCCCGGTTGGTTAAGGAACAAGTAGAAATAAATGGACTACTTAGTAACAGTGTGGAATTACTACGCTTTAAAGCCGCCGAAAAAAATCAGGAAATAAAACTGGAGTTGCTCGATTTACCACTCGAACTGATGATAAACAGGGAAAAAATATGGAGGGTGGTAAGTAACCTTATAAGTAATGCTATAAAATTTAGTCAGGCCGGTGCAACAATTATAGTCAAGGCCAAAGAATTTAAGAAAGAAGTTCGGATTGAAGTTAAAGACCAGGGAATAGGCATCCCCGATAAATTAAAAGCCCAGGTTTTCAATATGTTTACTGATGCCAAACGCCCGGGAACCGAGGGTGAAAAATCATTTGGGTTGGGTTTATCAATTTGTCAGCAGATAGTTGAGAAACACAATGGCCATATCTGGTTTGAGAGCGATATCGAAAATGGCACTACATTTTACTTTTCGCTTCCAAAGTAAGTTCTTTTTGTTTCCCTGTTTTTTTTAAAAAATCAGCAAACCACTTTCCAGATGACTTTATAGTACGTTTTTGAGTTGTATGGTCAACATGAATTAAACCAAAACGCGGGTGGTACCCTTCGGCCCATTCAAAGTTATCGGTCAATGTCCAAACAAAGTAGCCATTAACATTACTACCCTCGTTCTTAGCCTTTAATACCTGGCCCAGGTAATCCTTTAAATATTGCACCCGTTTAGGATCATGCACTTCGTCATCAGTTACCTCATCAGGAAAAGCAGAACCATTTTCTGTAATAATGATATTTTTCACCTTGGGATAGGCATCAAACTTCTTTATCATATGGTAAATTGACGGCGGATGCACTTCCCAGCGCATGGCAGTTAATTCCACCTTACGATTTTCGGCCTTAACTATGCGGGCACTTATATATGGGGTGAAAAATGAATACTTAACTATTTCACGCGTATAATTCTGAACACCAATGAAATCAAAATCAAATTGCATGTTGTCTTCATCACCGGGCAAGATATACTTTTGCAGGTTTTTTAATATAGGCAGATCTCTAACCGGGTAACCCATGCCTAAAAGCGGTTCTATAAACAAGCGGTTTATTAAAGCATCAGTCCTTACAGCGGCCGCAATATCCCTTGGTTTATCAGTTAATGGTTCTATTAATGAACACGAGAAAGTATTACCAATTTGAGCATCTGGTAACAACCTGCGTAAAATTTTTCCACCTGCTGCAATGCTCAAAACTACGTGATGTATAGCTGGCAAAAAATTCTTCATTCCGGTGCGTCCCGGCGCATGTATACCAAAAAAATAGCCAGCACCTGTAAAAACCATCGGTTCGTTCATTACCATCCAGTTTTTCACCCGGTCGCCAAAGCTATTTGCACAAAGGGCCACAAACTCGCTAAACCAATTAACAACTTCACGGTTTGTCCATCCACCTTTTTGCTCAAGCGCATGTGGAATATCCCAATGATAAATGGTAAGCCAGGGCTCTACTCCCTTTTCAAGGCAATAATCTATAACCCGATTGTAATAATCAATACCAGCTTGATTTATTTGCCCGGTACCATCAGGTAGCAAACGGGCCCAGGATATCGAAAAACGAAAATTTGGAATATGAAGTTGCTGGATAAGGTCAATATCTTCTTCATACCGGTTATAAAAATCGCATGAAGTTTGAGCATGATCGGCATTTAAAATCTTACCTCTTTTTGTAGTAAAATTATCCCACACAGATTCACCCTTACCGTCTGTATCATGGGCACCCTCTATCTGAAAGGCAGCAGTTGACACCCCCCAAGCGAAATCGGGGCCAAAAAATTCTCTGTTAAGAGATATGTGCTGATGAGTGGATTTCATTAAATGGACAACAAGGGTCCAAAATTGCGATAATATTTACGAATACAGGATATAAAATGTAATATTAATGTATAAAAGATGATTTTACACTCCTTAACATCATCCATTCGCGTAAACCGCCAATTAGGTTTGAAAAAATGCTGAAGATTTTCATATTGCTGTTTTTTATTTAATTAAAGATATAATGATGATATGATTTAATTGTAAAAGCTATATTATCAAATCATTAAGTGAAATAAATTTTGAAAGGGTGACTGATTTTTACAAATCTGGATTATCAAATAATTGGTAGAATTCGTTTTAATTCATGAAATTAGTGTCTTCATGAAAAATCACTATATCAAAATGTTCAATTATGATCAGTTTGCTAATAAAGCGCTGCTGAAAGCAATAATTGACACACACGCGGCGCATCGGCCCCTGCAGCTGATGGCCCATCTGTTGTCTGCCCAACGCATCTGGATAGACAGGATTAATAATATCGAACCCTACCCGGTTAAATTATGGCCTATCGATTTTACAACGACGCATTGTGCACGGCTAATTAATGAATACCATGAAGAATGGATGGCGTTTTTAAACCAAATTAAGGAGCCTGATTTTGATAAATTAATTAGTTATCAGAACTCTTTGGGTGATAGTTACCAAACCTCCATTGGTGATATTTTAACACACGTAGTAAACCATGGTACCCATACAAGAGCACAGGCCGGGCAGCAACTAAAACTCGCGGGTGTTGAAACTTTACCTATTACTGATTATAGTTATTACTTAAGGCAATTAAATAATTAGCATTAACGTGTTTATTTGCAATATTTGCCTTTGTATTAAACAAGCTTAAAATATGAAAAAATATATTGGTGCTATTTTAACTGCTACAATTCTATTTGGTTGCGCCGATACCCACAAGCAGGAAAAATCGCTTTTGGATAGCGTTATTGCGGTGCATGATAAAGTGATGGCCAACGATGAACACCTAATGAAAAATAAAATGTTGCTTGATTCGTTGCTTAAGCATGAGGCGGTTGCTAATGTTAAATGGCCGGGTTCCGATTTATTGGCGTCCATTAATAATGCTGATAGCGCCATGAGCGATTGGATGCATAAGTTTGATGTTGAAAACAAGGGAAAATCGCACCAGGAAATAATTGATTACCTGGGTAACCAAAAAAAGAAGATCATAGCGATAGATTCTCAAATAAACATTGCGATAAGCGAATCCGATAAATACCTCAGTCAACATAAAAAATAATGTATAAAATGCTATTTGGCGTTATAATGATAGCGCTTTTGAATGCTTGCGGATCAAAACAAACTAAGTTACCTATTTTAGGTAATCGTGAAGCGGTTACAAAAACGGTAAATGGTAAAACGGTTACTGACACTGCATATGCAACCATACCCGATTTTAAGTTTGTTAACCAATATGCGGATACCATAACGGCTAAAAATCTTGATGGTAAAATATATGTCGCCGACTTTTTCTTTACCACCTGCCCATCTATTTGCCCGGTAATGCACCGCAATATGCTTAACGTATATAAGGAGTTTAAGGATGACGAAAACTTTAGGATTATATCACACACCATCGATCCTAAATATGATACCATACCGGTATTAAAACGTTATGCCGACAAAATGGGCATAACCGGAAATAGCTGGTGGTTGTTACATGGCAATAAAGGTGACACTTATAATATTGCCAAAAGCTACCTGCAATCTGTACAGGAAAAAAATCCCGCAGGCCAATTTATCCATGACGGTTTTTTTATACTGATAGATAAACAAAAACGGATCCGTGGTACTTATGAAGGTACCGACCCCAAAGAAGTAGATAAATTAATTGCTGATATTAAAATTCTAAAGGCCGAGCCTGATCAGGTTGTTACAAAATGAAATCAAAGCTGATAATAGGTATACTTTTTATTTTAACCGTTTTGATTGCCTCCTGTCAGACTGATGAACAGGTGGAATTTTATCGATATTACTCTGGCGGGAGCGCCATTTATCAAACTCATTGCCAAAACTGCCACGGTAAAAATGGCGAAGGCCTTCAGGCACTTATTCCGCCACTTAATGATTCTTCTTATCTTAAGAATAATAAAACATTGTTGGCCTGTTTTATTAAAAATGGCCTTAAAGGTAAAATCACCATAAACGGCCGCGAGTTTGAGGGTGAGATGCCTGTTGATAACATCAGCCCGATTGAAATTGCAAAAGTGCTTACTTATGTTACCAACTCGTTTGGTAATAAAATGGCAACCATTGACTTGCAAACAGTCCAGAACGATTTGGAAAAATGCCCTTGATCTGGATCGGGGTTCAGGTTGCCGGTTGCGGGAGAGAATAGTTAACCTAATAGCCCGATCTTTTCAGAACATACAAGCTCCCGCTTCGCACATTAAGACCCAAACAAAACAATAACAAAGAAAATACCTACCTTTACGTCTGCAAAACGTTCTATCGCTGCTAACTTGTTTAGCGGAGGAAAGTCCGGGCAACATAGAGCATCCTGCTTCCTAACGGGAAGGCGCCGGCAGCCGGCGACAGCAAAGTGCCACAGAAATAATACCGCCCCGATCTTGATTGGGGTAAGGGTGAAAACGTGAGGTAAGAGCTCACGGCATAACCGGGCGACCGGAGATGACGGTAAACCTCAGGAGTTGAAAAACCAAATAGGTCCTGAAAGCGGAGTTGCTCGCTCCCGTGTTCTCTGCCTACGGCGGAGGAACGTTAGGATGGGTAGGTTGTTTAAACCTGTCAGCAATGGCAGGGCCAGATTAATGATAGAAGTTGCCTTTCGGGGCAATACAGAACCCGGCTTACAGATTTGCTGCTGATTAATATAACCCTTTCCTGAAAACAGGAAGGGGTTATTTTTGTTAGTAGCAAAAGTGTTTATTTTTCTATACAAATCTTATATATTAGCACTAAGAACTTTACTACCTATTACATACATAAAACATGGCAAAAATTTTAATTATAGATGATGAACGGGCAATTCGCAGCACATTGCGCGAGATCCTGGAATATGAGGATTACGAAGTTGAAGACGTTGATAACGGTGTTGATGGTTTACAACTAATTGAAAAAAAGGATTTTGACCTTGTACTTTGCGATATCAAAATGAATCGCATGGATGGTATGGAGGTTTTAACAGAAGGTTTGGCAATCAAGCCCGATCTGCCTTTCATTATGATAAGCGGCCACGGCACTGTCGAAACAGCCGTTGAAGCCAGCAAAAAGGGAGCGTTTGATTTTATATCTAAACCACCAGATCTTAATCGCCTGCTGATCACTGTTCGCAACGCGCTTGACAGGGGAAGCCTGGTTGTTGAAGCCAAAGTATTAAAACGTAAAGTATCTAAGGTTCGCCCCATATTAGGTAACTCACAAGCTATCCTCAAAATAAAAGAAACAATTGATCGTGTGGCTCCTACTGATGCCCGCGTGCTTGTTACCGGTGCAAACGGGAGCGGTAAAGAACTGGTAGCACGTTGGTTGCATGAAAAATCAAATCGCTCAAATGCTCCTATAATAGAAGTTAACTGCGCGGCTATCCCGTCGGAGTTGATTGAAAGCGAGTTGTTTGGACATGAGAAAGGTTCATTTACTTCGGCAATAAAACAACGCATCGGTAAGTTCGAATCCGCAAACGGTGGCACCCTCTTCCTGGATGAAATTGGTGATATGAGCCAATCAGCGCAAGCCAAAGTATTACGTGCTTTACAGGAGAGCAAAATTACCCGCGTAGGTGGCGAAAAAGAGATTGATGTAGATGTACGCGTAGTAGCTGCAACAAATAAAGATCTCCTTAAAGAAATAGAAGCCGGTAATTTCCGTATGGACCTTTACCATCGGTTAAGTGTTATATTGATCCACGTACCGCCATTGGCTGATCGTAAGGATGATATAAGTTTGCTTACCCAAAGCTTTTTAGATGAGATTTGCAATGAATATGGCATGCCTGTTAAAAAGATCTCTGACGCCGCGCTGGAAGCCCTTAAAGCTTTACCATGGACAGGTAACATCCGCGAGTTAAGAAATATGGTTGAGCGTTTAATTATTTTGAGCGATAAAACCATAACTGATAATGATGTGCGGGCATTTGCAAACCCATCTTCACCAGCCACAGCCGTAGCAGCCGGCGCTCAGGCTCCACAAACAGATTTCGATCAGTTTAATAATTTTCAGGAGTACAAGGATTTTGCTGAACGGGAGTACATCAAATTCAAGTTGGAAAAAAACAACTGGAATGTTTCAAAAACCGCTGATGATATTGACATTCAACGTAGTCACCTTTATAGTAAAATAGAAAAGTTCGGTTTAAAAAGAGGAGAATAAATATTAGACAAATTCTTTTACGGGCGATCTGCAGCAATGCAGATCGCTTTTTTTGTTACAACAAAATGGTTAATATTGTGCAAACCATATCATAATTATGAAAATCATTTATTTAGTGTTAATCTGTGCATTTATCATATCATCATGCACCTCAAATGATACCAAACAAATTTTAAATGTCGATCAGCCACTGATTGGTACCTGGCACTTAGTATCAAGTAAAAGCATTACTAAAGGAGATACACTTGTAACTACCCCATCTAAAGAAGAGGAAATGGTAAAAATATTTAATGGTACCAATTTCGCGTTCTTCACTCATGATCTGCTGCATGGTAAAACCGCTAAACCAGTTTTCAGTTCAGGTAGTGGCACATATACCTTGTCTGGAAATAATTATCAGGAACATTTAGCCTATTGTGATGCCCGCGAATGGGAAAACAGGGATTTTAAGTTTACTGTACAATTTAAAAATGACACGTTGATACAACGCGGCATTGAAAAAATTGACAGCCTGAAAATTGACCACGAAATTATTGAGACCTACGTGAAAGTGAAATAATACATTATTTGTTGTTAATCATTTAACTAAAGCTGTAGGTTTGCTTTCGGCTTTAGTTTTACCGTGTATTGTCATTTACAAAATACGTCAATTGTACAATCGGCTTTGAATTTTGAAAGTATTCTCTCAATAAATACCTGTGAAACTTAACAAAGCTTGCCAACGTAAAACAACGCAACCCCATTAAGCCTGCTCTTCAACTAATGTCAGTTCAGGATCAATTCATCGTCCAATGATAATCATAGGTTTTTATAAGTCGTATATAACACCCAGTCTGATTTTAATTGACTCCCTGCTAAAATTGTTTATAATATCGTAAAGCTTATGAGCTTAAAATCAACCAAGAAGATGAATATGCTTTATCATTTTAAATTCCTTACCGCTGTAGTAATTACCGGTATGTTTTTTAATAACTGCCGGCCAGATAAAGTAAAATCCAATACAACCGGTAGTAATGATACTACAACGGTTAGTCATGCCGCGCTTGATAGTGCTGCGCTTGCCAATCCTACTCCTTTGAAAAATATGTTTGGCGTAAATGCCTATGAATGGAATTTTCTTCAAAACCCGGCAAGCCCAAACCTCAATAGTACTATTTACGAAGCCAACATGTCTGTAATTAAGTCATTTGGTGCGGTAAGGCATTATATGAACTGGAATAAACTGGAGAACACCAAAGGCGATTATACCTATAACCCTACCAACAATGGCAGTTGGGATTATGATCTTATTTACACCCGATGCAAACAAGAAGGCATTATGGTTTTGGCCGACATGAAAAACTGCCCCACGTGGCTTGTAAACACCTACCCAACAAATATGCAGGATAACGAAAATGTGCCTATCCCTTATGGGCGGGACAAAAGCGATCCTGTCTCTTATATTGATCAGGGGCGGACAGCTTTCCAGTTTGCCGCAAGGTATGGTTATAATGCAGCAGTTACTCCTCAATTGGTTAAGGTTAACGCTGTCCCCAGGTGGACTAATGACCCTCCAAATGTTGTGAAGATCGGTTTGGGTTTGATAAAATATATTGAATGTGGCAATGAGTGGGATAAATGGTGGAAAGGCCCGGCAACTCAGCAAACTCCTGAAGAATATGCGGCCAATCTTTCTGCTTTTTACGATGGCGATAAAGGCAGGCTGGGCAATAACGTAGGCGTAAAAACAGCCGACCCAGGCATGCAGGTTGTAATAGGTGGTCTGGCTACCTGTAGTGTTGATTTTGTAAAAAGGATTATAGAATGGTGTAAAACAAACCGAGGATATAATACAGGTGGGAGTATTAATTTATGCTTTGATGTAATCAACTATCACTTTTATAATAATGATGGTAATATTTTAACTCATACAAGTGCTAAAACAGGCATAGCTCCAGAGCTTTCAATGGCTGGTTCCATTGCCGGTTCTTTTGTTAAACTTGCTTATTCATTAAAAAGACCCCTTGAAGTTTGGGTAACCGAATCTGGTTACGACATTAACCAGGGTAGTTACCAAAAAGCCATAGCAATTGGCAATAAATCAGTTTTAGAAACGCAGGCCGACTGGATATTAAGATCCTCATTACTATACATCAGGCTTGGAATTAAAAGAGTATTTTACTATCAGCTATTTGATGATACCCCAAATGCAAATGCGCAATATGCTACTTCTGGCCTTGCAGAAGATGGAAAACGCAGGCCAGCTGCTGATTATATACTACAAGCCAATAAATTGATGGGCACGTATACCTACCGGTCGACCATTAACGCCGATCCGCTGGTGGATAAATATATTTCGGGCTCTAAACAAATGTACATATTAACCGTACCCGACCAAAAACAACGAACCGCAACCTATATACTTGATCTGGGTACACCCAAAGCTAATATCTACACATTAAAAGCAGGATCAAATGAAGCTGTACTAAGTACCGTTAATACAGTTGCGGGTAAGATAACTATTAAAGCAACCGAAACCCCTGTTTTTGTGGAAGGTGTAACACCGTAGAGGCATTAAACAAACATCGATAAGTTATAACGTACCTGGGTAATATAACTACCGCCAAAGAGGTTAATGTGTAGCAATAAGGGATACAGGTTCCAGAGATTGAGCCTTTGCTTCCACCCTGCCTGTAATTGAAAATTACTATGATATGCCTCATAAAAAGACGAATCAAAACCGCCGAACAGTGTAGTCATTGCGATATCAAACTCCCGGTTACTGTAGCTAACCGCCGGATCAATGAGGTAAGGAACCTCATTTGTATCAATTAAATAATTGCCACTCCAAAGATCGCCATGAACTAAAGCCGGCTGTTCCTCGGCAAAAAGGTCAGGAAGTTTTTGAAATAATTTTTCAAACATGAGGATATCATTACTGCTTAATGCGTGTTTTTCAAGAGCAATTTTTATCATGGGTTTAAGTCGCTCCTCAATAAAAAAACTATTCCAGGTAGAATGTAACTTATTGCTTTGAACTATCGATCCCATATAATTATCGACAGTAAAACCAAAAGACGCCGATGTGTGCTGATGCATTTGAGCCAGCTGTTCGCCCAATTTTTGTGATGCTTTACGTGTGCATTGGCCTGGTTCTATCCACTGCATCACTAAATAACTCTCATCTTCCGTTTCACCATGAAGTAATACATTAGGCACAGCAATGGTTTGGGTTGACTGAATGATGGCTAAACCTTCCTGCTCAAATTTAAACATGCCCGGATATTCACATAAACTGTTAACTTTTAAAAGAAAACTATTCGTTGATGATGTTTGCAGGCGATAAACTTTGTTGATATTTCCGCCGCTAACCGGTATAACTTTTGAGATAATAACATCAAGTTTAACTTCAATATCATGGATTATTTTTTTAGCGACAGACATTATATTTAAACGATTAATTTATAAACCCTATAGTTAATTTATTAGCGTTATACAATTATCGGTTTAAAAAGTTATTTTTGCGGTTCAATGGAGCATATTCGTAATTTTTGTATCATAGCACATATCGACCACGGCAAGAGTACACTTGCCGATAGGTTATTAGAATACACTAACACTATAACCCAACGCGAATCGCAGGCGCAATTGCTTGACGATATGGATCTGGAACGTGAGCGTGGTATCACCATAAAAAGTCATGCCATACAAATGGATTATGAACTTGACGGACAGAAATATATCCTCAACCTGATAGATACACCAGGACACGTAGATTTTTCTTACGAAGTTTCGCGCTCAATAGCAGCTTGTGAAGGCGCGTTGCTTATTGTTGATGCCGCACAAGGTATTCAGGCGCAAACTATATCCAACCTATACCTGGCATTGGAAAACGACCTGGAGATTATTCCTGTGTTAAACAAGATGGATTTGCCCGGCGCAATGCCCGAAGAAGTTAAAGACCAGATTGTTGAATTGATAGGTTGCAAACGCGAAGACATTCTGGCTGCATCCGGGAAAACCGGTATGGGCGTACATGAAATTCTGCGAGCCATTGTTGAACGGGTACCCGCCCCTGTTGGCGATCCCGAAGCTCCTTTACAGGCCCTTATCTTTGATTCGGTTTATAACTCGTTCCGTGGTATTGTTGCCTACTTTAAAGTGGTTAACGGCGAGATTCGTAAGAATGATAAGGTGAAATTCTTTGCTACCGAAAAGCAATATATTGCTGATGAGGTAGGTACATTAAAGTTAAAACAATCACCCCGCGATGTAATTAAAACGGGCGACGTAGGTTATATAATATCTGGTATTAAAGAAGCCAGAGAGGTTAAAGTAGGTGATACAATTACCCGCGTTGATCGCCCGTGCGAAAGCGGAATACAAGGTTTTGAAGAGGTAAAACCAATGGTATTTGCCGGTATTTACCCGGTTGACACTGATGAGTATGAAGAACTGCGCGAATCAATGGCCAAATTGCAACTCAATGATGCTTCGCTGGTTTTTGAACCCGAGTCATCAGCGGCATTAGGTTTTGGTTTCCGTTGCGGATTTTTGGGCATGCTTCATATGGAGATTATCCAGGAACGTCTTGAACGTGAGTTTAACATGACGGTTATTACTACCGTTCCCAACGTATCATACGTTGCCCATACTACAAAGGGCGAACCTATAATTGTAAACAACCCGTCGGATTTACCAGATCCAAGTAAAATTGATTTTGTTGAGGAGCCATATATTAAAGCAACCATCATTACCAAATCTGACTATGTTGGGCCAGTAATGTCACTTTGTATCCAAAAACGCGGTTCCATCATTAACCAGTCGTACCTGACCTCTGATCGTGTGGAACTGGTATTTGAATTGCCTATGGGCGAGATCGTATTTGATTTTTATGATAAGCTCAAAACCATTTCAAAAGGATACGCCTCATTTGATTATCACCAGATAGGTTATCGCCAATCAGATCTGGTACGCTTAGATATTCGTTTAAATGCCGAACCAGTTGATGCTTTATCATCATTGATATTTAGGGGAAATTCTTATGATTTTGGTAAAAAGATCTGTGAAAAACTGAAGGAGCTTATACCCCGCCAGCAATTTGAGATTATTATACAAGCTTCAATAGGCGCTAAAATTATCGCCCGCGAAACGGTGAAAGCTTTGCGTAAAGATGTTACCGCCAAATGTTATGGTGGTGATATTTCACGTAAGCGTAAACTATTGGAAAAACAGAAAAAAGGTAAAAAACGCATGCGCCAGGTTGGTAACGTAGAGATACCACAATCGGCATTCATGGCGGTTTTGAAATTAGATTAAAGATCATGAAAATCAAATTACGAAATATAGGAACGATCGAAAAAGCTGAAATCGATTTGGATAAAGACCTAATTGTTTTTTGTGGGCCTAATAATACAGGTAAGACCTATGTTGCATACACCCTTTATGGTCTATACAAATATAGTTTTGGTGCATTTGAAAGAGATGAAATTATTTACAATTCAATTAAATCAAGTGCCAATATAGACGAAATTAAATTTGAACTTGACTTAGAACTAGTAAAACGTCTTTTAAAAGAAAAATCAATACAAATTACTAACAACCTTCCCAATATTTTTGCTTCAGAGAAGAGCTTTTTTAACACATCTAAGATTTCTATAGTTATAAGCGATAAAGAAATTTTAAATTATATTAATGACCTCGTTATCGACTATAAATACCGTATCGGCAATAATTATTATAGTTTAAAAAAGGAAAAGAGTAGCAGTGTAATTAGTTTGTTAAATACAAAAGAACTGGTAAATGAAAATTTAAAAGAAAGTCCCGATGATTTTGTATTTGATATTATTAGTCGTGTAATAACTTTCTATATATTTTCTTCGATTTTCGACAAACCATATATTACTCCAACCGAAAGAACTGCAATAAATATTTTCAGCAAAGAGTTATCCGCTAATAGGAATGAAATAGTTGATAAACTTTTAGACTTTAAAGGCAAAAATCTAAAAGACAGTCCATTGAAAGATGCTCAACGTTATTCAATGCCGATTAGAGATAGCCTAGAAATAGCAGAAGATTTATCTAATAAACAAAAAAATGTCAGTGAATTTGCATTTTTGGCAGAATACATCGAAAATGAAATTCTTAAAGGCAAAATCAATATTTCTTCTTCGGGGGAACTTCAATATAATTTTGACAATCAGGAAACATCTAGTTTAAATATTAACTTATCAAGTTCCATTGTAAAGTCATTATCTAATTTAGTATTTTATTTTAGGCATATAGCTGAGCGAGGAAATTTTATAATTATCGATGAGCCGGAATTGAATTTACACCCGGATAATCAAGTTATTATGGCGAGACTGATTGCGAGAATTGTTAATAATGGATTTAAAGTCTTGATTAGTACTCATAGCGACTATATAATAAAAGAATTAAACAATTTAATCAGATTACATTCCGCAGGCGATAGAGCATCTTCGTTATTAAAAGAATATTCTTATGAACAAGGAGATCTTTTAGATAAAAATAAAGTTGAAGTTTATTTATTTAAAGATAAAAAAGCAGTCAACTTGGATGTCGATGAATTTGGTTTTGAAGTTTCCACTATTCAAAAATCTAATAGTAGCTTGGCTGAAATTTCAGAAAATATATACTTTGAACTATTTGACAAACAGGGTTAATGGGTATGTTAGATAAAATTAAAGGTATACTTTATAATGGATACTTTATAAATGAAACAGCTAGCATTTTTATACTAAAAGAAACCGGTAAGGAGGCCTCGTGTAAAGAGGCTCATGTGGTTGCTAAAAATAAATATTTAGTATACAAATTCGATCAACTCATAGTCCGAGAAGATATTTCGATAAAGCTATTATTTCCATTTTTTAACATAGGTAATTCGCAGGCGATGTGTGATTATGTTTTATTCTATGAAAATTCAGCCGGAGATATTTTTGCGGTAATTTGTAATATGAAATCGAAAAATATTGGAAATAATCTGGATCAGATAAATGCTGGAATAAACTTTAGTCAGTTTATTTTTGAAACCGCAAAAAGGTTATATCCAAATATCTTTGCAGGCGTAAAATTAAACTTCGTTAAAATTTTATTTTCAGCAAGGGAGTTATATTCCAAATCCAACGGGAATAACGTAATAAATTTGATTTCTAATGATCAAATTACTGAACGACTTATTTTGGAAAATAAGTGTAGAGTAAAATAAATCTTATAACTCAAAAGACATATGCAGCTTTTAGACGGAAAATACGTATCAGAAAAACTTAAGGTTGAAATAGCTGAAGCCGCAGCTAAAATATTGGAAGAAACCGGCAGGCAGCCTCATTTGGTGGCGGTTTTGGTTGGTCATGATGGCGGTAGTGAAACGTATGTGGCCAGCAAGATCAAAAATTGCGAAAAAGTGGGTTTTAAATCAACCCTTGTACGCTTTGAGAATACGGTTACCGAAGAGGAGCTGCTTAAAAAAGTAGAAGAATTGAATGCAGATGCCGACATAGACGGTATTATTGTACAACTGCCCTTGCCTAAACATATCGATCCGGAGAAAGTAACTGAGCGTATTGACCATCGTAAAGATGTGGATGGTTTTCACCCCGTAAATTTGGGGCGTATGCAACGCAATCTTCCATCATTTATCCCCGCTACTCCTTATGGAATTACGCTGATGTTGAAAGAATACGGCATTGATACCGTTGGTAAGCATTGCGTGGTAGTTGGCCGTAGTAATATTGTTGGCTCACCTATGAGCATCTTAATGGCCCGTAATACTACCCCTGGCAACTGTACGGTTACCATTTGCCACAGCCGTACACCTGATATTAAAAAATTCACACTTGATGCTGATATCCTGATCGTTGCTATCGGTAAAAAGAATTTTATTACTGCGGATATGGTAAAAGATGGTGTAGTGGTAATTGATGTAGGGATGAACCGCGAAACATCAACCCTAACAAAATCAGGTTTTAAGCTTTACGGCGATGTCGACTTTGAAAATGTAGCCCCAAAAGCTTCATGGATAACCCCTGTACCGGGTGGCGTTGGCTTAATGACCATTATTGGGTTGTTAAAGAATACTTTGGCTTCGGCAAATAAAGAGGTATATAGTTAATAAATAGTCCTTACGAGCAGTAAAATGCTGGAGATAATGAACGGGAAATGATCTTTTAAAAGATTTGTCATCCTGAACGCAGTGAAGGATCTATCCGCAGACTTTACAGGGCTAAGAAATCCTTCACTGCGTTCCAGGATGACAGATTTTTATGCAAAACGGTCATGAGTAGGTGCGGAACAGCCCACTCATCTTATTTAAATGCTTGCTTTATCTTATTCCAAACCGAGCTTACACCCACATAAATATCATCATCCCTGATATCAACCTCATAAGTCTCTACAAAATCATTTTGCCCTTCCCCTCCCTTACCGGTAGCCAGATTATAGGTATAACGATGATAAGGACAAACAATTTTCCCTTTAACACATAACCCTTCGCTCAGATCAAAGCCAGCATGCGGACAAGTAGCCGCTATTGCATATATTTCACCCTCAAAACCAACAAGGCAAATGCTTTTTCTGCCGGCCTTTACTTTTTTTATAAATGGTTTGTCTGTATTTTTTATGTTGGGGATTTTATGCCAATTCATTTATTAAAAATCAATCTTCAAATTCATAACCGATGGGTTTTTAATTACCTCATCCATATTTGTAACCAGTGTGACGCTTCGCCTATCGGCGGAGAGTACTGCTTTGGAGTTATTAAGCTTTTTTATCGGCTTCGCAAATTTGAGTATTACTTTATAGGGCATATCTATGAGCATAGCTTTGGCCATCATAAAGGTTGATTGCGTCTTCTTTAAAAAGGCGTTGAATTTGGCTTTATCAACTATGCGGTAAAATTTATGCGGGGTGATATCGTACGAGTAATAATCCTGGCCAGCTACCATTTGCTTGGCATCAAGTGCTTTATTTGTTTTAGGATTGTTTGAAAAAGCACTTATCTGGCTATTAAGCGCAATCTTCGATACATTTTGGAGATAATATTTAAGGTCGGCAGCGTTTTTAGCGGTATGATTAATTGCCACTTTCATGATGCTCTTTTTCAGGTTCATATTCACCGTCAGATCGCTGCTTTTGGCAAGTTCTATCTCTGCGACGCTCATTCTTTGTTGCGTGCTATCGGGCATAGCACTGTAAAAATTTAGCGTTGTATCCTTAACCAAACTAAACTGAGGCGTTTCCCTTACCGAATCGGACACAAGATTTACTAATACCGAAACGGCTTTGCTCATATCAAACCCGTACGCCACAACACAACTGCCATCGCTTTTAAAGTTATAATGCTCCTCAATATCAACACAGGAGCTTAAACATAACATAGCCAAAAAAATAATAGGGAAGTAAAGTTTTTTCATGGCGCTAAAGGTTTTTTAATTAGTTAAGGTTTCATCAGGCTAATTTACAATTCAAAAGCTATTATTCGCACACTTACAAGTACTTAAAATAAATTATTACCAAAAAGGATATAAAAAACAACAATGTGTTTAAACGTTTTACGTTGTGTTTACCATTCAGCTTCATGCTTTCGGCTTATTTAGGTACTTTTGCAAAATATTATGGCACACCAAATTCCAGACGATGGCACTTTACTTCCTTTAATGGAAGAATTTTACACTATACAGGGCGAAGGGTATAACACGGGTAAAGCTGCATATTTCATACGCCTTGGCGGATGTGATGTGGGTTGCCACTGGTGCGATGTAAAAGAAAGCTGGGATGCTGAACTGCATCCACTTACAGCGTCAGATCTGATAGTGGCCAACGCCGCTAAACATCCTTCAAAAGCGGTTGTAGTTACCGGTGGCGAACCGCTGATATATAATCTTGACTATTTAACCAGTCGTTTGCATGATCATGGTATAAAAACATTTATTGAAACCTCTGGTGCCTATCCCCTATCTGGTGATTGGGATTGGATCTGTCTCTCTCCAAAAAAATTCAAGGCTCCGGTGCCTCACGTTGCCGAAAATGCCCACGAATTAAAGGTAATCGTATTCAATAAATCAGATTTTGAATGGGCAGAATACCATGCCAAAATGGTTTCACCTGATTGTAAGTTGTATCTGCAACCCGAATGGTCAAAGTCGAAAGAGATGATCCCATTGATAGTTGATTATGTAATGAACAATCCGCAATGGGAAATATCGCTGCAAACGCATAAGTATTTGAATATACCGTAATATTTGTAACTTCCCGTTATAAAACTACCGTATCAAAACTGATGAGAATTATAATCGTCTCTGTCCTGTTATTTTTCCTCTCTGTTACTGTTTGGTCTCAGCAGCGCCAGTACTCTACTAAAAACAGTGATGCTATAAAGTATTTTGCGGTAGCCAATCAAAATCTGGATGATCACTCCTACGATGAAGCGATTGAAAATCTAAAAAAAGCTATTGGGGAAGATTCCAGGTTCATTGAAGCTCATGCTCAATTAGGGGATGTTCTGCGCATGAGGCACTTGTATAAACAAGCTATAGAACGGTATCTTAAGGTTATAGAGCTAAACCCTGATTTTAACAGGTCTGTTTACCTCAAAATAGGTGAAACAGAAATTTACGAAGCTAAATATCCCCAGGCGCAGCAGCACATTGAAAAATATCTTACCTATCCAGATCTTACGCCACAAAATATCGTATTCGCACAAAAATTATTAGCGGATGCAAAGTTCAGCATACAAGCCATACAACACCCTGTTCCTTTTAAACCAGTTAATATGGGGCCTAATATTAACACTGCCAATGATGAATATTTACCGGTTGCTACAGCCGATGAAAGCATGCTGATATTTACCCGCAAGATTAACAACAACGAAGATTTTTATAAAAGCTTAAAAGTTAATAGCAAGTGGGATACCGCTACTTACCTTAGCGATCAAATTAACACGCCACAATACAACGAGGGAGCACAATCCATATCGCAGGATGGCAAATTTTTATTCTTCACTGGCTGTAACCGCCCAGATGGTCGTGGTCGCTGTGATATTTATATCGCTCAAAAAAAAGGTGACGACTGGGGCAAACCTTTCGATTTAAGTGCTCCGATAAATACTTCGGGATGGGAATCACAACCATCAATAAGTGCCGATGGGCGTACACTTTATTTTGTGAGTAATAAAAAAGGAGGATATGGAGGTTATGATATTTGGAAATCAAACCTTACCGACAAAGGTTGGGGCGAACCCGAAAATTTGGGGCCAAATATAAACACAGCTTATAATGAGCAATCGCCATTTATTCATCCGGATGATAGTACACTCTATTTTGGCTCAAATGGCTGGCCCGGATTAGGCAATAAGGATCTTTTTGTGAGTCGTTTGGGTAAAGATGGCAAATGGCAAAAGCCAGAAAACCTGGGCTATCCCATTAACACCAATGGAGATGAGAATGGGCTTACCCTTACAGCCTACGGTAATTACGCCTTTTTTGCATCAGACAACCTGAATGGCTATGGTGGGTATGACATTTACACGTTTGAGTTGCCGGCAAACTTAAGGCCACATATTGTGACCTATGTAAAAGGAAATGTATATGATGCCAAAACCAAAGAACCGCTGGAGGCAGCTGTTGAAATTATTGATTTGCAAAGTAACCTTCCTGTTTACCAGGACTACAGCAATAAAGATGAAGGTGATTTCCTGGCAACCATCACTTCGGGCAAAAATTATGGCTTAAATATATCTAAGAGCGGCTACCTGTTTTACTCCGAAAACTTTTCGCTTATAGGATATAAAGAGCAAAAACCTTTTCATATCAAGGCTTTATTATCGCCAATTGAGGTTGGAAACAAAGTAATACTAAAGAACATCTTTTTTGACACCAATAAATTCGACATCAGAGACGAATCAAAAGCCGAATTATCTAAATTGATTGAGTTCTTAAATGTAAATCCAACCGTTCACATCGAAATATCGGGCCATACAGACAATGCAGGTGCCGATCAGTTTAATCAAACCTTGTCAGAGAACAGAGCCCGGTCGGTATATGAATACCTGGTAACTAACGGTATTGCCGCTGCCAGGTTGGTTTATAAAGGCTATGGCAAAACGCAACCTATAGCTCCAAATACTACCGACGAAGAAAAAGCGAAAAACAGGCGAACTGAGTTTATGATAATTGTGAAATAGAAAACTTTATTCTATAACAACATACTTTGTGATGTGACTTTTTTTGCATTTCGATATCATACTGACTGATTAAGTGTTTACCTTAGTTATACCAATTATAACCCTAAACATGAAAATCATTTTATTATCTCTTACGTGCATTGCCTTGTTTTGCTGCGCCTTTATATTCAAAACTACCAACACCGGCAAACCATGGCAAAACAAAATGCAGGAATTACCCGGAAGATTGGAGTGCGAATTTTATAATACCGGTGGCGAGGGTATTGCATATCATGATACCGATAGTACCAACAATGGTAGCGGCAAACTCAATCCGGCAAACGGAGCATTTTTAAACGAGTTCAGGATGAAGGAAGGGGTTGATATTTCATATACTAAAGCCCATGACCATATTGATGACAATCCATACAATAAAGTGAGTCGCGACATGAATAAATTTTATGTTGGATGGACGCAACCCGGTGAATGGATAAATTATACAGTTAAAGTAAATAAATCAGGAACTTACCCTATTGGTGTTTTATATACTGCTAACGGTGATGGTGCTATATCTGTTGATGTAGATGGTAAAGACGCCACAGGGCCAATGAAAATCACATCAACTCACAATGACCAGGATACCATTGCCTGGCGCCAGTGGCACCATTGGAACGCTTCTGAATCAATTGGCACTATAAACCTTAAAAAAGGCACACACCTATTAACACTGCATATAGTTTCAAACGGTAATATGAACCTGGATTACCTGGATTTTGGAAAAGTTGTAAAGTAGGATCTTGATCAGAAAGGCCGGATAAAACAATACCCAACTTACTTTTCTGTAAGCTGGGTATTGTTTGGTATTTCGTAATGAAGAGATGAATGAGAATTATTGAATTTAATTTCCCATTTCTGATAGGAATTTAATCCTCATCAATTGTACTTCTTCACGTGTATAGTCGTCGTTTCCTAATTCGGCAAGTGCATCGTCAATAGAATCAGCTTCAGCGGTGCGGAAATAATCAAATACTTCTTCCTGTTTATCCTCATCCATTACCTCATCAATATAATAATTGAGGTTAAGCTTGGTTCCGGAGTTAACAATAGTTTCTACTTCCTTAAGGATTTCCTCATAGGTAAGTCCTTTTGAGGCAGCTATATCATCAAGGTTTAAATGACGGTCAATATTCTGGATAATGAAAACCTTAAGTGCCGATTTATTAGCGGCGCTCTTGATCACCATATCAACCGGACGGTCGATATCATTATCTTCAACATATTTCTGAATCAGATCTGTAAATGGTTTACCAAACTTAAGCGCTTTACCCGCACCCACGCCAGAGATTTGTTTCAGTTCCTCGGTATTGATGGGATAATGCGTACACATTTCTTCTAAGGATGGATCCTGAAAGATTACGAACGGCGGTAAGCCTTTTTGTTTTGCCAGCTTTTTACGTAAATCTTTTAGCATTTGCAGCAACTGGGTATCTAATGCGCCACCCCCCTGTTTAGGCCCGTCAGCGTCATCATCGTCATCAGTGCCTTCTATGATGTGGTTCATCACAAAGCGAATGCTGTGCGGGTTCTCAATAAAGGAATTACCCAACTTGGTTAATCTAAGCAAACCATATTGGTCAATATCTTTTGAAAGATAATTGTTCAATAACGCTTGCCTTAATAGGGAATTCCAGAGATTTTTCCCCTGCTCTTTTCCAGAACCATAATAATCAAGCAGGTCGTGCTCATAGTTCTTTATTTGCGCGTTCTCCTCAGCCATTAATATACTAATGATGTAGGTGTCGTCAAATTTCTCTCCTATATGCTTTATAAGGCTAAGTGCCTTATGCAAATGCTCTTCTCCGTCAAAATGCTCTTTGTGGCCAGAGCAGTTGTCGCACATATTATTACAGCCTGCCTCATTAAAATTCTCGCCAAAATAATGCAGCAATTGTTTACGGCGACACACCGAGGATTCACAATAGTCAATTACTTCTTTTAAAATCTGTGTACCAATCTCACGTTCGGCAACAGGCTTATCCTTCATAAATTTTTGAAGTTTGTCAATATCTTTTTCAGAATAAAAAGCCACACAAACACCTTCGCCCCCGTCACGACCGGCCCTCCCAGTTTCCTGGTAATAACCTTCCATGCTCTTAGGCACATCATGGTGAATTACATAACGTACATCTGGTTTATCAATACCCATTCCAAAGGCAATGGTTGCTACTATAACGTCAACATCCTCCATCAGGAATTTGTCCTGAGTATCGGCACGTACTTTCGGGTCTAAACCTGCATGATATGGCAAGGCTTTTACTCCGTTAAGGCTAAGCGCCTCGGCCACTTCCTCTACCTTCTTACGGCTCAGGCAATAAATAATTCCCGATTTACCTTGATTTTGTTTTACAAACTTTACGATCTCTTTGATTACATTACGCTTGGCACGTACTTCGTAAAATAGGTTTGAGCGGTTAAATGAAGATTTGTAGATAGTCGCGTTGTTCATTTGCAGGTTTTTCTGAATATCCTGCTGAACCTTTGGCGTCGCCGTCGCCGTTAATGCTATGATTGGTATATTATCGCCAATATTGCTGATCACCTGGCGAATTTTGCGGTATTCCGGTCTGAAATCGTGTCCCCATTCAGAGATACAATGTGCTTCATCCACCGCTACAAATGATACCTGGTTAAGGCGTAAAAAATCGATATTTTCCTGCTTGGTTAATGACTCAGGGGCTACGTATAATAGTTTGGTTTTTCCGGCCAAAACGTCTTCCTTAACCCGTCCTATGTCTGCCTTGGTAAGTGATGAATTTAAAAAATGAGCTATACTATCTGAACCACCAAAGGCTCTTAACTGATCTACTTGATTTTTCATCAGCGCGATCAGTGGTGAAATTACTATCGCGGTGCCGTCGCTCATTAAAGCCGGCAATTGGTAACACATGGATTTACCACCACCTGTAGGCATAATCACGAAGGTATCATTGCCTGCCAGAATGTTAGTTATGATCGCTTCCTGCTCCCCTTTAAAGTTGTCAAATCCGAAAAAATTCTGGAGGTTATCAAATAGCGACTTCTTAGTTTCTATCATTATCTTAAATAATCTTAAAGTCCAATTTAAAAGTTTAAAGTAACAAATTTTTCTCAATAAACGATTGATTTACTTTTAAATTTTATACTAATATGATTATTAAATGAAAAACAATTTGTTTACTTCACGTATTTAAATTGTTATATAATTATTTAGTTTCAATTAATATATAATTATCAGATTATTGTACATTTTTGCGGTGGCTAAACCAAATAATAATTCTTAAAATTACACATGAACAAAAACTACTATGCCATCATTATGGCAGGCGGAATAGGCAGCCGTTTTTGGCCGATAAGTCGTACTTCACACCCCAAACAGTTTATAGATATCCTGGGAACCGGTAAAACTTTAATACAAAACACCTACGAACGCTTCCTGAAAGTGTGCCCCCAAGAAAATATTTACATTGTAACCAATGAAAACTATACCAAACTGGTAAAAGCCCAGCTTCCGGATATCGAAGACCAGCAGATCCTCACCGAGCCGGTAATGCGTAACACAGCTCCCTGTGTAGCGTATGGCTGTTTCAAGATAGAAAGCATGAATCCTGACGCGGCTATCGTGGTGGCCCCCTCAGATCAGCAGATCCTGGATGAGGATGCCTTTGTAAGCGCCATTGAAAAATCACTGCAAACAGCAACCGAACATAATTGCCTGGTGACCCTGGGCATCAAGCCCACCAGGCCGGATACCGGTTATGGATATATCCAGTATACCGAAAATACCATCAGCGAAGATTTTCATAAGGTTAAAACCTTTACCGAGAAACCTACGCTGGAGATAGCCAAAACCTTTATCCAAAGCGGCGACTTTTTGTGGAACGCGGGCATCTTTGTATGGTCGGCAAAAGCAATTGTAAAAGCATTTGATACGCATTTACCCGAGATGCATGAGATATTTACCGATGCCAAGCCTTACTATAATACCGATAAAGAAAAAGCCTATATCCATAAAGCTTACCAGCATTGTATCAATATCTCGATAGATTACGGGGTGATGGAGAAAGCCGGCAACGTATACGTACTGCCATCGGAGTTTGGCTGGAGCGATCTGGGCACCTGGGCATCTATTTATGACCTGGCCGAAAAAGATTATGTAGGTAATGCCGTTATCCCTTCAGATAAGGTGATCATGTATGATTCATCCAACTGCATGGTCAATGTTCCCGGCGAAAAATTGGTGATCCTTCGGGGCCTGCATGACTTTATCGTGGTGGAATCAAACAACACCCTGCTTATTTGCCCAAGGGATCAGGAGCAAAGCGTTAAACAGGTTGTAGCCGATGTGAAGAGTAAGTTTGGAGCAAAGTACATCTAATTGGTGAGTGGTTGATTAGGTGAGTAGTTATTTTCGGAAAGAAACTGCTCACCTAATCAAACCCAATTAACCATTCACCGCATTGCGTTGTCTTATCGCCTCATACAAAATCACACCTGTTGATACAGATACGTTAAGTGATTCAATCTCGCCAAACATGGGGATTTTAGCAAGGTGATCTGAAATTCGGATAATCTCGTTACGGATTCCATCCTCTTCAGAGCCCATAATGATAGCTGTGGGAGCGGTATAGTCCGGTACATAAATATCGTCCTTTGTTTTTTCGGTACAGCAAACCAGCTGCAACCCCGATTCCTGTAGAAATTTAACAGTTTGCATGAAATTATCATGGCGGCAAACGGGTATCTTATACAATGCACCTGCTGATGTCTTTATGGCGTCTGGATTTATTTGTGCAGATCCTTTTGCCGGTATCACAATAGCGTGTACACCGGCACATTCCGCTGTACGGGCTATGGCTCCCATATTACGCACATCGGTTATAGAATCCAAAACTAATATCAATGGTACCTCACCCTTTTCAAATACCTCAGGGATAATATTCTCTATCTTTTGATAAATAATAGGCGAAATAAAAGCAACTGCGCCCTGGTGATTTTTAGCGGTTAAGCGATTAAGTTTTTCAACGGGTACTTGTTGGGCAGTTATATTATATTCGGTTAACAAAGCCTTTAGTTCAAACGATAAACCACCTGCCACACCACGTTGTATATATAAAGCCTCAATTTCTTTTCCGGAAGTAATGGCTTCCATAATGGCCCTGATACCAAAAACCATCTGGTTACTCTCTCTTTGAGGTCTTGAATTAAATGTCATTTTTACTGTTGAATTATTTTGCAAAAGTAGCTATATTAATTGATTTTGCCGTTATTGAACTCAATTCCCATTTTGGTTCAATTGTAATAGTTAACAAATTGAAACGTTATCAACATGGCTTTAACGCATTGATAACCAAATGATGTTAGTTCTTATCAACACTTTACTAACAATTCGGTGTCAATTTCCAGCCTTAAATTATCAAGCTGAGAATGATTGATTTAAAACTTCGATACACTATGTTAGTTGAATAGTTTCCGGTCTGAATTTTTTTTGTATATTTTTGTTGCCTTATGAGTTTTGAGAACGAGAATCAGTATAGCAAGCCTAATACAAACGAACGACGTAGCCGGATAACTAACCCAACTCCATATAGTGGAATGGGTAAACTTCCACCGCAGGCAACGGATCTTGAGGAGGCAGTATTAGGGGCATTGATGCTGGAAAAAGATGCCCTTTCATCAGTGATTGACGTTTTAAAGCCCGAAGTTTTTTACCGCGACAACCATCAAAAAATATTTACGGCCATAAAAGTACTTTTTGAAAAGTCTCAACCGGTCGATATCCTTACCGTAACCGCAGAGTTACGTAAACTTGGCGAACTGGAGATGATTGGCGGGGCTTATTATATAACAGAGCTTACCAGCCGCGTTGCATCGGCAGCCAATATTGAGTTTCACTCCCGTATCATCATACAAAAATATATTCAGCGCGAACTGATCAGGATCTCGACCGAAACAATCAATAGCGCTTATGAAGATACCAGCGATGTACTGGACCTGTTAGACAAAGCAGAAAAAAACCTTTTTGAAATAGCTCAAAGCAACTTACGCCGTGACGCCCGCAAAATGGACGACCTGGTACAGGAAGCGTTGAAAGATATTGAATCTTTAAAAGATAAAAAAGACGGATTAACAGGTGTGCCATCAGGTTTTACCGGTTTAGATCGTATGACCTCGGGCTGGCAAAAATCCGATTTGGTGATTATAGCTGCCCGTCCCGCGATGGGTAAAACGGCCTTCGTATTAAGTTGTGCACGTAACGCCGCGGTTGATTTTGATAAGCCTACCGTAGTATTTTCGCTGGAGATGTCGTCGGTACAGTTGGTGAATCGTCTGATAGCCGGCGAGGCCGAAATTGAGCAGGAAAAGATCCGTAAGGGAACGCTGGAGGAATGGGAATGGCAACAGATCCACTCCAAAATTGGCCGGCTTGAAAAATCTGTCTTCATTATTGACGATACTCCGGCCCTTAACATATTTGAATTTAGGGCTAAATGCCGCCGTTTAAAAGCACAACACGATATACAGCTAATCATCATCGATTACTTGCAGTTGATGCATGGTAAGGCTGCAGATGGTAAAGGCGGCGGTAACCGTGAACAGGAAATTGGTAGTATTTCACGTGCCTTAAAATCTGTTGCAAAAGAATTGAATGTGCCGGTGATTGCGCTGTCGCAGTTAAGTCGTGCGGTGGAGCAAAGGCCGGGTAACTCCAAAAGGCCGATGCTGTCGGATTTGCGTGAATCTGGATCGATCGAGCAGGATGCGGATATGGTATTATTCCTTTACCGCCCTGAGTATTACGGTTTAACTGAAGATGAAGATGGCAACCCTACACAAGGCGTTGGTGAGGTGATTATAGCCAAGCACCGTAACGGTGAAACTGGTACGGTCAGGCTTAAATTCGTTGGTAAATATGTGAAGTTCGCCAACCTTGAAGAAGGAATGGATGGCTTCCCTCCTGCTGCCGGAAGTGCTTTCGCCGGCCTGGCGCCGTCACAGGATTTTGAAAAACAAAGCAACTTCATTATCCGTCCTTCAAGAATGGACGATATTGATGACGAGCCGCCATTTTAATGTGCAAATTATAGATTTCAGATGTGCCGATGTTGGCAAATCATTGCGATATAACAACAAGCCCCGGTTTCTTTTCGAAATCGGGGCTTGTTGTTATATATAGTTCTTGTAGCTCTGGATTCGGGCTAATAGATCGGCGTAACACATCTACTGCTACCCTCTTAACATTATGCTTCTCTGTACGTACATCGTACCTAACTCCCCGGAAGGTATTTATAAGTTGAAATAAATCAAATAATAAATCCCAACACTACGCCAATTAAGATTATCAGCGGTGTTTTTATCCTGGTAAAATGGAGTAGCAAAAACGTAGCAAGCATCAAGACATAGGCCAGCCAGTTACCGCCAAACGGGCGTACTAATAATATTAACGCTGTAGCCATAAAACCTACTGCAACAGCATTGATACCATTTAAAGAGTTTTTGATACGGGTTATCTTCTTTAAGTCTTCCCAAAATGGCACAATAAACAAAATAAGGATCAAGCCTGGAGTATTAACACCTATAACGGCTACAATACTACCAATGATCTGACCACCAATACCGTAGCCTTTGTTACCTAAAGTGATACCACCCAAAAAGGAAGTGAATGAAAACGTTGGGCCGGGTAAAGCCTGCTGCAAAGCATACCCAGAAAGAAACTCCGAACTGCTCAGGTAATGCTTCACCTCCACAAATTCAGTATACATCAGTGGCACCATTACCTGCCCGCCACCAAATATTAATATCCCGTTACGGTAAAAATTCTCAAACAAACGAATAGGCAAACTGAAAGGAGATGTTTGATTAATTATGGCGCCCAAAGCAGCAAAAAAAAGTAGGATCCCTATAAAGTATGCCACTTTGTTTGGGTTTACATTTGAATATAACTTTACCCTTAGTTCATTTTCCTGTGGCTGGGTTTCCATAGCCGATGATATAATTCCTCCCAGTAAAATCAATAAAGGGAATGCATATGCGTTTTGCAAAATAAGTGTCGCAATGAGTGACCCTATAGCCAACATCATGCTTACCCTTGTTTTTAAAAACTTGTGAGCAAAACTATAAGTAGCGTAAGCAACAATACCCACAGCCATTGGTTGTACAAAGCTTATCACATGATTGAATTTACCCTGGTTGGCAAACATTTTATAACTTATGGCTGCCATTGCCATAATAGCGGCCGACGGCAAAATCCATATCAGGAAAGTAATTAACGCCAGTTGCAGCCCTCCTACTTTCCAGGCAATGCCAACCAGCGTTTGCGTTGATGAAGGCCCCGGTAATACCTGCGAGAGGGCATTCAGCTCCATCAATTCTTCTTCGGTAATATAGCGCCGCTTATGAACAAACTCACGCAGCAATACCGCAATATGAGCCTGCGGACCTCCAAAAGCGGTAAAAGTGTATATTAAAACATCCCTGAGGAATAGCAAATGACGTTTTTTCAAAATCAAAAAGCTTAATAGTCGTCGTCATCTTCTTCAATTCCCATAGCTGATCTGTAAACAGCCTGCAATTCCGAAAAAGCATGATTATCACGCTTCGTTTTGGTTACTTTCATGCCGTTTTCATAGGTTGTAATGGCATCCTGTTTACGATTAAGTGCTTCGTAAAGCTTCCCTAAGTGGTAGTAAGTACCCACATAACCGGGGTGATTATTAATAAGGTCTTCGTAATAACTCAATGCCTTATCTACCTGATTAAGACGCAGATATTCTGTAGCAAGTGCGTATTTTAAAAACTCGTCGTTGGGTTCATTCTTTATAAATTCCAGTAGCTTATCCAATCTGCTCAACTCCATTTTAAACTCTATCTTTTTTAACTAAATTTGCAAAAACCTATTGATATGAAAATCCTGGTATGTGTAAGTAATGTTCCTGATACCACCACAAAAATAACCTTTACTGATAACAACACCCAATTTAATACAAATGGTGTTCAATTTATATTAAATCCTTACGATGAGATAGCACTTGCGCGCGCTATTGAGTTAACCGATGGCGGTAAAGGTACAGTAACTGTTATTAATGTTGGTGAAGTGAGCACAGAGGCCACTATCCGCAAGGCTTTGGCAATTGGGGCTACCGATGCTGTACGTATAAATGCCAAACCTCACGATGCCTGGTATGTAGCTTATCAAATAGCTCAATATGTAAAAGCTAATCCTTTCGATTTAATCCTGACCGGTCGTGAATCAATAGACTATAATGGTTCAAAAGTAGCGGGTATGTTGGGCGAGTTATTAGATCTGCCATCAGTATCTATTATTAAAAAGCTGGATGTAAGCGAAAGCAGCGCTACTGTTGAACGTGAGATTGAGGGCGGTAAAGAGATCCTTACTATTCCTTTCCCCTTTGTAGCGGGTGCGGCTGAAGGCGTGGCAGAACCTAAGATCCCTAATATGCGTGGTATTATGTCGGCACGTACTAAACCATTAATTGTTGTTGAGCCTTTAGAGGTAAAAACATTTTCAGAGATCGTCAGTTATGAAACACTGTCTATTCGTGGGCAGGTAAAACTGGTTGCTGCCGATGACACAGCCAAGCTTGTTGAACTTTTACATACCGAAGCACGCGTTATTTAATTTTACCCCAAATCGACCTTTACAAAACACATGATCATATGTCAGTTTTAATATATGCGGAAAACGCCGGCGGAAAGTTCAAAAAGTCAATTTTTGAAGCAGTGAGTTACGCCCGAGCAATTGCCGATCAAAATAACACCAGCCTTGTGGCAATTTCCATTGGAGATGTAAGCACAGGTGAATTAGCTTTATTAGGTAAATACGGTGCCGAAAAAGTATTAAATGTTACTGGTGAAAAACTTAAAAATTTTGTAAACCAGGCCTACGCCTCTGTGATAGCCGATGCTGCCAAACAGCAGAATGCTGATATAGTGGTGTTATCTAACACCTTCTCCGGCCGTGGTTTGGCTCCCCGTTTAGGTGTAAAGCTGGAGGCAGGACTTGCCGATGGCGCCGTAGCCTTACCCGAGCAAAAAAACGGTAAATTTACCGTAAAAAAGACTGCTTTTTCGGGCAAAGCATTTGCCATAGTTGAATTAACCTCTGCAAATAAGGTTATTGCATTGGTGCCTAATTCCTATAAAGTTGTTGAAACAGGTGGATCTGCGCAGGTGGAAGACTTTAGTGTTGAAACAAAAGAATCTGATTTTAAAGCGTTGATCAAAGAGATCGTACGCTCAACTGATAAAGTTTCATTGCCTGATGCTGAGATAGTTGTTTCTGCAGGCCGTGGGCTTAAAGGCCCCGAAAACTGGGGCATGATTGAAGAGCTGGCCAACCTGTTGGGAGCCGCTACAGCATGCTCAAAACCGGTATCAGACGCTGGCTGGAGACCCCATAGTGAACATGTTGGACAAACAGGCATAGCTGTCAGTCCAAATTTGTATATTGCGATAGGAATTTCAGGGGCTATTCAGCACCTGGCAGGCATCAGTTCTTCAAAGGTTATAGTGGTTATCAATAAGGATCCCGAAGCTCCCTTTTTTAAGGTGGCAGATTACGGTATAGTTGGCGATGCATTTGAAGTAGTGCCCCAATTAATAGCGGCGGTTAAAGAATATAAGGCTTCAGCATAAAATAAAAGGTGCGATGGGTAACAACATGAAAAAAATTAAGCTGGATATAGTAGGATTATCATACAGCCAAACTCAATCCGGCGCTTATGCTTTAGTTTTAGGTGAGGTGAGTGGCAGGCGCAGACTACCTATTATTATTGGCAGTTTTGAGGCTCAGGCTATTGCTATAGAAATAGAAAAAATGACCCCGAGCCGCCCGCTAACGCACGACCTTTTTAAAAGTTTTGCGCAGGCCTACCAGATAGAGGTGCAGGAAATTATTATTTATAACCTGGTTGACGGTATCTTTTATTCCAAGCTCATCTGTAGCGATGGTAAACGTTCGGTTGAGATTGATGCCCGTACATCAGATGCTATAGCAGTAGCTGTAAGGTTTGATTGTCCAATTTTTACTTATGAATTTATACTATCAACAGCAGGCATTGTAATTGAGGGTAACGATTTCGTTTACCTTGAAAATATCAATGAAAGCCAGGACGATAAATCAGCGGGCACATCTGTAGGCAGCGGTTTTGCATCCCTAAGCATTGATGAACTAAAAACAAAATTACAGGAGGCGCTGGCCGAAGAATCGTACGAGAAAGCGGCTAAAATCCGCGACGAGCTAAATAAGCGTAAAGCATCCTGATTTCGGCTTTGAGAATTTCGGCTGGGGATTATCAAATACATATTCCGCAGGCGAAATTCTCAAATCCTATATATCGAAATTCGAATAATAAAACACCTCTCTTGTAAGCTCATCAGCAAGGCGTAACATTTAGGCTCAATTCGCTAAATACTGTCCCCCTTAGCTTTCTGATTTACATTTATTTCACTACTTTTCGCTTTTAATTTAACACAGAAAAATTTATTTAAATCCTGTACTGTATGAATATTAAGTTCCGCTTAATACTGATGAATTTTATGCAATTTTTTGTGTGGGGGGCATGGTTGCTTACTGTAGGTGCTTATTGGTTTCAAAACAAAGGGTGGTCTGGTGCGCAGTTCGGGGCAATTTTTTCAACCATGGGCATTTCATCCATATTTATGCCTGCTCTTGCTGGTATCATATCGGATAAATGGATCAATGCCGAAAAGCTGTATGGTACATTACATATTTTAGGGGCTATAGTTTTGTTTTGCGTGCCAATGGTAACAAGCCCCACAGTATTTTTTTGGGTTATATTGCTCAATATGATATTCTATATGCCAACCTTATCTTTATCTATAACGGTTGCTTATTCGGCTTTAAAAGGCGAAGGTAAAGATGTGGTTAAAGTTTACCCTCCTATTCGCGTATGGGGAACAGTTGGATTTATTGCAGCGTTGTTGGTGGTAGATGTTACCAAAAGCGAGACCAGTGCTAATCAATTTTATATTGCATCCGGCGTGGCATTGGCATTAGGTATATTTTCGTTCTCGCTACCTAAATGCCCTCCATTATTAGGTAAAGCGGGTAAGAAAACATTGAGGGATGCGCTTGGTTTAAATGCGTTCGAACTATTCAAAACACCAAAGTTTGCCATCTTTTTTGGGTTCTCGTTACTTTTAGGTGCAGCCTTACAGCTGACCAACGCTTACGGCACTACATATATTTTAGACTTTGCAAAAACACCTGCCTATAAAGGTTTATTTGCCGTAGAACATTCCAGCGCGATCATTTCCATTTCGCAGGTATCCGAAACGCTTTTCATTTTAGCTATACCCTTCTTTTTACGCAAGTTTGGTATCAAAAATGTAATGCTGTTCAGTATGCTGGCCTGGGTTTTACGTTTTGGTTTATTTGCGTTTGGCAATCCGGCCAGCGGTTTATGGATGATCATCCTATCCTGCATTGTTTACGGTATGGCCTTTGATTTCTTTAATATTTCAGGATCGTTATTTGTAGAAACACAAACCACTCCCGAAATACGCGGCAGTGCGCAAGGCTTGTTTATGATGATGGTAAACGGTTTCGGTGCTTTTTTTGGAAGTATTGCCAGCGGCTTTATTATTGATAAGTTTTTTATTCATGCCGATGGAAGTAAAGACTGGCATGGTATCTGGCTAACTTTTGCTGCTTATGCCTTGGTGATCGCGATTATATTTCCTTTCGTTTTCAGGTATAAACATAATATTGCATTGGAGCGTGCGATACAACACGCTTAAATCAATTGGCCAATAAGTCAATCTTATTCACTAACGCATAGCATTACCCATTTACGAATGAAAAAACATTACCGCGAGGAAAATGATTGCCTAAACTGCGGAACAACCTTAGAGGGTAAGTTCTGTTATAATTGCGGACAGGAAAACCTACAGATAAAAGAGAGCTTTGGGCACATGATGACCCACGCGATCAGCGATTATTTTCATTTTGATCACCAGTTTTTTCATACGTTAAAGCCACTGCTTTTTAACCCGGGTAAACTTACCACCGAGTATATGGCCGGGCATAGAGTACAATACCTGCACCCAGTAAAAATGTACATTTTTATAAGCCTGGTATATTTTGTACTGCTATTTAAAAGCAACACGCCGGAGATTGTAAAAATAACCGATAGTGAAGCTAATACAGAGCAGTCGACCGATAGCCTAAAAACTACCCTCAAAAATGGCATCAACAATAGCGTAATACTTAGTCCTGCCCAAAAGAAAGTTATCAATAACAAAGTTGACTTTAAAGCGGACAGTATTAAAAATGCTAATGCTGTCGCCCATAAAAAAGACACCATTAAAACTTATCAGCAGTATCTTGCGGTTCAGCAAAAGCTGCCGGCTAATAAGCGGGATAATTTTATAGAACAATATTTAGAGAAGAAACAATTTCAATGGGCGCACGATGGCAAATCGGCTAATGAAATAATAAACGAAGGAATGAAACATAATTTACCCAAGATGATGTTTTTATTTTTGCCTTTGTTTGCACTGATATTAAAGATCGCCTTTATTAAAAATAAAAAATTTTACGTAGAATACCTGATATATTCATTTCACTTTCATTGCTTCCTGTTTCTTTTTATTACCATATTAATGGTGATTCAATTGCTTATTCCACACCGCTTTATTGATGTTATCGTGATAATGGATATAGCTGCCCTATTAACGATACTATGGTACATGTATCGATCACTAAGGGTTGTTTATGGCCGGAGTCCTTTAAGAACAGTGACAAAAATGATAGGGATCTCGTTTAGTTATTTTGTGGTTTTTGCTATTTGCCTTACCTTATTAGCAGGGGTTACTGCGCTAACATCATTATAACATCAGCATGTTCAGAATTTAATAATTAACAAGTTGTTAAATCCTGAACATGCACAAATGTTGATTCAGGGACTTATTTCTTCCCTATCGCATATTGAATGCCGCCCAATAAATGTTTCAAATACAATGGGTCAGCGTATGATTCATCTGTATGGCCTAACTCTGTATAAAAAGCCCTGCCGCCATCAAAACTATGGTACCAGCTCATGGGGTGATTGTCGCCATTCTCGCCACCGGTATAGCTTTTTTCATCAATTTTGATCAGTACATGCAGGTCATCACCTATCCATTTGTAGTTGTACCACTCATCCCAGCGTTTCCAATCCTGCGGTAAATGTTTGGTAGCAATAAAATTATGATCAACTACATGCAAAACGGCGTCCTGCTGTTTGGGATGACTTTTAAAATAAGCGCCAACCAATTTCCCATACCAGGGCCAATCATATTCGGTATCAGTAGCAGCATGTACACCTACAAAGCCTCCACCTGCTTTAATATATTGCTCAAACGCAACCTGTTGGGTATCATTTAATACATCGCCCGTAGTGCTTAAAAATATTACAGCTGCATACTGTTTTAAATTTTCGGTTGTGAACTTTTCTGCATTAGTAGTGCTATCCACGTCAAAACCATTCTCTGCCCCTAATTTCATAATGGCAGGTACCCCTACTGCTATTGAATTATGGTGAAAGCCGGCAGTTTTGCAGAAGATTAATACTTTGGTTTTGGCCGCTGCATTAATAATAGAAGCGCCTATTAGGAGGCAAATAATAGTTAGTTTTTTCATATTTATAGTTAGGTTATTTTTAAACATGTTGATCGCCCAAATAACTTTGTTTTTACTTAGAGTTCTTTATTTTCACTCACCTAATCAACCATCTACAAATTCCCCTTTTTCAACTCATCTGCCGCAAAATTTGCTGCACGCGCGGTTAATGCCATATAAGTTAGTGATGGATTTTGACATGCGGAAGATGTCATCGCTGCGCCATCAGTAACAAAAACATTTTTGGCATCCCACACCTGGTTATGTTCGTTCAATACTGAAGTTTTAGGGTCGCGGCCCATGCGCGCTGTACCCATTTCATGAATGCCATCGCCTATGTTATGTCCTCTGTCATGTGTTTGAACGTTTTTAACCCCGGCACTTTCAAGCATTGCTTTGGCTTCTTTAACAATGTCGATGCGCATCTTCATCTCATTCTCTCTTATCACCGCATCCATAGCTAAAATAGGCAAGCCCCATTTGTCTTTACGGGTTTTATCCAACGTAATCTTGTTATCGTGATATGGCAGTAGTTCGCCAAAACCACCGATGCCTATTTGCCAGTCCCCCGGTTCGGTTATGGCATCTTTGTATTGCGCACCAATATTCATCTCTGCAATTTCACGGCTCCAGCCTGTTCTGCTCGCTGCGCCCTGGTAACCAAAGCCACGAAGGTAATCGCGCTTATCGCCAAATAAGTTGGCAAAGCGTACCACATAAATACCATTGGCCCGTCTGCCGTAGTAATATTTATCCTCAAAACCCTCTACCGAACCGGAAGCGCCCAGGTTGTAGTGGTGATCCATAATATTATGCCCTAATTCGCCACTGCTGCTACCTAAACCATCTGGCCAGATATCAGTAGCGGAGTTCATGAGTACCCATGCGCTGTTTAACGCCGAAGCATTGACGAATACAATTTTAGCATGAAACTCATATGTTTGATTGGTCTCGGCATCAAGCACCTCTACACCCGTAGCTTTTTGGGTATCCTTATCATAAATAATTTTAGTAACTATTGAATAAGGCCTAACTGTTAAATTTCCCGTAGCCAAAGCAGCCGGTAAGGTTGATGATTGTGTACTGAAATAGCCGCCAAACGGGCATCCCTCCCAGCACCTGTTCCTAAATTCGCATTTGGTGCGGCCTGGTATCGCTGCCGTAAGGTTGGCCACCCTGCCAATAATCATATGCCTTTTACCCCCATAGTTCTTTTTAATGCGCTCGGCAACATCTTTTTCTACCCAGTTCAGGTCCATGGGCGGTAAATAATGTCCATCAGGTAATTGTGGTATGCCCTCCAATGATCCGCTGATGCCGGCAAATTTCTCCACATGATCATACCATGGTGCCAGGTCTTTATATCTGATAGGCCAGTCTATTGCCCAGCCATCCTTTGCATTTGCTTCAAAGTCAAAATCACTCCAGCGGTAGCTTTGCCTGCCCCATAAAATAGACCGACCTCCCATCTGGTATGATCGCCACCAGTTAAAAGGTTTAACCTCGTGATATGGTGCCTCCTGCTCATTTACCCAATAGTCCATTATAGCTTCCTGCGCGCCCCAGTTACGTGAAATTACAGGCCTTGCTTTACGTTGCTCCTGTGTTACAGTTCCACGGTGTTCAAAATCCCAGGGATCTTTTGCAGCGGTTTTATAATCTTTAATGTGTTCAAAATTTCTTCCGCGCTCAAGCATAATGGTTTTTAGGCCTCTCCCGGTTAATTCCTTAGCCGCCCAGCCACCGCTGATTCCAGAGCCGATAACAATAGCATCATAGGTATTATCGGCTTTAGCTTTGCCGCTTACATTGTTTAATGGCATAATTTCACTAATTGGTTATAAGTAAATTAAGAAATGGTTTTGCAATTGGATAAAACAATATTATCAATTAAAATTAACTAAAGCAATCATTTGAAAATAAAACTACAATCGATTGTTGCGCAGATTTTAAACCATTATGGTTTGATTGTTACTTTTATAATGCCGGCAAGCAATCTGTTTCCATTTTTCTTACTTTTGCTTTGATCACCATTTTGCTACTATGCTCAAAGTAAGTCACCTATTCATCTACCCAATTAAATCCTTAGGCGGTATTGCGGTTAATAGCGCCGAGGTTACCTCGCGCGGCTTTAAGTATGACAGGCGCTGGATGCTGGTTGATGAACAAAACCGCTTTATTACGCAGCGTGAGCATACACAGATGGCATTGATAAAGGTGCAGATAGAAGACGATGGTTTATTGGTGAGTCACCATTTAAATGGATCTGTTAAAATACCTTTTCGATACCAGGAGCAAACTAAACACAATGTTGTCATCTGGGATGATACCTGCACAGGGGTATATGTTGGGGTTGAGTTTGATGAATGGTTTACTAGGGTTTTAGGGTTAAAATGCAGGCTGGTTTTTATGCCCGATGATGCGGAACGCGAGGTTGACCAGCGCTATGCCCTGCCAGGTATGATTACTTCTTTTGCAGATGCCTACCCTTTTTTGCTCATAGGTCAGGCTTCGTTGGACGAACTGAATTCACGTCTTCATGAGGCTTTGCCTATGAATAGGTTTCGCCCAAACATCGTTTTTATTGGCGGAGAGGCTTTTGAAGAAGATCAAATGAACCAAATGGACATTGCCGCTATTAGTTTTTATGGCGCCAAGTTGTGTGCCCGCTGTATCATGACCACTATAGACCAGCAAACCGGTATAAAAGCTAAAGAGCCGTTAAAAACATTGGCCAAATATAGGTTTAAGAATAATAAAATACTTTTCGGCCAAAATTTGATCCATAAAGGTACGGGCACGGTAACTGTAGGTGACGCCATTACTGTTGTAAGTACGCACAATGAGGAGCGGTTTATAGTTGAGGATAAATCATCACTAAAATGAAACCAACCGTCATAATTGAATATTGCCCAAAATGCAACTGGATGATGAGGGCTGCCTATATGGCCCAGGAGTTGCTTACTACTTTTACTGATGATGTGTATGGTATAACGCTTGTACCCAGCGAAGTAAGCGGCAGATATACCATAAGTATTGACGATGTTGTTTTGTTTGACAGAAAAAAAGAAGGTCGTTTCCCGGAAATAAAGGAATTAAAGCAATTGGTAAGAGATAAGGTTAATCCGGAAAAAAGTCTCGGCCATTCAGATAAAAAGTAGTGTTATGTTAACCTGCCGGCCATTTTCATTACAATAATTCATTTTACCATAATTTAAAAACAAACTAAACTTAAGCGCCTCCGTTTTTAATACGAAAGAACAATGATGCTATTAGCTTTCAAAATTTGTTAATTTTAAATCATTAAAAAGGTAAATAATATAGTATAGTGGTACTCTATAGTATTACTCGATATTTTTATTTAATATTGTTTAACTTTGTAAGTTTTATTTTAGAAAATGCTTTCCAAAAAAACTAAGTACGCTATTAAAGCATTGGTAATCCTGGGCAAAAACATGGATCAGCCACCAATGCAAATTTCACGAATCGCCGAGGCTGAACGTATCCCTAAAAAGTTCCTTGAGCAAATACTACTTGATCTTCGCAACGCGGGTTTCCTGTATAGTAAAAAAGGTGCTGGTGGTGGCTACAGTCTTAATCGCGACCCCAAAGAAATATTTTTGGTAAGTATTATGCGTATAACCGACGGCCCTATTGCCATGGTGCCCTGCGCCAGCTTAAATTTTTACCATAAATGTGATGAATGCCATCAGGAAACAACCTGTGGTATCAGGGATGTTTTTGTTGATGTAAGAGACGCAACCCTAAAGATATTAAGCGAAACCAGCATAGCTGATATCATATCGCGCGAGCAAACGCTCATCAACGTTTAATCTCATAAAACTGTCAAATCGATTCTTTTTTCAATTAAATTCTACCATTTCCCTATACTATGTATATATTTGGTAAATGAATAACATGTGCCCAATTCATACAAGTTATAAAATGCCCCTGCGTTGCTATTTGGCAGTTGGCAAGGCACGGCTATAATTTATATTAACCACACATGCCTCTTTAGCCAAAGCCAAAGAGGCTTTTTTATATAATTGATTAAAATAATTAAGATATGCAGAGCTTCAGAACAGAACTGGAGAACCCGATAGTTGAACAGGACATTATAGATCTGGAAAAAAAGATAAGGGCTTTTCGGGAAGGTAAAATTCATGACGAAAAATTCAGGAGCCTCCGTTTAGCACGTGGTGTTTATGGCCAACGACAGCCAGGTGTACAGATGGTACGTATAAAACTACCATTTGGTAAAGTTACATTTAAGCAATTATTAAAGATTGCCGATATATCTGACGAATACGGAAGCCGTAACCTGCACCTTACCACCCGCCAGGATATCCAGATTCATTACGTAAGTCTTGACCGCACTCCGGAACTTTGGGCCCGGCTGGAGCAGGATGATATTACCCTGCGCGAAGCATGCGGAAATACGGTAAGAAACGTGACCGCCTCTCCTACTGCTGGTATCGATCCGCTGGAGCCGTTTGATGTTTCGCCTTACGCTCACGCTACTTTTGATTATTTTTTGCGAAACCCAATTTGCCAGGAGATGGGTCGTAAGTTCAAGATCTCCTTTTCATCAAGTGACGCTGATACCGCATTTTCCTATGTTCATGATATCGGCGCAATACCTAAAGTTAACGCTAAAGGCGAGCGCGGGTTCAAAATATTATTGGGTGGTGGCTTAGGAGCACAGCCCATATTGGCCAGTATAGTTGAGGAGTTTTTACCCGAGGATCAGTTGATCCCTTATATAGAAGCCATCATCCGTGTATTTGATCGCTATGGCGAACGTAATAACCGGAATAAAGCCCGCATGAAATATCTTATTCAAAAATTAGGATTGGATGAGGTTTTACGCCTGGCTAAAATTGAAAGAACTGCTATTAAGGTAAAAAGCTACCCTATTAACCGTGATGCTGTTGCTTTACCCCTCCTTCCTACAGAAACAAACTATGAGCAGGTTGAGGTAAGTAATCCATTCCGTTACGAACAATGGTTAGCTACAAACGTATTTGAGCAAAAGCAACAAGGTTTTTACGGTGTATATATTAAAGTTCCTGTTGGCGATATCTCTTCAGATACCGCCCGCGAGTTGGTTAAAGTTTTGGAGCCATTGGTAGCCAACGAAATTCGCATCACCCAAAACCAGGGCTTGTTGTTAAAATTTGTACGTAACGAGGCACTGCCTGTTTTATATGAAGGTTTGGCCAAGCTGGATCTTGCCACGCCTGGTTTTGATACCGTGGCCGATGTAACTACTTGCCCCGGTACAGATACATGTAACCTTGGTATCAGCAATAGTATGACCATGGCCCGCGTGCTGGAAGACCTGATCTATAATGAATACGAAGACTTTATTTATAACCGCGACATTAAGATAAAAATAAGCGGATGTATGAATTCATGCGGACAGCATGGTTTGGCACATATTGGTTTCCATGGCAGTTCACTTAAGGCCGGCACCAGGGTGTTGCCTTCTGTACAAGTAATGTTGGGCGGTGGTACTGTAGGCGATGGCGTTGGCCGGGCTGCCGAAAGAGTAATCAAGGTCCCATCAAAAAGAGCTACTGATGTTTTAAGGATGGTATTGAATGATTATAAAGAGTTTTCTCCCGAAGGTGAAACTTTCCATGCCTATTATGACAGGCAGGGTAAAGATTATTTTTACCGGATGTTAAAACCTCTTGCCGATTTAACCACCCTTACCGATAATGAATTTGTGGATTGGGGACACCAGGAAACTTATGTTAGTGCAATTGGTGTTGGTGAGTGTGCCGGTGTGGTGATAGATTTAGTTGCTACCCTTTTGTTTGAATCTGAAGAAAAAATGGGTTGGGCTAACGGCTCTTTTAAAGAAGGCGCATGGTCTGATGCTATTTATCATTCTTATAATGTATTTATAAGTTCGGCTAAAGCGTTGTTGCTTGATAAAGGCATAAACAGCAGTACACAGATTGGTATAATCAGAGAGTTTGATGCACAGTATGTTGCAACGGGCGAGTTTGCTATGCAGGGAAGTTTTAATGACGTGGTATTGCAGATTAACCAGAATGAACCATCGGCCGAATTCGCAGCTGCATATTTAGCACAGGCTACTGAATTTTTAGGAAAAAGTAAAGCTCAAAGAGAGGCATTGGTACAATAATGACTGATAAAATAAAAGAACCCAAAATAACTTTAGTGGGTGCGGGTCCTGGTGATGCCGATCTGATTACAGTTAAAGCTATAAAAGCGTTAAAAACGGCCGATGTTGTTTTGTATGACGCATTAGTGAATGAAGAGTTACTTGACTACGCCCCAGAAACAGCTACACGGGTATATGTTGGTAAACGTTCCGGCGATCACACTTACTCACAAGAAGTTGTAAATAAATTGATGGTTGATTATGCCATTAATTACGGTCATGTTGTAAGGCTTAAAGGCGGCGACCCATTTGTATTTGGTCGTGGTTTTGAGGAACTGGATTTCGCGGCATCGTTTAATATTCCGACATCTGTTATTCCGGGGATATCGAGCTCAATAGCGGTTGCCGAATTACAGAATATCCCTGTTACACACCGCGGTTTAAGCGAAAGTTTCTGGGTAGTTACCGGCACCATATCAAACGGTAAAATATCACCTGATATGTATGATGCGGCCCGCAGCAAAGCAACTGTTGTTGTACTGATGGGAATTAACAAATTGGCCGAAATTGCAGAGATATTTAAGAATGAAGGTAAAAGCAAATTACCTGTGGCAGTTATACAAAGCGGCACCACAGTTGATGAAAAAGTTGCTATAGCTACAGTGGATACCATTGTTGATGCTGTTAAGGAAAATAAGATTGGTTCGCCGGCTATAATTGTGTTGGGCGAGGTAGTTTCGTTGCACCCAAAATTTCAGTTGATCAAAGAGATTTATGACGTTGTTGCCCAAGGATAAAAGTTTAACCAAGATTGAGCACGAAGATATCGGCGGCAACCAATTGTTCCCCGTATTTTTGAAGCTGAATAACCTGCATACAGTATTGGTAGGCGGAGGCAACGTGGGCCTTGAAAAGCTAACTGCTATTTTAAACAATAGTAATTACGCCAAGGTAACCATAATCTCCAGGGAGTTTTTGCCAGAGATACATAGCCTTGCATCAGTTTATGAAGGCTTAAACATTATCCAGAAATCATTTACTGATGACGATCTGAATACCGCGGAGGTAGTTATCGCTGCTACTAATGATAGCGACCTGAATAATTACATCCGCCAATCGGCCCATGACCGCAAATTGCTCATCAATGTAGCCGACAAGCCCGAACTCTGTGATTTCTATTTAGGATCAATAGTGCAAAAGGGTGATCTTAAACTGGCCATATCTACCAACGGGAAATCGCCAACCGTAGCCAAACGTTTAAAAGAAGTACTGAACGAAAGCCTGCCCGATGAGCTGGACGCCACCCTGCAACAAATGAGCGCTTTAAGAAATACGCTCAGCGGCGATTTTGCCGACAAAGTTAAAAAGCTTAACAGCGTAACGTCGGTACTGGTTGAACCCAAATCGGCGGTAATTAAGAATTTTATCTGGCTGATATGGTCAACTATTATTCTTTCCATAGCCATAGTTATAACTGCCCTATATTTTAGAGAACCAGCGTTTAAAACATTTGTAGAGGGTGTAAACCCGCAGTTCTACTACTTTTTAGGGGCCGGCTTTTTATTTGCCATGATTGATGGGGCCATAGGCATGTCATATGGTGTTACCTCTACTACCTTCTCCCTGTCAATGGGCATCCCTCCTGCTTCGGCCAGTATGGGTGTTCACCTTTCAGAGATCATGAGTTGCGGTATTGCCGGTTGGATGCACTACCGCATGGGCAATATCAACTGGAAACTGTTTAAATTACTGGTGATACCTGGTATTATTGGAGCCGTAACTGGTGCTTATTTGTTATCGTCGCTGGAGCATTACAGCATGTACACCAAGCCTGTGGTTTCCGTATATACTTTAATATTGGGTTGTGTAATATTATCAAAAGCGTTTAAAGTAAAGCGCAAAAAGTCGGTAGATAAAGTAAAGCGGATTTCGCTATTAGGTTTAGGCGGTGGCTTTATTGATGCTGTTGGTGGCGGTGGCTGGGGATCTATCGTATTATCAACACTAATAGCAGGTGGCCGCAGTCCTATATTTTCATTAGGTACGGTAAAGCTTTCAAGGTTTTTTATAGCGATGATGGGTTCTATTACCTTTATCGCCATGGTAAGCAGCGATCATTGGCAGGCTGTTGCCGGTTTAATATTAGGTAGTGCTTTGGCATCACCTATTGCAGCAAAAATTTCTAACAAGATATCCACCAAAACCATCATGGTATCAGTAGGTATCATTGTAATATTGGTGAGTGTTAAATCAATTGTTTCCTTTATTTTAAAGGTGATATAATATGAACGAGGTAGTTAAACACATACAAGCATCTACAGCAGGTTTAGATCCTGTTGAAGCCCTTACCAGGCTGGCTGAACTTTTCCCTGGCGAAATTGTGTTTTCGACCAGCTTTGGCTGGGAAGACCAGGCGATTAGTCATATGATCTTCGCCAACAAATTGCCTATCAAGGTTTTTACTTTAGAAACCGGCAGGCTTTTCCGCGAGACATATTCTGTTTGGAGCAGTACTATGGACAGGTATAAACAACCTATTCATGCCTACTATCCTAACCAGGAGTTGTTGGAGCAAATGGTAAGCGCCAAGGGGCCAAACAGTTTTTACGAATCAGTAGAGAATCGTAAAGAATGCTGTGGCATCCGTAAGATAGAACCGCTGAAGCGGGCTTTAAAAGGCAATAAACTATGGATCACCGGTATTCGTGCCGATCAATCTGTAAATCGCCACGATATGGAAGATGTGGAATGGGATGAACAAAACCAATTGGCAAAGTATCATCCTATTTTTCATTGGACTTTAGATGACGTGAAGGCCTACATCAAAAAATACAACATTCCTTATAATTCTTTGCATGACAAAGGCTTCCCGAGTATTGGCTGTATGCCATGTACCCGCGCCATAGCCGAGGGCGAAGATTTCCGGGCCGGTCGCTGGTGGTGGGAAGATCAATCCAAAAAAGAATGTGGATTGCATGAAGTAACGGCGAAGTAAATAAAGACACTTTTTAATTATAAATTTATGCCAACCTGTCTGATGATCGGTTGGCTTTTTGTTATGACTCGATTTTAGGATTAGGCGGGACTTCTTATTTGTTTTTTTTGCTGAAGAAACTTTTTATTATCCTGAACGATTTGAAGCATCTGTTATTCGCTATACTTTTCGCCTTATACAGTTTGGGTTAGATCCTTCATTGCTACCTATGACGTTGTTGCAAAAATAACTTTTTGTCATCCTGAACGCAGTGAAGGATCTATTATTCGCCATGCTTATTCGCCCTGTACAGTCTGTGAATAGATCCTTCGTTCCTCAGGATGACAAACTTTTTAAAAGGTCATTTCCCCTTCATAGTTTTACGAAATTTCATTATTCAGGATTGACAAATTTCCTTAACGTCAATTTCCCTTCAAAGTCCCGGAGTTTTTATCTTCATATTGACGTGTCTTGTAAAACAAAAAGCGGATAAGGTTTCCCTCATCCGCTTCTAAAAAAACTATATAAAACGTATTAAAAAGCTGCTATTTATTTACCTGCAAGCAATCCATCCAGAGTAACCGATATATAATACAAGCCGCCAATAGTTGGGCCACCTGCATACTGGTAATAACGTTTGTTAAATATATCGCTTGCTCCTGCTTTAAATGTAGCATAGTATTGCGGCACGCGGTAGGTAACCTGGGCATCAAATGTACCTATTGAAGGAACACTACCGGTTACCAGCGGACTTTCCCACAGGAATGAATTTTGCCATTTGTAAACAATGTTAAAGCCTACATTTTTCGCTACTTCGCGGTTACCAAATGATACGTTACCAGACCATTCGGGCGTGTTAAAGCCAGTAACAAAAATATCCGATTTGGATTGTGCTTTCAATTTATTAAAGCTCACGTTACCAGATACTGTATATCTTTTATAGAAATTGTAGCTGATACCGGCAGATGAGCCATAGTTATTATAAATATTTTTAGCATTGGTGTAAACGCGGTACCTGCTCTGGCCCTGGCTTGCAGCGTTATTTGCTGTAGCTGTAGTTGGGTCGCGGTTGATATCAAGCATAGACAATACGCCTGCATCAGTGCCTACTTGTGTGCCATTTGGCACAAATACCTGTACTTGTCCAAGAAAGCCGTTGTAACGATTTGTATAAGCATCAATATCAATAAATACTTTATTATCTAACACAATACCCTTGTAGCCCACTTCATATGAAGTGATCTGCTCTGGTCTTGATGGTGGCAGGTCGGCTACTTTCAACAGGTTCCTGTTGGCTAACGCAACCTGATCGCTACCTCCTGCTGCATTCACAGCAGCGTTAAAGGCAACTACAGATGATTGTGTATAGCTGTTACCCAAATAGCCTAATCCTTCATTAATAAAAGGTAAGCTACCCACACGTTTAACACGACCGTTGTTTACATAAGACAATGCCTCGAACAATGATGGGAACCTGTAACCGTTCTGGAAGGTAAACCTGAAATTATGGTTCTCATTCACGCTATAAACCGCAGCTAAACGAGGTGTAAATTTAGGTTTAAAATAAGGGTTGTAATCCCACCTTACCGAGCCAAATAATTTTAATTTTTCATCGAAAAAAGTTTTAGTTACCTGGGTAAAGGCGCCATATTTTTTGTAGATCACATCTTTACCAAAGCTACCATCCGCAAGCGGCGTATTTCTATCAGCTATCGCACGACTAAAGTCAACAAAGTTGTTACCATCAGGGGTAATTGAATATACACGCACATCGCCGCCAACCAACAGGTCAACAACTTTCACCTGACTTGTTAAATCCCATTGCGCCTCTGCGTTATACATATGGCTTTTTTGTACCAATGCGGCCCCACCGGTAAGAGGAGCATTTGGCAATAGCTTTGCATTATATATATCCCAATTATTGATACCAATAATTGTTTTTCTTAAAGCATCAAATTCAGGTGTACCCGGTTCTACCCTGCCTTTATCGGCAGCTGCACGTGCAGCTTGTTCAGCTGCAGCAAGGTTTGCTGATGTTAAAACGCCACCATTGTAAGCTTTAAGGGCATTTCCATAAGTTGTACCCCAGGCGGAGTTGCTTGCATGATTCAGGTCAAGGTTATCTGCCAAAGGTTTTACGTTGAATGAATTACCTGTATTCTCAATTGATTCATAAGCACGTACTAAAAATTCCTTTCCTTTTAACTCAACTTTATGGTTTTGCACAGTGGCTCCCTGTAAGGAAATTTTGTTACCGCGTTGAAACACACCATCCATCTTGCCATAGCGATAAGTGTATGATAATATGGTGCTGGGTGTTAATTTATAAGCCAATGTACCATCCAGTTTTAAATTGGATACCTTAGGGTTAACCAGGTCAACTTCATTATATCCTGTACGGGCCACGGTAAGGCCTGGTCTTGCTACGCCATCTACGGTAATGCCTTTTACAACAACAGTATTACTGCCTGCAAGCGCATCATCACCATATTTGTTCCAGCCATCGTAAGCTGCATTGTTTGTTCCGGTTAATTCAGGATAAGCAGGATTTGCAGATTTTAAATTGGTTGGATTCTGATCCTTGCGGGTATCTGATTGCCAATCCTGGCCTTGCAGATAACTGGCGTTCAGTTTAAAAGCAAACTTATCGTTAAAAGCTTTGGCAAAGCGTATAGCAGTTTCGTTAAGTGCACTTGCCCCTAAACGATCGTTACCAACATGGTTTAAACCCTCGCGGTGATAAACGCTTAATCCCTGGTATTTGAAAGGATCTTTGGTTAATAAATTGGATAAACCATTTATAGCGTTAGTGCCATAAAGGGCAGCGGCTGCACCCGGCGTAATTTCAATGCTGGCGATATCCAGCTCGGTTGGGCCAATGGCATTACCAAGCGGTACGCCTAAGGTTGCCGATTGCATATCAACACCATCAACCAGCTGCATGAATCTAAAGTTGTTTGGGCTATTAAAACCACGTGTATTAGGTACTTTCAGCGTAATACTGGTGGTGGTCATTTGTACTCCCTTCACGTTCTCCAATGCGTCATAAAAACTTGGGCCGGGAGATTGTTTCAGGGCATTGATACTCAACTTTTCGATAGCCACCGGCGAGCGTAGTAGTTTTTCTTCCTTGCGGGAAGCCGTAACCACCACCTCGTTGATCAATAACGATTGGCTGACTAATTGGATATTTACGGAACTGTTTGCATTTTTAATATAAAACTCCTGCGGCTGAAAACCTATTGCGGTAAAAATTAAAGTATAGGGTAATTTAGCACTGGTAGTTAAAGAAAATTTACCGGTACTATCAGAAAAAGTTTTGTTTGTAGTTCCTTTTATGCTTACAGTTGTACCTACTAATGGCTCGCCATGATCATCTTTTACAATACCACTTATTATATAGGAGCCATTAAGTTGTGCGTGGCCGACGGCCGGGACAAGAACCAGGAAAAGTACAATGAACTTTAATGAATTAATAAATATTTTCATGAAAAGGGAATAGCGAAAATTTAAAATATGTGTTGATTAATCTGATGTTAAATAGATGTAGGATGATACTATCAACAACAACACATAGTGGAGAGCTGCATTTTAAACAAATTGGAGGCATTAATCAAGTAAATATGATACATAATCTATGGAATTAGTCGACAAAAATATAAATTATTTCTTTTGTACCAAGACTTTTATTCTTTTTTTCGTCTTTTAAGGCCGAATCTGATTATCAGCCCTATTAAATCTACCATTTTAGTGGATATATTTTAAAATAATCCGGCTCTGTTCCACCTCAATTTTGTAATATTGGCGGCTCAACATGTACTAAGCAATGTCTTTTAATTACCAACGCATCATTATTAAAATCGGCTCCAATGTTTTTACCCAGGAAAATGGCTTGCCCGACCTGCAACGTATAGAGCATTTGGTTGGTCAGATAGCCGCGATAAAAAAACAAGGCAAAGAAGTGATCCTGGTTTCATCGGGAGCCGTTGCATCAGGCAGAAGCCTGATCACCATCTCCGAAAAATATGATGCTATTGCCGCAAGGCAGCTTTTAGCTTCCATAGGCCAGGTAAAGCTCATCAATACTTATTCTCAGCTTTTTGAGCGTTTTGGAATCCTTTGTTCGCAGGTATTGGTTACCAAGGAAGATTTTAGGGACAGGATGCATTACCTTAACATGAAAAACTGCCTCGATCTGTTGTTACAACACCAGGTGATACCCGTTGTTAACGAAAATGATGTGGTATCAGTAACTGAGCTGATGTTTACAGATAATGATGAACTGGCCGGACTAATTGCTTCCATGCTGAACGCGCAGGCATTAATCGTTCTAACTAATGTGGATGGTATTTATAATGGCGATCCAAAAGCGCCCGGATCCGCGGTGATTGAGGAGGTTGAAGGCTCTGTGGTTAACTTTGCCGAATTTGTTTCTTCCGGTAAATCGCAATTTGGTCGTGGGGGGATGATAACCAAGTCAACCATGTCGCAAAAAACGGCTCAGTTGGGTATAGCTGTGCACATAGCCAACGGTAAAAGGGACAATATCCTTACCGATGTGCTGGAGAACAAAGTGATTCATACGCGCTTTATTCCCAATAAAACAGCCTCCGGCAAAAAGAAATGGATTGCCCATTCAGAAAAATCGGCCACAGGTGTGGTACTGGTAAATGAGGGTGCTAAAAAGGCCCTCTTATCAAATAAAGCTACCAGCTTGTTACCTATAGGAATTACAGAGGTAATAACCGATTTTAAAAAAGGTGATATTATTAAACTGGTTGATGAAAACCATAAACTGATTGGCCTTGGCATTGCAGAGTACGGCGCGGACAAAACACGCGAGCAAATCGGCCAAAAAAATCAGAAGCCTTTGGTGCATTATGATTATCTTTATTTACAGGGTTAACACATGAATTATAACCAATATTTCGAAAACGCGCTAATAGCAGGCAGGAAAGCTACGCTTGCTCCTGCCCTCATCAACCAGATTTTACATGATGTGGCTGCTGAAGCCATCGCTCAAACTCATTTGATATTAGCCGAAAATCAAAAAGACCTTGACCTGATGGATCCGGAAGATCCAAAATACGACAGGTTGAAACTTACAGCAGCCCGCATTGAAGCTATTGCCGGTGATATGATCAATGTGGCCAACCTGGATAGCCCTTTGGGAAAGCAGCTTTCTGAAACACACATGCCCAATGGTTTGTCCATTACTAAAAATCGGGTACCGCTGGGTGTGGTAGGCGTAATTTATGAAGCAAGGCCCAATGTTACATTCGATGTGTTTGCGCTGTGCTTTAAAACCGGCAACATCAGCATTTTAAAGGGCGGCAGTGATGCCGATCATTCAAACAGGGCAATAGTTACCGTTATTCATAAAGTACTTGCTAAACACCATATAGATCCTAACGTAGTTACCTTGCTGCCGGCAGAGCGTGAAGCAACCGCCGCATTATTAAACGCTATTGGTTTTGTGGATGTGTTGATACCACGCGGCAGCCAGTCGCTGATAAATTTTGTGAGGGATAATAGTAAAGTACCAGTTATTGAAACAGGTGCGGGCATTGTGCACACCTATTTTGATGAGTCTGGCGACCTAGTTAAAGGTGCAGAGATCATTGCCAATGCTAAAACACGCCGGGTTAGCGTATGTAATGCATTAGATTGCTTAATTATTCATGCGGACAGATTAAATGATTTACCGCAGTTAAGCCACATCCTTAAAGAGAAGGAAGTTGAACTTTTTGCCGATGAACGCGCTTACGAGGCGTTAAGAAAAGATTATCCGGAAACGCTGCTTCATAAGGCCAGGCCAGAACATTTTGGCACCGAATTTCTATCGATGAAGATGGCGGTTAAAACGGTTGATAATTTTAAGCAAGCATTAGAATACATTGCAATAAACAGCTCCAAACATAGCGAGGCTATAATATCTGAGGATGCTGAAAACATCGCAACCTTTTTAAATGATGTTGATGCTGCTGCAGTTTACGCCAATGTATCTACCGCGTTCACAGACGGAGCCCAGTTTGGCTTGGGTGCCGAAATTGGCATCAGCACGCAAAAACTTCATGCACGTGGCCCTATGGGCCTGGAAGAGCTTACCAGCTACAAATGGATTGTTAAAGGCGATGGGCAAATAAGAAATTCTTAATACTAAATCAATGCGTTGCTTATATACATTTATAATGAGTTATTTAGGTGGTATCTATATTTCACAAGTAGAAGGGGGAGATACTAACCAGGCAATGGATCTGTGGATAGAGAATTTAGATACAAACCAAATAAAGGGCTTTTCAAAATCAGACAAAAAGAAGCTAATCGAAGTTGGATTTTCAGATGATGATAAAGACGTACCGATTACCGGAGTACGAAATGTATCATGTTTTTGTGTTAGAACAAAAAAAGGGTTTGCAATTATCAACATTATAAAAACAGCAGAAAACTAATATATTTTGTTCCCGTCAAAACCCCAACCGAAAGTTTATTGCATAAAAAAAGGTGCTTCCAAAAAAGCACCTTATTTGTTTCCTGATGAGCTTAGTTACTTAATTAAGTAATTCGCTACAGCAATAAAGCAAATAATCATCAAGATCACTCCTTGCAATTTCTGTTCTAATGTTAACTGGCTTATCATTCTATTAAATTAATTAGGGTAAAGCAAATTTATATTGTAATCTCAATGTTACAATAGGCAACATCATTTTTACGTTTATTTTAATAAATAGTAATAAAAGTTTTAGAATAGTCAGTCCTACATTTATTCATTAAAAAATTAGCAAAAAATATGTTTTAACATTGAAATAGTGTTACCGTAACACCACGTTAAAACCGGTATTTTAAACTATAAAAAATCCATTAAACGCGTTTTTCTTATTCATTGATTAAAAAGCTTTTTTTTATTGAAATTTTATTTTCCCTGAATAAGAAAATATTATCGCCCTATGAATAAAAAATATACCAGGATTTGACTTTTATTCCAAACACGTCAGATATATATTTTCCAAAACATTTGGAATTATTGTATCACCGCTGTTACATTAGTGAATATTATAAACCAATTAAAAATGCCAAACCACATTCTGACCGTATACCTGTTAGTCGCCTTTATGGTGGCGGGCATACTTATCAACTCTCGCATTAAGCAATGGCTAAATAAAAAAAGTTAGTCATTTGCATTAAAGATTCTAATTCGTATAGATTTCTTAACCCATCCAGTTTATAAAAGTATAGCCCGTTGTACAACAGGCTATACTTTTATAAACAAAAAAGTCAATGTGCTAATATTATAATTTACTTCAATTAAAGCTTCATATTGCCATCATAAAACATTGATATATAGATATAATTAACTATAAATTAACTACATTTATAACGGGTTTGCAAATTTGATAATGATGAAATAACCGTTCACGTCATCAAATCTTTAGGCTTACAAACCTCTTTAATAAATTCTTACCCTCTCCTGACCCAAGCCATTATCAATATAAATCACAATACCGTATCTTTGCACCCATTATGAGTAAGCATGGCAGAATCCTGGTGGCAATGAGTGGTGGTGTAGATAGTTCCGTAGCGGCAGTAATGCTGCATGAACAGGGCTATGAAGTAATTGGCCTCACTATGAAAACCTGGGACTATGCTTCATCGGGTGGCAGCTCTAAAGAAACCGGATGCTGCAGCCTGGATAGTATCAACGATGCACGTGCCCTGGCCGTAGGTTATGGCTTCCCACATTATATACTGGATATTCGTAGTGAGTTTGGTGATTTTGTCATCGATAACTTTGTTGATGAATATTTGGCGGGCCGTACTCCTAACCCATGCGTATTATGTAATACCCATATAAAATGGGAGGCGTTGTTAAAACGTGCCGATAAGCTCGATTGTGAATTTATTGCCACAGGTCATTACGCCAACATTCGCCTGCAGGACAGCGGCCGTTATGTAATATCAAAAGGTAAAGACGAAAACAAAGATCAGTCATATGTGCTTTGGGGAGTATCTCAGAAAAACCTGGCGCGTACAAAATTTCCGTTGGGTAGTTTTTCTAAACCCGAGATCAGGCAAATGGCTATGGATATGGGACAAATAGAATTGGCGGGCAAAAGCGAAAGCTATGAGATATGTTTTGTACCTGATAACGACTACAGATCGTTCCTGAGGCACAAAGTTGAAGATCTGGAAGAACGTGTTGCCGGTGGTAACTTTGTACTCACTAATGGCACCGTAGTAGGCAAGCACCAGGGTTACCCCTTCTATACCATAGGGCAGCGCAAAGGTTTGGGCATTGCTTTAGGGCACCCCATGTTTGTTACCAGCATTGATCCTCAAACAAACACCGTTGTTTTAGGTACTGCAGATGAGCTTGAACGCAAACAAGCCTGGGTTAAAAACCTTAACCTGGTTAAATATGCCAGTATTACCGAGCCTATTGAAGCCATCACCAAAATCAGGTATAAAGATGCCGGTACCCAAAGCAGCATTGTGCAAATGGGCGAGCATATGAAGGTTGATTTTCACCATAACGTTTCTGGTATAGCTCCGGGTCAGTCTGCCGTTTTTTATGAAGGTAATGATTTATTGGGCGGTGGTTTTTTAATGTAATCCTTTATGTTTTAAGGTTGGAGTGCTGCAATGTTATCGATTGCGGCATCCGGTGTTTAACCTTCCGATTTTATTACAGTATATGCTCGCCAAAGCAACATTTCAACCTTAAAACATTCCAACTTTCCAACATTTTTAGCAAAAACAAATTGGCGTTTCGCTTTCTTTATGTTTTATTTGCAAAAAATAACTGCTTAAATGGCCAAAAATTTACTAATAGTTGAGTCTCCGGCGAAAGCCAAAACCATCGAGGGATACCTTGGTAAAGACTTTGTAGTGAAGTCGAGCTACGGGCATATCCGCGATTTGGTAAAGTCTGAAGATGCGATAGATATAGGTAATAACTTCGCTCAAAAATACGAGGTGCCTGCCGATAAAAAACAGGTAGTGAGCGAGTTGAAGAAATTGGCTAAAGAAGCAGAGATGGTTTGGCTTGCATCGGATGAGGACCGCGAGGGAGAAGCCATATCATGGCATTTATTTGAAACCTTAGGGTTAAAAGATGAATCGACCAAGCGTATTGTTTTTCATGAGATCACTAAACCTGCAATATTAAAAGCAATTGACACCCCGCGTAAAATTGACTACAACCTGGTGAATGCCCAACAGGCGCGCCGTGTTTTGGACAGGCTTGTGGGTTTCGAACTCTCCCCTGTTCTGTGGAAAAAGGTTAAGCCATCACTTTCTGCAGGCCGTGTGCAATCGGTAGCTGTAAGGTTAATTGTTGACCGCGAACGCGAGGTAAATAAATTTACATCAGAAGCCGCTTTTAAAATAGTGGCCATATTTGGCAAGGGTAAAGAAGCTTTTAAAGCAGAACTTGCCGAGCGTTTTTCTAAACAGGAGGATGCTGAAAAATTTTTACAGGATTGTATAGCTGCTGATTTTGATGTGCGCTCGCTGGAAACCAAACCAGCCAAACGTTCACCTGCTGCGCCGTTTACTACATCAACCCTGCAACAGGAAGCAAGCAGGAAACTGGGCTATTCTGTAGCACGTACCATGCAGGTTGCGCAAAGGTTATATGAATCTGGTTATATCACCTATATGCGTACAGATTCGGTAAACTTATCCGAAACCGCATTAGATGCAGCTCAACAGGAAATAGTATCAGCTTATGGCCAAAAATACCATCAGCTAAGAAAATATAAAACCAAGAACGCAAGCGCCCAGGAGGCTCACGAAGCTATAAGGCCCACCTATTTTAATAACCATACCATTGCCGGCGAATCTAATGAAAAACGCCTATATGAACTGATCTGGAAACGTGCCATCGCTTCTCAAATGAGTGAAGCGCAATTTGAGAAAACTGTTGCAAAAATCAGTATATCAACACGTAAAGATGAGTTGACGGCCAATGGTGAGGTAATGAAGTTTGATGGCTTCCTGAAGGTTTACCTTGAATCTCAGGATGATGAGGATGAGTCACAGCAAGACGGAGAAAATGCAATGCTTCCTCCCTTAACCACAGGGCAGCGCTTAGCCTTACAGGAGATGTCGGCTACCGAACGTTTCTCCCGTCCGCCGGCACGATATACGGAGGCAAGTTTGGTTAAGAAACTCGAGGAGCTTGGTATTGGTCGCCCGTCTACCTACGCCCCTACCATTTCTACCATACAAAACCGCGGTTATGTTGTAAAGGAAGAGCGCGAAGGCAAATTACGCAACTTTAGGGTGATGACTTTAAAAGGTGATCTGATCACGAAAGAGCAAAAATCTGAGAACACCGGTGCCGAGCGTGGCAAATTGTTCCCTACCGATATTGGCGCTGTTGTAAATGATTTCCTGGTACAATATTTTAAAGAAATAGTCGACTTTAATTTTACTGCAAGTGTTGAAAAGCAATTTGATGAAATTGCACAGGGACTAAAAGAGTGGACAGATATGATCCGCAAGTTTTATGATCCTTTTCACAAAGGCGTTCAAAGCACAATAGAAACTGCTGATAAAGCCACCGGCGAGCGCGAATTAGGTGTTCACCCCGAGAGCGGTAAAAAAATATCTGTACGTATTGGCCGTTACGGCCCGTTTGTACAGGTTGGTGAAAGTGCTACTGAAGAGAACAAAGAAGAAAAACCGCTTTATGCCAGTTTAAGAGCAGGTCAAAGTATAGAAACCATCAGCATTGAGGAAGCTTTAGAACTGTTTAAACTACCTAAGGTTGTTGGTGAATATGAAGGCAAAATAATGAAGGTTGCTATCGGTCGCTTCGGACCGTACATTAGCCACAACAGTGCGTTTGTATCTTTACCAAAAGAAATTGATCCGCATGATGTAACAGAAGAGCAAGCTATAGAGCTGATTAATGCAAAGCGAAAAAAAGACGCCGAAAAATTAATTAAGGCTTTTGACGAAGATGAAGAAGTAAAAATACTGAACGGTCGTTGGGGCCCGTATATAGAGTTTGGCAAACTTAACGTTAAAATCCCTAAGGATAAAGATCCATTGACCTTAACCTACGAAGAATGCAAAGCCCTGGCAGATGCCATGCCTAAGGATGCAAAAAAAGGAAGGTTTGGTAAAGCTGCGGCTGCAAAACCCGCTGCTAAAAAAGCTCCTGCCAAGAAAAAAGTAGCAGCTAAGAAAAAGTAATTATCTGAAATAAAAAATGATAAAAGACCTCCCCGATAACAGCGTTAAAGACATTGCCATTGCAGTAGCCCTGGAGCGTGAAAGCGTGGAGAGTAAAATCTGGTACGTATATCTCATCAACTTAAAAAATGAGCCTATCGAGAATGTACTTATCACTTCAAAAGGTTACGGGGAAAAAAATGGAGAGCAAATAAAAACCTCTACTTTAAGGCACATGATCCCGGTTGTTGATAGCAAAGGCTATAAGCTTATTGAACCTATTGATGAGCAAACCTTCGGACTGAATAATGAGTATTGGCTGAGTTATTATATCGGCACCAATATTTTCGATAAAAAATTTATTTTTCTGCCCGAAAGTATTGTCGAAATGAATTTCATCAAACTACCGGTGCTCAATAAACCAGGTGTGATGATATTGTAACAACAAATTAATAGATAAAACTATAATATACGAGCCGGGAGATTTCATTTTCCGGCTCTTTTTGTGTGTAAAGATCATCCGGGAATGACAGGCTATACCTTACTCCTGTATCGTATTTCCTCAATCCATCTTACGTCTGGATTTGTATTAAATATATTTTTCAATTAATTATTTGTTGCTATAAATTTTATACATTCATGCAATAAATAAACCTATTTCATGGATAACGGGTACACCAGGTTCCGCAAGCGTAAAAGCTTGATCACAATTGGTACTGCACTCGCAGTACTATTAATTATAGCCTATCTTATTGCAAATGGCCGCAAAAAAACCATAGTCGACCCTGCCTTTAGCAGGTACATCGAATCTTATACAACCGGTGTTATCTCCAGGGAAAGCACTGTAAGAATCCGGCTTGCAAGCACAGTTCAGATAACCCATCAGCAAAATGAAGTGGCAGACAATGACCTGTTTGATTTTTCTCCATCAGTAAAAGGAAAGGCTTATTGGATTGATGCCCGCACTATTGAATTTCGTCCTGATAAAAAGCTCGATCCTGATAAAAGCTATAGTGCCGAATTTAAATTGGGTAAACTTATTGATGTACCCTCTAAATTTAACAGGTTTAAGTTTGGCTTCCAGGTGGTTAAGCCCGATTTTAATGTAGCATTTAACGGATTGCAAACCGCTACCAGTACTTCTATTGATGAAATGAAGCTGGAAGGCAATATTCAGACTGCAGATACAGAGGATCCCGCATTGGTTGAAAAAATCATCACAGTGAATTATTTGTGGCCTGTTAAAATCAGCTGGACTCATAATGCTACTACAAGAAACCACGCATTTAAGATAACGGGGCTAAAACGCCAGTCGGGTGCGGTTGCGCCTGTTACCATTAACTGGGATGGTAATGCCCTAAACGTTGATAAAAAAGGCGATCAGCATTTTGATGTACCCGCTATCGGCGATTTTAAGGTATTAAATATTCGGGCTGTACAGGATAACGACCAATATGTACTGGTACAATTTTCAGATGCTATCATGGTTGGGCAGGAATTAAATGGCCTTATTGGTATTACTAATGTAAACGACGCTGCTTATACCATTGATGGCAGCACGGTTAAGGTATATGCACCCGAACGCTTACAGGGCGATTATGGTGTATTTGTAAATGAAGGGGTAGAAAACATCTCACACAAAAAAATTACCAAAACTTACAGCGCCAATGTGTTTTTCGAGAATCGTCTCCCCAACGTGACTATCCCGGGTAAAGGTGTTATTTTGCCCGATTCCGGTAAATTGATGATGCCATTTGAGGCGGTGAATTTAAAAGCTGTTGATGTAAGTATCATTAAAATATACGAGAGCAACGTACCCCAGTACTTTCAGAATAACGATTTTAACGGTGGCCAGGAGTTGCGGCAGGTGGGTAAACCTATTATTCAAAAAACCATTCGCCTGGATACAGATAAGGGACTAAACCTGAATAAAAAGAACCGTTTTATGTTGGATCTCGACCAGATGATCCGAACTGAACCGGGGGCTATTTACAGGGTGATCATCGGTTTCAGGCAGGATTATTCACTGTATAACTGCAGTTTAGGCGGTACAGTTAAAAAAGGCAGCGGTGACGAAGAATACGAAGGAGGAGAAGATTACAGTAATAACGCCAACAAAGTAAGCGATGAGGATGATGATTTTTGGTCGAGATATGACAATTTTTATCCCGACGGCTACAGCTGGCGGGATAGGGATAATGCGTGCACCCCATCCTACTACACTAAAAAACGTTGGGCTACCCGCAATATAATTGCTTCGAATATTGGGTTAATTGCTAAACGCGGCAATGATAACAACGTGTTAATTGCGGTTACCGATATAATGAGTGCCAAACCGATGGATGGTGTAGAGTTACAATTGCTCGACTATCAAAAGCAGGTGATCTTAAAAACAACTTCGGGCGCTGACGGATTGGCCAGCTTTGATCTGAAACGAAAACCTTATTTACTGGTTGCAAAAAAAGGCAGGCAGCGCGGTTATTTGAAACTTGATGATGGCAACTCGCTGCCCCTCTCCCGTTTTAATGTGAGCGGAGAGCAGATTCAAAGCGGATTAAAGGGCTTTATTTATGGCGAACGTGGCGTTTGGCGTCCCGGCGATAGCATATTCATGACTTTTATGCTGGAAGATAAGCTGAAAACCCTGCCAGCAGATCATCCTGTTGAGTTTGAACTGACAGATCCAAACGGAAAACTATACAGGCGCATTACGCAAACAAGATCACTGGATAATTTTTATAGTTTCCATACCGCAACCGAAACTTCATCGCCCACGGGCAACTGGACAGCTAAAGTAAAAGTCGGTGGTGCCTCCTTTGAGAAAAAGATCAAGGTAGAAACCATTATGCCAAACCGCCTAAAGCTAAGCCTCACATTTGGCGGCGCAAATGAACTCACCAAGGGCAATAATGCAAATGGCAAATTAAGTGCGCAATGGCTGTTTGGTGGTGCCGCCCAAAACCTTAAAGCCAAAGTAGATGCTTTTTTAACACCGCAGACAACCACCTTTAAAAACTATAAAGATTATGTTTTTGATGATCCTACACTGGCTTTCAATACCCAAACACAAACCGTTTTTGATGGTAAACTAAGTGCCGATGGCAACGCCAATATCGATGCTAATGTAAATGTTGAAAAACAGGCGCCGGGACAACTGAGGGCCAATTTTTTAGTAAAGGTATTTGAGCCAGGTGGTAATTTCAGCATTCAGCAGGTTACCATGCCATATAATGTTTACAAAGGTTATGTGGGCATAAAAACACCATCAGGCAGCGAACTTTCTGGTATGTTGGTTACAGATAAAGATCATCAGATTGATATTGCCGATGTTGATGTAAATGGTAATGCTTTTAGCGGTAGCCGCGATGTGGAGTTGGAATTATACAAAGTACAATGGCGCTGGTGGTGGGATCAAACCGGGAATGAGATGAGCAATTTTACCCAGGATAAGTATAACAAGCTCATCAAAACCCAAAGCATTCAATTAGTAAACGGGCGTGGCAAATGGACATTGCGTATTCCTAAAGCTGATTGGGGACGTTATCTTATCAAAGTAAAAGACCAGCAAACAGGCCACTCAACCGGCAAGATCATTTATGTAGATTGGCCAAACTGGTCAGAAAGGTTGCAGCAAAGTAACCCAACAGAGGCCGCAATGTTGTCATTTACTTCGGATAAAACAGCCTATAAGGTTGGGGAACAGGCAACTTTAACCATACCTACTGCTGCAGATGGGCGTGCTTTAATCAGTTTTGAAAATGGTAGCAAGGTTTTAAAAACAACCTGGATAGATACAAAAAAAGGGCAAACTCAATATAGCTTTACCGTCGCCCCGGAAATGGCTCCTAATGTTTTTGTGAACGTAACCTTATTGCAACGGCATTCACAAACAATAAATGACCTCCCAATCCGCATGTACGGAGCAATACCACTTACGGTGAATAATCCCGAAACGATCCTGAAACCGGTAATCAGTATGCCAGATAAGATCAGGCCTGAAACACAATCAGACATAACGGTATCCGAATCTTCGGGCAAAGAAATGACCTATACCATTGCCATTGTAGATGAAGGTTTACTGGATATTACCAATTACAAACTCCCCGATCCGCACGATACTTTTTATGCCCGTGAAGCTTTGGGCGTAAAAACATGGGATCTGTTTGATTATGTAATAGGTGCCTGGGGCAGCGGCCTGGAACGGATATTAAGCATCGGTGGCGATGGCAACCTTGGCACCAACAAGAATGTATCTGTAAATCGATTTAAGCCCGTTGTTAAATTCATGGGGCCCTTTCATCTTGGCGCAGGCGAAAAGCAAACCACGCCCTTTAAACTGCCTCAATACGTAGGCTCTGTAAAGGCAATGATTGTAGCAGGGCACAATGGCAGCTATGGGGTGGCCGAAAAAGTTGTGGCAGTTAAAAAGCCGCTGATGATATTGGCCACATTGCCGCGGGTACTTGGCCCATCAGAGAAAGTGCAATTACCTGTTACTGTTTTTGCTATGGAACCCAATATAAAAATGGTTACAGTATCTGTACAAAGTAACGCGTTTAGCAACCTTGCCGGTAATAACATACAAACGCTCACATTTACTAAAACCGGCGACCAACTGGCTACTTTTGACCTCGTGGTTAAAGATTTTGTTGGTATAGGCAAAGTAAAGATCATCGCCAAAAGTGGATCAGAAACAGCTGCTTATGATGTAGAACTGAATGTACGCAACCCTAACCCACCAATAACCCGCATTATTGAGAAAGAACTTAAACCGGGCGAGGCATGGAGCACAGCTTACCAGGCAATAGGTATAAGCGGCACCAACAAAAATACCATGGAGGTAGCCTCCATCCCACCGCTAAACTTAGATAAACGGTTGGACTACCTGATTGATTACCCGCATGGTTGTGTGGAGCAAACTACTTCGGCGGCATTCCCGCAATTGTATTTGGGGCAGTTGCTTGATCTTTCTCCAAAGCAAAAGGCAGAATCAGAAAGAAATATCAAAGCAACAATTGCCCGGCTGAACGGCTTCCAGGTGGCAAGCGGTGGTTTAAGCTACTGGCCGGATGGAGGCGATGCCGATGAATGGGGAACAAATTATGCCGGCCACTTTATGCTGGCGGCACAGGCAAAGGGTTACAGCATGCCTTTAGGGTTTATAGAGCAATGGAAAAAATATCAAAAGCAAAAAGCTTTAACATGGGCACCAGATAGTAAGCGTTTTTATGGCGATGACCTGAACCAGGCTTACCGCCTGTATTTGCTGGCATTGGCCCGTTCACCAGAGTTAGGCGCAATGAACCGGCTGCGTGAGTTTAGATACCTCAGTATCGAAGCCAAATGGCGGTTAGCTGCGGCCTATAAACTGGCCGGGCAGCCAGAGATGGGCATCGGGATGATAGCGAGTTTACCAACCACAATAAAACCCTATAATACCATGTTTGGCACCTATGGTTCCGACCTCAGGGATGAGGCTATGATCTTAGAGACCCTTACCCTGCTCGGCCAGCAGGCAAAGGCTGCCAGCCAGCTCAGAACTGTTGCGGCGAAGCTTTCACAGGATGATTGGTATAGTACCCAAACAACGGCTTATTCGCTGATAGCTATTGCCCAATATTGCGGGCAGAATAAGGCAGCAGGTAAGTTGACATTCAATTTTCAGTCGGACGCTGCCAGGTTTGATATCAATTCACAATCATACATTTGGCAAAGCTCCTTAGCTACAAATGGAGGTAAAGTAAACATCAGGAACATGGGTACAAACCGACTGTATGTAAGGCTGATACAAAAAGGACAGCCATCATCTGGTCTTGATGTTAAAACGTTTATTGATCCACAGGTGCTACAGATGCGTGTAGGCTACTTTACCCTTGGTGGTAAGCCAATAGATCCATCCTCATTAAAACAGGGAACCGATTTTGTGGCACAGGTTAACATTAAAAACCCCGGCAGGCGTGGCCGATATGATAATTTGGCGCTCAGCCAGATCGTCCCATCGGGATGGGAAATATTGAACAGCCGGATGCTGAATAGTGACGAGGCATTTAAATCATCGCCTTCAGATTATCGTGATATCAGGGACGATAGGGTAAACACTTATTTCAGTTTGCCAGAGGGCCGTGAGGTTACCTACTATGTAATGCTAAACGCGGCCTACGCAGGCAAGTACTATTTACCAGCTGTATATTGCGAGGCGATGTATAATAATTCGATCAATAGTTTGATTAAAGGACAATGGGTTGATGTGCTGAAATAGAGAAACTTTCACCCTACCACAAGTTGTGTAGTCCAGATTTACGAAGTTTCTAAAACTTCGTAAATCTTTCGCCGTTTTGTAAGCATCCCAAAGAATTAAATAATAAAAACAGAAAATTAATTAGCAAACGCATCCAGCGCGGCGGTTGGTTTACCAGAATTATCAAAAGCGCCTAAACCATAGCGCTGCCAGTTGTTATAAGACTCCGGCTCCCAGTAAAAAACACCCTTACCGCCATTGTTATTAACCGATTTTACTTTGCCGATGATATCTGAAAGGAAAGCCTTGCCCTCAGTTGGCGCATCGGCCTCCATCCCTACTTCAACTACCATTACCGGCGTAGAATACCGGGAAACCATATCATTCATATTGGTAAGGCACTGCGCATTTAACGTTTGCCAGTTGTTTTTTGAGGGATAAAGTGACATGCCTATGATATCCCATTTGGCGCCATTGGCTTTCAACCCATCGAACATCCAACGGAAAAGATTATTATCATAACCATTGGAGAGATGCACAATTACCTGCGTTGTTGAACTAACTTCTTTAACTGCTACGTAACCGCTTTTGACGAGGGCGGCGAAATTGGCCATATTTTTAGATGCGCGGCCATCTTCCCATAGCACACCATCGTTAGTTTCGTTGCCAACCTGTACCCATACAGGGGTTATGCCATTATCTTTTAGCGTGTTCATTACACTTTTGGTATAATCATGCAAGGTGGCAGTCAGTGTTGCAAAATCAAGGGCGGTCCAAGTGGCGGGTTTGGTTTGCTTACCAGGATCGGCCCACCAATCGCTATAATGAAAATCGATCATGATTTGAAAACCCTGAGCTTTGGCACGAATTGCCTTCGCCACTAAGTCGACCGTATTACAATAGCCATCTGTTGGGTTAACCCAGGCGCGCAGTCTAATGGAGTTAAAACCTAAACTTTTTAATATTACAAAAAGATCCTGTTGTGTACCGTTCTTATCGTAAAACTTTACTCCTTTAGCTTCCATTTCGGTTACCCAGCTAATGTCAGCTCCCTTGGCTTTGGTTTCTGGTGGTTCAATTATAACAACAGGAATATTTGACTTTCTTTTTGAGCAGGAAAAGCTCAAACAAAACAGGATCAAAAAACACGAACACGAAAAATTCTTCATAATAGCCACGAATTTCATAGGCACGAATCTCACAAATTGGTTCGAATTTCACGAATTAGATTTTGGCACGAATTATAATGCAAAATGTTTAAAATAATAAGTTCCATTAGAGACTATATAAATAAACGAATAAAAAATACCGCCATTGCGAGGTGCGAAGCAATCTCTAAACTATACAGAGGGGCTCTACAAGGGCGATCTGCCTATGTAGAGATTGCTTCGTTCCTTGCAATGACGTGGTTATTTTTGTGTTCTAAAACCACAGCGTCTTAGGTATATTTATTTAGTTGATCCGGATTTAATTGGTACACTTAATTCATGTTGCAGGGCTTCTATAGCATTTGCGAGGTAGGCCATTGGGGCATTCCAGTTAATGGTGATCTCATTGGCGGCATAAGCGCGGGTATCGTCAATATAAGCTTCATCCGGTACCTTTGATGGTACTTTTATGCCATCCTGCATACCGGGATTAGGGCCGCCTACCAATAAACCGGGTACAGGATCAATTATCCCATCGCTTGCCGAAGGGCGATGATGCGGATTCATTGGTGTTTTACTACCGTAACCGGTTACATAAGAATAACCGGTAGCATTCCGGCCTAAAATGTAATCAAGGTCCGCCAAAGCATTATTAAGGTATTTTTTATCATGCGATAATTTGTAAGCCTGCAACAGTAAAACGCCTTCATTTGCCGCATCGGAATTACTGCCCCAGCCAAAATGTTTTGGAGATAGTGTCATCGATGTTTGATAGGCGTTATCATTAACTCCATTAATTAAATCATCCGCAGTATTTAGCAACCTTTTTTTTATTTCGGGTAGATCGTTAATGGTTTTACCGTTTGCATTTTTTACAAGAGCATAATACCCCAATAATTTTACCTGCGCCCATGAAGGTACAGGCATCTTATCGTCAGGAAGCAGGTTTATATTTTTAAAAAATCTAACATCATTTGTGGTAACAAATAACTCGGCTGCCGCCCAGATAAACTCATCCGTAAAGTTATTATCACCATAGCCGCCTGTAGTTATAGCCGGGGTATACTTCTTATTTATTTCATCCTGCCGGTAAGCTATATTGGGATTGTTCTGAGCCCATAACCAGGCATTTTTGGCTGCTATAAGGCATGAATCGGCCAGACCGGGCACCTGTTTAGGAAAATGTCTCATTATCCGGGAAGCCTGGGCCATAACCGCGGCAAAATCCAATGTTGCTGCCGTGCCTTTTTGCACCACATAGCGGGGTTCTGTACCTTTATCGGGCATTTCAAACTTATCAAAAGCGGCATTGGTTAATTTATGGTAAACACCGCCATCGTTGGGGTCTTGCATGGTGAGCATCCATCGTAAATTCCATAAAGACTCGTTCAATACATCGGGCATTCCGTTGCCACTTTCGGGAATATTAAGCTTTACCGAATTCATATGAACAGGAAAATCTTCATACAAAGAAAGCAAAGTACTTGTAGAAATGCCGCTGTTAACAATGTATTTATTATAATCACCGGCATCATACCAACCTCGGGGCGATGAGATATTTGTACCTGCGGGCCTTTTTTCGCTTGCTGCAGAAGGATGGATCAACACCTTATTATCCGGGTGACCTTCGGCCCTGTTCCATTTGCCCGCAAATTTCTCAGTCAATGGAGTTGAGGCCCGCATAAAGTAATAAGCCTTGATAACAGCATTGGCTACTTTTGCATGAACATCATTTTTTATCCAAAAAGAATAAGAAACAACACCATCAATATAGAGACGGTATGCTCCAGGCTTTTTAAAATTACTAAAATCGGCTATGTAGGTTGTTTTTCCCGCAAATGAAGGTGTTGCCGATGCCTTAAGCGTACCTCTGAACACGATGTGCTTATTTCTATTTACGATAGAAAACTTCCCGACTCCAACCCTATTTAAAACAATCGCCTTTTTAATAGCATTAGGATAAAAACCAAGTTGATTTAATCTTATAGGATTGGATACCGTATCTTTTGTTTGTGCCAAAGCCGTTTGGAAAACGAATATTGCCAAAACAAACAAGAGCCATTTTCCCGGCACAATTTTCTTATTATTTAAATTTATAGGCATGGGATTAAACACATTTATAGATTTTTCAAGCGTTATAATGGTTGTATAAATATAGGTGTACGTTTTACAATAAGTATAATACTATTATGGCTAATTAGCTTAAAAACATAATACAAAAAAAACATATTGTGATGTAAAAAAAAACGATCTAAACCCATATAAAACTTTAAAATCAAGACTCAGAAAAAACGTGCAAAAAAATGACCCACCGATACCGGCAGGTCATTTCCTATGTTGTATTGGGGATTAACGCGGAATTTATAACGAAAATATTTTGTAAGCCAAGGAAAGGCTGAAAACACTTACACGTGTGTGCGAGTACTCAGGTGATCCGTAACCGATTTTATTTAACCCTCCTTCGTATCTCAAATCGACAGAAAAGTCTTTAATATCTACACCTGCACCTACTTGAATACCGTAGTTTGCATCTTTATAATTTAATTTTACAGCATTTCCAGCAGCAGCGCTATAATTCTGGTCTTTATTTACAGCAAAAGACAAAACAGGTCCTCCATAAAAACGGCCTCCAAAACCAAAAGCGCCAATCTTGGTACCTACTAACAATGGAAGATCTACACTGGTAAATTTAGCTTTGTTAACATTTCCCAAATCATCTTTAACGTCGATATTTTTTGATGTGAGATATAACTCTGGCTGAAAATTAAGGCCAAGTCCTCCTACCCTTGCCCATACCCCTGCAAGATAGCCGGCTTTGTTACTATTATCATATCTTCCATTTGATGGAAAGCTTGAGAAGTTTAATCCCCCTTTTGCACCAAAAGAGAAGCTTGGTATTACCTGTGCCGACGCCATGCCTATAGTTACCAGGCAAATAGTTAATGTAAGTAAGATTGTTTTTTTCATTTTCAAAGGATTATGTTTATTAAGGTAAAATATATTAAAACGGGTTAGATGATGCTAAAGATGAACAATTTAGATACCTGATAAATTAGGAATATCCGGTTTATAAGGCTTGCTTTTAAATACAAGGCTTTATAAACCGGATATCATGAAATTAATCTGCGTTAAAAGTAGAACTTTTTTGTAAATACTACAGCTTTACTGTTCTTTTTTAAAGTGTTAATTTACCCTGGTAATAATCCAATATTTTATTGTAGATGTAGCAATCATAACGGGCGTTAATAAGGTTGATTTTTGACCTGTCGAGGTTATTTTTGGCAAGTACAAAATCGTATGATGTTAAAACACCTGCGTTAAAGCGAATCTCGGCTATCCTGAATGATTCGCCGTAAGCTTTTACCTGGTCGGTAAGTACGCTATATCTCTCATAAGCCGAAGTCATGTTTAAATACGCCTGTTCAACATTTTGCTTTAAAACAATTTTGGTGTTATTTTCTACATACCTGGCTTCCTGCAGGTTTATCTTAGCTAACGCAACTTTATTGCGGTTTTGAAAGTAATTTAAAATTGGGATATGTAAACTTAAACTAACCTGTGTATTATAATTGTTTTTAAACTGATCATAATAGCCTATGTTTTGGTTGTTATAATTGGCCTGCCTGCTGTATACAGGTAGTTTAGAACCACCCGCACCATTTACAAATGCACCGGTATTTACAGTAGTTGAATCAATAAAGGTTGCTTTTTGGGCCGCGCTTGAGTAGTTGGTGAAAATACCACCACCCAAAGTAAGCGTAGGCAACAAGGCTCCCTGGGCAACCTTAACACCTTTTTCGGCACTTTTGCTCCTTAACTCTGCGGCCTTAATGTATGCCAGTTGTTGTAAGGCGGCATCATACACCATGTCTGATGATGCATCAGTTTTACTTGATACATCCTGAACGGTTAGTGGCTCCAATTTAAGGTTTTTGTTGTAAGGGATATTAAGCATTTGCATCAGGTTAAGCTTTGAAACTTCCAACGCGTTTTTTGCTGATACAAGGTTTAGTTGATTATCGCCGTATGTACCTTTAAGGTCATACAAATCTGATGGTAACTTGTTAGCTCCTTCTTTTTCCAATATATTCAGGCGTTCAACCTGTTTTTTTGATACATCTAACTGATTAGATACCTGGTTCAATAATTCTGCATTATCCAGCACCAGCAGGTAAGCGGTGATCACGTTTATGGTTACCTGATCTTTAGCCTGCTGAAAATCCATCTTGCCCGCCTGGAAGGAAAGCGATGTTTGTTTAATGTTATTTAAATTTTGGAAACCGCTAAATAAAGTAAGGTTACCATTTAAACTGTAGTTACCATAAGTAAGGGATTGAGTGACATAGCTGTATGTATACGGGTTAAGGTTACGCCCGTTATTAATGCCATGATTAACATCGCCACTAATGGAGGGAAGCAAATACTCTTTGGCTTGTTTATAGCCAATATTAAGTCGTTCCATTTGCAGCTCGCTTTTCTTTACATCAAGATTGTTTTTTATGGCGATGTCAACACATTGCCTGATGGAAAGAACAGAATCTGTTTGTGCCTGTGCATTTATTGCCTGCAGGGCTACCAAACTAAAAAATATAAATTTAAAATATCGCATTACTATATGATGATCAGAGTTGTTTTGAGGATTCTATTTTCCCGTCGAGCAGGTTAATGATACGGGTACCGTATTCGGCATTTTTTTCAGAGTGTGTTACCTGGATAATTGTTACTTTATCCTCCTTGTTCAGCTTCCGAAACAACTCCATAATGTCTTCGCCTTGTTTAGAGTTAAGGTTACCGGTTGGCTCATCGGCCAGTAAAAGTTTAGGTTTGGTAATTAATGCACGCGCTATACCCACCAGCTGTTGTTGCCCGCCCGATAATTGCGCCGGGAAAAGATCTTTTTTACCTACGATGTTGAAACGATCAAGTATATCAGCAACCATGGCTTTACGTTCGGCACTTTTGTAGTCCTGGTAAATTAGCGGTGTTTCGATGTTTTCATAAACAGTAAGTTCATCAATTAAATGGTAGGCCTGGAAAACAAAGCCGATATACTGCTTGTACAAAGCCGAGCGCTGTTTTTCTTTAAGCTGATGTACTGCATGGCCGGCAAAGTAATGAAAACCATCTGAAGGCTCATCAAGCATACCGATAACGTTTAGTAAGGATGATTTACCTGAACCTGAAGGGCCCATTATCGAAATAAATTCGCCTTCATCAACCTCGAGGCTCAAGTCATTAAGCACATAATTTTTAAGTCCGCTTACCTGGTAGTATTTTGAAATATGCTGAAGTGATAACATGTTTAGTTAGTGAATTAGTAGATTGGTGAATTAGTGATTTGCATTTTAGTTAAAGCAATAATAGTGATCATTTTAATATTAAAGTATCAATAATATACCAAACTTTCAATACGTTGATTATTAACATATTATACAAAAACAGATAAGTAAAGACTGTTCGCTTACGTAACAGGGTGCGTACGTTTATGATACACCGGGGAATAGAATCAAGAAGTTAGAATCAAGATACAAGATAAGTAAGTTAGTAAAACAACACAGAAGTCGGGAGCATAATGCAGCCCGACTTCTATCTTGATTCTTGACTCTAACTTCTTAACTCTTTCCCCTATTCGCTCCTCAAACTTTTAACTGGGTTACTCGTGGCTGCCCTGATGGCCTGGAAACTGATAGTGCCCAGTGCTATCACGAGCGCCAGGGTGCCGGCAATGGCAAATATCCACCAACTTTCGTCAATGCGATAGGCAAAACCTTTGAGCCAATAATAGTTCATAAAAATTCCTGCTAAAGGCGATGCCACCAGGAAGGATATGGCGACGAGTATAAGAAAGTCCTTAGATAGCAGGTTAACAATACCCGGCACTGTAGCCCCTAATACCTTACGGATACCAATTTCACGGGTACGCTGTAGCGTACTGTATGATGCCAGGCCTAACAACCCAAGGCATGATATAAATATGGCCAGTACAGCAAAATTTAAAAATAATTTGCCAAATCGCTGCTCGGCACGATATTGCCTGTCAAAAAATTCGTCTAGAAAGTAATAGCTAAATGGCCTGTTGGGGATAAAGGTTTTCCATTTACTTTCTATAGCTGCCAGCGTTGCAGGAGTGTTTTGCGAAGATATTTTTACCGAAATAAGACCCAGGTTTTTCAGTTCGATACGCATGCTCAAAGGTTTTATAACCTCCTGCAACGAGCGGAAGTGGAAATCCTTCATCACCCCTACTATCTTACCCTCGCGCCCCCATTGTTTAAAGCGCCTGCCAACTGCCTGCTGCGGCGAACTATAACCAAATAGCTTAACAGCGGCCTCGTTCAATAACATAGCCTGGGCTGTATCGGTTCCAAATCCTCTCGAAAATGCCCTGCCAGCTACCATTTTAATTTTAAACTGGTTCACATAATCCCAATCAACAAAGTACAGATCGAGGTTGGCTATCTGGAGATCACCTTTTTTATTTTCAATCTCAGAATAGGCTCCGGGATTGCCACCACCCGGCACACTTGATGAGTTTGCTGTTGATTTTACACTGGGTATTGTTGCAATAGCCTCTTTTAAGGCATTACCTGCCGGGTCGCCATTGGTATCCAGGATCAGCATCTGATCTTTGGTAAAACCAAGGTCGCGGTTTTGCATGAAACTCATTTGTGTATATACAATGATAGTACCTATAATGAGTGCAATTGAAATGGTAAACTGTGCTATAACCAGCGTTTTGCGTAACGCATTACCTTTGGTACCACTGCTAAACCTCCCCTTTAATACCGAAACCGGTAAAAAGGCCGATAATACCAAGGCCGGATACAAACCTGCAATTAAGCCAATACCAACCGATGTGATAAATAATAGCGTTACATAATACCAATTTGAAAAAATACCAGCGCTTATAGTTTTGCCAGCCAATTGGTTAAATAAAGGCAGAAATAATACCGACAACACAATGGTAAGTAAAAAGGCAATCAGGCATAATACTACAGACTCGCCTATGAACTGGCTGGCCAGCTGCGACCGTTCGGCACCTACTACTTTACGGATACCGACTTCCTTTGCACGCTCAACAGAACGTGCTGTAGTAAGGTTTACAAAGTTAACACAGGCTATAAGCAATATAAAAATGGCCACAATACCAAATACATATACATTGGTTATACTGCCTGACTCCTGGCCATTTCGTTTGGAATACAGATACACCGTTTTCAAGGGTTCTAACAGTAATTTAAAAAACATCTGCTGTTTCTTTTCTTCGGCACCATTCCTGCGCTCAAGGAAAGCCGGTAATTGGGCTTCAAGCGTTTTTGGATTTGTTCCCGGTTTCAAGAGCAGGTAGCTTGATGCGCCGAAATTGCCCCATTGGTTATCGAGGCCCTTATTGAATTTTTGTGTGAGCGATACCATCGAGATCAGCATATCAGCTTTGATCTGCGAGTTTTCGGGTATATCCTTCATGATGCCGGTTACTTTGGCAGGGATCGCATCACCTGTAATCAAAACGGTTTGCCCCATAGGATCCGTATTACCAAAATATTTTTTTGCGGCCGACTCTGAAAACACGATGGTAGCTATCTCAGATAGTGCTGTTTTAGGATCGCCTTTTACCAGCTTAAAATCAAAAACCTTAAAAAAAGTGGAATCTGCAAAAGCAGACCGCTCCTCCTGGAATTTAACGTTTCCTTTTCGCACCAAAAAGCTACCGCCGCTTATGCGTACAAACGATTCAACAGCCGGGAAATCATTCTTGATATTTGGCGCAAAAGGCCAGGCTGTAACACCTGTATTAATGGTTTCTGTAGGCGTTTTAATATCGGTTACTAACCGGTATATTCTATCGGCCTTGCTATGCATATTATCATAACTTAACTCAAAGCCTACATACATAAAAATAAAAAAACAGGCCGTTATCCCTATGGATAAGCCTGTTATATTAATAATAGAAAACGCCTTGTGTTTCCACAGGTTGCGCAAAGCGATCTTGAAATAGTTTTTTATCATTTTATTGGTTCATTAGTTCACTGGTTCATTGATGGCATTGTTTATTAATTCACAGGTATTTGTTATAGAAGTATCAGGTCATTGTAGCTTTGAACAGACGAGCACCAATGAACCAGTGAACCAATTAACAAATTATTCGCTCCTCAGGCTTTTCACCGGATTGGCAATCGCTGCCTTAATAGATTGAAAACTCACTGTTGCAAAAGCGATTATAACAGAAACTCCTCCGGCAAGGGCAAATACCCACCAATCGATGTTAATACGGTACGCAAAATCCTGAAGCCATTTATTCATTGCAAAAAAAGCTATTGGCCAGGCTATGATGTTGGCTATAAATACAAGCTTAATAAAATGGCTGGAAAGCAATAAAACAATATTTTGAACAGATGCTCCTAATACTTTACGCACACCAATCTCTTTAATTCGTTTTTCGGCTGAGTATGATGCCAGGCCAAATAAGCCCAGACATGATATAATAATGATGAGGCCAGCCAGGATGCTTACCACGTTGCTAACCTGGTTATCCACCCGGTAAACTTCGGCGAAATGATCATCTAAAAATTGGTATTCGAATGGAATATCTGGAAACGTGCTTGTCCACGTGGATTTAATAAAGGCAAGCGCTTCTTGAGTTCTGCCACCATTTATTTTGACAGACATGGTACTAAAACCCCACTCCTGCTGACTAAACATGAACATTGTTTCAATTTTATAATGAAGCGAATTAAAATTAAAGTCTTTGGCTATACCTGTTATTCTACCTAAAGAATCGTACCCAAAACGTTGACCAAGCAACGAGCTAACTGGCATGTTTTTATGATCCTTTAACAACTCCTTTGCTAAGGCCTCATTAATGATGTATTCCCTGCCGTTAGTTGTTTTTTCTTTAGAGAAGTTGCTGCCGGCTACCATTTTCATCTTGTAGAAACTGACATAGTCATGGTCTACAATTAATTGAGTTGAGGTAAGGTCCCGCACCGGCGAATCGTTCATCTTAAATCTTATCCCCGACTGATCTAAATGGCTACCCAATTGATCCTGCGACCCGGTAACGCCCTGTATCAATGAATTGTTTAATAACTCATCTTTAATAAGTGCGTATTTTGCCGGTGTAACCATGTTAAGCGGAACATTAACTACCTGTTCGCGGCTAAAACCGGGATCCTTTTTTTGCATAAAGCGTAATTGCTTAATAACAAATATGGTAGCTATCATTAATACAATAGCACTGGTAAACTGCCCCACTACAAGGATATTGCGAAGCGACCCCTTGTTTTTGCCAGTTTCCACGCTGCCTTTTAATACTTTAACTGGTTGAAAAGAAGAAAGAAATAATGCCGGGTAGATACCAGAAATTAAACCAATAAAAATAGTTGCTATAAAAATAGATGCTATAAGCCCCCAATTATTTGTCAACGGTAAACTAATATCGCGCTGGCTTAAGGTGTTAATATAAGGCAATACGAGAGAAACAAATACAGTAGCAAAAACAAGCGCTATTAATGAAAGCAGCACGGTTTCGCCCAAAAACTGAATAGCCAATTGAAAACGCTGAGCTCCAATTGATTTTCGCACCCCTACTTCTTTAGCACGTTCTGCCGACCGTGCCGTAGATAAATTGATAAAATTTACACATGCGATAGTCAGCACAATTAGCGCTATCATAGCAAACAGATTGGTAAGCTTTTGATCAAACTTTTGATAATTTATATAATCCAGTCCTATATCCGCGGAGTTAGCATGAACATCTTTGAGTGATAGTAAAAACAGATCATAAAACTTCCAGTTATCTTTATTCATGTACTTTTTTTGATAGGCTGGAAATTTCTTCTCGAGCGCTTTCACATTAGTACCTGGCGCAAGTTCAAAATAAGTGTTTAGCCAATTGCCTCCCCATGCATTAAACATCCATGGTTTCATGATGGTATTAAAAGAAAACAATGCATCAAATTGTAGCTGGGAATTTTTGGGGATATTGGCCAATATCCCCGTTACAGCATAGCTTGTAGTATCATCGCCATAATGGGTAATGGTTTTGCCCATGGGGTCTTCCTTGCCAAATATTTTTTGCGCGGCTTCCTGTGTCAGCAAAACGCTGTGTGGTTTCAATAAAGCTATTTTCCTATCTCCTTTTATCAGCTTAAATTCAAACATATCCATGAAGGTAGAATCAACAAAAAACACCTGCGGCGAAAACATCTTCTTTTGGCCGTACGTGATTTGAAACTTTTGCTGCCAGCGTACACGCGTGAAATTCTTTACCTCGGGAAATTCATTTTTAATCGACGGCCCCATCGGGAACATAGATAACGCGACTTTTTGAGAAGCGGTCATTCCCGGAAATTTCTGCACCTCGTTTAATCGGTAAATGTTTTTAGTATGCAGACTGTCAAAACTCTTTTCATAAAGAACAAAAAGCATAATAACTATGCAGGCGGCCATACCTATGGAGAGGCCGATTATGTTAATAGCCGAGAAAACCTTGTTCTTCCAGATATTTCTCCATGCTATTTTGAAATAGTTCTTTATCATTTTATTTTTTATTAATCAATTCGATATGCTGTCATAGCCATTTGTTCGTATCTATCATCAAGTACTTGTAGCCAGATTGAAAACTATTCACTCCTTAAACTTTTCACCGGATTTGCTATAGCCGCTTTAATAGCCTGAAAACTTATGGTTATTAATGTAATCACAATTGCTACTATAGCCGATATTATAAACACGCCGGGGCCAACACTTATCCTGTATTCATACTTTTGCAGCCAGCCCTGCAAAAAGTATAAAGCAACGGGCGAGGCTATTACACAGCTGATGATCACCAGTAATACAAAATCTTTAGATAGTAAAAACCAGAGCTGACTAACCGTAGCGCCCAATACCTTGCGCACACCAATCTCTTTGGTACGTTGCTCTGCTATATAAGCCGCTAACCCGAAAAGGCCGAGGCATGAAATGAATATAGCCAGCAAGGCGAAAATGCCCGATAGCTTACCCACTAACACTTCCTGCCCGAATTTTCGATTATAATCGTCATCAACAAACCTATAGGTATAAGGGTAAGCGGGATTATATTTAGCAAAAATCCTGTTAAGCTGGTCAATTGCCTGGTGCGGATTGATGTTTGACGATAAGCGATAAATAAGGTTATCCTGCGGAACAGAGCTATATAAAAACATAGTTGGATCGGCTTTGGCAAATGGCGAGAGCATGAGCGCGTCTTTTACAACACCAATGATCCTTAGCTGCCTTCCACCATACTTTATCACTTTACTAATAGGATCTTTTAAGCGCAGGCGTTTTATGGCTGCCTGGTTAAATACCACGTTTTGAGTATCAGAAGCTACATTACCATAATTCCGTCCCGATTGCATTTGCATGCCCAAGGTTTTAAAATAGTCGTCGGATACCGTTATGGTACCCATTTCAACAGTTTCAGCTCCCAATTTACCTGGCCAGTAGTCGATATTATTATGCAGCCAAATATCAGTTGCGGGGCTTGATGATTGTGTGATACTTTGCACTACGCCGCTTTGAAGCAGGTCATTTTTAAGGGCATTGTAATTTTTCCCAAGGTCCGCGTTTGAATAAGTAGTAAGCAAACGACTTATATTATAACCCGATTCTCTGTTTTTAGCAAATTGAATCTGCCTGTAAATTACTACCGTACTGATAATTAAAGCGATAGAACAACTAAACTGCATTACCACCAAAATCTTCCGGGAATATGTTGCCGAGCGACCGACCTTTATAGTTCCCTTTAGCACTTTAACGGGGTTAAATGATGAAAGGTAAAACGCTGGTCTGCTGCCTGCCAGGAGAGCAGTAACCAAAACAAATCCCATCATGATCAGCCAAAACGAGGTACTTTTAAAAGGAATCCCGATGGTAGTACCTGTTAAGGCGTCAAACGGAGCTAATGCCAATTGTACAAACAACAATGAGCACAAAAATGCTATAAATGTAATTAAAGCCGACTCAGTAAGAAATTGAAATATCAGGTTACTACGCTGAGAGCCAATGGCCTTGCGGATACCTACTTCACGCGCACGTTTTTCTGAACGGGCTGTTGTAAGGTTGATAAAGTTTACGCAGGCTATCAGCAATACCAAAATACCTATAATGCTAAAAATTCGGACATATTCAATAAAGCCGCCACTAGCTATGCCATTTTTGTAATCAGCGTATAAGTGCCAGTCTTTTAATGGCTGCATGATCACCTCGGAGTTTTTGGCGTTGATGTTATCTTCGCCCTTCTCCATGTTTTTAATTTTAGGGGCGAGTTGGGCGTAAGTGATCCCGGGCTTTAGCTTTACAAATATGTTAAATCCATTATTCCCAAAGCTATCATGGGCACCTTTCATATACGGATTAGTTTGTTCAAGCAAGCTAAAAGGAATAAGGTACTTAAATTGCAATGATGAGTTTAACGGAACATCATCAACCACACCTGTTACTTTTAAATTAAAAGCATTGTCAACTTTTACCACCTTGTTTATTACGTTGATATCCCCAAATAAAGCAATTGCTGTAGCCTTTGTAAGTACTATGGAATAAGCATCCTTTAATGCCGAACCCGCATTCCCCTGCAGCATACGATAAGGAAAAACCTTTAAAAAATCGCTGCCAACCCGAGGGCCATCCAAGAAAAGTTTTTTATCACCTACCAATAACCCATGCGAGCCAATGCCATCTGTTGGTACAACATATTCAACCTCGGGATAGTTGGTTTTTAATGCGTCGGCCAATTTAAGTGAGGTTGAGCTGAACGTTAAAGTTTCGCCATTGCTGTTAAAATTGCGGCGCACCTGGTAGGCCTGCTCGTAACCGGGCAAAAACTTATCGTATGAGTATTCATTATTAACCCATAACGCAATCAGCAATGCCACAGCCATCCCGGCTGCCAACCCCAATATATTTATTGCGCTGTAAACCTTGCTGTTAACGATGTTTCGCCAGGCGATTTTTAGATAATTCTTTATCATCTCATTTAATCATTTCGTTTCACTTCATTAATGCGTTGAGCTTCCACCCTACCTTTCGCCTTTAACCTTTATCCTTTCACCTTCTCACTACTCGCTCCTCAAACTCTTAACCGGGTTAGCCAGCGATGCCATTACAGACCGGTAACCAACCGTTATGCTTGCGATAATAAATGTTAACAATATAGATTCAAGGAAAATAACCGGACCGATGGTTATGCGGTATTGAAAATCTTTCAAATAATTATGCATGGCCCACCAGGCAAGTGGCGCAGCTATAACGAAAGCGATCAATAACAAAAAGGTAAACTCCTTTCCAAACAACCAAAGGATATTCTTTATTTCGGCACCAAGCACTTTTCGTACACCAATCTCTTTTGTTTTGCGCACGGCCATAAATGATACTAATCCATATAAACCCAAACAGCCTATAACAATGGCAATACCCGCAAAAGCTTCAATCAGCGTAAGTAAAATATTATCCATTTCATAAAACTTCTTAATGCTATCATCTAAAAACTGGTATGAGTAAAAATCTTCGGGGAAGGTTTGGTTCCAGATCTTTTCGAACGATGCCAACGAGGCTTTGGCATTACGCATATTTATTTTGATAGCCACAGTGGAGTAGTTATTAAAATTGGGCATAATGCATATCGGCGAAATTTCTGTATGGAAAGAATAATTATAAAAATCTTTAACCACTCCTACAATAGGTGCCTTGGTAGATTTACCGTTTATGGCCAGTACCTTACCAATAACATCCTGTGGTTTTAAATTTAGTTTTTTAACAAAGGTTTCATTTACCACAAACTCCCGTGTTGTATCTGCAGGGAAAAAATTACGACCTGCAACCAGTTTTAAACCAAATGTCGACAGGTAATTTTCATCAGCTGTTTTGATATTTATGCCCCAGTGTTCATCTTCTGCACGATGATCATAGTTAACACCTGTGGTATTATTTGATTGTGATGCCGGCGGACGAAAGCAATAAGAAACCTTTTCTACACCCTGAACTTCGTTCAGCCTGTTTTTCATGGTGCTTAATTTCACTTTATCGTTTGATGGAACAGGCAATAAAACAATCCCGTCTTTCTTGAAACCAAGATCGGCAGTTTGCGAATAGTGAAGTTGCGATACAATAATGATGGTACCAATAATTAAAACCTGCGAAATAGCGAACTGTGTTACCACCAAAACGCGGCGTAATGAAAAGCCCCCAATATGTTCTTGTGATAGCTTGCTTTTAAGCGCCATTATGGGTTGAAACCTGGCCAATACCAAACCCGGGTATGAACCGGAAAGGAAAACCACTGCGATACCTATTAAAATGATAAAAACAGATAGATCAGCGAGATTAAACTGCATCTCTGACTGGAACAGATGATTTATTGCAGGTAAAGCCACATAGGATATCCCCACAGCCAACACTACAGCTACTACTGTTATTAAAGCAGTTTCGGCAATAAATTGCCAAAAAAGCTGGTAAGGTAAGCTCCCCATTACCTTGCGGATGCCAACTTCTTTTGAGCGGTTAAGCGCTTGTGCTGTTGCCAGGTTTACAAAGTTTACGCACGCAGTAATTATCAGGAATATACCTATAAAAAACAGCGCCCATAAATACTTTTTATCTGCATAGCCGTCAAGCTCGGCATTAAAGTGTATATCGTTAAGGGGCTGAAGTTTAAAAAACCACACTTTCAAGTCGCGGCCTGTGTAATGTTTTTTTACAATTTCCGCCAAAGCTTTCTCAGCCTGCGCTTTGGATACGCCCTTTTTTAGTTTTGTAAATGCCTCGCTGCCGCTGTATACCCCACCCCAATTTTCTTCCCGGCGCTTATCGGTGTACTCATTCATGTTACCATATGATAGATAGATCTGCTGCCTGCGGTCGGTATTGTTGGGCAGGTCCTTTAAAATGCCTGTAATGGTAAAGTTTACTTTATTATCCAGGCGGATCACCTTACCTATAGCATTATCACTCCCAAAGTATTTATGTGCTATTTTTTCGGTAACTATCGCTTCGCCGGGGGCTACCAATACCGTTTTTTTATCGCCTTTCAATAAAGGGAAATTCAATATATCAAAGTACGGGGTTTCGGCAAAAGCCACGCCGTCCTCTTCCTGGAACTTTTTAACCTCGTTGCCTTTGGTTATGGTAATTAAAGGGTTATGAAAATTAATTACCCTTGCCGTTTTTTCGCCCAGTGTAAAATCACTCCTGAAGGTTTTTCCTAAGGGTTGCGGTACACCGTTTGATTTGCCGATGCCATCATCATGCCACTCGGTATACAAGCGAAAAACCCTGTCCTGATCTTTATGGAAAGTATCAAAACTGAGGTGATAGGTTATCAGCGTAAAAATTAAAATACCGCAGGCAATACCCAGTGCCAGGCCAATAACACTGATGGCCGCGTAAGCTTTGTTACGCTTTAAATTTCTCCAGGCAATTTTTATATAGTTCTTTATCATGTTTTTCGTTCAATTAGTAATTAGTTTATTGGTATTTTACTTTGCTCCTGTTAGTGTTTTTATTTCTTGACTCTTATTTCTTGACTCTTGATTCTCATTTCTCCTCCTTATTCACTCCTCAAACTCTTAACCGGGTTAGTCAACGCAGCCTTTATGGCCTGGAAACTAATAGTTATAAGGGTGATCATAATAGCCACCAATCCCGAAAGCATAAATACACCAGGAGCGATGGTAATGCGATATTCATATTTCTGCAACCAGCTTTGTAAAAAATATAGCGCTACCGTCGATGCTATTACACAACTGATGATGACAAGCAGGATAAAATCTTTTGATAATAGCAGCCAAACCTGGGCTATAGAAGCACCCAATACCTTGCGGATACCAATCTCCTTGGTGCGCTGCTCGGCTACATAGGCAGCCAAACCAAAAAGCCCCAGGCACGATATAAATATAGCTAAACCGGCAAACACACCCGCCAGTTTCCCTACCAATACTTCAAGGTTAAATTTGTGGTTGTATTCATCATCAACAAACTGGTAAATAAATGGATAGGCCGGATTATAAGTGTCAAATATTTTATTGATCTTTTTTATGGCATCCTGGGTGTTTACATTTGGCGATAACCTGTACATGATGTTATTGCCGCCCCTGCCATGATTAAAAACTGCAGGCGCAACCGGTGTAAACGGCGATTCCATAAGGGCGTCTTTTACTACACCGATGATGCGTACAGGGCCTTTACTGCCATTCCACATCACAAGCTGGTTTATTGGATTTTTAAGGCCAATTTGTTTTACGGCAGCCTCGTTAAGAATAACGCTGGTTGTATCATCGCTCCATTTGGCAGAAAAATCGTGACCTTCTTTTAAGGTCATCCCCAGGGTTTTAAAATAGTTATCAGATACAGAAATGGCCCCCACATTAACAGCTTCTTCATCGGCGGCCTTACCGGGCCATTTATCAAGCGACATGTGGCTATAAATATTAGTAACAGGGCTTGATGCTGACGCTACACTTTCAACCACGCCGCTACTCATTAATTCGTTTTTAAGGGCTCCATAATTGGTCTCGAGGTCGCCGCTCATATCAGTCATCATCAGTCGCTCGGCGCTATACCCGGTTGGCCGGTTTTTGGCGTACTGAATTTGCTGATACACAATTACAGTGCTGATTATTAAAGCTATTGAGCAGCTAAACTGAAGCACAACCAGTACTTTGCGTGGTAATGATGCCGCTTTACCTATTTTGACACTGCCCTTTAAAACCTGTACAGGATTAAATGACGACAGGTAAAACGCCGGCCTGCTACCCGCTAATAAACCGGTTAACAGTACATATAATAGCATACCGATCCAGAATAAAGGATTTGCAAAAGGTATGGCTATTGAGCTACCTATTACGGTATTAAATGAAGGCAAAGCCAGTTGCACAAAAACTATCGAAAATAAAAATGCGATAAAGGTGATCAGTATAGATTCGGCCAGGAACTGGATAATAAGATCTTTACGTTGTGAGCCGATAGCTTTACGTACACCTACCTCGCGCGCCCGTTTTTCTGACCGTGCTGTAGAAAGGTTCATAAAATTAATACAGGCAATCAGCAATACCAATATGCCAATAATGCAGAACATGCGGACATAATCAATAAAACCACCAACCGGTTTACCCATCTTAAAGTCGGAATATAGATGCCAGTCTTTCATTGCATGCAATATCACCTCCGGCTTTGCAGGTCGCATTTGCACACTGCGCTGGTAAACTATATTCCTTATTTTAGGAGCGATTTGTTCAGCGGTTACACCTGGCTGTAACTCTACGTACATGTTGAACGAGTTATTTGTCCAGGTAGTTCGGGCGTTCTTCATCCAGCCCTCTGTTTGCTCCTTAAAAGTAAAAGGCGTCAAAAAACTAAACTGCCGGGTAGCATTTTTAGGAATATCTTTTATAACGCCGGTAACTTTCAGGTTTTGCTTATTATCCAAACGAATAAATTTATTGATGGGGTCGGCATTACCAAACAACGCTTTGGCAGTTGCTTCATCCAGTATAATAGAATAAGGATCTTTAAAAGCATCCTTAGCACTTCCTTTTACAAATGGATACTGAAATATCTTTAAAAAATCAGGATGTGCTGCCCCTCCTCCAAGGTACAGTTTTTTGGTACCCACCAACAAGTCATGATATTGCCAGCCAACCCAATCCGTTTCGGCAACATATTTAATGCCTGGCACTTCCTTACGCAGCACGTCAGCAAGCGGAATAGCTAAAGCAGCTTGGGTATGCTCTTCGCGCTGAGTAGTAAAATGTAGCTGCACCTGGTATAACTGCTTATAGTTGGGCAAAAACTTATCGTACGAAAACTCGTTGATCACCCATAGGCCTATAATAAGGGCCACAGCCATACCAGCTGCCAAACCCAGAATATTGATAGCGCTATAAACCTTATTGTTTAAAATATTACGCCAGGCTATTTTCAAATAATTCTTTATCATCTCATTTCACCGTTATTAGAGCTTTTGTTTTATTCTTCTCTCTTATGCTTTCTGCCAACTGAAAACTGCCAACTGTCTACTCGCTTCTCAAACTTTTTACCGGGTTGCTTAACGCTGCTTTTATGGCCTGGAAACTTACTGTTGCCAGCGCTATCAGCATGGCCAATACTCCTGCAATTGCAAATACCCACCAATGCATAGTTATGCGGTACTGGTAATTTTGCAGCCATTTGGCAATAGCCCACCAGGCTACCGGGAACGCTATCAGGCATGAAATACCTACCAGCTTTAAAAAGTCTTTTGATAACAAAGCCGTTAAACCAACTACAGATGCACCCAGCACCTTGCGAATCCCTATTTCCTTTATCCTGCGCTCGGCGGTATAAGCGGCAAGACCAAATAAACCTAAACAGGAAATAACTATGGCAAGCGATGCAAAAACACCCGCCAGTTTACTGGTTAGTGTTTCGGTTATAAATAGTTGGTTAAAATCCTCATCAACAAACTTGTATTCAAAGGGATAGCCGGGATTGTTTTCTTTTAAAATATCTCCTGTTTTGGTTAACGCATTTTTAAGGTTTGCACCTGCCTTTAACCTGATACTTAAAACCCTTGTACCTTCGGGGTGATTATACAACAACAGCGGGGCGCCAGATACATACATATCGTTGTACAAAAAATCTTTAATGATGCCGGTTATCGTAAGTGTTTTGTTACTTCCTTCCCTTATTATCCCACCTACATGACCCTCTTTTCCCATTTGCCTGGCAAATGCTTCATTGATGATCACATTATTACTGTCAAGTTTTGGATCGGTATAAAAATCCCGACCTGCTGTAAGCTTCATATCCATGGTTTTAACAAACTGTGCGCTAACATTTTCCCACGTGATCAATGGATTTTTTGACGCATCCTTACCTTTCCATGAATAGTTATCCGTATTATTCCAGATCTGCACCACCGGGTATTCACTCAGGGAGGCTTCCTCAACTAACCCGGATTGTTTTAAATCATTGTATATCCCCGCAAAATGATCTATTAATTTGCCTTGTGCGTTAATATAGATCAGGTTACTTTTATTATAGCCAAGCTCCCTGTTTTTTACATGCTGAATTTGCTGGTAAATCATCACCGTTCCTATAATGAGTATAATAGAAACAGAAAACTGCGTAATAACCAGGCCTTGCCTGATGAAACCGGCACCAGCACCAGATTTTAGTTGGATGCCCTTTAAAACAGTTATCGGGTTAAATGATGATAGATAAAACGCGGGATAACTGCCGGCCAGCAGACCTGTAACAGCCCCTATTGTAACGAGGTAAATTAAATGTGATGACTCAAAAATATGGATAGCAAGCTCTTTTTGTACCAGGTTATTAAATAATGGTAACGTAACATAGATAAAGCCAACCGCTACAATCACGGCTATGAATGCCATGATAACAGCCTCGCCTATAAACCGGCCTATCAGCTTACCCTTACCCGCCCCCATTACTTTACGCACGCCTACCTCTTTAGCACGTTTCTCTGACTGAGCGGTAGACAGGTTCATGAAGTTGATGCAAGCGATAATTAAAATGATAAAAGCTATGGCTGCAAAAAGGCGCACATATTCAATACGACCGCCATCCATTTTACCATTGGTGAAATTGTCATACAGATTCCAATCATTCATGGCAAAAAGAAACGAAGGGGTTTTATTTTCCTTTTTTTTGGTGCCGAGATAAGTAGATAGCTTTTTGTTAACCGCATTAACATCTGCCGATGGTTCCAACTCCACATAGGTGCGGGCCCAGTTGGCGCCCCAATCCTGCATCCAGGGCATTTTATGCTCGATATTTGTTAATGGAACCAGCCAATGAAATTGCAGGGTGGAGTTTTTTGGCAGATCCTTAAATACCCCTGTTACTGTAAAATCCTGCTCATTGTTCATTCGGAGGGTTTTTCCCACAGGATCTGTATTACCGAAAAACTTTTTAGCCATGGTTTCGCTAACCACAACCGAATGTATTTGTTGTAGTGCATTTTCGCTTTTTCCATATATAAAAGGTAAAGTGAGCATTGGCAATATTTCCGCATCGGCATAACTACCGGGCTCATTAATTACCTTATCGCCAAGTGAAAATAACTGATTATCACTACCTGCTGTACGAGCCGCGTTTTTTATACCGGGAATATCTGCCTTTAAAGCCTTGGCCATAGGCCCCGGGGTAGCGCGAAATGTAGATATTTTGCCATTATAGGTCTGGTTTTCAAATATGGTGTACAGGTTGTTCCGCTTCTCAAAATTATGATTAAAGGTCAGTTCATCCTGCACCCACAAAAATATCATAGACGCGCAAGCAATGCCTATAGCTAAACCGGCAATATTTATACTTGAATAGGCCTTGTGCCGCACAATATTTCGCCAGGCAATTTTGATATAATTTTTGACCATATTATCTGCAGATTTTGACACATAGTTTAAAACATATACCAAAACATTAAATACCTAATAATCAATACATTAACATAAGTTAACAATGCAAATGTGTGCGTAAGTGTAACAGTGAGTGTACGGTAATGTTACAACCGTGAAAGGTGAAAGGTGAATCAACCAGGCAAAAACTTTTCACCCTTTACCTTTCTATTTAACCTAAAAGAACCTTTTACCTTTCGCCCTTTACCTTTCACCTTAAAGTCACTCATTTCTGAGGCTATTTACCGGGTTGGCCATGGCAGCTTTTAGTGATTGGTAACTAACAGTTGCAAAAGCAATAAGTATGGCAATAGTTGCGGCCAGTGCAAATACCCACCATTGAATATCTATCCGGTAAGCAAAATCCTGCAGATATTTGCTCATCATAAACCAGGCAATTGGCGAGGCCACCACTACGGCAATAAGTACCAGCTTAATAAAATCTACAGAAAGTAAGGTTGTAATACTGGTTACCGATGCGCCCAACACCTTGCGGATCCCTATCTCTTTGGTACGTTGAATGGTGAGCAAAGAGATCAGCCCGAGCAAACCCAAACAACTGATGAAAATAGCGATCACCGTGCTGGATGTGATAAGTTTGTTCAGCAGATCTTCCTTCTGATAAAAATCGGCAATCTGCTCATCAAGGAAATGGTATTCAAAAACATTATCAGGAAATACAGATTGCCATACCTTTTGTACCTGTGTCAAAGCTTCGGCACGGTTTTTCATATCTATTCTGATACCGGCATATTGATAAGCGCTACGGAAGGAACTGATGTAGGTTGGCTCAATTACCTTATATAATGATTTGGCATGAAAATCTTTCACTACGCCAACTATTGTACCGGGCTTATCGCTAAGATCGCCGGCAGTAAATTTATGGCCAATAATTTGTTGCGGATCTTTTACGCCTAATTTTTGTACCAACTGTTCGTTTACCAAATATTCCTTAGCTGAGTCGGCCTCTGAGATGTTTCTGCCCGCAATGATATGGAGACCGAAAGTTTTGGCATATCCGGCGTCGCCCATTACGGTACGGCCTACAAACTTTTCCCATTCCCGGCCGTCGTATTTTATTGATCCGCCTTTATCTGCTGTTGATGATGGCGCCCGGTAACAAAAAGATACCGCACTGATACCCGGATTGGCCAGCAGCTGGTTACGCAGGAAATCTGTTTTGCTCTTGTCAAAATCGGGCAGTGGCAGCATAATAACTCCCGTTTTATTGAAGCCCAGGTTGGCCGTTTTAAGATACCGCACTTGCATAGTAACAATGATAGTGCCTATAATGAGTACCTGCGCAATAACGTTTTGAATAACGATTAAACTTTTGCGGCTAAACCCTGCAGATTGCGACTGCCCGCCTACCTGGTTCTTCAAAGCGTTCACAGGTCTAAACCGACTCAATATTAAGGCGGGGTAAAAGCCTGCGGCCGTAGTAATCACCGCCAATAACAAGGCTATGTAAACAAACAGCACTTCATCATGCGCAAAATTAAATGTAAGCGTTGTTTGCAGCCAGGAGTTTAAAACAGGTAAAAACAGCCATACCGATAAAACAGCCAATAAACCGGCAGACAAAACGATTAACGAAGTTTCGGCCATGAACTGGATAAATATAGCAGATGGCGTGCTGCCCAAAACCTTGCGGGTGCCAATCTCTTTAGCCCGTTTAAAACTTTGAGCGGTTGCCATGTTGATGAAGTTAACACAGGCGATGACTATAAGCAATAGGCCCACAATACCCAACGTAGTTAACAACGATTTCTGTATCACACCGCTATACCTGCCATCAAAATGAACTTCGTTTAAAGGCTGCAAGAGAAAATAATAGGATTTTGTTACCTCTTTTCCAGCGGCTTTGACAATGGCTGCCTCCACGGTTTTTGGGGAAAGATTATCCGGCAACGATAAGAACACCACATTACGGGAGTCTACCCAATACCAACTATTCTGAAAATCCTTTTCAACATCAGGATAAAGTGTTTTAAGCGAAGTAAGCGATAAAAACATATCGCACTTAAAGTCAGTATTATCTACATTATCCTTTAGTACTCCGGTTACATTAAAATTGTATTTATTATCAAGACGGATTACCCGGCCGACTACATCATCCGTACCAAAATACTTTTGAGCAAGTTTGTGGGTGATAACAGCGTTGTCTGGATCGTTAAAGGCAGTTTTTACATTTCCGTTAAGCCAGGTATAATTAAGTATATTAAACAAATGGCTATCGGCAAGTCCCACGTTCTCTTTTTCATAAAATAGGTTTCTGCCTGTGCCATTACTTTGTGGTACAGCAACAGTGAATGATCTTTTCTGAACCAATACCGCCGCATCCTTTATCTGTGGTAATTCAGTTTTAATGGCCCGGGCCAAAACCATTGCCGCATCGCGTTCATACAAGGTAGTGCCATCTTCGAGATGTATCTGCGTAACTATTTTATATAGCGATTTTGCATTGTGATGGTAAGTATCAAAACTGAGGTGATAGGTAATAAATTGAAACAATATTATACTACAGGCTACCCCCAATGATAAACCGAAAATATTGATGAGCGTATAAAATTTATGCTTCAATAAATTACGCCAGGCTATTTTAAAGTAGTTTTTGATCATAATATTTACTTTATACGATGATAGCTAAAACTCTTTAAATGAGAAGTTAAAATGTGTTAAAAAGGCTAAAGGCTAAAGGCTAAAGGCTAAAGGCTAAAGGCTAAAGGCTAAAGGCTAAAGGCTAAAGGCTAAAGGCTAAAGGCTAAAAAAATAGCGATGGTAAAACCATCGCTATTTTTTTAGTTAATTTCCAGAAAAGCTTTCTGCTTTAAGCCTTACGCTTTCTGCTTTTTACTCACTCCTCAAACTCTTAACGGGATTAGCCACTGCCGCCTTTACTGTTTGAAAGCTTAGCGTAAACAGGGCGGTTAATAGCATACCCGCTCCACTTACAGCAAATATCCACCAGCTTATTGTTGTACGGTCGGCAAAATTTTCCATCCATTTATTCATGGCGTACCAGGCAGCAGGCGTTACTATTACAAAAGCCAGTACAATCAATAATACCAGCTCGGTTGAAAGCAGTCTTACTATTTGAGCTACAGATGCACCGAGTACCTTACGTACTCCTATTTCCTTAGTACGCAGGCTGGTGGTATACATGGCCAAACCTAATAAACCTAAACAACTGATAAAGATTGATAGGCCGGTTGCCCAGGTAAGTAATGTGGAGGTATGTTGTTCCTGGTCATAAAATTTGGCGATATCGGCGTCAAAAAAGTGATAATCAAAATCTTCTTCAGGGTATAATTGTTTCCAGGCAGTTTCTATGCTGCTGATGGCTTTCTTCCATTCATTTCCTCCTGCGGTTTGTGGTTTTAAGGCTATGTGAAAAGTACGGTTTCCAAACCTGTTCCCCGGTATCAAAATGCTTAGGGGCTTAATAGGAGAATGTAACGACCTCTGGTAAAAATCTGCAGCAACTCCAACAATTTCAATTTTATGGTTGTCGTAGTCCAGCATCTTACCGATGGCATCGGCGGGGTTTTTAAAGCCTAATACCTTTGCATATGTATTATTAATAATAAGGGCTTTTGCCGAATCAGCCTGCCTGATATTGCGGCCGGCCAGCAACCTGATATGATAAACCGATATATAATTTTCGTCGGCATATTTTTGCTGAACATCCGTTTTTATTTCTTTCCTGCCGTCTTTGTAGGTAATCTCGGTGCTATTGGTATTGCCAGACGATGGCGCGGGGCCGCCAATGCTTATCATATCTACCTGTGGAATGCCAGCCAGTTTGTTTTTAAACACTTGTTTCAGGCCGTCGTGTTTATTCTTAAACGGAATGGTAATATTCACGATAGCATCTTTTTTAAAGCCGAGGTCTTTATGCAATGCATAGTAAATTTGTTTGCTTACCAGTATAGTAGCCATGATAAAAAACTGCGCTATTATGAACTGCATAACCGTTAACGATTTACGCAACACTGCGTTACGGGTTTTACTTGACCCCGACTGAGCCTGGTTTTTTAGCACCAGCACAGGCTTATAAGCGGATAGCACCAATGCCGGATAAAATCCGGAAAGTAAGGTTACTATAAAAGTAAGTGCAACCAGGAACAAAATTAAGCTGCTTTGGCGTATATAATCAATCGTTACCTCCTTTGGAATAAAATCTTTGAATAATTTAAGTATCACCGGAGCAAGGCACATGGCTATAATTACCGCGAAAAGAGTTACAAGGAAAGTTTCGCTTAAAAACTGACTGATAAGCTGACTACGGGTACTGCCCATGGTTTTGCGGATACCTATTTCCTTTGCCCGCTGTGAGGCCTGGGCTGTAGTAAGGTTTATAAAGTTGATACAACCCAGTACAAGTAAAAATGAGGCGATAACCAGCAGGCCATATAACGTAGTCTTGTTGGCAATACGCCCGTTATCAAAATTACTGTAGTCTTTGTTAAAATGCAGGTCATTTAATGGCTGCAGATGAAACAGTTGTTTATTCCCGGCATTCTCTTTCTTTGGTGGATCATGTTTTTTGAGCAACACATTTAGTTGCTTCTCTACATTGGCAGCATTCACGTTATCGGCAAGTTTAATAAATAATGACGATGCCGAAGTTGTGCTGCCCCATTCGGTTAATTGCATATTCCCCTTCAGATCGGCATTGCTGAGGCCGGTGCTGTATGATATAAAATTGCGAAAGTAAAAATCTGTGTTTTGTACAGGTGTTTGTACAATTCCTGTAACAGTTGTTTTAATAGTATCAAAAATTACAGTTTTACCAAGTACCTGGTTATAGGGTATATTCGGGAAATAAATTTTAGCCTGGTCTGAAGTAATGACCAATTTATACGGCTCATTTAATGCGCTTGAAGGAGAACCGGCTAACCAGTGGTATTTAAACAAATTGAAATAGCGGCCATCTGCAAGTACCGCATCGCTCTGGTTTTTAAATTTAACAGGAACATGGGCCCCTGCTTTCGGTACAAACACATCTGTTTGGTATAATGCAAAAAATGGCACCACATCTTTTACACCAGTAACTTCCGATTTGACGGCACCTGGAAGGGGGCCTGTTACTCCGCTGTTATAACCCACTTCGCCCGAAAAGGAATACTCGGTAACTACACGATAAATTTTATCGCCATCCTGGTGAAACTTATCAAACGTAAAATCAAAATTTACAATAACATAAATTACCAATGCGGCGCTAATACCAATGGATAAACCCACAATGTTAATCAGCGTAAATAGCTTATGCCTCCCGAAATTACGGAACGCGATTTTGAAGTAGTTTTTTATCATGACTGAAAATTAAATTCTAAACTCTAAATCCTAAATTTTAAAAATCCTAAAACCCTGCAAATAACCAATGAGTAAATCATTCGCTTCTCAAACTTTTTGTCGGATTAGCTATAGCTGCTTTAACCGTTTGGAAGCTGGATGTAATCAAGGCCGTTAACAGCATCCCTCCTCCGCTAAGCACAAAAATCCACCAGCTGATATTGGTATGGTCGGCAAAACTTTCCATCCATTTATTCATGGCATACCAGGCTAGTGGGGTAACCAGCACAAAAGCCAGCGCTATAAGCATTACCAACTCGGTGGATAACAGGGTAACAATTTGCGAAACGGTGGCACCTAATACCTTACGTACACCTATCTCTTTAGTACGCTGATTGGTATTATGAATGGCTAAACCCAATAACCCAAGACAGCTGATAAATATAGATAATCCTGTTGCCCAGCTTAGTAAGGTGGAGGTATGTTGCTCCTGATCATAAAATTTGGCAATGCTTTCATCAAAAAAGCGATACTCAAAATCATCCTCGGGATAAATTTCCTTCCAGGATGCCTCCATTGCCGAAATAGCTTTTTTCCAGTCACCGCCACCGGTCGATTGTGGTTTTAGCGCGATATGAAATGTACCGTTGTTGTAATGATTGTTCTCTGTTAAAATAGCTATAGGCTTAATGGGAGCATGTAATGATTCTGCATGAAAATCGGCCACAACACCCACAATCTGCATTTTTTTATCTCCATTAAAGTTATCAATGTATTTACCCACAGCCTTATGCGGATCTTTAAACCCGATGAGTTTAGCATATGCATTGTTGATAACAAAGGCTTTTGAGGTATCGCCCGGCTGCAGGTTACGTCCTGCTAATAATTTGATTTTGTAAACGTGGATATAGTTCTGGTCGCCATATTTTTCATTCAGTTCCATTTTAATTTCCTTTTTACCATCCCGGTAAGTTGCCTCTGTTGAGTTGCCATTGTTTGACGACGGCGCATCTTTACCCATACTAACCAGCTCTACCTGCGGCAGTGCGTTTAGCTTATTCAAAAACACCTGGTTACGGCTGGTAGTACGGTTTTTCCACGGAGAGTTTATGATAATAATGGCATTTTTTTTAAGGCCGAGATCTTTATGCAACACATAATAAATCTGTTTGCTCACCAATACCGTTGCCATGATGAAAAACTGGGCAATAACAAACTGTGTAACCGTTAATGATTTACGCAGCCAGGCGTTACGGGTTTTGCTGCTATTGCTTGCAGCCTGGTTTTTAAGCACCAACACAGGTTTATACCCCGATAACAAAACAGCCGGGTAAAAGCCCGATAAAATGCTTACTACAATAGTTAACAGTGAAAGAAAAACGATCAAATCCGGTTGGCCCAAAATATCCAGCTTTATCCCCTGGGGAATAAAATCTTTAAAGAGTTTTAGTATCGCCGGGGCCAGCATGGTTGAAATGATTACTGCAAACAAGGTGATAAGGAATGTTTCACTTAAAAATTGAACAATCAGTTGTACCCGGCTGCTTCCCATTGTTTTACGGATCCCTATCTCCTTTGCCCTTTGTGCCGCTTGTGCCGTAGTTAAATTAACAAAATTGATACAGCCCAATAGCATCAAAAACAGTGCTATAGCCAGCAAGCCATATAGGGTTGTTTTATTGGCTGTACGCCCGTTATAAAATGTTCCGTAAAGCTCATTAAAGTGCACATCGTTTAGCTGTTGTAAAGCAAAACTGCGGGTATTGCCCTTGTTTGAGGGTGTTGGCGGATTATGTTTTTTTAGTATCTCGTTTAGCTGCTTTTCAACATGCGCAACTGTTGTATTTGGAGATAGTTTGATAAAAAGCTGCGAGGCCGGAGTTGTACCACCCCAATGTTCGGGCCTTAATTCGTTTTTTAACGCGTTGTTATTTACCGCCGACGAATAAGATATAAAATCTGAAGAAGCAAAGTCGGTATTGCCCTTTAGTGGTTCAACAATACCTGTAACTGTTGTACTCAATGTATCGTACATCACTACCCGCCCCAGCATCTGGTTATAAGATAATTTAGGAAAGTATTTTTTTGCCTTATCAGTAGTAAGCACTACCTGGTTGGGCCCAATAAATGCTGTATTTGCTTTCCCCGCGAGCCATGTATAGTTAAAAAGCTCAAAATAGCGTTCGTCGGCCAATACAACGTTATCCTGGAGCTTGAATTTAACAAGAACGCCAGACTTAGCCGGTACAAGCACATTAGGTTGATACAGGCTGAAAAACGGGGCAACAATTGCAACGCCGCTTACTTCTGTCTTTACAGCCTCGGGCAAAGGCCCGCAAACACCGCGGTTATATGCTGGTTCGCCGGCATAGGTATAATTAGAAACTATCCGGTAAATCCGGTCGCTATCTTTATAGGATTTATCAAAAGTAAAATCAAAATGAACGATCAAATAAATAACCAATGCCGAACTTATGCCAATGGATAAACCAATGATATTAACGAACGTGAAAAATTTATGCCGCCAAAAGTTGCGTAAGGCTATTTTAAAATAATTCTTTATCATCTCTTTTTAGTTCATTAGTGGTATTGTTCATTAGTTTTTAGCATTTGTCTTTAACACATCAGCCTCAAACAAGACCAATGAACCAATGAACAAACCTATTCACTTCTCAAGCTCTTAACCGGATTTGTTGTTGCTGCCTTGATCGATTGAAAGCTGATGGTTACAAAAGCGATTATCACCGCTATGATACCTGCCATCACAAAAACCCACCATTGGATGCTGATGCGAAAGGCAAAATCAAGCAGCCATTTACTCATGGTATACCATGCTATCGGCAGGGCAATTACCGAGGCAATAAGCACCAGTTTTAAAAAATCCCTGGATAGTTCGGTTACAATTTGCGGAATGCTGGCGCCTAATACTTTGCGTACGCCAATCTCTTTAACCCTTTGTGTAATGGTAAATGCCGACAAGCCGAATAATCCCAAACAAGCTATAAATATGGCAATGAACGCAAATATGGTAAACAGGGTGCCCTGCTGTTGTTCACTATCATACAACTTTTGAAATTTTTCATCCAGAAAGGTGTATTCAAAAGGCGTTTCAGGCTGATATTTTTTCCAGGTTTGTTCCAATGTATTGATGGCCGACCGAACATGGGCGCCATCAATTTTTATAGATAGTTTGCTATAATTACTATTGGCGAACGATGGCATACGCATTAACAACGGAATGATGTTTTGGTGCAGGGATTCGAAATGAAAATCATTGACTACGCCAATAACCTTTCCTTTTACACCGCCATAGCTTATTTCCTTACCAATGGCGCTTTCCGGAGTTTTCCAGCCAAGTACCTTTGAAGCAGACACATTTATTACATAATTGTTGGTATCGGTACCAAACTCTTTTGAAAAATTACGACCGGCGGCCATTTTCATGCCGTAGGTTGGAATAAAGCCATAATCTGTATTGATATACTTAACGTCGGCTTGAACAGCTTGTAATGTACCGCCTTGCATAACAGATATCCCCTGATCATCCAATAGACGACCAGACGGAATTCTTGAGGAGCGGCCGATGTCTTTTATCGTCCCTTCCTTCATTACCGCATTTTTAAAAACCTCAAACTGACTGGGGTTAAAATAATTGCCTATGCTAACAATGTGATCCTTGTTAAATCCCAATGATTTTTGTTGCATGTACCTCAATTGCTGAAATACAATGGTTGTAGCAATAATTAAGATGATAGAAATAGAAAACTGCAAAACCACTAATACCTTGCGGAAAGATATATTACTTGACCCCACCTTTAACATACCCTTTAAAACTTTTACCGGCTTAAAGGATGACATAAAAATAGCCGGATAAATACCACTGATAATACCAATTACAAATGGCAACATAACAATGGATATGATAATTTGTGGCTGCAATAGGCTATCAAAGGAGAGTTGAAGTCCTGAAAATTTATTAATAAGCGGCATAATGAGCCAGGTAATAACTAAAGCCAAAATCAGCGAGAAAACAGTAATAAGTACCGATTCACTCAAAAACTGCGTAATGATCTCTTTTTGCTGAGCCCCTATTACCTTACGGATCCCGATCTCTTTTGCTCTTAATGTGGAGCGGGCCGTTGACAGGTTCATATAGTTAATACAGGCTATGAGCAGGATAAACAGCGCGATTGCCGAAAATATATAAACACGTTTAATATCACCGTTCTGTTCCAATTCATCGTCAAGGTGCGAGTAAAGATGGATATCCAGCAGCTTCTGAAAATGTAGTTTACTAAATTTCGATTCCCGGTAATTTGCAGGCTGCCCCGGAAAGTGAACATACTTATCCAAAAAAGCCGGGAACTGTGAAGCTACATGGTCTACATTATAACCTTTAGGAAACAGCAGGTATGTAAAAAATGAGTTATTGCCCCAGTTGGTCTCCAGCCCTTTTTGCCCATAAACTACGCTATCTCTTAAAGTATTAAAAGACAGCAGCATCTGCGGGTGAAGTTGCGCATTCTCTGGAAATGATTCATATATGCCCGTAACCTTAAAATTATATTGATTATCTACCCTAAACTCCTTGTTCATCGGGTCTTCATTACCGAAGTATTTATGAGCCATCTCCCGGGTCATCATTACACTATATGGTTCCTTTAATGCGCTTTTAGGATCACCGGCAACAGTTTTCACGCTAAAAAAATCAAAAAAGTTCTCATCAGCAAAATAAGAATCCTTTTCATTTATAAGTTTACCCTTATAGCGGATGGTTACACCGCGGTTGGGCAATATGCGCGTAACCTTTTTAATATCCGAAAACTCGTTTTTAAGCAAGGGCGCAAACGGCGGCGCTACAGCCCCCAAGTGCAGATTATCAATACCATCGGCCGTATTAAAGCTTCGCGTAACGCGGTAAATATCGTTGGCGTTATTGTTAAACTTATCATAGCTCAGCTCATTAATAATATACACCAGAATAAGCATACAGCAGGCTAACCCAACGGTTAATCCAAAAATGTTGATGAACGAAATAAATTTGTGCCGGGTGATGTTACGCATAGCACTCCGTAAATAATTTCTAATCATAATAATATCGTTAAATTCTAAATCCTAATTTTTAAACTCTAAACCCCAAACTCTAAATTCTAATTGCTAAATCAAGTTCCCTTTTAAATGAACCAATGAACTTATTCGTTCCTCAAACTCTTCACCGGGTTTGCCAAAGCAGCCTTTACCGATTGGAAGCTGATAGTTATTGCCGCCACCAATACAGCTATACAACCTGCTAATAAAAATACCCACCATTGTATACTAATACGATAAGCAAAATCCTGCAGCCATTTATTCATAGCATACCAGGTAATAGGGAATGATATCAGCGACGCGATTACGATCAGCTTTAAAAACTCTTTAGAAAGCATGGTAGTAATACTCCCGGTTGATGCCCCTAAAACTTTGCGGATACCAATCTCTTTAACCCGCAGCCTGATCATAAATGCTGCCAGGCCAAACAATCCTAAACTGGCTATAATGAGCGCTATAAAAGCAAATACAGTGAATATTTTACCGGTTTGCTGTTCAGCCGCGTAAAGTGATGCAAATTTCTCATCAAGGAAAGAATAGCTAAAAGGAAGATCGGGTTTAAAATTATCCCATTGAGTCCTCATACCAGCAATCAAAGCCTTAATATCCTTTGTTTTTACTTTAACCATAACCGAGCTTATGGTATGGCCATTTAATAACATCAGCGGTGCAATTTTTTGCTTGGCAGATACATAGTGAAAATCCTTAACTACACCCACCACCGTATACTGAGCCCTTGCCGAACGGACAATAGTTTTACCTATCGGGTCGCTTTTACCCCAGCCAAGATCACGTACCAGGGCCTCGTTAACTACAACAGCCATGGAGTCGCCGGGATATGAGGGATAGAAATTCCGGCCTTTTACAACTTTGATGCCCAGCGTAGGTATATAACTTTCATCAACATGAAAAATATCGGTGTGAATTTCGGCATGGCCGCCCTTGTCATTAAATTCCTTTGCATCTATCTGGGTGCCATCAATGCCGCCGCCTGTACCCGGAACGCTGCTGGATATGGTTGCATTGATCACCTGCGGATTACGAAGCAGCTCCTGCTTAAACGCGTTGATATTATTGCGTAGCGAATAAGTTTCATTAATTACCAAAACCTGGTCTTTATCATAACCCAGTTTTTTATTTTGCATGTAATGCAATTGTTGGTAAACTACAAATGTGGCAATGATAAGTGCGGTGGATACAGCGAACTGGAAGACAATAAGTCCGCTGCGCAAATAATTTTTGCTCACTGCTTTTGTATTACCTGTGCCTCCCTTTAACACACTAATGATCTGGAAACCCGACAAAACAAAGGCAGGATAAATCCCGGCAATTACGCCTACTACAAATGATAGTAAAAGTTCAATTACTATAGCTTTATAATTAAGGAAAAAGCTCATTCCTATTTGTTTGCCTGCCAGATCATTAAACAATGGCAAAAGCAGGTAAACAATAGCAACAGCAAATATCATGGCTCCCAAAGTGAGTAATACCGATTCGGTAAGGAACTGAGAAATAAGCCCGCTTTTTTCAGATCCTAATACCTTACGGATACCAACCTCTTTGCTCCTTTTTGCCGAGCTTGCAGTGGATAGATTAGTAAAATTGATACAGGCCAGCATGAGTATAAATATGGCCAATGCAGCAAAAATGTACACATAATGAATATCCCCGTTTGCCTCTATCTCGTATTTGGTGGCTGAGTGTAAATGAATATCAGTTAAAGGCTGTAAATAAAACAGAAAAGTATTTACCGATTTACTGGCCTCGGCTGTACTTATGTTCATATCATGGGCTATTTCGGGCACTACAAACTTTCTGACCAGGTCATTGGGAAAAGCAGCTTCGAGCTTTTTTGGATCGGCATTTTTATTTAAGCGGATATAGGTAAAAAATCCAATGTTGCTCCAGGTTTGGTTTCCCTCCCTTACATATTTATTCATGCTAAAAAACGCATCCCCATGAAAATGAGAGTTATCAGGCACTTTATCAATAAGCCCCGTAACTTTGTAAGGTTCCCCGTCAACAAGTAATGATTTACCTAACGCAGGTTGATTGCCAAAATACTTTTGCGCAAAGGCTTTGGTAATTACTACGCTATAAGGCTCTTTAAGACATGATTTGATATCTCCATCAACCAATGGGATCGAAAACATCTGCAAAAAGTTAGGGTCAACCATTTGCAGGTGCTCTTCTTTAAATTTCTTTCCATCATATTCTATAAATGATGGCTTATGGCCGGTTAGCCTGGTTATTTCCTCCACCTGCGGATACTGATCTTTTATTCCTTTAGCTACCGCTACATCTACATTTGGATACTCGCTCACTCCGGCGTTTTCAACCGTTTTAACGCCAACGCGATAAATCTGGTCGGCGCCCTGCGGATACCGGTCATAGCTTAGTTCACTGTAAACGTAAGCTGTGATCAGCATGCAGCAGGCCAATCCAACCGAAAGACCAAATACATTGATAAAAGAAAATATTTTATTGCGCTTTAAACTGCGCCAGGCGGTTTTAATATAATTTTTAAGCATCATGATGTAATTACATATGATGCTGTTTAAAATACATACCAATTATTTAATAAATTGATAATCAATTATTTAAATAATTAAATAGTTTGCAACTGTACGCAGGCGTAACAGTGGGTGTACGTTTACGATACAGTGTAAAAAAAAGCGAAAACTTAATACAGAAAGCTAACGTTGATTACAAGAACCAATACATTATTACATAATAGCATATTCACTAAACACAAAGGACCTGTCGTGTTCAACAACAGGCCCCCTTTGCGTACCTAATTACTTTATATAGATCTTAGTTAAGATTAAGATTAATCCGATTGCCCCTGATTACCACAGATGAACCGCCACCGTTTAGTTTGCCTTCAATTTTTTCTTTTTCTTTAGTTCCGCTAAAGTTGGAGGTGAAGTTTGCTTCTACCCTATCGGCACGCAAATCAAGGTCAAAACCTTGTTTTGATGGAAGCGACAAATCAACATGGCCACTAACATCAACTTTAACATATTTGCCAACGCTGTTAAATTGTGCATGAAAACTGCCGCCGCTTGTAGATGCGTCAAGTGCGCATGCCAGGTTGGTAAGATTGATGCTACCACCCGAGGTTCCTGTTTTAAATTCTCCGGCTATGTTATTTGCATTGATGCTGCCGCCGCTTGTATTTGCATCTATAGTGCCTTTTAAATCGGTAAGGCGTAATGAACCACCAGAAGTTTCCAGGTGAATTTTACCATTGCAATTGGTGGCCTCAATGCTGCCACCGCTGGTTTCAAGGTTGATATCGGATCCGGAGTTGCTTACATGAATGCTGCCGCCAGATGTTTCGCCTTTAATAATGCCGGTTAATTTGTCAACATGTAAGCTGCCGCCACTGGTTTCAAATTTTTCGTTACCCGATAAATTATCCATGTGGATACTGCCACCGCTGGTATTCAGGTTTGTATTAACCTGTTTTGGTACAAATACTTTAAAGCCAATACTTAAAGAGTTTTTCCAGTTTGAGAAATTGTGCTTGTTTTTGGCAGTTGCATGAACTTCGCCACCGGTAACCGTAACACTCAACTCATAGTTTTGCAGGCGTTTTTCTATTTCTTCTTTTGATATGCTGCCAATAACATTGTTTCCCTGGATATAAACCTCCACACGAGGCGCTTCTCCGGCTGCACCGCTTACGCTTATGCTGCCTCCTGATGTATTAACAAATACGTCTTTTATAGCATTCCCTGATAAGGATTTTGTCATGTATGGCGTTTTGGAGTCCTGCGCAAAAACAACACAGCTTTGGCAGGCCACAAAAAATAACAGTAAGTGCTTTTTCATAATGTTTTAGTTTAGTTTGTTGATAAGACGACAGGTGCGGAACATACGTTGCACTGGTTTCAAAAAATAATTCAAAAAGCCTTACTCCGATCTTAAACTATTTACCGGGTTGGCCAACGCGGCCTTTATAGCATGATAACTAATGGTTACCATAGCGGTAAACATTGCAATTACACCAGCCACAGTAAACACCCACCAAGGTATGGCAATACGATAAGCAAAATTCTGCAGCCAGCTGTGCATGGCCCACCAGGCCACCGGCGAGGCTATAACTATAGATAACAACACCAGTTTCAGGAAATCTTTTGATAACAACGCGCTTATGGTTGAAAGGCTGGCACCCAATATTTTACGGATCCCTATCTCTTTGGTGCGTTGTTCAATAGTAAATGCAGCCAAACCAAACAGCCCCATTGTAGCCAGTACAACAGTTATATAAGTAAACAAGCTAAAAATAGATGATAGTCTGTCTTCGGCTTTATATTGTTGGTTAAATGCATCATCCATAAAAGTATAATCAAACGGGGTATCCTGATCATACTTCTTGTAGATCCTCTGCATTTTTCCAAGCAGGGTTGGCAAATTAGTATGTGGTTTTATTTTGACAAAAAGTGTACATCCCCTTTTGTTCCAAAGCGTTGTAGTATCTGCAAGCGTAAATAATACCACCGGTTTTAATTCATCGGCCAGCGAGGTGAAGTTAAAATTTTTGATAACACCTACTACTTCCAGTTTCTCTCCTTTATTATCAACATAACTACCTACCGGGTTTGCCGGCAAATGAAGCTTTTCAATAGCCAACTCATTGATCACTATTTTGTTTTTGCCCGCTACATCCGTGCTGTTTAAAGGCGGATGTTTCCATTTTAAATCCAACAGCGAGGTAAACTTACTATCAACCATCATGGGTACCAAGCCTACGGTTTCGCCTTTTTGTTTTCCATCAACAAAAAACATATCATAACCTTTAAACATAGGGTGATTTGATGTAGCCACACTGCTTATGCCGGCCAGGTCGCCTATATCCTTTTTAAATGCGGCGTATGATTTGGATAAGTTTGTACCTGCCGGAATCATAAGCGTGTTATCGCGATTGATACCCGTATCGGCATGGCGAAAATAATACAGCTGCCTGTCGATAATTATACCGCAAATGATTAAGCCTACCGATATGGCAAATTGAAATGTGGTAAACATCTTGCGTACCGCGTTGCCACCGGTCTGCCTGCTCATTTTGCCTTTCAGTGTTATTACCGGTTTAAATGCTGATAACACTATTGATGGATAACTTCCTGCTATCAATATAGTAAGCACCAGTAAAGCAAATAACAAACCTAACACCATCGGATTATACAGAAAGGCATTATCTATCTTTAACTGCAACACATTTAAAAACCAAGGTTTACACAAATAGCACAAGCAATAACCTAACACAAAAGAAATACCCGCAAACAATGCGGATTCGACATAAAACTGCATGGCGATACTTTTACGGCTCGCACCGGATACCTTGCGAACACCAACCTCTTTCGCCCTTAACGTGGCCCTTGCTGTAGAGAGGCTCATGTAGTTAACCAATGCCAATAACAATATTAGCACGGCAACCAAAGGAAATATTTTAAGGTATTTAATGTTGGATGAATCGCCAAAGTTGTTCTGGAGATGCGTGTCGGCTATCGGAGTATATGAAAAACTGATGTCGTCATAGTTTTTATCCAACTTGGCTTTTGCCTGCATGTTACGCTTTAGGCTTGCCGTGTCGGCAACGTTTTTCAACAGCAAATACAGATCGAACGAACCTGGCCCTACTTCCTTAACCCCTGTGTAAAACGAAGCCTCCTTCATAGAGAGCAGGCTTAAGTTGGAGGCAATAAAATTATATTCGATAGATGAATTTGAAGGCGCGTTTTCGGCAACGCCGGTAATGTGATAAGTGTAGGTGCTATCTGTTTTAAGCACCAACGTTTGGCCAACGGGGTTTGCATCGCCAAAATACTTTTTAGCCATATCCAGCGATATCACCACAGAAAATGGATCTTTTAATGCAGATGACGAATCTCCGGACAGCAGCTTAAAAGAAAAGAACTTAAAGAAACCCTGATCGGCAAACAACAGCTTACTTTCCGAAAATTTATTTTGCGGCGATGCAGGGTTATGCACTATCACCGGCCTGAAATAGGCCATAGTACGCATATAATTCTCAACCACGGGATAGTTTTGCTTTACAATGGGCCCGGTTTCGTAACCCATATGCCCTACGTTAAGCATAGTGCCGCCAATTTTTACCGAAGCATGCAAACCAAATATACGTTTCCCGTTTTTGTGAAAATTATCATAACTCATTTCATGACTTACATACAGCATAATCATGATACAAACGGCAAGCCCAACAGCCAAACCCGTAATATTGATAAAGGAAAACCCTTTATTTCTGCTCAAACTCCTGAATGCTATTTTGATGTGGTTCTTTAACATATGTTAGTTCATTGGTTCACTGGTTCATTAGTTCATTGGTACTTGACGTGTTTGTAAACTGTAAACTGCCTTGTCGCATTAGCAAACAGCTTACTGCAAACCGCAAACTGCAAACTGCTTACTGCAACTACCTACTCTGCTTTCAAGCTTTTTACAGGATTGGCCATTGCGGCTTTAGTTGATTGTATGCTAACAGTAATAGCGGCTACCAATAATGCGGCAGCACCTGTTATCATAAATACCCACCATTGTATATCAATACGATAGGCGAAATCCTGCAGCCATTTACTGGAGATGTACCAGGCAATAGGCGAAGCAATGATGGCAGCAATGATCACTAATGCTAAAAAGTCTTTTGCTATCAACAAGATGATATTGGCAATACTTGCTCCCAATACTTTGCGGATGCCTATCTCTTTAGTACGTTGTACAACCGCGAAAGCGGTAATAGCAAATAAGCCCAGGCAAGCCAGCAAAATGGCTAATACAGAAAACGTAGTGAATACGCCTGCAGTACGCTGCTCGGTACGGTAAAGGGCATCAAAATCATCATCCAGAAAACGGTAGTCAAACGGGCGGTGACTAACACGATCTTTCCAAACTTTGCCAATTTGGGCGAGGATCGCAGATGTATTGTTACCATCTATTTTTACAAACATTTTGTGCAGCTGCTCATTATCAAGGAACAATATCAGTGGAGTTATCTGATCATGGAATGATTTAAAGTTGAAATCTTTGATTACGCCTTTTATTGTACCGGTTATGCCCTTTGATATGGTTTTGCCTATAGCTTGTTCCGGTGTCCAGCCCAGGGCTTTAACTGCCGATTCGTTCAGCATAAAAGTATAATGGTAATTTTTGTTTTTGTTGGTTGTGTCCAGCAATTGCAAATCGGCGTGCGTGTAATCGCTGCCAGATACCAGTTTAAGCTGCATGGTTTTAATAAAATCCTCATCAACCGGGATGGCATTAACCGAAATGCTTTTGCCGTCGTTGGTAGTTATACCATCTCCCCAACCTACATTAATGGGTTCATCATTGGCTGCTGCTACCTGCTGTACTCCTGGTATTGCAGCGATGGCTTTTTTAAGTGCATCCAGTTGCGGTAATATTTTGTCATCAACAGGCAGAACCACCATATTGCTTTTACTGTAGCCAATATTCTTATTGCGGATATAAGATAATTGCTGCAGTATCACTATGGTGGATATAATAAGAAAGATAGAGATCACAAACTGGAAAACGATTAGCGATTTACGCACATTTTGGCCAGACGTGAAAGAGAAACCCGATTTCAGGATCTTAACCAGCTTAGCACCTGATAACATCAGCGCCGGGTAAGTGCCGGCTGCAAAACCTACTGTAATACTTAAAACAGCAAGCCCAATCAATATCACGGGATCAACTAAGGTTGATACCCCGAGTTGCTTGCCAGAGATCTGGTTAAATAAAGGCAGTATCAACGCTGCCAAAATAATGGCGAAAACAGAAGCAATTGCCGCTGTAAAAACCGATTCTACAATAAACTGCCAGAATAATTCGCCATTGCCCGCCCCCATCACTTTACGCACACCTATTTCCGCACCACGACCAGCCGACTGGGCAATAGCCAGGTTAACGTAGTTTACACAGCCTATCATTAATATTAACAAGGCCACTGCCAATAAAACATAAATGTAAGTGATGCTGCCATTGGGCTCAAACTCATCTGCCAGCCTTGATTTTAAATGAACATCTGTTAGCGCTTGCAGGTTATAGGTTAAGTAGTGCCCGCCATCCATCTTAAGCTCTTTTTTGCTTACGGTATTGAGCATATAGGCACCGAGTTGCTTTTGTAAAGGCGGAAGCTGCGTTTTAGCGTCCAATAACAGATAGGTCATGTTACTGGCCGACCACCATTGCTCGGGCCCGTTCATGGCAATATACAGGCTAAACGGCAATACAAAATCAAACTGGATCTGGGAGTTGCTTGGCGCATTTTCGGCTATTGCTGATACAGTAAAACTTCGGGAACCAACCCGTAAAACTTTGCCCACAGCATCCTGGCTGCCAAAGTATTTTTTAGCCGAGTTTTGAGTAATGACAATTTTATCGGGAGCGCTCAAAGCCGAGGCAACATCGCCCTCAATAAGTTTAAAAGAAAAAACTTTAAAGAAATTAGCATCGGCATATAAAATGCTTTTTTCATCAAATACCTGGTTATTATAACCAATTACTTTGCCGGATTTAAAAGTACGCACGTAATCCTTTATTCCCGGCAGCATGCGCTTAAACTGCGGCCCGGCCTTGGTACCACTCACCGCAATGCGCTGCGGCCCATCGGCCATGTTGTATTCCATAGTGGCCCGTACTATTTTATCGGCATTAGCATGAAACTTGTCATAGCTTAACTCGTGCTTTATGTAGATGCCTATAAGCAGGCAGCAGGCAATACCAACCGTTAAACCAAGGATATTAACAAAAGCATACAGCTTGTTCTTTTTTAAATTACGCCACGCTAATTTGGTATTCATATTTTTTTTTAAATTCTAAATCCTAAATTTTGCAATTGTCTCACCCTCCCAATTTTAGCCCCCTCTCCTTTGGAGATAATTGGCTAAGACTTACTCACTCCTCAAACTTTTTACCGGGTTCATCAGCGCAGCTTTTAACGATTGGAAACTAATGGTAAACAGCGCGATAACAAAAGTTAAAACTGCAGCCAATACAAATATCCACCAGTGTAACTGGGTTTTATAGGCGAAACTTTGCAGCCATTTATCCATACAATAATAACCAATTGGCATGGCGATGACTGTTGCCAGCAATACCGGTTTCAGCAGATCTTTTGATATCAGTATCAGTATATTTTGTACCGATGAGCCAAGCACTTTACGTACACCAATCTCTTTGGTGCGTTTGGCAGCGGTGAATGAAGCCAGTCCAAATAAACCAAGGCAAGCAATGAAGATGGCCAGTCCCGAGAATATGCTCAGCATGGTTTGTTGCCTGATGTCGGTTTTATAGGTGATATCAAATTTTTGATCCAAAAAGCTGTACTCAAACGGGTAAACCGGAGCTACCTTTCTGTAAATATCTTTTACAGTTGCAAGAGCAGCAGGAATGTTGCCTGCTTTCAGCTTAATCACCACTACCCTTCTGTCGTCGCTTGGCGAGATCACCAGGGCATCCATATTTTCTTTCAGCGATAGGAAATTAAAATCCTCCACTACCCCAACTACAGTTCGTCTTTTATCATCTCTGCCTTTGTTTTTTATCCATTTACCAATAGCCTGTTCGGGAGTAAAACCAAGATCTTTAGCGGCAGTACGGTTGATGAGCACCGAATTGGTGGTATCCGTAGCAAACTGAGGCGAAAGATCCCTTCCTGCTACCATTTTTAAGCCAAGCGTTTTTACATACTCAAAATCGGCAAACTCCGTGCGAGACATAAATGTTGCCTGTTGGCCTTCAGCATCAAACCCATGAATGTCATAAAATCCACCCGGCTCTCCCGACATCAGGGATACCGATGATATAGCTCCTGAATTTTGTAATTCATCTTTAAACTGCCGGCGATGATCATAAATATCATTATTATCGATACTTACCACAATAGTTTGTTCCTTATCATAGCCCAAGGATTTACTTTTGATGTAATGCATCTGGTTTACAATTACGATAGTACCGATAATAAGCATTACCGATATACTGAATTGTAATACCACTAAGGATTGCCTGAAAATACTGCCGCCTTTGCCCAATTTAAGCTTACCTTTTAAAGCCTGAATTGGTGAAAAAGCCGACATAAATATGGCAGGATAGCTACCGGCCAAAAAACCGACAATTAATATTACCCCTAACAGGAACAGATAGATGGATGAGCTATTCCATGATACGGTAAGGTCATAACCTAATAGTTGGTTATATGCAGGCATCAGCATTAATAGTAAACCGATAGAAAGCGCGCAGGAGATTAGCGCCAACATGAGTGATTCGCCTATAAATTGCCAGATAAGGTGATTGCGTAGCGCGCCCAATACTTTGCGCATACCTACTTCTTTTGATCGTTCAACCGCGCGGATCGTCGCCAGGTTCATGAAATTGATACAGGCAATCAGCATAATAAGTGCCGCTATCGAAATAAAGATAAACACTACTGTTTTATCGCCGTGTTTCACATTGTCAAATGCGGATGCACTTTCAAAATAAACCTCATTTAGCGGTGTAAGCTTAAGATCGAACTTAGCGCCAAATTTCTGCATATCCTTGCCCATGTATTTATCCATGAACTGTGCAAAACGATTTTCAAGAGCCTTTTGGCTGCTATGTTCATTTAGCAATACATATACAAACAACCCATTATTGATCCATACATTAAAGTTTGGATTTTTGGTATAGTTAGCTATAGGCATCACCAGGTCAAAATCAAGGTGTGAGTTTGATGGCACATCTTTAGCTACCCCGGTAACTTTCAATTGCAGCTGCTTATCAAACTGTACAACTTTGCCCATGGCATTGTCCACAGATCCAAAATATTTTTTGGCCGTTTTTTCGGTTAACACAACACTATTAGGATTATTTAATGCAGTGGCAGCATCACCCTTAAGAAGCGGGAAAGTAAAAAGCTTAAAAAAGCCTGCATCTACCGCGTAAACTTTCTTTTCGTTAAATGCTTTATCACCAAATGAAACCAGGTTATTCTGAGGTGATACCCTAACGGCCATTTTTATATCCTGGGGATAATCATTAAGCAATGCCGGCGCATACGGACCTGACAGATACGGCACCCTTGGTTTCGCCGGATCAAATCCGCGCATCACCCGGTAAATATTTTTTCCCTGTTGATGAAACTTGTCTACACTAAACTCATTCATAATATACAGGAATATCATGAGGCATATGGTAATGCCCATGGTTAATCCCAATATGTGTATCAGCGAAAAAGCCTTTTGTTTATAAAGGTTTCGCCAGGCAATTTTGAAATAGTTACGTATCATAATTTTAAAACTCTAAATCCTAATATTTAAATTCTAAACTCTAATTTTTAAAATTCTAAACCCTAAAATGAAAAACGCCTAAACTCCAATTTCAAGTTTCGAACTCTTCACCAATGAACCAATGAACGAGTGAACCAATTAACCTATTCGCTCCTCAAATTTTTAACAGGATTGCTGAGCGCCGCTTTTATAGATTGAAAACTGATGGTAGCAAATGCGATAAATACGGCCAGGAACGATGATACCGCAATTACCCACCATTGAATATTTTGGCGATATGCGAAACCTTGCAGCCACCAGTGCATAATAAACCAGGCTATTGGGGTTGCAAAAACTATAGCAATTAGCACCAGTTTGATAAAATCTTTTGAAAGCATGGTAACGATGGTACTTACTTCGGCACCCAATACCTTGCGAATACTGATCTCTTTGCCACGCTGCTCTGCAGCATAGGCAGCCAAACCAAACAAACCAAGGCAGGCTATAATAATGGCCAGCGATGTAAATACAATAGATATGGTTCCCATACGCTGCTCTTCGCGATAGGTAGCGTCAAAATCCTCGTCCATAAACGAGTAGTTAAACTCCCTGTTTGGCGATATGGATTTCCATCTATCTTTAATAAGAGCCATTAGGGAGGCGATGTTGGCCGTATTTACTTTTAAGCTTAATGCCCCGGTATCCTCACCATACATTAATACTACCGGGGTGATGTTGGTTTTTAACGAATTGAAATTAAAATCCTTTATTACCCCAACAATATGAAAACCCTTAAATGTTTTGGCCATATTATCCTGCGGCAGGTACAGTGTTTTATTTATGGGATCAGGCACATCCATCAGTTTTGCGGCAGTTTCGTTAATGATCATGGCGGCGGTATCGGTGCCCATTTGTTTAGAGAAATTACGCCCTTTAGTAATTTTCAAACTCAGGGTATTAATGTAATCTTCGTCAACAACCCAGGTTTGTGTAAGTATACCCCGCTTTTGATCCAGGTTACGATCAGGAAACATACTGCTGCTGTTACGGTAATCCATGGTGGGTAAAAAACCGGTCATGGTAGCATCCATTACTCCGGGTAATCGCTTCACTTCATCTTTAAATATTTTCGATTGTTTACCAAGGTCATATGTGCCGTGTATAATCAATACCTGGTTACGATTGTAGCCGAGATCTTTATGCTGAATATATTTTAACTGGTTATAGATCACCAGTGTACCAATGATCAGGAAAATGGAGATTGAAAACTGGACTACGACCAGGAAACTTCTTAACCAGCTGCCTTTAAAACCAGTGGAAAGCTTACCTTTTAATACTTCAATAGGTTGAAAAGCCGACAGGAAAAACGCGGGATAGAAACCTGCCAAGAAACCTATAACCAATACAACTACCAGCATACCGGGTATTAGCCAGGTTAATGAACCCATGTTGAGTGCCAGGGTTTTATCTGCCATCTGGTTAAACATCGGCAAAAATAAATAAGCTGTGATAACGGCAAGCACGGCCGCGATAAAAGTAACCATTACAGATTCGGACAGGAATTGTGCTATAAGATATTTTCTTGGCGAGCCCAATACTTTACGTACCCCAACTTCGCGCGCCCTGTTTGATGAACGGGCGGTAGATAAATTCATGAAGTTTACGCAGGCTATCAGTAATATAAAAATGGCAACTGCGGTAAATATGTACACATATTGAATATTTCCGTTATGCGCAAGCTCTGAAACGCTGTTTGATTTAAGATGAATATCTTTTAAGGCAACCATATTGAGCTGGTATTTATTACCGGCCTTTTCAAAAGCATCAAAGGTAATATGCAATATGCTTTGCAATTGTGGCCCCGCATATTTACGCAGCAACTGAGGTAATTTAGCCTGAAATTTCTTTGGATCGGTACCTTGTTTAAGCAATACATACGTATTAAAATTATTGCTAAACCAGGCATCTTCCTTGCTTTCGGCAAGCGTAGTCATTGATAAAAAGAAATTGAAATTAAAGTGGGATTGCTTAGGGATATCTTTAATAACGCCGGTTACCTTGTATAATATACTATCGTTAAAAGTTAAGGTTTTGCCAACCGCTTGTAGTGGGTTATTAAAGTAGCGTTTGGCAGTAGTTTCGGTTATTACGGCAGTGTGGGGCTCAGTTAAAGCCTTTTGCGCATCGCCGGCAATCATGGGTAAGGTAAATACATCAAAAAGCGATGCATCGGCATACACCATCTGATTTTCTTTAATACTTTGATTTCCCTTTTTTACGTTGAACCCGCCCCTGTTAATCATCCTCACCGATTTTTCCACGTCAGGAAAATCAGCCACCAATGCCGCTGCAAGTGGTGCAGGCGAACTGGCGTACGACTGATCGTTACCGCCAAATTTGATATCATTATTTAAACGATAAATCCTATCGGCCTTTAAATTGAACCTGTCATAACTCAACTCATCAGCCACATAAAAAACAATAAGCAAACAGGTTGCCAGTCCAAGCGCCAGGCCCAGAACATTAATAGCCGTAAAGCCTAAGTTTTTCTTAAGCGTACGGAAGGCGGTTTTAATGTAATTTTTTATCATCTCATTTAGTTTATTGGTTCATTCGTTCACTGGTTCATTGGTAAATGCGGGCATAGCGGCCGGCTGCTTTAAGTTCAGTCAAACTCGTTAGCACCGTCTGATCTAATCAGACAAGACCAATGAACTAATGAACCAGTGAACGTTTCTATTCGCTCCTCAGGCTCTTTACCGGGTTGCCCAACGCTGCTTTTATAGATTGAAAGCTAATAGTTACAAAAGCAATCAATATGGCTGTAATACCGGCTACGGCTAATATCCACCATTGTATATCCATGCGGTAAGCAAAACCCTGCAACCACCAATGCATACTTATATAAGCCAATGGTGAGGCCAATACGATAGCTATAAATACCAGCTTTATAAAGTCTTTTGACAACATGCTAACGATTGTGGTTACACTTGCACCCAAAACTTTTCTGATGCCGATTTCCTTGTTCCGTTGCTCGGCGGCATAAGCTGCCAGGCCGAATAAACCAAGACAGGCAATTAGTATAGCCAGGGTGCTAAAAGAAATAAAGATCTCGCCTACACGTTGCTCTGAGCGGTAGGTAGCGTCAAAATCCTGATCCATAAATGAATAGGAAAATTGCTGATTTGGCGAAAGTTTCTTCCACCTGGTTTCTATCTGCGATATCAATGCTGCAATGCCCGATGCTTTTACACGTATGCTTATAGCCCCCCGGTCTTCGGCATAAGCTAAAACTACCGGGGTTATTTTTTCATGCAATGATTTAAAGTGGAAATCTTTCATAATACCCACTATATGGTATGGCTGGATGCCGTAACTAGCTCGATACACGGTTTTATCCAATGGGTGCTTCTCTCCATAAGCTTTTACAAACGCCTCGTTTACGATAATAGCAGCAGTATCGGTAGCCATTTGTTTAGAGAAATTGCGACCGTCGGTCATCTTGATATCCATTGTTTTGATGTAATCCTCATCCACCGGCCAAAACTCCGTAAGCACATCTTTTTTAATATCGATAGTACGATCGGGAAATAAACCTGTTACGTTTCGATCCTCTCCCGTTGGCATGTAAGATGACATGGTAGCGTTTACTACACCGGGTAACTGTTTCAACTCCTGTTTTAATATGGCGGCTTGCTTACCTAATACACCTGTATTCTTGATCACCAACACCTGGCTCCTATCAAACCCCAGGGCTTTATTGTGAATATATTTTAACTGGTTATAAATTACCAGCGTACCGATGATCAGGAAAATAGAGATAGAGAACTGGAAAACCACCAGGAAGCTCCGGAGGAAACCGCCCTTAAAACCACTGGCTATTTTACCTTTCAGCACATTAATTGGTTTAAATGCCGAAAGAAAAAATGCAGGATATGAGCCGGCCAAAAAGCCAATCACCAAAACAACTACTATCAATGATGGTACCAGCCAAACCATTGATTGCTGTGTAAAGGCTAATTGTTTGCCGGCCATTTCATTAAACAATGGCATTAGTAAAACCGCGATGAATAATGCTATTAAGGTTGATAGCAGCGTTACTAAAATTGATTCAGTTAAAAACTGGTATACCAGGTATTTACGCGCCGATCCTAATACCTTACGTACCCCAACCTCCTTAGCCCGGTTTGATGAACGGGCAGTTGATAGGTTCATGAAGTTTACGCAGGCCATCAGCAATATAAATATGGCAACTACCGAGAATATATACACGTACTGAATATTGCCGCCTTGCTGTAATTCATATTGGCTATTGGTTGATCGGCGTAAATGAATATCGAGCAAAGGCGTTAACAACACCTTTAAATAATTGCCACCTGTTACCCAGGCAGATGGATTGAAAGAGTTTTTAATATCCAGTTTGGTAATCTGGCTTTCCAGTTGTTTTACATCGGTCCCTGGCTTAAGCAGCACATAATTATGAATACCGCTGAAACCCCAGCCGTGCACATTGCTTTCGGGCAGTGACGAAAAAGATAAAAAGAAATCATATTTAAAATGCGACTGGGCAGGCACATCTTTTATTACCCCAGTAATTTTATAGATACTGGTATCGTTAATAGTTAACGTTTGCCCAACAACATTTACTTTATTGAAATATTTTTTGGCCGCGCTTTGGGTTATTACAGCAGTATGTGGGTCTGTTAGCGCATTTGTAGGACTGCCATCAATCATGGGCAAGGTAAATACATCAAAAATATTCGATTCGGAATATACAATGCTCCTCTCCTGGATATTCTCTGTTCCTTTTTTGATATAGAATTTTTGCGGCGACCAAAACAGTGATGTGGTGGGTATCAACCTCGCTATCTTTTCAATCTGCGGAAAATTGTTTTTTAAAGCATCCATCAAAGGAGCTGCAGTGCCCGCCGATGAACCTTCGCGACCATTTAATCTAACATTCTCTGTTACACGATAAATCCTGTCTGCCTTGGTATTGTATTTGTCGTAGCTCAATTCATCCACTACATAAAACACAATAAGTAAGCACGTTGCAAGGCCTATGGATAGTCCCAGTACATTTATAGCCGTAAAGCCTTTGTTTTTCCAAAGGCTACGGTAAGCGGTTTTGATGTAATTTTTTATCATCGTATTGGTTCATTAGTTCAATGGTTCATTAGTTCATTGGTACAATGTTCGTTAATAGTCAAGTGGCGACCGGCATTATAAACCGTCATGCACTAATGAACTAATGAACCATTGAACCAATGAACGTTCTTATTCGCTTTTAAGGCTCTTCGCCGGGTTTGCCGTTGCTGCTTTTACAGATTGTACGCTTACAGTTACAAAGGCTATGGTAATGGCTATGATACCGGCTGTGGCAAATACCCACCATTGAATATCAATGCGGTAGGCAAAGCTTTGCAGCCATTTACTCATGCCGTACCAGGCCAGTGGGGATGCAATTACTGTGGCTACGAGCACAAGCTTCATCAGGTCTTGTGATAACAGCGTTACAATATTGGTTATACTGGCGCCCAAAACTTTACGAATACCTATCTCCTTAACCCTTTGCTCGGCAGTAAAAGTTACCAGCCCGAAAAGCCCAAGGCAAGCTATACTGATGGCCAGTACGGTAAATATGAACAGGATATTACCCTGTTTTTGTTCGGTTTGGTATTGCCTGGCAAAGTTTTGATCCAAAAAGTGAAACTCCACTTTATTTTCGATATCAAAACGGCCATACACTTTACTAATGTAATCTAACGTAGCCGGGATATTGTTTTTTCCAATGCGCACATACATATTGTCCTGGTCATTTGCTTTAGCCGGCATTTCCATTACCATAGGCGATACTTTATGCTGAAGCGAGTAAGTATTAAAATCCTTTACAACGCCAATAATGGTTTGTGATATTACGTTTCCTTTTTCATCCACGCCGGTACGCACTATTTTACCTACCGCATCTTTCCAGCCCATTTCATTTACCAGCGTTTGGTTAACAATGATGGATTCTTTTTGATCGGTAACCATCGACTTTGAAAAATTGCGACCCTTAGCCATTTTTATTTGTAACGTGGGGATAAAATCTTCGTCGACAATCAGGTTTTCTACAATCTTCGATTCAGCATTTATTTTACCATCGGCCCCAAGGTTAAAATCACCGCCGCCGATATCATTATTGCCTATCGGGTTACCTGCAATACCCACGTTTTCTACGGCTGGATTTTGCAAAAGCTGGCTTTTTATAGCAGCAATTTTAGTACGGGCAGATTTATCATGAATATGAAAAGTAAGTACCTGAGCCTTGTTAAAGCCAAGGTCTTTATTCATTACAAAATGCAATTGCTGGTAAATGATACATGAGCCTGCTATCATTACAATAGTGATAACAAATTGAAATACCACCAACGATTTCCTGAATAATACAGTAGATGCCTGGCTGCCTGTTTGCCCTTTCATGGCAGAAATAGTACGGAAACCCGACAGGTACAAAGCCGGGTACAAACCGCTCAGCATACCTGTTACAAATGAGAATACGGCAAAAGCAGTGATGGTTTTTGTGAGCCCGAATTGCGTTAATAGTAATGTTTTGCCCGATAGCTGGTTGAAATATGGCAATACAAATTGGATGAGCACCCCCGCCGAAAGTGTGGCTATGGCGGTTAGCGAAATAGATTCAGCAAAAAACATCAGCATTAACTGGTTTTTGCTGGAGCCGATCACCTTGCGCACCCCTATCTCTTTTACCCTTACCGACGAACGCGCGGTAGTTAAGTTTACATAATTGATAACCGCTATGGCAAGAATGAGCAAAGCCACAATACCAAATACATATACATAAACAATGTTTCCGTTGCTGCCAATCTCGTAATCAAGGTTTGATTTGAGGTGGATAGCAGTAAGCGGCTGCAGCTCGATCCGGTACTTCATTGGGCCAAGGGCGGCTTTAAGGTATTTATTCTGGAAAGCATCTGAACCTGATTCTATCTTTTTAAAATCATCATGATCCTTCAGTAAAAGGTACGTATAGATGCCAGAATTCCCCCATTTATCTGTATAACCCGATGGAAATGAGCGTAAGGCAGCAAATGTAAAGTGCGAATTTGCGGGTATATCGTCGATAACGCCGGTGACAGTGTTAGGTTGTTCATTAATCATTACCGTTTTATTCACCGCATTATCTGCATCGCCAAAAAGCCTAATTGCAAGTGTTTTGGTTAAAACAACAGATTGAGGCTTGGCTAAAGCAGATGCAGGTTCGCCGGATAAAAAGTGATAGGTGAAAACGTTGAAGATGGCATTATCCGTAAAAAGGATACCTCCCTCGTTTAACTGCTTCTCGCCGTATGTTATCTTGCCACCACCCTCTGCATCAACACGCGCAAATTCTTCTACTTCGGGGTAATCATTTTTCAACGTGGGCCCGTAAGGTGCCGATGTAACCGCGAGGTTAAACTTACCGCCATTCCATTCGCCATGCTGGGCAACACGGAAAATCCGGTCGGCTTTTGTATTGTAACGATCATAGCTCCATTCATCAGCTACGTAAAGACTTATTAGCCAAAAAGCAGCCACCCCAATGGCTAAACCACTCACATTGATGATCGAGAAAACTTTATGCTTGATAAGGTTTCGCCAGGCTACTTTAATATAATTCTTTAACATAAGGCTAATGTTTGATGGTTATACCGTTAAGATACTAAAACCCGTACCAATTACATAAAAACCTAATTATCAATTAATTAAAAATAAACTAAAAATAACAAACCGTACGATAGCGGACGGTCATTGTGCATAGGCGAACAGGAGAAAACAGAATCAAGAGTTAAGAATCAAGAATTAAGATAAAAAGCAATACGGTCAATATCAAAAAGAAAGGTTGATATCTATGTAAACTAGTTTTTTGATTCGATCCTAATTCTTAACTCTCGTTTACCCTGGGAAACAGAATCAAGAGTTAAGAATCAAGAATAAGACAAAACGCAATACGGTCCATATCAAAAAGAAAGATGGATATCTATCTATGTAAACTAATTGGGGTTCGGTCTTAACTCTTGATTCTTAATTCTTGACTCTGAATCATTCGTTTTTCAAATTATTAACCGGGTTGCTTAATGCTGCTTTAATAGCCTGCCAGCTTACCGTTGCAAGGCATACAGCTACGCTTACGGCTATGGTAGCAACAAATACCCACGCGCTGATAGTAGTGCGATAAGTGTAATGAGATAACCATTTATCCATATAGTAATAGCTGATAGCCGAGCCGATAACAAACGATATGATTACCAGTTGCAAAAACTCCTTTGACAGATTGAACCATAAGCTGCTTACCGTGGCCCCTAATACTTTGCGGATACTGATTTCCTTTTTACGCTGTTCGGCGGCGAAGGAAGCTAAGCCAAACAAACCAAGACATGATATGATAATGGCCAGCGCTGTAAAAGCGCTTGATAGCGTTCCGAGTAATTTTTCAGTCTGAAATTTGCCGCTGAAATTTTCGTCTACAAATTTGTACTCAAAAGGATATTCGGGGTTATATTTTTTGTAGATGGATTCTATAGTCGCCAGGCTTTTTGATACCGATGTTTTTGGATTTAACCGCACGCCTATGCTGCCTGTCCAGTTTTTATCAAAGCCGATGATTACCGGCTTTACGGGTTCATATGGCGAACCCCATACAAAGTTTTTTACAACCCCAACAACAGTACATTTTTTGTCCTGCCACTTCACTATCTGGCCTATAGGGTCTTTTAGTCTCATCATTTTTACCGCGGCTTCATTCAGCATAACAGATGCACTATCAGCAACATGATCTATTGAAAAATCGCGCCCCGCCAAAAGCTGCAAACCATACGTAGGGATAAAATGATAGCTGGTAACCAACTGATCAATAGGAATTTTATCTTCACCCGCCAGCTGGCCGGGCCAGGTAACACCCCAGGTACTGCTGTTGGTATTGGCAATAGTACTTGATGTAATCGCTGCATCGGTAATAGCCCCTGCGTTAATGGCATCCCTCCTGAAGTTTTCAAACTCCTTTTGGATACTGCCCTCGATAGAAAATTCCAGTAATCCATTTTGCGAATAGCCAACCGGTCGGTTTTTTATATAGTTGATCTGTTTATAAATCAGGATACTTGAAAGTATCAGGCATGTAGCAAACACAAACTGTACCACTACCAGCACCTGCCTGGAGTAAAATGTTGTTTTGCCGGCTTTGTTAAAGCCTTTTAAAACCTTTATAGGTTTAAATGACGACAGGAACAAGGCCGGGTAACTGCCGGCAAGAATCCCTGTAAGCAATGTTACGCCAATTGCAGCCACCCATGTTAAAGGGTTACTGAATGGTATGATGAGTTGCTTACCAATTACCTCTTGAAAACGATCCATCAAACACCACATTAACAGTGCGGCAAAAACAAAAGCGATGAAAGACGTCAATATTGATTCGCCCATGAATTGTTGGATAATGGCAAACCTGCGGGCGCCTACTACCTTGCGAATCCCCACCTCGCGCGATCGTTTTTCAGAACGGGCGGTTGAAAGGTTCATAAAGTTGATACAGGCTATCAACAGTATCCCGATTGCCAGGAACAGGAACAACCGTACATATTCGATACTGCCACCACCTGTAACCTTACCATTTTTAAATTCACTGTACAGGTGCATCCTGTTAAAAGGATATAAAAATAGCTCATTCTCTTTATTAAAAGGATCATTATGGGCTATCAGTTTTTTAATTTTAGGGTTAAACTTAGCCACATCAACACCTGGTTTTAACATGACAAAGGTTTTGAACGAATAATTACCCCAACCCGAAGTTTTAACCCAGGGCATGGTTGATTCAAACAGTTTCCATGACATTAAAGCTTTAAACTTAAAACTGGAATTTTGGGGCAGGTCTTTAAAAACACCACTCACTTTTACCAGGTTGCTGCCATTCAATTTTACCGTTTGCCCTATAGGGTCCTGGCTGCCAAACATCGCTTTAACAGCCGACTCTGACATAATCACCGAGCTCAGCTCTTTAAAAGCATCGGTTTTATTGCCTTTAACAAAATCAAGCTTAAAAATATCCAGGAACGAAGGATCGGCAGCCATCAATGAAAATTTGAGCGGCTTGTTATTATAACTGAAAAGCTGGTCATAAGCCCAGTTTGTTCGGGCGGTGTATGCTATATCAGGATATTCTTTTTGCAATACGCCGGCCACCTGCACAGGCGTGGCATCGCCGGTGAGGATCTCACCGTTTGACGGCTGATTACGCATCACTTTATAGATGCTGTCGCCATTCTGATAAAATTTATCAAAGGTAAACTCATTGTAAACATATAACAGCAGCATAAAACTAACCGCCATACCGGCCCCAAGGCCACCAATGTTAATAGCAGAATACAGCTTGTTTTTTATCAAACTCCGCCAGGCAATTTTTAAGTAATTCTTAAACATATCTTTAGTTCATTGATTTAACCTGTCATTTAGCCTTCGGCTTTTTGCCCCTACCTCCTCTATTCACTCCTCAAACTTTTTACCGGATTGGCTACAGCCGCTTTTATAGCCTGGAAGCTTACCGTTGTAAGCGCTATTACGAGGGCTATTATCCCTGCCAGTGCAAACTCCCACCAAGTAATATTGGTTCGGTAGGCAAAGTCACGCAGCCATTTATCCATGCCATACCATGCAAGCGGAAAAGCTATTACTGCCGATATACCTACCAGTATCATAAACTCCTGCGATAGCATATTTACAATCCCTCCTACCGATGCGCCCAACACTTTGCGGATGCCAATTTCGCGTGTACGCTGTATAATGCTGTATGATGCAAGGCCCAATAACCCCAAACAGGAAATAAATATGGCCAATATTGCAAAATATAGAAACAGGCTGCCAAACGTATTATCAGACGCGTAAAGTTTATTAAAGGTTGCATCCACAAAAACATAATTGAAAGGCCGCTCGGGCGCCAGTACTTTCCATTTATCCTCGATGGCTTTAATGGTAGCTGTTACGTCTTTTACGCCTATTTTTACTGTAAAAACATTTAGTCCACGCTTGCCAATGCGCATATTTAATGGTTTTACAGTCGTCTGTAATCCCTGGAAATGAAAATCCTTTACTACACCAATAATTTTACCCTTGCGCCCCCACTGCTCGTAATTATGACCAACAGCATCGCCGGATTAGTAAAACCCAGCATTTTTGAAGCGGCTTCATTAATAATGATAGCCTTAGTGGTATCAGTACCAAAAGCCTCAGAAAATACCCGCCCAGCCAATACCTTCATCCCAAACTGATGAATAAAGCTGTAATCCACATCGTACATATTCATATTCATCTCCTGCATGGCGCCAGATTTGTTTTCTATTTTTGAATAGGCGACGCCATTACCAAAACCCGGGATACTACCCGATGCGGTGACCGATGATACATTAGGAATTTTTGCCAATTCATTTTTTATGACCTGGTAACGGCTTTGGATAGCACTATCACCCGCAAAATCAATGGTAAGCATCTGATCTTTTTTAAAGCCAAGGTCCTGGTTACGCATATAGCTCAACTGGTTATAAACTACCAGCGTACCAATTATGAGTACAATGGATATAGTGAACTGCGTAATCACCAAACCTTTACGCAAAATAATCCCTTTGCTGGTAGTACTAAACCTGCCCTTTAAAATAGTGATGGGTTTAAAGCCCGACAACACTAGTGCAGGATAAAGCCCCGCAGTAAGCCCAATTACACAGGATATAATAAAAAGCTGCAACAGGTATCCATGTCTGAATATGCTCTCGCTTACTTCTTTGCCGGCTAACTGGTTAAACAAGGGTAACAACAGGAAACTGAACAGCGCCGAGAACAGGAAAGATATTAAACAAATAATAACCGATTCACTTAAAAACTGGATGGTCAGCTGCTTTCTTATGGCCCCTATAACCTTGCGGATGCCTACTTCTTTAGCCCTTTCGGTGGCACGTGCTGTAGTAAGGTTAATGAAATTGATGCAGGCAATAAGTAATATAAATACGGCGATAACTGAAAATATATAAACATTGCTCAAACTGCCGCTTTCTGAACCGCCCCCTCTTTTTGAAACCATGTAAACATCTCTTAATGGTTCTAAAAAATAGGAGTAATCCATCCCTTGCCTGCGATCAGCATCACTGATGTGTTTTTTGGCAAAGGCAGGTAAACGCGATTGCAGCTTAGCCGGATCATATCCCTTTTTAAGAAGCAGGTAGGTAAAGTTGTTGTAGTTACCCCATTGGTTTAAGTAACCCTTATACAATTTTTCGAGGGTAGATACAGATACCAGCATATCAAACTTAATGTGCGAGTTATGCGGCACATCCTCCATAACACCGGTAACCGAAGCCGGATATTTACCATCCAGCAATAATGATTTACCAATAGCATCAACACTGCCAAAGTATTTTTTAGCTAATGTTTTTGTCATTACCACACTGTAAGGAGCCTCCAGTGCTTTAGCCACGTCGCCTTTGATCAGTTTAAATGAAAACACTTTAAATAGTGAGGGCTCCGCAAACTGTACATTATTTTCCTGGAATTTGGCATCGCGGTACTGCACCAGGTAACCACCGCCAAACAAGCGGGTAAACTCCTCTACCTCGGGATAATCTGCCTTTATAGCAGGGCCAACAGGTGCAGTTGTTGATGGCCAATGCAATGTTTCAGTAGGCGATTTGATATCCGAAGCTACACGGTATACATTATCATAGTTTTCATTAAAATGATCATAGCTAAGCTCAAACTTTACATACATGAAAATAAGGAAACCGGCAGTCATCCCCACAGCAAGCCCTATAATGTTGATCATCGAAAACTCTTTGTGACGCCAAAGATTCCGGAAAGCTATTTTGATGTAATTTCGTATCATAACGTTACTTAATTAGTAGAAAGTTCACTTATTCCCGATGTATTCTTTCACTGGTCAAATTATTTATTGGCACTCTTAGTTTTCCCTTTCGCTTACCTATTCATTTTTCAAACTATCTACAGGATTAGCAATTGCTGCTTTGACAGATTGAAAACTCACGGTTATTACCGCAATTAATAATGCCGCTACGCCCGCTACAACCAACATCCACCATTGGATACTGATGCGGTAGGCAAAATCCTGCAGCCATTTATTCATTAAATACCAGGCCATTGGCGAGGCAATTAAAATAGAGATACCTACCAGTTTCACAAAATCTACCGAAAGCATACCGGCTATTGCTGTAACGCTTGCGCCTAAAACTTTGCGGATACCAATCTCTTTGGTGCGTTGTTCTGCGGCGTAGGCAGCCAACCCAAACAGACCTAAGCAGGCAATTACAATAGCGAGTGTAGTGAAGATGATAAATAACTGACCAGTACGCTGTTCTGTACGATAGGATGCATCAAAATCCTGATCCATAAAGGAATAGTTAACCTGTACGTTTGGATTCAGCTCTTTCCATACCGAAGTTATCTGGGCTAACAATGATGTAAGGTTATTGGTATTTACACGGATGCTAAGGCCGCCGTTATCCTCGGCAAGGGTTAATATTACCGGGGTAACGTTTTCGTGAAGCGAGTTAAAATTAAAATCTTTTACTACACCCAATATCCGGTATTGTTTCATGTGCGCCATATCGTGCTGGCTTCCCATTGATCGGTAAATGATGCTATTCACTGGATCTTTAAAGCCCAGGAATTTGGCAGCTGCTTGGTTAATAACCACCCCGGCCGAATCGGTAGGCATATCTTTTGAAAAATTACGACCGGCGGCCATTTTCATATCAAGTGTAGGCACGTAATCCTCGTCGACCTGCCAGCTTTGCGGAAACATGGATGTTTTTTCGTTTAACGTAGCATCTCTATAGTAAATAGATGTGCTTTTAAAACCTGATGTTGGCAAAAAGCCAGTCATTGTTGCATTAATTACGCCGGGGATTTCTTTTACTTTTTGCTTAAATAATTTAGCCTGGTTATTGAGCTCGAAAACGTTTTTAATCACGAGCACCTGGTTGCGGTTGTAACCCAGGTTTTTGGTTTGGATATAATTAAGCTGGTTATAAATAACCAACGTGCCAATGATGAGTAATATCGAGATCGAAAACTGGAAAACAACAAAAAAGCTGCGGAGCCGGCCACCTTTAAAACCGGTTGCTATTTTACCTTTCAATACATCCACAGGCTGAAACGCGGACAGGTAAAATGCAGGGTACGAACCTGAAAGTATGCCGACAAATAAAGCTACAAACAATAACGACGGTACTATCCAACTTAACGAAGCCGCATTGATAGCAAGCGCCTTTCCCGATAACTGGTTAAACAGGGGCAATAAAAACAAGGCTACAACAAAGGCCAGCACCGTTGCAATAACAGTTACCAAAACCGACTCGGTTAAAAACTGGGCAATTAAATGCTTACGTGCCGAGCCTAAAACTTTGCGTACCCCTACTTCGCGCGCACGGTTTGACGAACGGGCGGTTGATAGGTTCATAAAGTTTACACATGCAATGAGCAAGATAAATACGGCTATCAGCAAAAATATGTAGATATATTGCTTTGTACCGTTTGAACCCAACTCGCCGGAAATGCTTGATTTGAGGTGAATATCTGTAAGCGGAATTAAATTCAGCCTGAAAAAACTGCCCCGTTTTTCAAACTCGGCGATGCTCATTTTCAATTCAGATTTCATTTGCGGGCCGCTGAATTTCTCTAACAATGCCGGGAAACTGGCCTCCAGTTGCTTGGCATACGATTTATCCTTTAACAACACATAGGTATTATAATCACTGCGCAGCCACTCGGTTGAGCGGCTATCAGGAAAGGATGACATCGATATAAAAAAATCGAAATTAAAGTGCGATTGCTGCGGAACATCTTTAATTACCCCCGTTACTTTACAAAGCGTATTATCATTAAACAGCAGGGTTTTGCCAACAACATTAGTGCTGTTGAAATATTTTTTTGATGTGGTTTCGGTAATTACCACGCTGTTTGGCTCAACAAGCGCCGTAGCCGGATTACCATTGATCATAGGCAGGGTAAACACATCAAATAAAGACGGATCAGCAAAGGCTATCCTGTTTTCGGAGATATTTAATATGCCCTTTTTAACATGTGATGTGCCAGCATTTTTAAGACGTGTAGCATTTTCTACATAAGGGTATTCTGCAGTAAGTGTTTTAGCCAGGGGAGCCATACAAACGGCGTATTTTACGCTGTTATCCCCCAGTTTCAGGTCTTCATTCACCCTGTAAATCCGGCCGGCCTTATCATTATACCTGTCGTAGCTTAATTCATCGGCTACATACAAAACAATAAGCAGGCAGGTAGCAAGGCCCAATGCAAGGCCTAAAATGTTTATAGTTGTAAAACCTTTGTTTTTACGAAGGCTACGGATAGCTGTTTTTATGTAATTCCTGATCATGACGAACTTCTTTTAACCTCCCAAAAGGAAGGAATTTGATTTTAATATTTTATCTATTCCTATTCGCTCCTTAAACTTTCAACAGGATTTGCAAGTGCGGCTTTAACCGCCTGAAAACTTACCGTAGCAAATGCTATCACTAGTGCAATTACTCCTGCCAATGCAAAAACCCACCAGCCGATAGCTATGCGGTATGCAAAATCCTGCAGCCATTTATTCATAGCAAACCATGCCAGCGGGAACGCTATTAGCGATGATATGATCACCAACTGTACAAACTCAATAGACAACATATTTACGATGCCGGTTACAGAAGCGCCAAATACTTTTCGAATACCAATTTCGCGGGTTCGCTGAATGGTGCTGTATGATGCCAAACCAAATAATCCCATACATGAAATACATATGGCAAGCACCGCAAAATACATAAACAGGTTGCCGAAATTAACCTGCGCTGCGTATTGCTTGTTAAATGTATCATCAACAAAGGCGTAGTTAAATGGCCGCTCAGGCACCAGGACTTTCCATCTCGTTTGGATAGCAGCTATAGTTGCAGGAATATCTTTGGACTCTATTTTAAGGGTAAGCATACGATTAAACTCCGGATCCATACTAATGCTTAAAGGCTTTACCGCTTCCTGTAACGATTCAAAATGAAAGTCCTTTAACACACCTATAATTTTACGTGTTCGCCCCCACTGCGAAAATCTACGACCTAAAGCTTTAGCTGGAGTGTCGTAGCCGAGCTTTTTGGCCGTCGTTTCATTAATTACTATAGCCTGAGTGATATCGGTACTAAAGTCTTTTGAAAATATACGCCCCGCAGCAAGCTTCATTTCAAACTGCGGAATAAAATCATAATCCACATAGTATGCGTCAATAAGTATCTGCTGCATAACGCCTGCATTATTTTCTATTTCTGAGTCGCTATTTCCATTGCCAAAACCCGGTAAACTTCTGGATGCAGTGGCAGATATTACATTAGGGATTTTTTTTAGTTCGTTTTTTATTAATTCCACGCGGTGTTGCACAGTCGTATCGGCATAAAAATCAATAGCAAGCATCTGGTTTTTTTGAAAACCAAGCGGCTGGCTACGCATATAATTTAACTGGTAGTAAACTACTATGGTACCTATAATAAGCACTATTGATATCGTAAACTGAGCGACCACCAGTCCTTTACGCAGTAAAATACCCTTACTTGATTTACTGAATGTCCCCTTTAGTGTAGTTATAGGTTTAAAACCTGAAAGCACCAATGCCGGGTACAAACCCGCAATAATACCAATACCACAAGCTGTCATAAAAAGCTGAAACAGGTAGCCATGCAAAAAAATACTGGCGCTGATCACTTTACCTGATAACTGGTTGAACAGTGGCAACACCGAATAGCTAAACAGAACAGAAAGTAAAAAAGCGATTAAACTTATAATAACCGACTCACTTAAAAACTGGATAATCAATTGCGCCCTTGCTGCACCGATTACCTTGCGGATACCAACCTCTTTTGCCCTCTCTGTAGCCCTTGCTGTTGTTAAATTGATAAAGTTGATACATGCAATAAGCAAGATAAACACCGCGATAATTGAAAAGATGCGGATGTTATGCAGGTTGCCGAACTCAGGCCCTCCCCATTTATTGTTCATATAAATATCTTTCAAAGGAACAATATGAAACCCATATCCTACACCTCCATTTTTATCTGCCTGAGTATAATGCCTGCTAGCAAAAACAGGTAGTTGACTTTCTAATTTATGATAATTGTAGCCTTTGGGTAAAACAATATAAGTTAGAGCACCGACCCTGGTCCAGTTACTTAAAATGTCGGGATTAATCAATTCGAACGTGGCATAAGAAATCGCCATATCGAATTTAAAGTGCGAATTTTGCGGTACATCTTTTATTACCGCAGTAACTGCCGCTAGATATTTGTCATTCAGCAATAGCGATTTACCAATGGGACTCTTATTGCCGAAATATTTCTTAGCCATTGATTCTGTCATCACGACTTTAAAAGGTGCTTTAAAATCTTGTTTAACATCCCCTTTTATCTTAGGCAAGGTAAAGACGTTAAACAAAGATGGATCAGCAAAAATCACGTTATCCTCCTGAAACTTTAATTCCCCAAACTGTACTAAAAATCTTGCGCTGGAGATTCGCGCGTTAGATTTCACTTCGGGAAATTCACGCTGCAAAGCCGGACCCAATTGGATAAATGAATTTGAGATGGGAAACGTAGTACTGGGCAATTTTATATCAGTACCTATACGATAGATCTGATCAAATTTTTCGTTAAAGCTATCATAACTCAACTCGAACTTTATATTTATATAGATCAGGAAACAGGCTGTCATACCTATTGCCAGCCCGATAATATTTATTATCGAGAACCCTTTGTGTCTCCAAAGACTTCTGCACGCTATTTTAATGTAGTTCTTTATCATGATGAATATATCTTAACTTCCCAGTGGGAAGGAATTTTGATTTTAAATTTTGGTGTCCCTTTTATTCACTCCTTAAACTATCTGCCGGATTTGCAAGCGCGGCTTTAACCGCCTGAAAGCTCACCGTAGCAAATGCTATAACAAGTGCTAATACTCCTGCCAATGCAAAAACCCACCAGCCTATAGTTATCCGATACGCAAAATCCTGCAGCCATTTATTCATGGTAAACCATGCCAACGGGAACGCTATTAACGATGATATGATCACCAACTGTAAAAACTCAACAGACAACATATTTACGATGCCGGTTACAGAAGCGCCAAATACTTTTCGAATACCAATCTCCCGGGTTCGCTGAATAGTGCTGTAGGATGCTAAACCAAATAATCCCATACATGAAATAAATATGGCAAGCACGGCACAATACAAGAACAGGTTACCGAAGTTGATCTGGTCTTCATATTGTTCATTGAATTTATCATCAACAAAGGCATAATTAAAGGGCCGCTCAGGCACCAGGGTTTTCCATTTATTTTGAATAGCAGCTATCGTGGACGGAATATTTTTTGACTCTATTTTCAGGGTAAAAAAACGGGTGCGACCTGGATTTATCCGCATGTTTAAAGGCTGTACCTTTTCCTGCAGCGATTGAAAATGAAAGTCTTTTAATACACCTATAATTTTACCTGTTCGTCCCCATTGCGAGAAATTACGACCCACCGCTTCTGAAGGTGTGCGGTAGCCGAGGCTTTTGGCAGCTGCTTCGTTAATTACAATGGCTTGCGTACTGTCGGTACCAAAGGCTTTTGAAAATATGCGCCCGGCTACCAGCTTCATTTCAAATTGCGGAATGAAATCATAATCCACCTCGTATAAATTAATAACCATATGTTGCATAACGCCTGCGCTATTCTCTATCTCCGAGTCGCGATTTCCATTACCAAAACCGGGGACACCTCTAGATGCAGTGGCTGATAACACGTTAGGGATCTTTTTCAATTCGCTCTTTATAAGTTCCGAGCGGTTCTCTACAGCTGTATCTGCATAAAAATCGATACCAATCATCTGTTTTTTCTGAAAACCAAGCGTTTGGCTACGCATATAATTTAACTGATTATAAACTATAATTGTCCCGATAATAAGCACTATAGATATAGTAAACTGGGCAATCACCAGTCCCCTCCGCAATACAATACCTTTACTTGATTTGCTAAACCTGCCTTTGAGGGTAGTTATTGGCTTGAACCCCGAAAGCACCAATGCCGGGTACAAACCTGCAGTAATACCTATACCACAGGATAGCATAAAAAACTGGAACAGGTAGTTTCCCGAAAAAATACTGGTGCTGATCACTTTGCCTGATAACTGGTTAAACAGTGGCAACAATGAGTAGCTAAACAAAATCGAAAGAAAAAAAGCGATCAAACATATAATAACTGACTCACTTAAAAACTGGAAAATCAATTGCGACCTTGCTGCACCTATTACTTTGCGTACTCCTACTTCTTTAGCTCTTTCTGTAGCTCTCGCCGTTGTTAAATTGATAAAGTTAATGCAGGCTATCAGCAGGATAAACACCGCGATAATTGAAAAGATACGAACATTATGCAGGTCGCCGTTTTCAAAAGCACCTCTTTTAGCATCCATGTAAACATCTTTCAAAGGCTCCAGGAAAAAACTAAGATCCATACCCTGCTTTCTATCAGCTGCAGAATAATGTTTGTTTGCAAATGCGGGTAACAAGTTCTGCAACTTGTGATAATCGTACCCCTTTGGCAATAAAATATAGGTAAAGCAGCCAAAATTTGCCCAATCATTCATACTGCCAGGATTTTGGCTTTCAATTGTGGCATATGATATCACCATATCGAATTTAAAATGTGAGTTTAAAGGCGCGTCTTTTATTACAGCGGTAACCAAAGCGAGGCTTTTACCATCAAGCAATAACGATTTGCCAATTGGATCAACATTGCCAAAATATTTTTTAGCCATGGTTTCGGTTATTGCTACTTTAAAGGGTGCTTCAAAGCCCTTTTTTACATCCCCCTTTACAATGGGTAAGCTGAACATAGTAAACAAGGAAGGATCTGCAAAGAGCAGGTTATCTTCCTGAAACTTTGATTCTCCATACTGTATCAAAAATTTTGCTCCGCGAATCCGCGTATTAGCTTTTACTTCCGGATACTCTTGCTGTAATGCCGGCCCCATTGGCGCCAATGAAAACGCTGTATTAATCGTTTCGTCAGGGTTTTTCACATCAGTTACAATACGATAGATCTGGTCAAATTTTTCATTAAAACTATCGTAACTCAGCTCGAACTTTATATTTATATAGATCAGGAAACAGGCTGTCATGCCTATTGCCAGCCCGATAATATTTATTATCGAGAACCCTTTGTGTCTCCAAAGACTTCTGCACGCAATTTTAATGTAGTTCTTGATCATCTTTTTAGTTCATTAGTTCACTGGTTCATTGGTCTTTAATAGCCTTATAGTTTATTGGATGTGCAATTTGTATATCAACTATACAGGTTTGCCGTTTTCTGCCAATGAACTAATGAACCAATAAACTATTCCGTCCTTAAACTCTTCACCGGGTTAGCAAATGCTGCTTTTAGCGTATTCAGGCTTACCACTGCAAGCGTTAACAGGAGTATGAGCGCGCCCACAACTCCAAACAGCCAAATACTGATACTGATGTGATAGGTATATTTTTGAAGCCAGTTATTCATTAGCCACCAGGTTAGAGGCACAGCAATTAAGAAAGCAATTGTTACCAACTTCAGAAACTCTGTAGATATCAATATTAAAAGTTGCTGAACAGATGCCCCCAATACCTTACGCACCCCTATTTCTCTAAAACGTTTTTCGATGGTAAATGAAGCCAGGCCGGCTAAGCCAATACAGCAAATAAATATGGCCAAACCCGCAAAAATGTTGGTGATACGGCTTATCAGTTCTTCGGTAATAAATTTCTTGCCAAATTCCTGGTCAACAAACTGGTATTCAAATATATTTTCGGGGTTATATTTTTTAAAAATAACCTGCAATGCCTGGATAGCCTTTTGCGGCTGCACGCCATCTTTGAGGCGTACACTTACCCTGCTTGAGCCGGTTGGATTATAATAGACCATTAAAGGCTCAACAGGCTTGTAAGGTGATTCCATGATGATGTTTTCAATAACTCCTACCACGGTATATTTTCTGGGACCGTAGCGCATTTGAAGCCCAATAGGATTTTTTATATTCATGGCATCAATCGCGGCCTTGTTGAGCAGCATTACGCCCGAATCGCCAGGTAAGGGGTTAAAATCCCGCCCCATTAAAATTTGGGTGCCCATTGTTTTGGTAAAATCAACATCGGTACTTAAGCCCGAAAAAATTATGCTGCCTGCAGGTTTGCCATCATAATCCGGTGAGGCTGATTTCCACCAGACCTCAGTTATTGGCGCCGAAGTTCTGGTAACCGAACTTATTAGTCCCGAATTAAATAAATCCTGCTTAATGGCTTTATAATTTTTATCAATGGCTTCTGACGAGGGCACCATAACCAGGTTATTGGGATCGTACCCAATTCGCCGGTTTTTAATATGTTGTATTTGCTGGTATACAATTATGGTAGCTGAGATAAGCAGTATAGACATTACAAACTGACCAATTACCAATATCCGCCTTGGCAATACCGCGCTTTTACCAGCCGCAAAAGTACCTTTCAATACTTTAACAGGACTAAATGACGATAAGTATAAGGCAGGATAGCTGCCCGCAACTATGCCGGTGAATAGAATTATGACAGCCGCGCCTGTTAAAAAGAATGGCGTAAAAATAGCCAGGTGTAAATTTTTGCTCACCAGTGAATTAAAGAATGGCATGAGCAGGTATACCACGCATACCGAAAGTATAAACGCGATAAGGGCGAGTATGATGGGCTCAAAAAAGAATTGGGTAATCAGTTGCTTTTTATCAGAGCCTAACGTTTTGCGGATACCTACTTCTTTAGCGCGTTTCTCTGAACGTGCTGTAGAAAGGTTCATGAAATTAACGCAGGCGATAAGCAAAATTATAATAGCAATGATGGTGAACAGCTTTACATATTCTATCATCCCGCCAATATTTTTACCATCTTTAAACTCACCATACAGGTGCCATTTGTTCATTGGAAAGGTAAAATAGGTACTTAGCTCATCGTGGCTATCATGTTGATGTTTAGTGAGGTTAACAAATTTATTTAAAGCGTCAACATTAGCATTCGGAATAGTTTGGATAAAAATAAAGTTGGATGAATTTGACCATTCAGCCATTCGTCTTTTACTTTCATCAGATGTGTATTCAAAGGGTACAATAAAGTCAAATTTGAAGGTAGAATTGCCGGGAGGATCAGCAATAATGGCGCTTACTTTGAAGTTGAGCTGATTATCAATTTTGATCACCTTATCAATAGGGTTATCATTTCCAAAAAATGATTTTGCTGCAGATTCTGTCAGCACGATAGATTTAGGATCGTTAATTGAAGTTTCGGGATTTCCCTTTATAAACTTCCAGGAAAACATCTTAAAAAACTGATCGCTTACCTGGTATCCCTTTTTAATTAATTTATTGTTGCTATACTGGGTTAGGTGGGTTTCCTGGTGAGATGTAAGTACACTATATTTTATTTGCGGGTTACTATTTTCAAGTGCCTTTGCAAATGGGAACGCCATATTCTCATCTGTAAATATGCTGTTCTTAAAATCGCGGTTGGCTATTACCTTGTAAATGTTATCATGACTGGCATGGAATTTATCGAAGGCCACTTCGTCCTGTACCCATAAAAAGATGAAGATTGTGCAGGTGATACCAATAGTTAATCCCAGTATGTTTGTTATAGAAAAACCTTTGTTCCTGATAAGGTTTCTCCAGGCTGTTTTTACATAGTTTTTTATCATGGCATTGGTTTATTTATTGGTTCAATGTTCAATCAGGTCATCAGTACATTTGGTAGTATTAACATTATTATATTAAATAATCGGCAGGGCTATTTTCTTAAATAACTCCCTTATTTATTCTTCGTTTATCGTTGGTTCCTGGTATAAAAAATCGGCAATAAACAAGCTTACCCCTCCTAAAAAGGAGGGGCGAGCGAGGCACATTAACTTATATAAACTATCTTCTTTTTTTGGAGGCGATGATACGTTATTAAACCATTATGTTTTCCACAACGGCTTGTCCGTCAAGCAGCCTGATGATGCGGTGACTGTAGCGGGCATCATGTTCAGAGTGCGTAACCATGATAATGGTTGTACCCTGTTCGTTCAGGTCTGTCAACAGTTCCATAACATCATTACCATTGGTACTATCCAGGTTACCGGTAGGCTCATCCGCAAGGATCAATTTTGGCTTGTTAACCACGGCGCGGGCAATAGCCACACGCTGTTGCTGACCACCCGATAACTGCTGCGGATAGTGGTTACGGCGATGCATTATCTGCATTTTGTCTAACACCTCTTCTACCCTTTTTACACGTTCAGCGGCAGGAACACCGGTGTAGATCAACGGTAATTCAACGTTTTCAAATACGGTTAGCTCATCAATCAGGTTAAAGCTCTGGAAAACAAACCCAATGTTATGCTTGCGCAAATCGGCACGTTTACGCTCGGTAAAATGAGCAACTTCAATGTCGTTAAAAACATAGCTGCCTTCATCTGGATCATCAAGCATACCCAAAATATTGAGCAGTGTTGATTTACCACAACCAGACGGCCCCATGATGGCCACAAATTCGCCTGTCGCGATTTCAATTGATAGCTTATTTAAAGCTATGGTCTCTACCTCTTCTGTGCGGTAAAATTTTTCGAGATTAGTAATTTTAATCATTTGCCCCTCCTAAATCATCCGTCTTGAGTAAGATGATTTGTTTTTTGTTTTGGTTTATACTCTGTTTATAAAATTAATTATTCTTTCTTGTTATCCTTCCCTTTTATTCCTCTCCGCCATAAGGCAGAGAGGCAGGGAGGGGTTTATTTTTTTAATACCAGTTCCTGGATATCACCGTAGGTTTCATAGCTTGAGGTAATTACCTTATCGCCGGGATTTAAACCATCGGTTACTACATAATAATCCGGGCTTTGGCGACCAAGCTGTATGTTAACCTTGTAGGCCCGTTTACCATCCTCGCTCACTTTAAATATCCAGTTACCACCGGTTTGCTGATAAAAACCGCCCTTAGGTACCAACACAGCTGTAGTTTCGTCGCTCAGGGCTAACCTAACCTGCAGGGTTTGCCCCTTACGGATGCCTTTAGGCACAGCGCCTACAAATTGCATATCAACCTGAAAACGACCTGCAGTAATAATGGTGAATACCTTTTTAATAACCATGTTGTAGGTTTTATCAGCAAACTGAAAATCACCCTTTAAACCAGTGAATACACGTGATAAATAATGCTCATCTATATCAACCCTAACCTTAAATCCCGATTGTACGTCAATTTGCCCCAATTGTACACCTTTGCTTTTACTCTGACCAACTTCGGCATCAAGGTTTGTAAGCTGGCCATCAACATTCGCCCTTAAAGTAAGGCCTTCAACTTTTTTACGCATCAGTTCAAGTGCGCTCTTCATCTGCGCATATTGTTCTCTTGATTGTGCATCCTGCTGTTTCACCAAAGCGGTATCCTGCGATAATATCTGGGTTGCCAGTTTTTTGCGGTTTACCTGGTATTTGTAAGCGTTAACTGCCTGCTGGTATTCCTGTAAGCCAATGGCTTTTTGATCATATAATTTTTTATCCAGGTCATATATGCGTTTCGCTTCTATATAAGCATTGTCTACATCGGCCATCGTGTTTAGCTTGCCAATTGTACTTTGGGTTGCATTGTTATGCGAAATTTGCATTTGTGTTTGCTGACCATAAACAGCAGTTTCCTGGTTAGCCAGTGTAAGTTCCAGATCGGTGTTTGATAACCTTAAAATAGGATCGCCTTTTTTAAGACTTGCTCCATCTTCAACATACTTGGCCTCAACCACACCACCTTCTGATGCATCAAGGAAAATAGTGGTCAATGGCATTACTGTACCGTTAACCGGGATAAACTCCTGGAAAGGGCCTTTAGTTATAGTACTGATGGTTATGCGTTCGGTATCAACATCCAATTTGCTTTTACCCGATGTAAAATAAATACTGCCTCCAACTAATAAAATAATGCCTGTAATGCCAGCTATAGTTAATATTCGTTTGCTGTTCCAGGTCTTTTTCTCAATTTTTCTGTCCACTGTAGTTTATGATATTTTGAATAATGGTTACAAAAAGATATGCCACAAATTAAAATACTGTATTACAGTAACTTAAATACAGATTAAGTATTTAAGGCGTACGCTTCTGTTACAGCAAGTGTCCGGTTATGATACAGTAAAATAGTGTGCGGTGGCCTCATAACATGTATATTAGTTATAACTAAAATTACTGCTTTTTATGACTGATGCCTCTTTAATTGTTGTATTTATATAATACTGTGAATTTTAAGTATTCAATTATTAATTTGCAGAAAGTTTTCTTTAGTTGAAGATTAATAGATGATGGTTCGTGGCAAAAGAATTGTTGCTGTAGATAATTAGTAACAATTGTTGAGTACCGTGCGTCTGCTATAAATCATCATCAAAGAACTATCGGCTATGATCAATGAACCTTTAACTATGAACTATACCAAATGATACTTAAAAAAGCTACTATTCTTATTGTTGATGATGACCCGGATGTACTTACGGCTGTAAAGCTATTGCTCAAAACACAAGCTAATGAAGTAATTACGGAGAAAAATCCGGAAAATCTGAACTGGCTGCTGCAACGTAATGAGGTAGACCTGGTTTTACTGGATATGAACTTTAACAGTGCCATAAATACCGGCAACGAAGGTTTGTACTGGCTAAGGAAAGTGAAAGACTGGAAGCCAAATGTTTGCGTGATCATGATAACTGCCTATGGCGATATTGACCTCGCCGTACGCTCATTGAAAGAAGGCGCCGACGACTTTGTGGTAAAGCCATGGCATAATGAGAAACTAATAGCCACCATTAAAGAGCTTTTAGATAAAAAAGAAGGTGGGGTAAAAACCGTTAAAACCGCTGCAAAAAGCACTGCGGGAGATACATCCATATTGGGCGAATCTGACGTGATGCAGGATATATTTTATAAAGTAAATAAAATTGCCCCTACCGACGCTAACATTCTGCTATTAGGAGAAAATGGAACCGGTAAAGATTTGATGGCCAAGGCTATTCATGAGCGTTCCCTGCGGGCCGATAAGCCATTTGTAAAAGTGGATGTGGGCGCATTAACAGATACCCTTTTTGAGAGTGAACTGTTCGGGCATAAAAAAGGAGCATTTACTGATGCCCGCGAAGATCGTACCGGCCGTTTTGAGGATGCACAGGGAGGCACATTGTTTTTGGATGAGATAGGAAACATCAGCCTGCAACAACAGGCTAAACTGCTAACCATACTGCAAAACAGGCAGGTAACCCGGTTAGGTACAAATAAGGCTATTGACATTGATATCAGGCTGATTTGCGCTACCAATGTGCCCATGCACGAACTGGCCAATGAAAACCGTTTTCGTAAGGATTTAATATACCGGATCAATACAGTTGAGATTAATATGCCGCCTCTGCGCCGCCGTAGTGAGGATATTGTGATACTGGCCAGGCACTTTGCCAAATTATATGCCACCAAGTATTTAAAACCTGCTGTGGATTTTGATACACCGGCCTTGCTAAAGCTCAAATCATATAATTACCCTGGTAATGTACGCGAGCTGCAATACACCATTGAGCGTGCTGTTATTATGGCCGATGATCAGGTGCTACGACCAGATGACCTGATATTTTCCATATTGGAAACATCAACAGATAATACCATTAATGACGATAATATTCAGTTAAGCACTCTGGAGAAAAATGCAATTTTAAAGGTGATAGAAAAACACAATGGCAATATTACCCGTGCTGCCAAAGAACTTGGACTAACGCGTACCGCCTTATACCGCAGATTAAGCAAATATGATATTTAACCGTTACGAATGGCGGCTTTTGCTGCGTGTATTTTTAATGTTCTTAGCCCTGTCGGCCGCAGCTTTTGTTACTGTTAAAGGATTGTACCTGTACCTGGTTATCTGTATCCCATTGGTAACTTATGCTGTTATTGAAATGATACGGTTCCAGAAAAAAGCCCAGGACGAGGTTAACCAGTTTGTTGAATCAATACACTACCGTGATTTCTCGCGCCATTTTGACGTGCGCAAGGCTCCAAACGAGTTGAAACCTTTACGTAAAGGTTTTAATGATATCAACACCACCTTTAAACTCATTAGCCGTGAGCGTGAAACCCAATACCATTACCTGCAAAAAATATTGGAACTGGTTGATACCGGAATACTATCGTATGAAGAAGAAACAGGCAATATTAGCTGGATAAATGAAGCCTTTAAAAAACTGCTGGGTATCCCCTATTTAAAAACGGTACAATCACTTGAAAAACGTGAGCCGGCGATGTACCATGAACTGCTTAAATTAAAACCGGGCGAAAGCAATATCATTGCCATTTCACGCAATCAGCAACTGGTTAAAATTTTGATAACAGCCAGCCTGATGCGTAGCGATGAGAAGCTTTACAAACTAATTGCTTTCCAGAATGTGAGCGAAGCGCTGGATGAAACAGAATCAAAAGCATGGTCTAAATTGCTAAATGTAATGACCCATGAGATTATGAACTCGGTAGCTCCTATCTCCTCACTGGCAGATACGTTGAAGAACCGCCTTCAAAGTCCGGAGATAGCCAATAGCATAGAAAGCAGCGAACTGGAGGATCTGGAATTGGGTATAGATACCATTAAACGCCGCAGCGAAGGCTTGCTAAAGTTTACAGAAAGCTATAGAAGCCTCAACAAAATCACCAAACTGGATAGAGATAAAGTATTGGTGCGTAACCTGTTCGAGAACCTGAACAGCCTGATGCGGCCTACCCTGGAAAAGAAAAATATTGAACTGGAGATCATCATGCGCGACCCAACACTTGCCGTAGAAGCAGACATTAACCTGCTTGAACAAGTTATGATCAACTTGCTGGTAAATGCTATTGAGGCCGTGAAAGATCGCGAGGAGCCACGGATCACCCTATCTGCCGAAGTACAAAACAACAGCAAAACGCTGATTAAAATTACAGATAATGGCCTCGGCATGCCCCCGGAATTATTAGACAAGATATTTATCCCATTCTTTAGCACCAAAAAAACTGGAAGCGGTATAGGCCTAAGCTTGTGCAAACAGATCATGTTGTTACATAAGGGAAATATACAGGTACAATCAACTGAGGGCAAGGGATCGTCATTTATATTGCAGTTTGTGCCATAGAGCCCCCTAACCCCCTGAAGGGGGAACTTTTGATTTGTATATTTTACAACGATTACAAAAATGACCCAGCATAAAATTTTAGCCATTTCGGGTAGTTTAAGGAGTGGCTCAACTAATCACAATATTTTAAAATATTTAGGCGAGTTGCTGCCTCGGGATATCAGCTATTCTATTTACGATGAGTTGGCGTTGATCCCACCGTTTGACCCTGGATTGGATAATGAAGATGTAGCCCAAACTGTAGTTAGGTTACGCAAATTGTTAAACGAAGTCGATGGTGTTATCATCTGCACGCCCGAATATGCTTTCGGCGTACCTGGTCAGCTTAAAAATATGCTGGATTGGATGGTATCAAGCGGCTCATTAGTCGATAAGCCGGTGGCATTGATAACTGCATCATTGGGTGGTGAACATGCACATGCATCATTACTGCTTACTTTAGGTGCATTGTCGGCTAAGATTATTGATGACGCTACTTTGGTAATTTCCTTTATCCGGTCTAAAATGGATAACAATGGTAATTTGATTAACGAAGAGGCCGCGAAAAATTTAAATAAGGTTTTAAAAGTGTTTTTGAGTTCTTTTTAAACTTCTTCCATCTTCATTCTAAAAGCGAGCATAGAATTCTTTCCTGCCAATTTGACAACATTGCCCGCTTTGGAACATGCATTGATGGTTGCAGGTAGAAATTAATATTAATCCATTCATATATCAATATTATGCAAGAAAAAGGCAGCATTTCAATCCACACCGAAAACATTTTTCCGATAATTAAGAAATTTCTTTACTCAGATAATGAGATATTTTTGCGAGAGCTGGTATCAAACGCTGTAGATGCTACCCAAAAAATTAAACGCCTGGCCTCTTTAGGCCAATACAATGGCGAACTTGGCGATCTGCGCGTTGAAGTTGCATTTGACGAGGTGAAGAAAACCATCACCATATCCGACAATGGTTTGGGTATGACCGCCGAAGAAATTAAAAAATACATCAACCAGATAGCATTCTCGGGCGCTACTGAGTTTATGGAGAAATTTAAAGAAGCTAAAGATGCCAATGAGATCATAGGTAGATTTGGTTTAGGCTTTTATTCTGCCTTTATGGTTGCTGATAAGGTTGAAATTCAAACCCTATCATACCAGGAAGGCGCTGAGCCAGCTTACTGGGTTTGTGATGGCAGTACCGAATTTGAAATTGGCGAAGGTGTATTAGCCGAACGCGGTACAGAGATCACCCTGTACATCAACGGCGAATCTGAAGAGTTCCTGAGCAAATACAAACTACAGGAAATCCTTGATAAATACTGTAAATTTTTACCTGTTCCAATTAAATTCGGCACCAAAACCGAATCTGTTGAGGATGGCGTTGATGAAGAAGGAAAACCAAAATACATGGATATTGAGGTTGATAACATCATAAACGATACCAACCCAATTTGGACTAAAGCCCCTTCAGAGTTAAAAGATGAGGATTACCTTAACTTTTACAAACAACTTTATCCATTCAGCGAAGATCCTTTATTCTGGATCCATTTAAATGTGGATTATCCGTTTAACCTTACAGGCGTATTGTACTTCCCTAAGCTGAAGAACGACTTCGAGATATCAAAAAACAAAATCAAATTATTCTCCCGCCAGGTATTTATTACCGATGAGGTAAAAGATATTGTTCCTGAGTTTTTAATGCTATTACATGGTGTAATTGATTCACCAGATATTCCGTTGAACGTTTCAAGAAGCTTTTTACAGGCCGACAGTAACGTTAAGAAAATTAACAGTTACATCACCAAAAAAGTAGCTGATAAATTGTCAGATCTGTTTAAAGCCGACCGCAAAGCTTATGAAGAAAAATGGACCGATATTGGCCTGTTTGTAAAATACGGCATGGTAAGCGAAGACAAATTCTATGATAAAGCAAAAGACTTTGTTTTGGTGACCAATACCCAAAAAGAGAACTTCACTTTACCTGAATATAAAGAGAAAGTTGAAGCTATTCAAACAGATAAAGATGGTCAGTTGGTTTACATTTACACCAATGATCCTGCAAAACAAGATTCGTTTATACAATCGGCCAATAAAAAAGGTTATGATGTGTTGGTTATGAACTCGCCAATTGATAATCATTTCATTAGTCAGCTGGAGCAAAAGTTGGAGAAGACATCGATGAAACGTGTTGATGCTGATGTTGCCGATAAGCTGATCAAAAAAGATGAAGCGCCAGAGTCTGTTTTAACCGATGAGCAGTCAACTAAGGTAAAAGACATCTTTAATAAATCAATTAACAAACCAGCATATAACGTTCAATTAGAGAGCCTTAACCCTGATGAGTTACCTGTTACTGTAACCATGGACGAATTTATGCGTCGTATGAAAGACATGGCAGCTATGGGTGGTGGTATGGGCTTTTATGGCAACATGCCTGATAATTACAAGGTGATTGTAAACAGCAACCATAAACTGATCAGCCGCATATTGCAGGAACAAAACGAAGAAGTGCAAGCTCAACTGTCAAAACAAGCGTTTGACCTTGCTTTACTTTCGCAAGGACTATTAACAGGCGCCGAACTGACCGAATTTGTGAATCGCAGCGTTAACCTGATATAATTTAAAAGGACAAATAATTCAAAGCCATCCGCAAAAACGGATGGCTTTTTTTGTTAAAAGAATATTTAAATTTGATGTAAATTAAACTTAAGTAAGCCTTTACCGTCAAACCTTAAATCATTTATTATGAAAGCGCTACATAAAATATTAATACTATTTACCTTCGTTTTTATTGGCGGCCAAATGGCTAATGCTCAAAACACCCATAAGGATAAAAAGGCGGCCCATATAGCCGAAATAAAAGGCCTTGTGGAATCTCAAAACTTCTTATTTAATGCTAACTATGCAATCCCTTCAAGAGGCGGCAGCAGATCTTTAACATCAGAGTATGATTTAACTATCACAAAGGATACCATAATATCCTTTCTGCCTTATTTTGGCCGGGCATATACCGCGCCCCCATACGGATCAAGCGAGGGTGGGATCAAATTCACCAACACACATTTTACTTACGTTGTAAAACCTGGTAAAAAAAGTGGCTGGGCAATAACTATTAAACCAACCAATAAAAATATTAGTGATTTTAGGGATATCCAATCAATGTACCTCAATATAAGTGAAGATGGTTATGCCTCACTACAGGTGATTAGCAGCAACCGCGATCCTATTTCATTTAACGGCACAATTGAAAAAAGACCGGTAAAAAAATGAGCCGAAGTCATAAAGCAGAAAGTTCGGTCATATAGTAAGGCGCTTTCTGCTTTTAGCTAATCAATCCGGCATTATCTTTTAAATTCACACCTGATAGTTTCAGTTTAAATGCTTCGCTGATGAGGTAAAAAATCTTCCGGGCAGCTTTTTTATAAGTCAAACCCTTTGGTCGGATGTTTGACACGCAATTCCTCGTTTCATCGGTAAGGCCAGGTTTGGGTTTATAAGTAAGATATGCTCCCACACTGTCGGCAGAACTAAGCCCCGGACGTTCGCCTATCAGCACAAGGGACAATTGGGCTTTAAGTTTATAGCCAATATCATCACCTATAGCTACCCTTCCCTGTTCTACCAGGCTGATTGGGGCTAATTTAAATTCGCTTTGGGATAGCAAGGGTATAAGCTCCTTTAGTAAACCAATAGTATTCTCATTTACAGCTGTTGCCGAAAGGCCATCAACTATGATGATAGCCACATCGGTATGAATAAAATAATCATCCAATTGATCTGACGAAACCTCGTTAAGCTTTCGGCCAAGATCAGGTCGTTGTAAATATTGTTGACGGTTGTGCACCTGGCTATGCAGGCAGATCACAGGTACCTCAAAAGGTTTAAGTGACTCTGTTAATTGACTGATATCCAATTCAGAATAAACAGCATCACGCGCATGAGCATGGGCCAGTTTAAAATCCAAAGACTGTTTTAGCGGAATACTTGTACCTACCCGCCCAATAGCGATGCGTGCAGATGTAAATTCCTGCAACGCTTTTAATGGCTCTATCTCTTGTGGGAGGTTTCTTTTCATTTTAAAATTCAAAATTTACAATCGCCATTAGCCTTTACCATTGCATCAAACCATGGCGCCAAGTAAACCATGTGATGAATTTACCGGTAGCATATTACCCTTATCATCCACAATACCCTGCTTAATTAGCCACAGTTCAAACTCAGGAGCCGGTTTAAGCCCCAGTACTTTACGCAAGTATAATGCATCATGAAAAGATGTGGATTGATAGTTAAGCATAATATCATCGGCACCGGGTATACCCATTATAAAATTGCAGCCTGCTACGCCCAATAGGGTAAGTAGGTTATCCATATCATCCTGGTCGGCTTCGGCATGGTTGGTGTAGCAAACGTCGCATCCCATAGGCAGCCCTAATAATTTTCCGCAAAAATGGTCTTCTAAGGCCGCACGGATAATTTGTTTGCCATCATATAAATATTCGGGGCCTATAAAACCCACCACCGTATTCACCAATAAAGGTTTAAACTTCCGGGCAACAGCATAAGCCCGAACCTCGCAGGTTTGTTGATCTACGCCGAAATTAGCATTAGCTGATAACGCACTACCCTGCCCTGTTTCAAAGTACATTACATTATCGCCAATAGTTCCGCGATGGAGAGATAGCGTAGCCTGGTATGCTTCTTCAATTAAATTCAGGTTAATACCAAAACTTGCATTGGCCTGCTCTGTACCCGCTATTGATTGAAAACAAAGGTCAACAGGAGCTCCTTCATTTATCAACTGCAAAGTTGTAGTAATATGGCCCAATACGCATGTTTGGGTCGGAATCTCAAACTGGTGCCTGATATTATCCATCAACTTCAACAAATTGTTCACCGCCGCCGGACTATCAGTGGCTGGGTTAATACCAATTGTGGCATCACCGCTTCCATAAAGCAAGCCGTCAATAATACTGGCTGCAACACCTTTAGGATCATCCGTTGGATGATTGGGTTGCAAACGTGTGCTGAAACGCCCTTTTAATCCAATCGTGTTCCGAAAGCTGGTAACTACTTCGCACTTTTTTGCTATCGCGATCAAGTCCTGGTTACGCATTAGTTTGGATACTGCCGCCACCATTTCGGGCGTAAGGCCCGTTGAGATATTGGTCAGCGTTACTGTATCAGTTTCATCGCTAAGAAGCCAGTCACGAAGTTCACCAACTGTTAAATGCCCTATATGATCAAATGCAATAACATCATGGTCATCGATAATTAAACGCGTGATCTCATCCTGCTCATAAGGAACAACCGCTTCATTCAAAAACGTTTTTAAAGGCACATCTGCCAACGTGATCTGGGCTGCAACTCTTTCCTCATAACTTCCGGCGCACACGCCTGCAAGCTCATCTCCCGAACGATAAGGTGACGCTTTGCCCAACAAAGTTTTCAAATCTGGAAACTTATAAACTTTGTTACGTATGGTGTGGCGATAAGACATTAAATTAGTTATTAATTCAATTGTTGATTGATCTATACATGGCACTATCCGGCTTCAGTAAACACTGGAGCGGTCATCATTTCATCTGTAAGCGCAACTTTATGTTTCCCCATCAGCACAAAAACCAAAATTACCAAGGCTAAGCCGGCAAAGAATATGAGGCTCATCTCTCCATTAAAATACATGGTAGCAATCAAGCATATTACACAAATAACAAGTGCAATAGCCGGAAAAATGGGATAGTAAGGTGCGGCAAAAGGTCTGTCCAGATTGGGTTCTTTTTTTCGTAAAATAAACAGGCTGATCATGCTCATCATGTACATTACCACGGCGCCGAGTACAGATAACATAATAATTTGATCAGTTTTAAATTTGTAAATAAAAATTGAGCTTACTATTCCACCAACAATAAGCGCCCAATGCGGTGTTTTAAAACGATGGTTAATACTTGCCAATCCGCGGGGTAAATAACCACTTCTCGCCATGGCAAATATTTGCCTTGATGAGGCCAAAATGATACCATGCAGCGACGCTATCAGACCAAACAAACCAATGCTTGCAAATATTTTTGTTAGCCCGTTTCCTTTACCCAATACAATTCCTATGGCTTCAGGTAGTGGATAGTCAAGGCTTTTTAGCTTGTGCCAGTCGGTTACTCCACCTGTAAGGATCATCACTCCCAAAGCCAAAAACACTAAAGTGGCGATGGCCGAAATATATCCTCTCGGGATATTCTTTTTAGGATCTTTAACCTCTTCGGCAACCATAGCTACACCTTCAATGGCCAAATAAAACCAAACCGCGAAGGGCAAAGCTGCAAATACTCCGCTCCAGCCAAAAGGCATAGGATCGGCTAAGTACGTAGTCATTTTAAAATGCGGAGAAACTACACCCATGTACAGTAAAAGCTCCGCGACTGCTAATAAGGTAATGAAAATTGAAAAAGTGGCCGATTCCTTTACGCCGTATGCATTAAGAATAATGAAAGCAACATTAAAAAGCATGGCGGTATGCAAAACTGGAATATCGCTGTTCAGAAAATGAAGGTATGTGCCAAGGGCCACAGCAATTGCCGGTGTGGCCACCAAAAAATCTACAAGGGTTGCATAGCCTGCAATTAATCCGCCGAACGGCCCCATGGCTCTATATGCATAAGCAAAAGCCCCGCCCGCATGAGGAATTGAAGTAGTAAGTTCAGTATAGCTGAAAATGAAGGTGATATACATTACCGTAATCACCAAAGTGGCTATCAAAAGCCCAACGGTACCTGATACAGCCCAGCCCAGGTTCCAGCCAAAATATTCACCAGAGATCACTAACCCCACAGCAATTGCCCAAAGGTGAACGGGCTTTAAAACTCTTTTTAACTGCTCTGCCGGGGTTGCTGCCATATGCTTTATAATGTTTGATTTGCCGCCTTAAGATACTTAAAGACCGGCTTAAATCAAAATGAGCATATGTTATGGAATTGTTAAGTAGTTAAACGTGTTCTAAATCTCCCCCAAAGTGGAGATTTAGAACACGTTTCTTTAAATTTTTGCTCCTTACACAAGGATAGAATTGGCACTTACACTTTCAAATTACTTTTCAAAAAACCAATGCTACTGGTAATACTCGCAAGGGGATCTTTCGGTCCATCATGCTCCACAAAAAAGTGTTGCATTCCTGCAGACTTTGCTGCTGCAAAAATTGGCTTAAAATCTATAGTACCACTGCCAACAGGCAATATCGTTGTACGACTGGCGTCCAGATCTTTTACATGCCATAGCGGGAAACGGCCAGGATGCTGTTTAAACATTTCAACAGGATCTTTACCGGCTTTTACTGCCCAGGCAAGATCGAGCTCCATTTTTACATTTTGGGAGTCTGTTTCACTAAGTAACATATCATAAGGCACTTTACCATCAACAGGATGAAATTCCATATCATGGTTATGGTATGCAAATTGAATCCCTACCTTTTTAGCGGCCTCCCCTGTTTTGTTAAGTACTTCTATGGTTGATTTTACTTCGTCTATTGTTGCTGTTGGTGAGTTAGCACATACCAGGTATTTTATCCCGCCGGCAGCCGCATCGTCAACAAGTTCCTGCATATTATCCCGCAGGTTTTTCATTGGTGGGATCACCATTGGTTTGCCATCGGCGCCATTAGGTAGTTTGGTTCCGGGAGGAAGTTTAAACGGAGCACCTAAAACATGGTGCGAGGTCCAGTTCATACCAAGGTCATTCACCATGCCTTTAAACTCTTTAGGTGTCATACCATAGTATCCCCCTTTTTTGCTAAAGGCCGATTCCATGTCTTTATACCCCAGAGCCGCAATTTTAGTAAGAGTACCTTTTACATCCTCGTCGATAACGCCAAAGAATGTAAAAAGCTGCAAGCCTACCGCATGCGGAGCTGCCATATTACTTAATAAAGATGCTGCTTTTCCTGATAAGGCGAGGCCGCCAAGCACCAATGCACCTGTGCTTTGGATAAATTTTCTCCTGTTGTAATTCATGCTTATAATTTAGTTTTATTGTGGTACAGTAAATCTAAATAATAATAATCAGCAAATTAAAACTTATTGTGTCTTTTTTACACAATTAAATTTAACAGGAGAGTTTTCAAGTATAAATCCTTATATCCAATCAGTTTCAGGATCGCAAGGGACGGGCTATTTCTATCCTGTGCGTTTGCGGATGGGTGTGCCGAAAGTAATCAGCATAACGGTTCATTTTTCTTACTCCTGCGTAAACAAATTGCAATTAGGCCAGTCCAGCCGGTTTGGTGAGATGCACCGGCGCCACGCCCGTTATCACCATCAAAAAATTCATAAAAAAGTAAGTGATCTTTAAAATGGGGGTCCGTTTGCATTTTTTTATTGGACCCAAAAAGCGGTCGATTCCCTTTCTCATCCCGTAAAAACAATTTAGATACCCGCAGATACAGCTCATTAGCTACTTCAGAAAGGTTCATGAAGTTACCAGATCCTGTTGGGCACTCCACTTTAAAATCATCACCATAATACTGGTGAAAGCGGTGTAAACTATCAATAATTAAATAGTTTATTGGCATCCAGATTGGGCCACGCCAGTTACTGTTGCCACCAAAAAGGCCACTATCACTTTCGGCAGGAGTATAAGAAATACCAAAATCAACACCATTCACAGCAATTTTAAATGGATTATCCTGATGATATTTAGATAGCGAACGAATACCATACTCACTTAAAAACTCCTTCTCATCCAGCATATATTTCAGCAAAGATTTCATGCGGTATCCACGCAACAAGCTTATAAGATGCTTTCCGTCGCAATTTTTTTCGTTCCACCGCGAAACCAGCGATGCAAGGTCTGGTCGTTTTTCGGCAAACCATTTCAGGCGCTCTTTAAATATAGGACTATCAGTTATATCGGCTTCCTCCAAAACCTCGGTTGCAAATAACGGGATAAGCCCTACAATGCTTCTGACCCTCATTTTGATCGACCCATCGTTAGGAAACCGGATCTGATCGTAAAAGAAACCATCCTGCTCATCCCAAAGGCCTTCATTGTTTTCACCGAGATTTGACATCGCACCCACGATATAGATAAAATGTTCAAAAAACTTAGAGGCGATATCCTCATATGCTTTATCAGTTGCAGCAAGTTCGGTAGCAATCCGCAATAAATTAAGCGAGTACATAGCCATCCAGCTGGTACCATCCGCCTGCTCCAGGTGTTGGCCAGATGGAAGTTGAGTATTCCTGTCGAACACACCAATATTGTCCATACCAAGAAAACCACCTTCAAAAATATTATTACCCTGGGCATCCTTACGGTTTACCCACCAGGTAAAATTGAGCATCAGCTTATGGAATATCCTTTCCAGGAAATAGGTATCACCTTTACCATCGTTGGCCAATTTATCAGTTTTATACACGTGCCAGGTTACCATGGCGTGTACGGGCGGGTTCACATCTCCATAATCCCATTCATAAGCCGGTAATTGCCCGTTTGGGTGCATATACCAGTCCCGGGTAAGTAAAACCAGTTGATTTTTAGCAAAAGCCATGTCAATGGCAGCCAAAGGCAGACAATGAAATGCAAGATCCCATGCCGCAAACCAGGGGTACTCCCATTTATCAGGCATGGATATCACATCTTTAGTATTAAGGTGCCTCCATTTATGGTTACGTGCATCGTCTCTATTGGCAGGCGGTTCTGGCTGCGAAGGATCGCCGTTTAGCCATTGGCGAACATCAGTGTAGTAGAATTGCTTATTCCAAAGCATGCCGGCAAATGCCTGTCGTTGAATGAGGCACCTGTCAACATCATTCTTGTTACTGTGAATGTCATTATAAAACTGATCGGCTTCGGTTAGGCGGGTATTAAAAACCTCATCAAAATCCTCAAAGCTATAATTGGCATCCGGCGAAAGTCTTAACCTGATGGTTACACTTTGTTTTGCGGCGATATCAATATCATAATTCACAGCCGCTTTTGTACCCGTATTTTTAAGATTAACGGTATCGGCGTTGTGTACAATATGATCGTTAATGCCATCTTTATGGTATTGAAGTCCGCTATCAAAATTGTACAGGCGTTTCATGTTGGTTTCATTATCGCAGAACAAAACCTGGGGGTTGCCTTCCGTGTGGAGCCAAAGCTGACCAAGATCTTTATGAAACACCTCAGTTGTACCGTTGCCAGATGCTGTGATATGCGGTTTATAATCATCATAGCCCCAACTCCAGGTGTTACGGAACCATAAGGTAGGCATTACATTAAGCGCTGCACTGGCATCGCCCCGGTTATGCACCGTGATCTTAATCAGGATGTCGTCCTGCTCGTTTTTGGCATATTCGGTAAAAACGTCAAAGTATTCATCTTTATCGAAAATTCCGGTATCAATCAATTCAAATTCAGGATCGTTGCGGGTACGGCGTTTATTTTCGTTAACAAGTTCGGCATAAGGAAATTCAGTTTGCGGGTACTTGTACAGCGTTTTCATGTATGAATGCGTAGGTGTACTATCCAGGTAATAATACAGTTCCTTTACATCCTCACCATGATTACCCTCGGGGTTACTTAAACCAAAGTAGCGTTCTTTAATGATCGGATCTTTTTTATTCCACAACGCGATGGCAAAACACAAATTTTGCTGCCTATCGCATATACCTGCAATCCCCTCCTCGCCCCAGCGGTAGGCTTTGCTGCGTGCCATATCATGGGTTATATAATTCCAGGCATCACCGCTGGCGCTGTAATCCTCACGTACTGTTCCCCATTGGCGATCACTTACGTAAGGTCCCCATCTTTTCCAGCCTGTATCCTTTAGCCTTGATTGTTCTGCGTTCATTAATGCAAAATAGGTTTAATTATAGAAATTAACAGAATTGCAGAGCATGTTTTACATGAGGGTGAGAAAAACCAAAAATTAGCCTGTAAGCAAAAGTTTTATTGTATTGCTATACAGAGCGTGACATAACAATTAGAAAATAAGCGAAAACCAAGTGCTGTATAAATCATCATGAATTGCGAGTTTCTCAAACGAAACACCGCACTTCATTCTATTTGAGTTTAAGATACTCCATAAAACCCATCATTCCTGCCGGATAAACCCCAAACCAAATAATTAACAGGCTTAGAACCGATAGAGCTATAATACTTACCATATAAAATACCGGATTTGCTTTTTCTTCTTGAGGTGCAATACTTTTTTGGCCAGCGAACATCGTGGAGATAATCCGGAGATAATAGTACAAGCCAATTACGCTACTCATAACCAGGACAAATGCGGTCACCCAAAATCCCGCCTGAAGCCCAGCTGCCAGTATATAAAATTTACCAACAAAGCCAACTGTGAGCGGTATCCCGGCTAAGGACAGTAAAGCCGAACTAAATATGCAGGCCAAAACAGGGTGTTGCCAAAATAATGCTCTGTAGCTTTCAATATCTTCCGCATCCTTTTCTTTATTGGATAAAACGGTCACAATGCCAAAAGCGGTTAACGTGGTAATAAAATAAGCCATCAGATAAAAACTAACGGCTTTTATACTCATTGTACTGCCAGGGATAAAAGCGACTAACAAGTAACCAAGGTGAGCAATAGACGAATAAGCCAGAATACGTTTCACGTTTTTTTGTTGTACTGCAAGCAGGTTACCCATAATCATTGATGCAATGGCAATACAGATCAGAATAAGCATCACAACCTTAAACCTAAAGCCATCAATCATTATAAAAAAACGGAGCAGCACCGCAAAAACTCCCCCTTTGGAGGCTGTAGCAATAAAGGCGGTTACCGGTGCAGGGGCTCCCTCGTATACATCGGCAGTCCACATATGAAACGGGACTACTGCCAGCTTAAATCCTATTCCCACTAACATCATTCCCAAGCCTGTAAGAAATAGTGGGGATAGTGATTGAACTGAGGTTAGCCAACGGGCAATTATTGAAAAGTCCATGCTTCCGGTTTCCATATAAATTAGGGCCATCCCGAAAAGAAGAAAGGCAGAAGAAAATGCCGCCAGAACAAGGTATTTAATTCCCGCCTCTATATTATGATGCCTAACCCGCAAATAGGCAATCAGGGCGTATAAACCAACAGTCAGGATTTCGAGCCCGAGGAACAAAGAAATAAAATGCTTACTAACTGCCAGCACACAGGCTCCAAGAGTACACAGAAAAAGCAGCACGTAATACTCTTTAGGGCTTTCCTCCTTTTCTTCAAAATAGATATAAGAAAGGATATTGACCACCAAACTTGAAAAAATGATGAGGCCCATAATAAACACCGAAAATCCATCTATAACCAACAGCGGTTCGATGCGGTAAGGAAGCAATTGTTGAATATAAAAAAGTGAAGAAAAGGTGACAGCAAACAAAAGCAGACTACTTAGCTGAATTACGCGGTGACTCAATTTTACTGCAATCAGCAGCATGATCAACACGGAAGAACCGGCAAGTAATAATAATGGCGTAAGAGCAAAGAAATCGTTACCTGACATAGTGTTCTTCTTATTTTTTGACCAGATATTTATTTGTGTTCGATGGTATTTCCTGATGGTTTTCTTTTTGCACACTTTTATTCTCCGTTAGGAAAATATGCTCCAACTTGTTAATCACCGGTTTAACTGTATTGATGACAGGCTGTGGATACAAGCCCAGCCAAATTATTGATAGTGTGAGCGCTGCCATAACCACTATTTCTCTAAATGAAAAATCGCGAACCTGATCCGGTCTTTCTGATGGCCCTAAAAAAACTTTCTGTACAATACGCAAGGAATAAATGGCAGAAAAAACAAGGCCAATGGTAGCGATGACAGTAACCAATACATTGGCTTTAAAAGCGCCCAATAATATCAGGAATTCAGCAATAAAATTCCCCAATCCGGGTAAGCCCAGGGAAGCCATGGCAAACAGCATTCCTATGGCCCCCATTTGAGGCATCTGAGTCCATAACCCTCCCATTTGGTTAATATCGCGGGTATGAAGGCGTTCTTTCAGCATCCCTGCCATAATGAACAAGGCCCCCGTACTTATTGCATGTGTAACCAATTGCATTACTACGCCCTGGAGCGCCAGCTCATTAAAAGCAAAAATACCCAGTATCACAAAGCCCATGTGGCTCACACTTGTGTAAGCTACAAGCCGTTTCAAATCTGTTTGTGAGTAAGCCAGGATGGCCCCGTAAATAATCCCCATTACACCAAAGAGCATAGCCCATGGCGCTAACTCCTTCGCAACTTCAGGGAATAAAGGGAGTACAAACCTTAATATACCATAAGCCCCCGTTTTTAATAGTAAACCTGCCAGTATCAAACTTCCCGCAGTAGGCGCTTCGCCATGCGCATCGGGTAACCAGGTATGAAAGGGAACTATGGGTAATTTCACCACAAAGGCAATCATAAAACCCAACATCAGCCAAAAAGCAATACCCGGTGAAATGATGGTTCCCAGTAATTCAAAGTAGTTGAAGGTATAAACACCGGTATTACTACCATGGATAAAATATAAGCCAATAATGGCCAACAGCATCAGCAGGCCACTGGCTTGGGTAAAAATAAAAAACTTGTACGCAGCATATTCCCGGTTTTCGCTTCCCCATATCCCAATCAGGAAATACATCGGGATAAGCATTACCTCCCAAAAAAAGTAAAACAGGAACAAATCCATTGCCATGAACACTCCTGAAATTCCGGCCAGTATCCAAAGCAAGTTGAAATAATAAAAACCAAGGCGTTCTTTTATATCGTTCCAGGAACATAGTACCGCTAAAATTCCAAGGAAAAACGTCAGTACCAATAACAACAAGCTTAATCCATCAATAGCCAGGTGAAAGCTTATCCCAAATGACGGTATCCAGGTATGCCGGTAATCTATCAACCATGTATTGGAAAGCTGGACATTAACGGTGCGGTATTGGTCGATCCAAAAAGATACTAAAGCAATAAAACCAACTGATAGCGTACAAAGCGCAATCCAGCGGGGTAGGTTTTTATTCCATTGCCCCAACAGGAGTGCCAGCAAACCGCCTCCCATTAATAAACCGATGACATAAATAAGTATCATAACATTATTTGTATACTTAATATGATTATTGCGCCTATTACCAATCCCATAATATACCACCTTAATGATCCCGACTGGGTAAATGATAAGGATCGATAAAGGCGGATAGTGACGAACGTTATACCCTGATAAAGCTTATCAACCACATCATTTTTGTTGATATTGGCTATAAAAACAACAGGCCTCACAATTAGCACATCGTATAATTTATCAAAACCCCAGCCCGAAAACCAGAAAAAATAGAGGTTCATGGCAAATCCCGATTGCTTTAATTTTTCAATACGCTGTGGTTGTTTGTAATAAAACAAATAAGCCAGATAAATCCCACTAAAAGTTGCCAGGAGGGCCAGGATCTGAAATTCCAGTTCAGTATTCATACCGGCCTTTAAAACCGTTTCGGGTAATACCGGCTCAAGCATGCCCGAAAAAAGTCTGAAATGACCAAAATTATGAGGCAGTTCTATAAAGCCTGCGAAAAGGGAAAAAAATGCCAGGACAATTAAAGGAACGGTCATTAACTTACCGGGATGATGACCAATCTCTGTTTTAGCTTCGCCCCAAAAAACAAGAATCACCATCCGGGTTGTGTATACCGCTGTAATGAAAGCCCCCAGCAAGGCAATAAACCATAGCGTGGGATTCCCTCCTTCGCTGGCCCAGGCGTACCATAGTATTTGATCTTTGCTATAAAATCCCGCACTTATCAATGGAAGCGCGGCTAATGAGGCCGAACTAATCAGAAAAGTCCAGAATATGACTGGCAGCTTATTTTTAAGTCCGCCCATTTTAAACATATTATGCTCGTGATGCAAGGCTTCTATCACAGCGCCTGCTGCCAGGAATAAAAGCGCCTTAAAAAACGCATGGATCATGAAATGAAAAATAGCCGCCGACCAGGCGCCTACGCCCAACGCCAAAAACATATACCCGATTTGACTGATGGTAGAATAAGCCAATACCCGTTTTATATCATATTGTGTGAGGGCGCTGAAACCAGCTATGAATAAGGTTGCCGCTCCAATCACAGCAACTGTCATTTGTACAATTGGCGACAACTGAAAAATAACATGCATCCGGGCGATGAGATAAACACCCGCTGTTACCATAGTAGCAGCATGGATTAGCGCACTTACGGGCGATGGCCCCGCCATAGCATCGGGCAGCCAGGTTTGTAACGGTAACTGAGCAGACTTCCCCACCCCTCCGGCAAGTAGCAATAGCGCTGTAATGGTAGCTATTGACGCCCCCTGTTGCCATAAAACCGGGGCCTTAGCCAAAACATCGGGAATAGCCAGCGTGCCAAACTGGTAAAAAATTACAAAAAGCCCGATAGCCATGGCCGTGTCGCCAATCCGGGTGATGATAAAGGCTTTACGGGCTGCATATCCGTTGACCGCGCTTTCATACCAAAAACCAATCAATAAGTAGCTGCACAAACCCACGCCTTCCCAACCCAAATACAACAGCAATAAATTATCAGCCAGTACTAACAGGAGCATAGAGAACACAAACAAGTTCATGCAGGCAAAAAAGCGTGAATAATCTTTATCATCCGCCATAAAACCCGCCGAATAAATATGTATCAGAGCACCGATAAACGTGATTACAAAAACAAAAACAAGTGATAGCGCATCCAGGAAAAGCGTTATTTTAGGGCTAAAGCCAGCTACCTGCATCCATGTCCATAGAGTTTGGGAATAGTTACCTGAAGCAGGCGGATGAGACAGAAAACTGACACCAATTACAAGCACGATGAGAGCTGAAAGGCTTACGCTTCCTGCACCAATTATTGCAACCCAAACACGGGGTATACGTTTACCTGCCAATGCCAGTATCAAAAAACCGGCAAAAGGCAAAACTGGTACAAGCCATAACAGGTTATTCATATTGCTTTTATTTATACGTGTTTTTTGCTTTAAAACCCCTATTCCAATTTTAAACTATCCTTTCATTTCTTTCAACTTGTCAATATCTAATGATTTATGCTGATGATAAATTTGGAGTATCAGCGCCAGTCCAATGGAAACCTCTGCTGCTGCCATAGCCAGGATAAAGATGAACATCACCTGTCCATCCGGTTGTGCCCAGCGTGAGCCCGCTGCCACAAAGGCGAGGCCTGAAGCATTTAGCATTACTTCTACAGATAGCAACATAAAAATGATGTTCTTTCTGATGATGACACCAGCAATGCCCAGCACGAAAAGCAAGCCTGCCAGTAACATAACTATCTCTATAGATATAGATGATTTCATGATTGCTCCTCTCCTTTTAAAAACCTGTGCAAAATCATTTTTTTATGCTGCCCTATATGTGCCGCGCCTACTACACCCGCCATTAACAACATGGCCGCCAGTTCTACGCAGATAAGATATGGCCCGAACAATGAAACAGCAACGACCTTGGGATCAATAATTTGCAGATTGTATGACCCCGCATGAGCTGTAATGATCAGGTAAACCAATTCCACAAAAAGAATAGCCGACAAAATTGCCGGACCAATCCAAACCTTTGGTTTAAGCCATTCTTTCTCCTGTTTCGCCGTTTCCTGGCCGAGGTTTAAAAGCATGATCACAAAAATAAAAAGCACCATGATTGCACCGGCATAAATGATAATTTCAAGCAAGGCTGCAAATGGCGCACCCAATAAAAAAAAGATTACAGAAATGGATAACAAGGAAATAATGAGGTACAGCAGCGCGTGCACCGGGTTATGCCTGGAGATGACCATGACTGTGGAAATCACGGTTACAAAAGCGGTTATGTAAAAAACGATATCCATTTTTAAGGCAATAAACTGTGTATATCAACTGGTGGTTCCTCGTTGTCACCTTCACCTTTTCCTTTTATACCTGCAGCCAAGCCGGCAACTTTATAATAATTATAGCCGGGATATTTCCCCTGGCTATCTATCAATAAATCTTCTTTCTCATAAACCAGGTCCTGCCGGTTATATTCAGCCATCTCAAAGTCGGGAATTAACTGAATAGCGTATGTAGGGCAAGCTTCTTCACAATAGCCGCAAAAAATACATCTGGAGAAATTGATACGAAAAAACTCGGGATACCTTCTGCCATTCTCATCTTCGGTAGCCTGCAAAGAGATGCAATCCACCGGGCAGGCAGCGGCACATAAATAACAACCCACACAACGCTCGCCCATATCGGGGTCACGGGTCAATACAATTCGTCCCCGCCAGCGTGGATGCAACACCACCTTTTCTTCAGGATACTGTATGGTTTCCCTTTTTCTGAACGTATGCAGAAAAGTAAGTCCTATGGTTCTTAATATGCTGATCATCGTTTCTCTTTTTACATTATCACTGATAAAAGGGTGAATTTTAAATCGTCGCGTCCCGCCCTTAGTTAATCGCTATACACGTTATGACATCATTACTTTTTCATCATTAATACAATCCCTCCCGTTATTAATAAGTTTAGTAAAGCCAGGGGTAATAATATTTTCCACCCGTATTCCATCAGCTGGTCATACCTGGGCCTGGGGAGCGAGGCCCTCAGTAAGATGAAAAACACGATAAAAACAAAAGTTTTAAGTGTAAACCAAACTAAAGGAGGCAAGAATGCTGGCCCTAACCAACCACCAAAAAACAGGGTAACTACCATAGCCGAAATGAGGGTGATACCCAGGTATTCGCCAATAAAAAACATCCCGAATTTCATCCCCGAGTATTCCGAATGAAAACCAGCCACAAGCTCGCTTTCTGCTTCCGGGATATCAAACGGCAGCCGGTGTGTTTCGGCAATGCCTGCTATCATGAAAATAACGAAAGCTACCGGCTGAGTAATAATATACCAGCAACCTTTTTGAGCAAGTACAATATCTGTAAGCCTGAATGAGCCTGACAGCATCACTACCCCCATTAGCGAGAGTCCCATAAATACTTCATAACTGATCATTTGCGAGGCCCCACGTAATGCCCCGAGCAGCGAATATTTGTTGTTTGAGGCCCAACCGCCCAACACTATGCTGTAAACACCGAGGGATGACATTGCCAGGAAAAACAGCAGGCCAATATTGAGGTCGGCAATGAGAAGGCCCGGTGCATAAGGGATGATTACGAAACTCATGAGTACCGTAGCTCCTATAATAGTTGGAGCAATCACAAAAATTGTTTTATCAGCAAATGGAGGAATCCAGTCTTCTTTAAAAAACAGTTTAATGGTATCGGCAACTACAATGAGCAAACCAAACGGACCAGCACGATTTGGGCCATATCTATCCTGCCAAAGTGCCAGCATTCTCCGTTCCAGCCAAATCAGCCACGCAGCAATTGTAGTTAATGTAAATAATACAATTACAATCATCAGGATATATTGAAGTATTGTGCTCATATCGCTGCTTTTGTTAAAATTCCTGTCGCCGGCCAGGCAATTCCGCTCAGTCCGGAAATATTGAATGGTATACCTGCCAGGCCTTCTGGTAGTTCTTCATTTATCTTTGCAGGTAACTTATAAAGCTGATCTGTGATCTGCACCTGCATCATATCATTTTCGCTGATATTCAATTTTGCCGCGTCGTGTTTGTTAATGACGATATAAGGCTGGGGAGATCGCTCCGCAATACCGGGTGTATAGATACTGAGTTCTTCGGAACCAAATATGTGCAACAGTGGCACAAGTTGCCATTCCCCGGTACGTGGTGTAAAAGCCGGCGGTATAGTATTCAGAAATCCATTTTGGGCAACGGCGGTTTCTGGGAACAACCTTTTACCCGGATCGCCACCCTGCAAAGGCCCTCCAACTTCCGTTTGGTATTTGTTGATGGATTGTACCGAGTTCCAGCCCGGGGCCCAGTAAAACGGGACTAAAGGAGCCGGCGGCATTCCTTTAAAACCCTCCATCGTAAATGATAAAGCCGAATCGGGATCTTCGGGTGGTTTGGGTTCACTTACAATAATGTTGGCCAGCATAGCCGTGCGGCCGCTATAACGATGTGGTTCGCGGGGAATTTTCTGCCCGGCAATACGAAAGTCCGCGGGTGGCGCTACTGTTTCTGCTCCTTTAAATTGAGGCATTAACCCCACCATTTCGGCCATCAAATCACCGGGAGCGACCAGATCTTCCGGACTTACTCCATTTTTAAATTGTCTTAATTCATCAAGCCATCGCCAGCTTTCCCTCAGGTTTTCATTTTTCGGCATAAATACCTGGAAGAAACACTGGGCCCTGCCTTCGTTATTAACTATCGTCCCATCGGCTTCGGCAAACGTGCCAACAGGTATCAATACATTGGCCCGGTTAGTAGTACCATTATGCAAATGATCAAGCACTATAACCTGTTTGCAATGGTCAAAAAAGCTATCCATATCCTTTTTAGCTCCTCTGCGATACAGGTCATTTTCCACAATAATTACGGTATCAGCTTCCCCCTTTTCCAAAACTTCTGCGGCCTGTTTTAACGATGGCGCCTGCATCATCGCCAATCCCATCGAGTTGCATTCAGGAACCACAAAGCACAGGCTGGCTTTTTTATCTTTAGTACCCAACGCAAATGCAATGTTTGAAGCCGCTTTAAGAATAGCTTCATTACCCAGGCTTGTTCCGCAGATGATCAGTGGTCTTTCAGCTTTTTTCAGGATATCTGCAATGCGATGGGCAAGTTTTAATGTATCATCACCTATTCCCCCGGGCGCAGGGGCTTCATTGTTCAGGGAATTTGCAATGGTAAAGCCTAACCGTGCAATATCATCGGGCGATATATGCAGGCTATCTGAGGCAATTTCGTCCAGCTTGGTTTGAGTGGGATAAGCTACAAAGAGTTCCCCTTTTTCCTGTTGGGCAAATTCACGTAACGCGGCATCATGCCAGGAGGGTATATTTATTCGTTGTGCATTTTCAAAAGGCTTTTTACTTATTGCCTGCCGTACCGCCAGCGCCAATAGTGGTGCAGCATTGGTTATGTCTTCTCCCAGTATTAAAACAGCATCAGCCGCTTCAGTTTCTTTTAAAGTGGGCGTATGGATGTGTCCTGAATTTACAGTATGAAGTATAGTGTGCATTAGCTGAGCTTCGGTTTCTGAAATGCCCTGGTAAAAACTATCTTTTCCTACCAGTTGCATCAAGGCAAAGTTCGATTCCAATGATGCCCGCGGAGAAGCAATACCAATCACCTTATTGTTTAATAAAACAGATTTGAGGTGGTTATATAAATCTTGTTTACCTACAGCATCTGGAACTTTGCCTCGTATTAAAGGCTGCTGGATGCGGTTAATACTGTTTACAAATTCATAACCAAATCGGCCCCTATCACAAATGAAATAACCGTTTACCTCGCCATTAAACCTACTGGTGATCTGCCTGAGTTCCCCATAGCGCTCCCCAGCTATAATATTACAGCCCAGGCTGCAATGCTGGCAAATAGAGGGCGCCATGGTCATATCCCATTTTCGGGTATAATGTTCTTTAAGGGTTTTATCGGTAAAAACTCCGGTAGGGCAAACTTCTGCAAGGTTGCCGCTAAACTCGTTTTCCAGTATGCCATCCTGCGCCCTGCCAAAATAAACATGATCATGAGCTGCAAATACATCGAGGTCTTTCCCGCCGGCATAATCTTTATAAAACCGAACGCAACGGTAACACTGTATGCAGCGGTTCATTTCATGATTAATAAAGGGCCCCAGATACTGATTGGTATGAGTACGTTTTTTGTATTGAAACCGACGGTAAGTATGGCCTGTCATCACGGTCATGTCTTGTAAATGGCAGGAACCGCCCTCATCACAAACCGCGCAATCATGCGGATGATTAGTCATGAGCCATTCTATAACCTGCGAGCGAAAAGCTTTGGCAGTAGGATCGTTAACAGATAGATACATGTTATCTTTCACCACTTCCATGCATGACATCACTAAACGGCCATTGGTATCCTGCTCGTCTTTAAAGAGTTTAATGGCGCATTGGCGGCAGGCGCCTACGGAACCCATGGCGGGATGCCAGCAAAAATAAGGCAAATTAAAACCCAGCGTAAGACAGGTTTCGAGCAAATTTTTGCCGGGCTTTACTTCGTAAGCTTTACCATCAATATAAATTGCTGCCATTGTATTTTACCTCCACGGACATCTTTTTTCGTTTATATGCTTTTCAAAATCTTCTTTAAAATATTTCAGGCCGCTTTGCAGCGGTTCCATTGCTCCGGGCGCCAGGGCACAAAATGTGTTACCGGGTCCTAAATGTTTAGTGTGCATTTTCAACAATTCCAAATCTTCGGGTCTTCCTTCTCCATTTTCAATCGAAAGCAAAATCTTTTCTGTCCAAGGCAAACCCTCCCTGCAGGGTGTGCACCAGCCGCATGATTCCTGCGCAAAAAAGTGCTCCAGGTTGTGTACAAAACCAACTGGACAAGTTTGGTCATCAAGTATGATCATTGTGCCTGTGCCCAAACGGCTGCCGGCCGCAGCTACAGATTTGTAATCCATTTTAATATCAAGGTGCTCTGTTACCAGGAAATCGGTAGAAGCGCCCCCCGGGAGGGCTCCCTTGAATTTGAAGCCATTTTTCATTCCGCCGGCGTGCTCTTCAATCAGCTGCCGCATGGTAGTACCCATTGGCAACTCCCATAATCCGGGGTTATTTACTTTGCCACTAACGCCGTATAATTTAGTTCCCGCATCAGCACCTGGACTCAGGCCTCTAAACCAATCAGACCCATTATTAACGATGTGCGGAATATTACAAAGTGTTTCCACATTATTAACAATGGTGGGTTTACCAAATAAACCACTTACCTGCGGAAAAGGAGGCTTGGTGCGGGGAGTGGCCCTTTTCCCTTCAAGCGCATTTAACAAAGCGGTCTCTTCCCCACACATGTATCTGCCAATGCCTGTATGCAAGTGCATTTCGAGGTTAAAGCCGGAGCCTAAAATATTTTTCCCGAGGTAACCGGCCGCATAAGCTTCATCGATAGCATGCCTGATGAGCCGGGCAGCTTTTTTATAGGCCCAGCGCAAAAAAACATAGGATATATTGGCTTGTATAGCATAAGCCGATACAATCATACCTTCAATTAATTGATGTGGATTTCCTTCAAGCAACAGGCGGTCTTTAAAAGTTCCGGGTTCCATCTCGTCGGCATTGGCAACCAGGTATTTGGTTTGCGCATTATCATCCATCGGCACAAAACTCCATTTAATTCCCGTATTGAAACCAGCGCCACCCCGGCCTTTAAGGTCTGAGTCCTGCACCATTTTTGTAATATCCCGTGGAGACATCTTAACAGCCCTGTGCACAGCCTGATACCCGCCCACACGCACATAATCTTTAAGATTAAACGAAGGGCGATTCATGTCAATATGTTGCGTCAGCGGCGTTTCCATGTATTATTTATACTCTTTTAATATATCATCCAATTTATCGTTGGTTAAATCCCTGTACAAATCATCATTAATCATTAATGCTGGGGCATGATCACAGGTGCCCAGGCAGGGGTTAGGCAAAAGGGTGAACCTGGCATCGGGCGTAGTTTCTCCGAATTTAATGTGCAACCGGGCTTGCAAATGCTCATATATTTTTTCATAACCCATTACATAACAAGTAATACTATCACATAGTAAAATAATATTTCGACCTACAGGCTTACGGAAAATGAGATTATAAAATGTTGCCACACTCTCCAGTTCCTCGGCAGACATATCCATGTGGATTGCAATAGCCCGAAGACTTTCATCTGAGATCCATCCACGATGATTCTGCACAATTTTTAACGCTTCTATGCAGGCCGCTTTCCTGACCGGGACAAGCGCAATCTCATGGTCTATTTTCAATATTTCTTCCGTTGATAGCATAATTGTTTTGATTTAGCCAACCGGGAATTTGTATCGTATTCTCTTTTTATCCTTAACTTCTATTTTTCGAATGTTTCACCTGTCTATATCGGCCAGCACATAATCCATGGCGCCCAAAATGGATAATAAATCTGCAACCGTGTATCCCTTGCTGATATATGGCAGCATCTGCATGTGCGGGAATGAGGGCGTTCGGATTCTCACTCTGTAGGGTGAAGTATTGCCATCACTAGTCAGGTAATAACTATTGGCCCCTTTGGTAGCCTCAATACAGCTCATAGCTTCCCCGGCGGGAATTACCGGCCCCCAACTTACATTCAGGAAATGGGTAATGAGGGTTTCAATATCCTGCATCGTATTTTTTTTAAGAGGAGGTGTAGTTAAAGGGTGATCGGCCTTATAATTTCCCTCGGGCATATTTTTTAGGCATTGATCAATAATGCGCAGGCTTTGCCACATCTCTTCAACACGTACCTTTGCTCTATCATAACAATCGCCGTTTTGAGCCGTTGGGATATCAAATTCAAAATTTTCATAGCCAGAATAGGGTTGTTTTTTTCTGAAATCCCATTCTAACCCGCAAGCTCGTAAACCAGGACCGGTTACCCCCCACTCTATTGCTTCTTCTACGGTGTAAATGCCTATACCCACTGTTCGGCCTTTGAAAATGCTGTTACGCATCACCATCTGGTGATATTCTTTCAGTTGTTTTGGAAAATAAGCTACAAAATCGCTCACCAATTTATCCCAGCCCTTAGGTAAATCCTGGGAAACTCCTCCAATTCTGAACCAGTTTGGATGCATCCTGGCTCCGCAAATAGCTTCCACAATATCAAATATCTTCTCCCTATCTGTAAACATGTAAAATACGGGCGAAAGCTGCCCCAAATCCTGCGCAAATGTACCGTACCATACCAGGTGACTTGCTATGCGGAAAAACTCACATAACATAATGCGCATTACCTTTACCCTTTCGGGAACGATGATACCGGCCAGCTTTTCAACAGCCAGTAAATAGGCCAGATTGTTCATTACTCCACCCAGGTAATCCACCCTATCGGTGTATGGTATATAGGTATGCCATGACTGGCGCTCGCCCATTTTTTCTGCTCCGCGATGATGAAAGCCAATATCCGGAACAGCATCAACGATATCTTCACCGTCCAGCTGGAGAATAATGCGTAAAACGCCATGTGTACCGGGGTGCTGAGGACCAAGATTAAGGAACATAAAATCGGCATCTTCACTTGCTCTTTTTAAGCCCCAGTCTTCGGGACGGAATTGCAGGGCGTTTTGCTCCCGGTCTTGTTTTTCGTCCCAAAGTTTAAATGGCCCCATTTCGGTGGCTCTTGCAGGATGTTCCTTTCTCAACGGGTGGCCTTCCCAGGTCAACGGCATCAGTATGCGGGTTAAATGAGGATGGCCTTCGAAATTTATGCCGAACATATCATAAACTTCCCGCTCATACCAGTTGGCATTTTTCCACAAAAAACTGATAGATGGTATAGATGGATGATCACCTTGTAAGGCTACTTTAAGGCGGATAAAAACATTCCGTTCAAATGAAAGCAGGTGATAAACAATAGTAAAATCAGATAGCGTCGATCCATTCTTTTTAGCATGGCTTCGCTCATCAATAGCACAGAGGTCATACAGTAATTCAAAAGGATGGTGGATGGTGTGCTTAAGATAGTTAAGTACCCTTGTTATGTTTTCCTTTGCAACCCATAAAGTAGTAATCTCATCAACTGTAAGCTGCTGAGTAAAAACAGACCCTCCGAATTCAGAGGTCAATTCATCTGTCAAGCCTGAATAGTTATCCATGCTCTTTATACTTTATTTAGGTTTATATTAAATACTAATGCATGCTAATGCATTTCTTAAATCCAATTTAAATCCCATCAGGCGAACGGAAATCGATCATCTTTTTACGTTCTGCCCTTTTTTCTTCCTTCATTGACACTTGTTCGGGTTTTATAACCCCCTGGGGACCAATGGCCCAACTTAAAGGTCTTTGTTCTTTCCCTACCGAAGCAGCCAGGAGCATCAACCCCTGCATAAAAGCATCAGGCCGGGGTGGGCATCCGGGAACATATACATCTACCGGCAAAAACTTATCTACGCCCTGCACAACACTGTAAATATCATACATGCCACCGGAGTTGGCGCAGGAGCCCATGGAGATCACCCATTTAGGTTCCATCATTTGCTCGTGCAAACGTTTAATGATTGGGGCCATTTTTACAAAAACGGTTCCAGCTATAACCATTACATCAGCTTCACGGGGAGTTCCCCGTATTACCTCCGCTCCAAAACGTGCAACATCATATTTGCTGGTTAAACTGGTTGCCATTTCCACAAAACAGCACGAAAGGCCAAAATGAAAGGGCCACATGGAATTTTTTCGACCCCAGGCGAGTAAATCCTGAACTGTTGTAAGCATAACGCTTTGCCCAACAGACTCTTCAAAAGAACCTGTTCCTTTTAGCGTATTTGCCGGTTCAGCCGGGTTACTAAGCCACCATTTCATATTGTGGGTTTCTTTAGGTTTAGTTTTTGATAAGCTTTTAGAATTTTCTTCCCATCAGGTCCAAAATCCAATGCTCCAATGCTCCATTCATAAATAAGTACAGCAAACAACAGCCCAATAAAAATACAAATGCTTATATAGCCCGGCCATCCTAATTCATTAAATGCCAGGGCCCATAAAACAATAAATACTACTTCGATATCAAAAATGACAAATATCATGGCCACAAGGTAGAATTGCGCCGAAAACCGCAGTCTTGCCGACCCGGTTTCTATGATGCCCGATTCATAAGGCTGACCGGTGGCCCGATCAGTATGACGTTGTCCCAAAAAATAGGAAAGGGAAATAATAAGGATCATTAACAACAAAACAAAAGCACCGTAAACTATAAATGGCCAAAATGGTACACTGGGTGGGCTTGATACATTCATAAATACTATATTATAAAAGAATGTCTATAAACTGCTTTTGTACTTGAATGGGTATTTCCCAAATTTTAGCAGCCTTTAATGTAATGCTCCATATTTTCGATAATGAATTTTTGTTCTTCGATGATGTATTTTACTACGTCGCCAATAGAAATAATTCCCTTTAGTTTGCCATCGTCTATTACGGGCAAATGCCGTATAAATTTATCGGTCATTAACCTCATGCATTCTTCTATGGTGTTAGAAGAGGAAACGGTTACCGGATCTTCCGTCATGATTTCACCAACCAGGATTTCTTTGGAAGCTCTCCCTTTCAGGATCACCTTACGGGCGTAATCCCTTTCGGTGAAAATACCACGGAAGTGCTCTTGGTCCATTACTAAAATAGCGCCAATGTTTTTTTCATACATCAACTCCAGCGCTTCAAAAACAGTAATATCCGGACTTACAAAAATTGGAGATTGACTTTTGGTACATAAGATATTTCTAACACATCCCATTATGAGCTCCTTTCTGGTTACAGGTTGGGGAAATAATTTGGTAACAAATTGGTTATAATAAAGTTACTTAATTGTTTCAGAAAAAAAAGCAATATTTAAAAATAAATAACAATATTGATTTTTATTTTCAACTGCAAAATTCAGGCTAAAAGCGGTGTGAAAATCCCTAAGCCATTTAGCCTCTTATTTTTAGATTATCGACTTATTTGACGCTCTTTTTCTATAAGTTGGTCGATTTTCTGCTGAATGAGTTTAGTGTATAACGTTCCTTTTTAAAATCAGTGTCAGTCCTTATTTAAAATCGGCCCCTTTTGTTGTTAATTTCCACTGTTCCAATTCTGCAGACATAGCTGCCAGTTTTTCCGAAGCCCTGTTATAGGCGTCATTCCCAAGAAACAGGTGCATTGGCGGTTCAGAACTTCCAGCCAATTCCATAAATATTTCCGCTGCCCGGTCCGGGTCACCAGCTTGCTGCCCGTTCATGGACAAGTAACGGTCCTGCGTGTTCCTGACAGCTTCATAACCTTCAATTTTGGTAGTGGTGAACGCAAGCGAGTCTTTAGTTAAAAATCCTGTACGGAAACCAGATGGCTCTACTATAGTAACTTTAATTCCAAATTCTTTAACATCCAATGCGATGACTTCAGAAAAGGCAGCCACCGCAGCTTTGGTAGCTGAATAAACAGACCAACCGGGAGCACCAACAAAACCAGCCACCGAACCGATATTTATAATATAACCCGACCGCTGACTGCGCATTACCGGCAAAACACTCTTTACCACATTTATTGTAGCAAGTACATTAATATTAAAGATGTTCCTGACATCCTCTTCGGCTATTTCTTCTAATGTTCCGGCCATTCCATAGCCAGCGTTATTAACCACCACATCAATCCGGCCGAACGCTGCCAGTGTTTGCTGTATGGATTCATCAATGCAATCCACGTTATTCAAATCGACGGCCAGCGGAAGAAAACGATCCTTGTCTATCAATCCAACCTCCTGGCTCAATGCATGTGCATCACGGGAGGTTGCGGCAACCCGATAGCCGTTATCAAGCAGTTTTTTTACCAGGGTCAATCCCAATCCCTGAGAAGTCCCGGTTACATACCATACTTTTGAAGTATTCATCACGTTACATTTTAATGTTTCTATTCGAGTTATTTTAAGGCATGATCTATTCCGTCCGGGTATTTCACAGCTTAAAATTTTTTATCGGATAATGTTTTACAGTTCAGTTTTTACACCTGTTTTAAGAATCTTTAAGCGGTCGGCAATGCCCAGAACCTGGAAGGATTGCCGCAACGTTTCTCCGGTTTCTGTATAATGCGACCAGCCTTCAAAATGTACCGGAATAATGGTTGCCGGGGCAAAAGCAAAAGCCGTATCGATTGCGTCATTCGCTCCCATGGTTACATTAAATGGTCCCCGTGGTTTAGCGGCACCCGCAAAAATGAATACATATTTAGGTTTAAATCGTTCAGCTACTTCTTTTATCCCCTCATAAAAAACAGTGTCACCGGTAATGTAAATCTGCATTTCATTAGTCGATATAATAAAGCCCGTTACATCACCCGTAAGATGCTCACTTCCAGCCGGGCCATGGCGGGCAGGTGTTGATGTAATTGTGACCTCATCATTTAAAACAATGCTTTCCCATGGTGATAAACCTACAGCGTTCCCCTGCAATCTCTCCGCTCCTATCCTTGTGGTTACCGTTTTAGGAACTGACTTTAAAAATTCCCTGCCGGCATGATCCAGGTTATCGCCATGCTGGTCATGGCTTAACAACACGACATCTATTTTACCGATATCAGTGAGAGCCGGCCCTTCGGTTTTCCAGTAGGCAGGTTTGTCATTAATCATAAACGATTCACCCGCCGGGTCAAGCGTCGGATCTGTCATCAGCCTTAACCCACCAATCTCCAGAATGATAGTGGGGCCTCCGAGATAAATAACGTTGATTGCATTTTTCATGATTATAAGCTTTTCGAGGTCAAAGTATACTACTCGGCAACATCAGTGATCATTTTATTAACAATCATCCACTGGTTATCGATTTTATGAAACGACAGGAACTCATCATAATTAAAGTCGTACATTTTCACATGTACTTTGGCAACTGCTATTGAGTTTACTACATCAATAGAAATAATTGTTCCTTTAAAAGGCTTACCAGAATCTTTGGGGCTTTGACGGTTCTTTACTCCATCAAGGTACTGATCGAGAGTTTTAGCATAAGGCTGTCCCTTCACATCCCCGAACAATAAGGTACCGGGGTTTAAAATATTTCCCAGGGTGGTTATATTGCCTTCATAGATAGCTTTGAAGTAATAATTCTCGAGTGCCTGGGTGATTGCTAATGAATCTTGCTGTGTATTTTCCATTTTGTTTGAATTTTGTGCTTTTAATACCATTAATGTACAGGACAAAAAAGCGGTCAGTAAAAGCGTTTTCATATTAATTCAGATTGTGCCCTGCTCCCAAACCTCCATCAACGTTGATGATTGCTCCGCTAACAAAGTTGCTCTTGGCAACGGTATAAACCATTTGCGCGATATCTTCTACTTCGCCCACGCGGTTCAGCAAATGTAAGCCTGCGCTTTGATCAACACTATCACCGTGCATTGGGGTGCGGATGGTGCCTGGTGCAATCGTATTCACCCTGATGTTATCTTTGCCAAATTCGGCTGCTAATTGTATGGTAAGCGCATGTATTGCCGCCTTTGATGCCATTTGTGCCGTAATGGGTACCCCCGCAATGCCGTGGTTTACCAACGGAGCACCAATATTAATCACTACGCCATTATGCTGCTTAAGCATTTGAGGAATAGCAGCCTGGGTAGTAAAGAAAGTACCCTTCAGGTTTGTATCCAAAAACCGGTCGAGGTAAGCTTCATCTACCTCAAGGAATGGTTTGGTTTCAAAAATACCGGCGTTGTTCACCAATACATCCGCTGAGCCAAATTTTGCAATGGCAGTAGCTACCAGGTTTTCACCGGTCCTTTTATCACTTACATCGCCGGCTACCATGGCCAGATTTGCACCTGCGCCAAGTTCCTTGTAAACCTCTTCCAGCTTTTCAGCAGTTGATGAATTGATCACCACATTGTCGCCGTTTTCTAAAAAGTGACGGGCTATTTCTTTACCGATGCCTGATGAGGCACCGGTAACAATTATTGTTTGTGTTTTCATTATATTATTTTCTATCGGCAGTAATGCCTTTGTCTCTCAATACAGATACCTGTTCTCCGGCGTAACCCCAGTCGTCCAGATCAATTTCCTGGATCACCACGTGAGTCAGATGAGGGTCTTTATTCAATACATCAGTCATTAGGCTGGTTACACCTTTAATCAGCGCTTGCTTTTGTTCTCTTGTAACGCCTTCGCGGGTTACTTCAATTTTAACGTATGGCATGGTTTTAATTTTTATGCTAAAGCGGCCTATCAGGCAGCTTTAGCGGTTACACTTACATTGAGTTCAAAATCATTATAGATCAGCGTATCGCCCAAATCTTTAAAGAAATTACCTGAACGGAATTTCATTTCATATTTTGTACGATCAATTACCAGTTTACCACTTGCGGTTAAATTATCACCGTTTGTATTGATCACTACATCAAAACCAACGGGATGCGTAATGCCTTTGATGGTCAGATCACCTTCGACATGATTTCCTGATACTGAGGCGATTGCTAAAACTGCTTCAGGGTACTTTTCAATAGAGAAGAAATCATCAGAAGCGAGGTGACCGAAGAATTGCGCGTTGGTTGCAGGGTCGGTTACATCCAGTATTTTGATGGAGGTGGTATCGATGATAAATTTACCGCCAGCAAGTTTACCGTCATTCAGAATCAATTCACCTTCTTTAACAGCAATGGTACCATTGTGTGCGCCGGTTACCTTTTTGCCTACCCAGTCAATATTGCTTTGGGTATTTACGATTTCAAATTTTTGAGTTTCCATTTTCTTTGTGTTATTAATTACACCACAAAGTACGGCAGGATATTCCAGGTGGCTACGTGACCTATATCACATTTGAAGAGCGGCAAAATGTATGTGATGTAGATCACATAGCAGGCATAGTATGTAGCTGGCTACGCGTTATATCTTGAAATAACCTAATTATTATGATGCAATTTAGTTATATATTATAAAGTTTATATAATGAATTGTAATCAGAAATATACCGGGTAGGCATAACAAACTGCATGATGAGTAAGATTGATTGCCGTATTGCTATTGGTGCAGAACGTTTCCAATTAGCATTTAAGTCCCTACCTTTATCCTATCTAAAAACAAGCATATGAAAGCATTTCTTGGAATGGGCCTTTTAGGTTCAAATTTTGTAAAAGCAATGATCAAAAAAGGTGACCAGGTTCAGGTTTGGAACCGGACGAAGGAGAAAGCAAAGGCATTGGAAGCTGATGGAGCCAAAGCATTTGACAACGTTGCCGAGGCCGTAAAAGGCGTAGCCACTATTCATCTTACTTTAAAGGATGACAACACGGTAGATGAAGTATTATCCTTAGCCAGCGAGGGGTTTGAACCGGGCGTTATTATTATAGATCATACAACCACCTCTGCAAAGGGTGCTGTAGACAGAACAGCTGCCTGGAAAGCGAAAGGATTTACTTATCTGCATGCTCCGGTATTTATGGGTCCACAAAATGCATTGGAAAGTACAGGTAACATGCTTGTTTCCGGAGATCAGGAAGTTATCCGCAAAGTAGAACCAGAACTATCCAAAATGACCGGTAAGCTGATCAATTTCGGTACAACGGAAGGCAAAGCGGCAGGTATGAAACTAACGGGAAACCTGTTCCTGCTGACCATGACCGCCGGTATCGCTGATACACTGACATTTGCCAAAGCGCTGGGCATCCCGGCCGGAGATGTATCTGCCTTATTTGACTCCTGGAACCCCGCAGCGGCAATGCCTTCAAGACTTAAAAGAATAACAACCGGAAATTTCACTCAACCCTCGTGGGAACTGAATATGGCGAGAAAAGACGCTGGCCTAATGCTGGCCGCAGCCGCAGAGCAAAATGCAAGACTAAGTCTGATACCAGCAATAGCCGACCTCATGGATCAATGGATTGATAAGGGACACGGTAATGATGATTGGAGTGTAATTGCTAAAGATGCAGTTTCCTAATTCCTGTGCAACAGTTTACAACAAAGCCGCTTCAAAATCAATTGAGGCGGCTTTGTTCATCATTGACAAATTAACACTTACGTTCATATAGGAAGCATCATTTTCAAAATGTGCATTATAAAAATCAAACTTCTTTTCGGGAAAATCGTGCGCTATCCGTGGGCGGCTCGCAGTATTTAGGTTATTTGAATAGCAACTCCTGGGTTAATTTACCACCCTGCGTTACCCTAAGATCATTTCTCAACATAGCTTTAGCATGTAAGCCGTCATCGTCGGCATTAAGAACTTTTCTGCTCAGCGCCTCCATTTTTTCTCTAAAACCATCAAGCATTGCATAATTTTTAAGCTCATACAGCAACATCAGGTCCCAGTCATTTTCTGAAGAAGGCAGTGCAGAAAAAACTTTGTAATCCAGGATAAGTCCGGCTTCCTTTGCTGCCCGCATTTGTTTTACCCATCCCTCACTGAGGTTTTTCAAATAAAGATTGTTCATGCCTGGTTTGGTATGTACAAATTGTACTTGCCAAAGCGGACCGTCTGTATAAGGCTTGTCAGTCTGGGCAAAAGAAACACCTGTGCTTACCAACAGTAAAACGATACTGATGATAAAATTTAAGATAGTTTTTTTCATGGTTTTACAATTTAGATTTAATGGCCTTTTATTGATCTAACCTACTGATTTAAAAAAAAATAAAAAAGAAATAAGATATGATCCTCGTCACGATTTAGAGTAGAAAACTGTTCATAGTTACTGTCTATTTGCAGGTGAAAGTATCATGTGAATGATTTTGAATTATTGTTCTATCCATTATATTTGCATCGTAATTTGTTTAATTTAAACAGTTCGGGATGTAGCGTAGCCCGGTATCGCGCCAGCATGGGGTGCTGGAGGTCGTGGGTTCGAATCCCGCCATCCCGACTTGAAAAAGGCTTTATGGATTAAACTCATTAAGCCTTTTTTATAAGGCCCACATTTTTAGTTCGTTCTCTTAAGATTGTAATTATCAAGGTAAAAAAGCCGCAAGCCTAGTTTATACCTGGCGGCTAAAATAAAAACAGGCTGTATCATATTCATGACCAGCCTGTTTTTAATAATAGCTATATCCTTGACCAATGTACTATTTGTAAAACATTAAAGGTCTGCGATTTAGAATACTGCAACAATTTGTAAATTCAAATTATTCATTAAGGTTTAACCGTATTTGCAATCAGGGTTACCGCTGTTTGTGCAAATAGTTTACCTGTAACTTTAGCCCCTGTGTTTAAAGAAATTAGTGTTTTGCTAATGATAATTCCTTTAAAATTTGCGTATGTTCCAAGGGTAGCTTGTCCAGAAACTACCCAAAAAATATTCTTAGCCTGGGCGCCACCTGCCAAAGTAATGATTGCGCTATTTCTTACAACCAGATTTTGTGCTATTTGAAAAACCCATACATCGTTTGGCCCACCACTTAAAGTAACACCGGCATTTGTTACTAAAACTCCGGTACTCCATTTATATAAGCCCGCAGGTAAAGTTCTGCCACTGATATCACCTGCATACTTATTAACCAAAGGTGAAGGAGTGGTAATTCCATTTGCAGTGGTAAATGCCGTTTTCATGTCGCTTACTGCGGTGGTCATTTTAGATGGAGTGGGAACTGCATAATTGGGTCCGTAAACTTTTCCGATTACAATAGGAGTATGTGAGGATTGATTATTGGTATCCATTATTAATCCAAATCCTGTTATTGCGGTAGAGGCAATAGGACTTGATCCTATATCGCCGGTAATTGAGGTAACGCCAGTAGTACTGATACCTGTTTCTGTTAAAATTGTAAAATTGTTTGCTGTTCTGAGGTTTATTGGTAAAAGCCCTGCAGTACCTGTAACTACTGCTAAATTTGTGGATAATGAAGATTCAGGCGGTGCAGTTGGCGCCACATCGGCACTCTCCTTTTTACATCCTGCTGTAAATACAATTAGCACTAACATTAAAAACCAAACCATGTTGAGCTGTTTAAAATAGCTACTACATTTTTGGGTACTGTTTACGGCGAAATTGTTTTTTCTACTCATGATTTGTTATTTAATACTGGTTTTGATATTATAAAATGTTAAAGATTAAATTTTATAATAAGGATTTCATTTACAACAGAATAGCAAAGCAAGTGCCCGCAATTTTTGGGGTGTTAATTACCGCCAAAAAAAGCAAACTACTTTTTTCTTGATTTTTTTAATCATAACATCCATCAAATGATCTAATTATGAAATTTTTTTAAATAAAAGTTAACCAGTTTAAATAATGAAAATTGGTAGAAATAAAAACTAATAAATTCTATATTTAATTTCATCAATAGTTGTTCTCGTTTATTTTATTTCAAAATACATAATCATTATTTCTTTTAGGTTAAATAACAACAGATAAAACCCAACTTGAATCTAATGACGTCTGTTTGTAAAATATTAAATTTGTTATGATAGATAATGAGGAGGGGGATTTAGCTTTTAAATTGATTATGATCGATATTCACTAAATACTGTAGGTATTGAACTAAAATTGCATTAAATTCAATACGCTATTTAAAATAAGACATTTATGTGTCTTTTTTATATGTTGTTTGATTAAAGTAAAACATAAAGACAGTTTTAAATTAGTTTGATATAATAAATGCATACATTTTTGAATTTCCGCATGATGTTGTAGTTTTAATGCGTTCAGAAGTTTTTACTTTTGAATTTAAACTTACCTATGTATTCTACTTTCGAAACCGAATTCCGCGTACGTCCCGACGATATAGACATGTTTCAGCATGTGCACAACAGCAAATATTTTGATTATGTGCTGGCTGCGCGTTATGACCAGATGGAACGCTGTTATGGCATGGCCATGGAAAAATTTATGGAACGTGGTTTTGGTTGGGTGGTACGCATAGCCCATGTTGATTACAAGCGCGCCCTCACCATGGGCGATTATTTCATTGTAAAAACCGGAATTGAAAGTATAGATGAAAAAGGTTGCCGCGTAAAGTTTAGCATAACCAACAAAGCCACTGGAAAAATATCCTGCGATGGTTATTTTGATTACGTGATGATAGATATGGCTACCGGTCGGGGTACTAAGATCCCGGAGGATGTGATTGAGCAGTATACCGTTTAGTTGGCTTTTTATCTGAACCCTGGAATTCCTTGAACTTGTTACATTGCACTAATTTTAAAATTCTGACAATTCATTAATTCAGTTCACGTCCTTATAAACGTTACAACTCAATATCTTTATTCACCATTCCCTGATAGCTGTAGTAATTAAAATAGAAAAACAAATACCCTACTCCAAGGTTCAGTGGTATCAGTACCCAAAGCAGGTGAAACATGATAATCCAAAACAGCACAATAAATAATCCTAATATCCATTGGAGGTATTTATCCATGTTAAGACCAAACCAGTATAACATGCTGTGAAATAGCAACGCCGTACTTAAACCGGCGAGTAATAACTCCACCGCCATTAAGGGGCTAAACCTGCTAAACAACCATACAGATTCAGGTAATAGAAAAAATAAATAAACACCCGCAAAACTCAGGAACAATTGCCAGCGACTGTAGGGCAGATTACGTGAAAAACATAGGCGGATTTCTTCAAAACAGCGCGCTTCAAATATCAGTACCACGTGTGCCGTTATTACAGCGAGCATTGCTATACCCGCTACTCGCATATCACTTTTCACATCGGCAAACAAATAAAACACACCGGTAATAATAAGCCACGATAAAGCCTTGGTTACAAAATACTGGATTTTAAGACTATCAAATACATGATAGATATACAAACTGAAATATGGCTTACGCCAGCTTCTGCTTAGCTTTAATAGCAGCGACTGGCTACTTCCATCAATCAGGTTATTTAACTGCCTGGTATATAACACAGCGCTGCAATAAACCATTCCTGTTATAAACAGTAATATAACTAAAGGCATTATATAATAATGATGTGTAACGCCCACCCCTACGGTCAACAGTGCATATATGATTATTGGAAGTAAAATATAAGCTTGTGCATAAAACCAGCTTTGTAATTGTTCATTTCGATTTAAAGCATTGCTGCTATAAAACAGGAAGTGTTTTTCAGGCTTGAGTAACTGCACAGAAACATAATGCCAGCTTTTAAATATATAGATAAGCCATCCACCAAAAACCAGCATCAGCATAACCGGGCTACTGCACATGGCAATCATTAACGATTCATGGTAACTCAGGAGCGTGTTGCCAGGCACGCATCCCACCATAATAAAAAAAACAAATAACAATACAGGCGCATGCACCTGGTAAAAGCCGTTGGCAAATACCTTTAACAACACGGTAGTTAATGGCGGCTTCATTAAGTAATGAATTTTAGGGTTTGTTCCTCAACCAACAGCTCACGTGCTATAGGCAGGGCATCAAGCTCCAATAGTTGGTGCGATGAAAGCAGAAAACTGGTGCCCTGTTCATGATAACGCTCGGCTATCCAGATGTTCAGGACCTTTAATGATGCTGTATCAATGGTAATAAGCGGTTCATCCAGCAAAATCAATTTAGGATTACCCATAAAAGCCAGCACCAGTGACAGTTTTTTGAGCATCCCACTGGAGTAGGTACCCACAGGTTGACCAACATAAGCCTGCATTTGCATGGTTTCTATATAATGCTGCTCCTGCCCTTTCGGTGCGTCTTTGGCCTGGGCAAACAGTGCTATCATTTCGGTGCCCGTTAAAAACTCCGGGAACACGGGTTCGGCCTCAGCAAAATTTACCAGCTTGCGGTACGCTACCGGGTGCTTTTTTATACTGATACTGTTATCAAGCAAAATATCTCCCTCGAAAGATAAGATACCAGCGATGGATTTTAGTAACGTGCTTTTACCCGATCCGTTAACACCCTTTATCCAATAGATACCCGGATTAATGGAAAGTTCATCAATTTTCAGAGCGGGAAAACCGCCGTATCGCTTTTTGAATTTTATAAACTGAAGCATTGATAATTGGATAAAAAAGTAACCGGCATTGTTACACGTAAAATAAAAAAGACGCACATGATGCGTCTCTAAATTTTTAATAACAATTTGAAAATTGGACAGCCCAATTCCCCAATTATAAAGCTCCCTCAATTAAATCCCCGTAAAACTCACCTAAGTGCATTCCTGCAGCCCTTACCTGCTGTGGAATAAGGCTATTTGCAGATTGGCCCGGCGTGGTGTTGATCTCGATAAAGTAAAACTCGTTAGTACCTTCCAATAAAATAAAATCAACCCTTACCATACCCCTGCAATTAAGGCGAATGTATACTTCGGTCACTATTTCGGCTATCAGCTCGTTTTGTTCAGCCGGTAAATCGGCAGGAGTTATTTCCTTGGTAACGCCGGAGGTATATTTTGCCTCGTAATCAAAAAAATCTTTAGTTGTGAGAATCTCGGTAGCCGGCAGAACGGTTATTTTACCATTCAGCCTGGCAATGCCAATACTAAACTCACGGCCTTTAATAAATTCCTCTACCAGGATCTGGTGATCTTCGTGAAAAGCTTTTTTCAATGCATCCGGTAAACCAGCTACATTATAAACCTTGCTCATACCAACACTGCTGCCACCATTATTGGGCTTAATAAATAAAGGAAATTTCAACGTAGCCGCAATAATAGCAACGTCATGCATATCCTTATCAAACAACCGCATAGAATGGGCTGTATGTAAGCCATGTATGCCATTCACAATGGTTTTAGTATATGCCTTATTCATGGTAATGGCGGACGTTGTTGCGTCACAGGTATTATACGGTATGCCCAGCATATCTAAATAGCCTTGAATCTTGCCGTCCTCTCCAGGGGGGCCATGGACAGTGATAAAAGCGAAATCGAACTTAATTTTTTCATCGTTTATGGTAAGGCTGAAATCGTTTTTATCAACATCAACAGTTCCATTTGCAAGCTCATGAAACCACTTGTCGCGGTTTATGTATATGGTATAAACTTTATATTTTTCAGCATCCAGATTACCAGCTATATTTTTGGCGCTGTTAACAGATACTTCGTACTCGCCGGTAAAACCGCCGGCTAAAAGGGCTATATTCTTCATATTTGGGATTTCGGATGTTCAGATTCGGATTTATCTTTGATTTTCAATTTGTGCCACACCGGGATTCTATTTTTCGATTTCCGAAAATAGAATAATAGAATTGAATATGCTAAACTGAAATTACAAATTCATAATTTCAAAATCCTTAAATCCGAATCTGAACATCCCAAATCCAAAATAATCCTTATGTTTGATACTTATTTGACTGTAATTATCCTTACATATACTGATGAGCAAATTTGGGGCTTACTTAAAAACAAAATCATTCCGTTATAACCTTATAGGCGCTATTATTACCGTAATAGTGATTGTTTTAATAGCATTTTACAGCTTAGGATATTACACCAACCATGGATCGGGCATACCGGTACCAAAGTTGAAAGGTGAAAAGATAGATAGAGCTATGGCCTTATTAAAAGAACAAGGATTCGGCTATAAGATAGATTCTGTTTACGTAGCGGATGCAGACCCTGGCACCATAGTGGAACAGGATCCCGATGCAGGAACAAACGTTAAAGAAGGGCGCGTAATATACCTTACTATGGTTACGCTACAGGCGCCTCCTGTTGCACTGCCAGATCTGGAACAAAGTACTTATCGTGAAGCCACTGCTACCCTATCAAACTATGGTTTAAAAATTGGTGATACTACCTACCGTTCAGATATTGCGCGCGACCGGATTCTGGAAGTTCGGTATGGAGGTGCAATTATTAAAGCGGGTTTCAAACTACCTAAGGGCTCAAAGGTTGATCTTGTTTTGGGAGATGGAGAGGGCGCCAGCGAAGTGGAGATCCCTGAATTAATAAACCTTGATCTGGATGCGGCACGTTTCGCAATTAAAGGAGCAGGTTTATCTATAGGTACAATTACCTACCAGGGAACCATAACAGATTCGACCAATGTTGTAGTTTCTGCACAATATCCTATGAAAACCGATTCGTTAAGTAAAACCAGTATAGGTACACGTATTAATATTACGGTTACACAAGGTGCAAAAGCAGATGCAGCCCCAACAAATTAATGCAACGGAACTGCTCGCCCGTATAAATAACGGGGAGGGTTTAAATTTAATAGATGTTCGCGAAACTATTGAATACCACACCTTTAATATAGGAGGCACTAATATTCCGCTTTCTGTTCTTGTTAATACCATAAATAACTGGGCTTACAACAAAACAGATGAGTTGATCGTTATCTGCAAAGTTGGTTTGCGAAGCGAAACCGCGCAAAAAATTCTACTGCAAAATGGGTATCAAAACGTTAAAAACTTAAGCGGCGGATTGATTGCCATTCAAAAATTAAAATAATTACTATTCATAACTATTTATCATGACTGAACAGAAGTCAAAATCAGGATTATTAAAAAAGTTCATTATAGCACTGGTACTGGTTATCATTGTATTGCTGGCATTTACAGGTGTAAATTATTATTTTAAATACTTTGGTCCCAATGTTACCGGTAAGCAGCAGTATTTGTACATACGTACAGGCGCAACTTATGCCGATGTTTTAAAAACCATAAAAGAGCAGGATATGGTTAAAGATACAGCAACATTTAACTGGGCTGCTACAAACATGAATTATATTCATCGCGTTAAGTCAGGTAAATATCGCCTTCACGAGGGAATGAGCAATCGTAAACTCATTAACATGCTGGCATCAGGCGCACAGGAAGCAATTCAGCTGGAATTTCATGGCCTAAGGATGAAGGAACAGTTTGCGGGTTTTGTATCTAAAAAAATAGAAGCAGATTCTACGGCAATCATCAACCTGCTTGATTCTGCGGGTTATGTAGCTAAATATGGTTTTACTACCGATAACGTGTACACCATGTTTATACCCAACTCCTACCAGCTATACTGGAATACATCGCCCGATAAATTCTTTAAAAGGATGTATGCCAACTATGAAAAATTCTGGACACCTGAGCGTAAACAGAAAGCCGCGGCACTTAATCTTTCCCAACAGGAAGTTTCTGTTTTAGCCTCAATTGTTGATGCCGAAGCTTTACATGATAATGAAATGCCAGCTGTTGCCGGCTTATATCTTAATCGCCTTAAAAAAGGAATGAAACTGGAAGCCGACCCTACCGTGATCTTCGCCCTTAATGATTTTACCATAAAGAGGGTGCTTAACAGATACCTTTCTTATAATTCGCCATATAATACTTACCTGCATACTGGATTGCCTCCTGGCCCAATTATGATGCCTTCTGTCAATGCAGTCAATGCCGTTCTCGATTATCAAAAAAGCGATTATATTTATATGTGTGCCAAAGCCGATTTTTCCGGATATCATGCTTTTGCAACCAATATGGCCGATCATTTGGTGAATGCTCATAAATTTCAGGAAGCACTTAACCAGCGCAACATTAAAAGGTAATGTTTGAGAATACCACCAAAATAAGGGTACGTTACGGCGAAACCGACCAGATGGGCTATATGTACTACGGTAATTATGCCGAATTTTATGAGGTTGGCCGGGTAGAAATGTTGCGTAGCCTGGGCTTAACCTATAGCGGTATGGAGCAATCGGGCATTATGATGCCGGTATTGGAGTTAAAGTGTAAGTATTTAAAACCAGCCTTATATGATGAGGAGATCAGCGTAAAAGTGATCATGGATAAAATGCCAGGAATCCGCATCCATTTCAGGTATGAGTTAAGTAATAATAAAGGTGAACTTATCAATACAGGCGAAACGCTATTGGTATTTATTAACATGAAAACCAATCGACCTTGCTTGCCCCCACAGGATTTTATAGATAGATTATTGCCTTTTTTTGAGTAAATTTGGTTAGATGAGATGGCTACACCGTTTTTTACTGCGCTTTAAGTTTTATCAGTACATTGTAGAGTGGACCAAGTTTATCGTAATTCCAGGTTTCCGCCCACTGCCATTATATACGGTTATTGATTTTTTTATTACGGAGATTTCTAAAAGCTCACTGATAAATCGTGCATATTCCCTTGCTTATAGTTTCATGATGGCCATTTTTCCGGCAACTATATTTTTGTGCACGTTAATACCCTATATCCCCATAAATCATTTCCAGGGAAACTTACTCAGCATATTGGCATCAATAATGCCTACAGAGGCATATCTGGCCTTTAGGGGCACTATTATAGATATCATTAAGAACCAAAATGGCAAATTGCTTTCTTTTGGTTTTTTGCTGACTATTTATTTTGCTACAAATGGAGTTATCAATTTGATGAAGGCATTTAATAAATCGTCGCTGATTGTGGATAAACGCAGTTGGGTAAAAAGACGTGTAGTTGCCCTTGGCATTACAATAGCCATCTGCATGGCCTTTTTAACTGCTATAGCAATTATGATAGCCGGACAGGCAATTATAAGCTGGATACGATCACACGTGGATACAGAGAGCCATTTCTGGATCTATCCAATCATGTTGTTCCGCTGGGTTATGATTATCATTATTTATTTTGTAACCATCGCTTGTCTTTACCGTTATGCCCCTGCTCATAAGAAGCGGTGGAAGTTTTTAAATCCCGGATCAGTTTTAGCAACCGGTTTGGCCGTTTTAACCTCATTGGGGTTTTCATATTACATCAACAACTTTTCATCTTACAATAAAGTGTACGGATCATTGGGCACAGTGATAGTTGCAATGCTGTGGATGTATATAAATTCATTGATTTTGCTCATCGGATTCGAACTAAACGCATCCGTTGACCTCTCAAAACGGAGTTTAAGGGTAATAAAACCGCGATATAACAGCTTTAGACAGAAAAAAGCCGATTCTTTGAAAAATTAAGGCATTGACATTCAAAAGCTTAAAGCCATATATTAAGAAAATGAAAAAAAAACGTTATCTCAGCTTGTCAATTCGCTTCGGATTTGTACTTTTGTGCCCGGAGAGCTGGCAGAGTGGTCGATTGCGGCAGTCTTGAAAACTGTTGAACTGTGAAAGGTTCCTGGGGTTCGAATCCCTAGCTCTCCGCAAGAATTTTAAATAAAAAAGCTCTCTGTTAAATCAGAGGGCTTTTTTTATGAAGTTAAAAAAGGGGATACTTTGAAAGAATATACAAAGACCGAAAACTGTGATTCGATTTCTTCAATAGGGAGCTCTTCAAAATAACCGGCATGGAAACTGGCAGCATTGTAACCAGTGGATATTAATTCTTGCTCACAGAATTATTTACCATTTTTCGAATATTGATTAATTGCAAATTATTGAGATAAAGACAGGCAATTAAGTTATTTTTTGGAAAAAGCCCATCCTAAACCTTAATTATTTGCTATTTACCCGAGGATTTTAATGTGAAGTTAAATTAATCCTTAATTATGCGGGAGTGGTTAAAATATTCATCGTAGCTGTCGAATAGAACACGATTTTTGCCCTATTGCCTGGTAGTAGCAATCATGTTTCAAAATTGTTTTTTTAATGCTTAATTCAGTAAATTTATCTAATGCATTTGATTACCAATTAGATAATATCCATTTAAAAATACATGGAACTGACCCAATATATTAATACTAAAATAAAACTTACCGCGGAAGAAAGTAGTACAATTGATGCCGCTTTCAACCGGCAATTTTATCCTAAAGGGACTATATTGACGGAGCCGGATAACCGGTCGCAAAAAGTTCATTTTGTTGAGAAGGGAATGCTCCGGACATTTTATAACAAAGACGGAAAAGATATCACTCATTTCTTCTTTGATGAAAATGCCATTACAATGTCGTTAGAGAGTATCTATTTTAACAAAACAGACCCTTACGGCAGGGAGGTTCTTGAAGACACTACATTAAGGAGCATACGCTTTAAGGAATTTGATGATTTATTTAACAATATCGACGCATTCAAAAAATTCGCTTTTATGGTATCGATCGAGACTTTAAAACGATTTTCGGACAAACTTTTTGCGTTGCAATTTCAAACTGCAGAACAACGCTATAAGTCTATGACCGATAACTATTCAAATATTTTATTGAGGGTGCCGCTTGGGCATATCGCTTCCTATTTAGGTATTACCCAACAAACCCTAAGTGTGATAAGAGCCCAGAAATGATTTTTTATTATACACTGCACACATTGAATTTCAAGATAACCGTTGTTTTACAAATATCATTGAACAATAAAATATCTTTTTAAAAATTTAGCACCGTCACGAGGTGGTGTTCTTGCGATTTTCTCTATTCGCGTTTATTTTCATCTTATTTAGTTATTTATTCCACTCATCCGGATATTTAGTTGTGCTTTATCTAACCTCATTCGCGCATTTAAAGCATATTAAAGGTCCGTGCAATTAATCTGCTCACACTTTTCATTTTTTAAGATATCTTAAAAGTAGCCTCGTTCTTCCTCCCGTCCTTTGTATTATAATTTTTATTAATGCAAAAGGATATTAAAGAAATGGGGATTCATTATATATTTATAACAGATGACCTTGGAATTGCATCTGTCTTTCCAATCATAAAGTTCAAATTAACCGACTTAAATTGTCAGCAGGTCTCGCTACTTTATTTCTCTGTAAACAAGCAACACGTCTTCCAAAAAGAACTGCAAATACTGGAGAGACGTTTTCTCACACAACTATACGTAAGCTACCTCTCAAAAGATATTGAAAATCTCTCTGTATTTCCAAACGAGGAAATTGAAGCTGTCTTGAATGCAAACACCATGCAACGCATGGATTTCATTCTTTCCGGCAATGAAGAATTTATTGAGAACGTAAAAAGGATCCTGATTTTTTTTGATATCAGCGAAGTACAAATTCAAAAACAATTTTTCACAGAATAACAAAACAATATAATATGAAAAGATTAAAAAAACTAACACCAGTCCTCATTCTCCCAGCCGTTACTTCTTTGCTTTTCCTTGCAGGCTGTAATACGAAAGATAAACATGCCACTGATGACACGCCTATAGGTTTAGCGGTAAGAACAGAGGTTGTTCATGCTGATATAATCGCTAAAGAAGTATCTGTAAGCGGGAATATAGAAGGTAACACCACTGTGAAACTTGGTTTTATGGTGGGTGGAAAAATCAACTATGTTTCCAATAAAGAAGGGGAAAATATTTCTAAAGGGCAATTGATCGCCAGTCTTGATCCAACTAATTATTCCATTGCCAAGGGGTCAGCAGACGTGCAGGTCAATACCGCAACTGATGAATTTAACCGCTTAAAGATATTGCATGACAGAGGTAGCCTTAGCGAAAGCGACTTTTCCAAAATAGGCTTCAGTGTACAACAGGCAAAGCTTCAGCAACAGTTACAGCAAAAGAATTTGTCCGATACGAGGTTGTATTCGTCAATCAGTGGCGTACTGCTCAAAAGACAGGCCGAAATCGGCGAGATCGTCGGCGTTGGCATACCACTATTTGTTATAGCAGATATCAAAAAGGTAAAGGTTTTGGCCTACGTCCCTGAAGGCGAATTGCATGAAATAAAGATCGGACAAATCAGCAAAATTAATATTTCATCACTCGATAAAATATTCACGGGAAAAGTAATTGAAGTTGGCTCAGCAGCTGACGCCACCTCAAGAGCGTTCACCATTAAGATTGAACTGGATAACCCAGGATCACTCATCCGGCCAGGAATGATTGCCGAGGCAAAAATTGCTACCACAGAAAAAAAGCAGGTGATCTTACTTCCTGCGGAATGCATTCAACAGGATTTGTCAAATCAGAGTTTTGTTTTTGTGTTGGACAAACAGCAAAACAAAGTGTTTAAGCGCCGGGTAAGCCTGGGTGACCTATTTAATAACAAAATTGAGATAATTTCTGGACTTACTGATGGTGAAGTTGTGGTTACCAGCGGCCAGAAAAGATTGTCTGATGGTTCATCAATTTCTATAACCAATAAATAAAACTATAATGAATATCATAAAAGCATCGCTCAAGTATAAGCACGTCACATTGTCGGTATTACTGTTGCTTTTTGCGGTTGGTGTAAATTCTCTTTTGAATATGCCACGCAGGGAGGATCCTAAAATTACCATCCGCCAGGGTTTAGTCATTGCATTTTTCCCCGGAGCTAACTCTGCACAGGTAGAAGACCAGGTTACAAAAAAACTGGAACAATATCTTTTTCAATATGAAGAGGTAGATAAATCAAAAACATATTCTACTACAAAGGATGGCGTGGTGGTAGTCAATGTGGAGCTCACCGAGAGTGTAAAGCAACCCGATATATTTTGGAGTAAACTTCGCCACCAGCTTTTAGTCTCCAGGCAAATTGATTTACCGGAAGGTGTTAAAGGGCCTGTTGTAAACTCGGATTTTGGCGACACTGAAGCTCTGGTTATCGGACTGGAAAGCAACAGTGCCAGCTACCAGGAATTAAAACATTATGCCCAAAGATTGGAAGACTATCTGCGGACTATACCCGCTGCTTCAAAAATAAAGCGTATAGGCGAGCAGCAAGAGGAAATTGTAGTGTCATCCAACTCAGAAAAAATGTCACAATATGGAGTTAACGCACAACAAGTGGTGCAACTCCTGCAATCTCAAAATAGCATTAATCCAACCGGCGAGGTTAAAACAAGCAACAGTAAAACGCCGCTTTATACTAATGGTTACTATAATACTGAAACAGAGCTATCCAATCAAATCGTTGGCACATCCCAGTCAGGCTCTGTAGCAAAGCTCGGCGATGTCGCCACTTTAACGAGGGATTATGCTGACCCGGAAAATATCATCACAGTTAATGGCAACAAAGCCATTATGCTCTCTGTTCAAATGCAGGAAGGTAATAACATCGTGAAATTTGGTAAAGAAGTTACCGGCAAGATCGAAGAAGCCAGGAAAGTAATTCCATCCAATATCAAAATCACAACCGTTGTTAATCAGCCCCAGGTGGTTGACGAAAACATATCACATTTCATTCGGGAATTCTTTTTGGCCATCGTATCAGTGATCGTTGTAGTTGTATTGCTTTTGCCCTTACGTATAGCTACTGTTGCAGCTATGGCAATCCCTATGACCGTTGCGGTAACCTATGCCATAATGCATGCATTGGGGATCGAATTGCACCAGGTTTCCCTGGCTGCGCTAATCCTCGTTTTAGGAATGGTAGTGGATGATGCCATCGTAATTGCTGATAATTATGTAGAACTATTAGATGAAGGTATTGACAGAGCGACCGCAGCATGGAGAAGCGCCAATGATTTGGTAATACCGGTACTTGCTGCAACAGTTACAATCATTGCTTCATTTATGCCGATGATTTTGTTGCGGGGAACTGTGGGTGAATTTATTTTTACATTGCCTATAACAGTAGCAGTTGCCCTTGCCTCTTCATTTTTAGTAGCCATGGTATTAACCCCTATGCTTTGTTTCACCTTTATCAAAAAAGGGCTGCACCAGAAAACCGATGCTCCCGAAGCGGACACAAAAGAAACAACCGAGAAGAAAGAAAGAAAATCATTGCTGGATTTAATGCAGAATGGGTACAACAAGCTTTTAGATTGGTGTGTCAATCATCCAAGAATAACTATCCTGAGCAGTTTAGTGCCTATTGCATTTGCATTGCTACTGTTTTCAAAAGGAATAAGGCAGCAATTTTTCCCCGCGGCAGAAAGGAGTCAGTTTGTTGTAGAACTATGGATGCCGACCGGCACAAAATTGGAAAAGACTCATGAGGCGATTTTAAGAGTGCAAGCATTGTTGAAAAATGACAAAAGAGTAGTGTCTTATGCAACATTTTCGGGTACTGCCTCTCCGAGGTTCTATTATAATTTCTCTCCGGAATTTCCCACAAATAATTATGCACAGATACTGATTAACACCACCACAGAAAAGTCTACTGACGAGCTCGCCGAGGAATTAAGCGGCAAAGTGGATAAATTAATACCGGAGGGCACAACGTATGTTAAATTGATGCAACAGGGCTCATCGCTCAAAGCACCGGTAGAGGTTAGAATTATCGGGGAGGATATCGATCATCTGAAATCTATTGCAACACAAGTAAGTGATATTATTAAAAAAGCAAAAGGCAGTCGTTTTGTGAGAAGCGACTTTGCAGAAGATTATTATGGAATAGGGATAAAATTAAAAGAAGAAGCCAGCCGCCTGGGTTATACTACTACCGGTATCTCTCAATCAGTGTACACCGGATTTAGCGGGGCCGCTATTTCTACTATGTATGAAGGCAATAATCCGGTAAATATTGTATTTCGACTGGATGAAAAAAACAGGCAGACCACTAATGATCTTCAGAATATTTATTTGAGATCCCCTGTTACCGGCGCTAATGTTCCGCTAAGGCAAATTGCTGATTTGACGCCTCGCTGGCAGACCGGCCGCATTATGCACCGCAACGGTGTGAGGACGCTTACCGTGCAAAGCGAAACGACACAGGATGTTCTTCCGTCAGAATTATTAGCGGCTATACAGCCTGAGATTGCTAAACTACACCTGCCCAACGGCTATCGCATCGACTACGGCGGTGAAGATTTTAACAAAAAAGAGGCATTAGGTCAATTAATTACGGCATTGCTGGTGAGCCTTGTGCTGATATTTTTTATCCTTCTTTTCCAATTCCGCGATCTCAAAGAGGCGGCAATAGTGATGCTTACAATACCGCTAAGTTTGTTTGGCGCCATCATGGGCCTCTATCTCACCGGAAACTACTTCAGTTTCACATCTTTTATTGGTTTGATAGCACTTTCGGGAATTGTAGTACGTAATGCAATCATCCTGGTTGACCATACCCATGAATTAATGAAGCACGGACTCGATTTAAAAGCAGCGGCTATAGAATCAGGAAAAAGGCGCTTAAGGCCCATCTTCCTTACTGCTATGGCAGCAGCAATTGGTGTATTACCCATGATCATATCAGGATCCGCCATGTGGGCGCCTCTTGCAAGTGTACTGGCCTTTGGCGTGGTATGGAGCATGGTTATGGCATTAATCTCTGTTCCTGTACTATATATTTCCTGGATAAAGCCAAAACCAATCAATTAAAAAAAATTTAAAGCCAACGTAAAATGAAAAAATACATAAAATGTCTTTTACTGCTATCCATTACTTTTTTATGCCGCAGCAGCTTGTTGCACGCACAAAACGTGGAATCATATTCATTGCAACAATTACAAGATTCTGCATTAAAGAATAACCACGTATTAGCAATAAAACAGTGGGAAATTAAAGAAAAGCAGGAGAAAACTAAAGAAGATGAAATCAAGAGGTATCCCGCACCTACCCTGAATGGTAACTATCAACACGTTTTCAATTTGGGAGAAATCACGATTCCTAAAGGCACGCTTGGGGAAACAAATAATGCGTCGTTTCCTAACACCGACCGAAGTTTTAATGTAGGTAAACACGAAAATTATGGCGCCGGATTATCGGTTTATCAGCCCATCACCCAGCAGGCCAAAATCAGCACTTTACTGAAAGCAGACAAGACGGACGAGATATTAACCGAAAAGGAAAAATTCAAAACGTCGTTGCAAATAAAGCAGGTCATAGTAAAGCTTTATTACGGAACGTTGATTTTACAAAAACAACTGGATGAAGCGGAGGTAAAGCTGGCCTTAGCTAGGTCAAAATATACAGATGTTGAAAATGCTCTATTAGCCGGTAAAACAACCCATGCAGATAAAGCAGGATTGCAGGCTAATATCGCCGACGAAGAACAAAACGTCTTAAAGATAAACATACAGATTCAGGATTATATAGGCGATCTGATTAACGTAACCGGTGTAAATGCGGGTTCATTGAAGCTTACAGAGATTGAGCCGGCTATTCAACAGGTAAATGGTTCGGAGGAGTATAAGAACGTAGCATCTAATTCAAACGCCGACCTGCAAATAGCTAACCTGAACAAATCGAAAGCTTTATTGGGAATAAAAGCAGCCAGGCAAAGTAATATACCGGATATCGGTTTGATTGGCGGCTATTCTTATGTATTCGGAAGTGCTATAGTACCTTCCAGTAACCCATATATAGGGGTGAATCTGAAGTGGAACCTGCAGGATATTTTTTCAAACAAAAAGGTAGTAAAACAGAGACAATTTCAGCTAAAGCAATCTGAAGAAAGGATTCTTAATACCCAACAGCAGGTAAATAATAATATCGAAAAGGCTTACAGGAAAATTAATCAGTCACGGGCGCTGATCACAGTGGCGCAAAAGGTGGTTTCCTACCAAAAGGAGGAACTAAAAATACAAGAAAATAGGCAGGTTGCCGGTCTTAATGTAAAAACTGATTTACTCAATACAAAGTCTTTCCTGGCAAAATCCGAGGCTGATAGGTATGCCGCACAGTTGTCTTATTTGATGGCAGTTTCTGATCTGCAAATCCTGATAGGCCAATAGGTCGGAATAAAAAAGTATCATCCTAAAGATAGAAAACGCTCCGCTAAAGGAGTTTTAAAAAAGAAAATCATATGAAAATAATAATCATTGGAGGAGGATTTGCGGGTCTCAATCTCGCAAATCAACTTGCCGGAAACCAATTAATTGATATTACGCTTGTCGATAAGAATAATTATCACCTTTTTCCACCGCTGCTTTACCAGGTGTCTACGGCTTTTATCGAAGCATCGAATATAAGTTACCCGTTTAGGAGAATGTTCCAATACAAAGAAAACCTTCGTTTTCACCTCGGTGAATTGAAAAACATTGTAGCATCAAGCAACAAAATTGAGACGTCGGATGGCGATTTATATTATGACTGTTTAATACTTGCAATGGGAACTGAGACCAATTATTTTGGTTTGGAGAATATAAAAAGGCATGCCTTGCCCATGAAGACCATTGATGATGCAATTCATCTTCGTAACCATTTATTGTTGAATGCCGAGAAAGCTGTGAGAACAAATGACCCGGTCGATAAGGTAAAACTGCAGAATATTGTTATTTCCGGAGGTGGGCCAACAGGTGTGGAAGTTTCCGGCATGTTGGCAGAAATGATTCATTCACTTGTTAATAAAGATTACCCTGAGCTTAAAAACACCAACGCCAATATTTATTTAATTAGTTCAGGAAATGCCTTGCTCGGTCCGATGAGCGCAAAATCGCAGGCAGAGGCTTATAAGGTATTAAATAAATTAGGTGTGCAGATAAAATTAAATACCGCCGTCAAGGACTATATTGATGGAGATATTTGCCTTTCCACAGGAGAATGCATCCCCGCCGCAACGTTGGTTTGGACATCTGGCGTTATCGCGCGACAAGCGCCCGGGCTTCCTGACACATCTACGGGCCGGGGCAAGCGAATTATAGTTGATGAATTTAACAGGGTAAAGGGCACACAAAATATTTTCGCAATCGGAGATCAATGCCTTCAAACAACAGATGTGGATTATCCGAACGGGCACCCGCAACTTGCACAGGTTGCTATTCAGCAAGGGATTCATCTCGCTTTAAATCTTAAGCTATTACAATCCGGGCAGGCATTAAAAGCATTCAAATATAAAAACAAAGGAAGTATGGCTATTATCTCGAAATACAAGGCTGTAGTTGATTTACCGAAGACCTTTTTTAAAGGATTGCCAGCTTGGTTTGTTTGGTTATTTGTTCATATCATCCCAATTGTGGGGTTCGGCAACAAAGCTAAACTGGCCTGCAATTGGTTCTGGAGTTTGATAACAAATGACCCCACCTTAAGATTAATCATCCGGCCCAAAAAGTGAATGAAATTAGATTTAACTGAATCTTGCAGTTTGGTTGCTTTCTTTAAGAAATGTTAAATCTTTTTTTTACAGCGATATAGACAGGCTAAACAAAAAAATCATGGAAACAATATTTGAATTTACACATACCATTATGTTCATCTGCATAATCATTATCATCTACCTTTCGGTAGGTGATAAAAGGAGATCTGGAAGGTACAATAATGAGCTGCTTGATATCGAAAGTAAAATCAATCCGGATCAATCGCATATTTTTATATCGCCTGGCTTCGAACCTGTTGTTTATATTTCTCAGATAGTATTTTAATAATTGATTACAGCGCTCGAATAGCTTCATAACTGCTGTAAGCGGTGGTCAGGCAAAGGATATCTCACATTAACAATCTATGTTTCCTTTTGCAAGCCAGGCGCATTTTAAGTGGTATAACCACGAGATCAATCCAAAAGTGTTATCGATGATATATGAATGCTAAAGTCAAATGAAGTAATGCCAGCTTTCAACCATGTTAATTCAGTTTTTTATTAAAGCCAACATTTCCAACCAATGGACATCCCAAAAAAAATAGCCGACAAAGTGCATACTCTTTTTAGCCGTTACGGCATTCGTTGCATTAGTATGGATGATATTGCATCTGATCTAAGGATCAGTAAAAAAACAATTTATCAATTTTACTCCAATAAAGATTCGTTGGTAGAGACATTTGTAGATACGGCAATAGATGAAAACATCTTTCGATGTAAAATTCTTGTTGAAAAAAGTGATGACGCCATTATTGAGTTGTATTTCTTGTTGGTATACGCAATGGAGCTTTACATTATTTTAAACCCTGCAATCGTTTACGACCTGAAAAAAAATCATGAATTGGCTTATGAAAAATTTAAAGGACACAAAACCCAGTTCATTCATCAAACCGTTAAAGCAAATATAGAACGTGGCGTAAAAACAGGTTTGTATCGCAAGGATTTTGATATTGATATAATAACGAGGTTTTTTCTCGAAAGCTTAGCCATCATATCAAATCCCGCGGCATTTCCCCCTACTCATCTTAAAAGGAAACCAGCAGATGAGTTATTTGCCTGCCTGATAAGTGGAATAGTAACCACAATCGGAATGGATGTTGTAAGCGCATATAAGAACCAGCGCGACATTATGTTTTTAAGTAATTATGAAGACCGGCCTTTTTGGGACCATTAAACAAGTGAAATCATTCATTCTATGGATAAATTTATATACATATCGTTTCTTCTCATATTGAAGCTGAATCTTGCATTCGGACAGAGTGATTGGAAACTTAGTACTGAAAAGGACGGAATAAGAGTATACACCAGCATAGTGCCTGATTCAAAGATCAAAGCTGTAAGGGTGGGATGCTATTTAAACGCGACTGCATCCCAGTTGGTGGCCTTATTAATGGATGTGAAGACAAGCCCTGATTGGGAATATCATACAAAATCTTGTGTACTGCTAAAACAAGTATCATCGACGGAACTTTACTATTACTCGGAAATCAGTTTACCCTGGCCCGCCGAGAACCGGGATTTTGTTGCTCATTTAATCATTACTCAAAATCCGGATACTAAAGTGGTTACTGTTGAGGGTCCCACTGTGCCGGGTTTTGTCCCGGTAAAAAAGAGCATTGTCAGGGTTGTTAATTCCAGCGGAAAATGGATAATTACGCCAGTCGGGGCTGATCAGTTAAAAGTTGAGTATATGATACATGTAGATCCGGGAGGCTCCGTGCCGGCATGGCTGGTCAATATGTTTGCAACAGAAGGCCCATTAAAATTTTTCAAGAGCCTGAAAATACAATTGCGAAAGCCGGCATATCAAAACGTTGTTATTGCATCTATTGAAAATTAGCTGATTTTTTGCCAATGCAATTTAATAACATTGCAGTATTAGAATAGGCCCCTAAACTTTATTCTTTTCATCGAAAAATCGTCATTCTTAAGGAAACCAAACTTGAAAATAAAAAACCATCTCCCATTAAATGGAGATGGTTCTATTTGGAGGCTTTAAAGTCATAAGCGTCTATATCTGGATAATCCGTGGCCGTTGTCTTTATAATCTAAAATAGCATTCTTTCATCAATCAGCCAATCTTCAAATCAAAAGGCATTTTTCGCAGACGCTTACCTGTTGCCGCAAAAATGGCATTAGCTAATGCAGGCGCAAAGGGAGGAATCCCCGGTTCTCCAACACCCTTTATCCTGCCGCCATCGGCCAGTATATGCACCTCTACAGGTGGAGCTTCATTTATACGCGGCACCGGATTATCGTAAAAATTACTTTGCTCTACTACGCCATTCTTAAAAGTTATACGGGGTTTAGTGGCAGCAGAAAGTGCCATTATCACAGCACCCTCCACCTGGTTTTTTACGTTGTCTGGGTTTACCACAATACCCAGATCAATGAGGGCGATAACCCTGTCAATTTTAATTGATTTGCTTACAGCGTTGTAGGTCACTTCTACTACATATCCCAGTTGGCAGCCAAAAAATTTCCACTGGGCTACTCCCCTGCCTTTATCCACCGGTAACGGCTTATCCCAATTTGATAGTTCCTTTAATTTTTGTAACAGCTTATAAGTATCCGAGGAGGGCGCAACCATATTTAAACGAAATTCCATGGGGTCTTTCCCGGCCTTATAGGCCATTTCATCTACAAAGGACTCATGGGGAAAGCAAATCGTTGAACTGACCACTGACCGAAATGCTGCTCCGGGAATATGGGAGTCTGTTTTAACATAAGATGTTTTGAGGTTAGGTATCTCGTAGTCCTGGGCGCCTATACCCTCCACCATACTCCCATCGAGCCTGGTCTTATTAAAAGTTTTGAATAGGGACTCGTGAAAATTAGGCCCGATCACTTTGTGCCGGAAGCCAGCAATTTGCCATCTTCACCAAGAGTTCCACTCATTTTGGAAAAGGTCATCATTCGCCATGCACCTTGCCTTGTACAATCTTCTCGCGACCACAACGTTTTAACCGGCCGATCAACCAGTTTGGCTACGTTTACGGCTTCTACAATATAATCGTAGTACAGGCGCCTGCCGTAACCACCACCAATAAACATATTGTGGTACTTTACATTATCTGGCTTAAAACCGGTAAGCGCAGGTACATCATTGTCGCCAGAGCCTGTTATTAGATTAGGAACCTGGTTGGATGACCATATCTCTACTTTATCTCCGGTGACCTGTGCCACGCAAACCATGGGTTCAAGTGTATGGTGGGCTATTACAGGTGTTTCATAATTCGCATCAATCGTATTTTGAGCGGAGGTTTTAACGGCGTCTATTGCCCCGATATTCTTATCTATCATGCCTTCTTCATCGGCGTGTTTCCATAAATATTGATCGTAATCGGCCGAGTTATAAGTTTCAAAACCTTTGGTATCCCATTCAATCTTTAGTTTTTTACGAGCCTGCATCGCCGTCCAGTATGAATTAGCGATAACTGCCACACCAATAAAACTATAGATGCCTACAATCCGCTCTACTTTATCTACTTTGATAACGCCTGACATTTTTAGCGCCTCGCTTGCATCGAAGCTTTTTAATGTTCCACCGATAACGGGGCATCGCTCCACAGTTGCATAAACCATATCCGGTACTTGAACATCTATACCGAATATCGCAGAGCCATTTGTTTTCATAGGTACATCCGGGCGATGAGCTTGTTTCCCTATAATTTTAAAATCTTTAGGGTCTTTAAGTTTAGGATCTTTAGGCAGTTCTATCTTTGACGCTTCTTCAAGCAAATCGCCATAGGCCGTTGATCTTTGCGTAAGCCGGTGAAATATCTTGCCATTCTCCGCATAGCAGTCAGCTTCATTTACTTGCCATTTGGTACTCGCTGCAGTAATAAAAACCGCTTTGGCTGCGGCGCCTACTTTCCTCATTTCGTTGTAGCTGCCACGCACAGAAGTGCTGCCCCCGGCGCGCTGGCCATTCCCAAATTCCTTTTCCCCGCCGGTATTTTTTATAATGACCTGATCAAGCGAAACTTCAAATTCTTCAGCGATCAACGCGGGTATGGATTGAAAAGTACCCTGCCCCATTTCGGGCTTAGTGTTAAATAGGGTAATCTGCCCATTAGGTTCGATGAGTATAAAAGGCGTAAAGTTTTTGGCTACAGCTATTGCCGAAACCTTACTTGTTTCACCTTTTGCCGTAAGGCCAAGCCATAAAGCCACCCCAAAGGTACTTGTGCTCTTTATAAAATGACGTCTTGATATTTCGTTCATCGTTTTATCATTTAGGTTTATTGCCTCCTTGTGGTCACGCTTGTCAATACTGCCCTACCGGCATCGGCTTCCGTTTTGCCTATTTTAATTTCCTGTATAGCCAGCATTTCTTTAAGCTGCGGTTCAGTTAAGCCGGTGTGCATGGCGATTGACAAATGCCCGGATAACTGGGAATCGACCCCGCCAAGGCTAACCAGCGCAGAAACCGTAGTTAATTCACGTTCCTGATCGGTAAGTACGCCACGTCCAAAAACATCTGCAAAAAGGTGCTCTTTTAGTAAGGTATCAATAGCCGGTAAAAACGCCGCATAACCTCTTTTGGGCTCGATTTCGGGACGACCGGTGAGCCGTTCTAATATTTTTTTACCAGATGCATATTTGTCGGCAGCGGGTGGCGCAATAAGAGGGGCAGTTCCTTCAGGGTCATTGACGCCTTTCGCTTTCCTTTCGTTCAATACCGCAATAAATGTGTTGATGCCGTTAAGACTGCGCGGGAAACCGCAATAGGCATACAGGTGTATCATTATCTCTTTGATCTCATTCACCGTCATCCCGGCATCCAGTCCATCATTCATGGCATTCTTCAGGCCAGTAAGGTTACCCTTTGCTGTAAGTGCTGAGATAGCAACGATACTTTTCTGTTTGTTATTCAATATTATATTTGTTTGTGCTTTCACCTTATTCAAGCTTATCAATATTAAAAGGAGCAAGATTGTTTTTTTCATAAGTCTGATTTGTTTTATTGATTAGGTTGATGCTATCGTTTAGGGGCGTAAGCTCTCGTGTGAAAATGGCATCCTTTTCGTCCCCCTTAACCTGCTTGGCTGGTTGGTCGGAACAGAATCTCGTTGATATCCACTTCTTCAGGCTGGCTCATAGCAAATACAACACATCTTGCAAATGAATCCGCAGGAATGGCGAAAGCATCATAGAACTGTTTAATGCCTGCTGCTACATCAGGCTCGGTTACACTGTCGGACAACTCCGTTGCAACAGCACCTGGTGAAATGATTGTTGTACGGATATTGTAAGGTTTAACTTCCTGACGCAAGCCTTCGGAAATAACACGAACCGCTGTTTTTGTTGCCGAATAAACAGCACCACCCGGATTTACCTTGTGCCCGGCTACAGATGAAACGTTAATGATCTGTCCTGATTTTTGCGCTTTCATGTAGGGCAACGCAGCAGCAATACCATACAATACGCCTTTTAAATTCACATCGATCATCTGATCCCAGTCATCAATCTTCAATCGTTCCAGTGGAGAATGGGGCATCAGGCCAGCATTATTGATGATCACATCAATGCGTCCGTATTTTTCCACTGTGGTATCAACGAGTTTCTTGACCTGTGCTGCATCTTTAACATCAGTTGCTAAGGCCATAGCCCGGCCGCCCTTATTATTAATTTCATTTGCTAAGGCATCAATGCGGTCGGCCCGGCGTGCACCAAGTACTACGGTCGCGCCTTCGGCAGATAACATTTTGGCAGTAGCTTCACCTAAGCCACTACTTGCACCTGTGATAACAACTACTTTTCCTTCTATATTTTTCATTTAAATAAATTTAACCTTTCTATGTTTTTAACTGATACAAAGTTCCTGATGATTTTTTCCTCATTTGGTATACAGATTACTGAAAAGACTACCAAATTCACCGATTTATAAGATTACAATAGGTAATACTCTAATGATCAGGTAAATTTGATTCATTGTTTTAAAGTTTTGATATGGATGATATGCTGAAATTTGATACTGTTGCTGAGTATAATGCTTTCAACAATCAGGAAACGCTGAACCCGCTTGTTAGTGTAGTCGATCTTTCAAAGGCAGCCCCCAGAGCATCCCGCAGGTTGTGCTATGGTTTTTATACAGTTTTTTTGAAGCAGATCCGGTGCGGTGATCTAAGATACGGACTTAAAAATTATGACTACCAGGAAGGTACGCTTATCTTTTTGGCGCCGGGCCAGGCTATAGGAGAAAACAACCCCGAGATGTTTTATCAGCCGCAGGGGCTTGCCTTGGTATTTCATCCTGATCTGATCCTCGGAACTTCCCTTGGGCGCCACATGAGTGATTATTCCTTTTTCTCATATGATGTGCATGAAGCGCTCCATATATCAGAACAGGAACGACAGATTGTTTTAGATTGCTTCTCAAAAATTTCATTTGAGTTAAAGCATGGCTATGACAAACATACCAAGAAACTGATTGCATCGAACATTGAACTATTTCTTGATTATTGTATTCGTTTTTATGACCGCCAGTTCCTCACCCGCGACATCGTGCACAGAGGAATTATTGAACGTTTTGAAAGCTTACTGAACGAGTATTTTCAATCGGGCAAGGCACAAGACATGGGCCTTCCGAATGTAGCCTATTGCGCAGAAAAATTGGGTTTATCTGCAAACTACTTTGGCGACCTTATTAAAAAAGAAACCGGAAAAACCGCATTGGAATTTATTCAATTAAAGATCATGGACGTGGCCAAGAATAAGATTTTTGATCCCAACAAAACCATCAATGAAATTGCTTTTGAACTGGGATTTAAATACCCTCAGCATTTCAGTCGTTTATTTAAACAACGCGTGGGCTATACACCAAATGAATACCGAACTTTGAATTGATTGCGGTTCATAGCAATCAATTCACTCTTTAACATAAAAGTGCTAAATAACATATTCAACCTGCCGGGGATATTCCAATCATAGGGCCTTTGGGCAGGTGATGGCTAAAGATCACAGTAAGGCAGAACAAAAACTGCTGCAACTGGCCGAAAACCAAGGTATCATTTTGCCCGCTGCCGTCGTAAGCAATGGATAGTACCCTACCTTGCCTCTTATTTTTCCTTTTAAATCAACACTTTTCGACTTTTTAATTCGCTTTACTGCTTGCACTAATTCTTCACCCTCCCCTGCTCGGCATCGGCGCCGGTTTGCTCTTTTTTACGCTGCCCAGCTACAGCTTTGCCAAAACGGAAACTGAGGGTTAATAAGGCCGACCGGGTATCGCCGTGGTTGGTATAAGTGGCATCTGTTAGGTACAGGTTATTGATGGCTCCCCGGTTTATGTTAGTATACAAAATATCATTCACACTAAATTTAAGGGCTACCTTAGGCGATAGGTTCTTAGATACCGCTGCATTTAACGCGCCCTTGCCGCCTGTAACAAACTGGGCATTGGTAATGCTGCTTTGGTAATTACCATCCAGCTGCAGGTTAAAGCCATTTTGTAGTTTAAACTGTAAAATACCCTGGCCGTATACAAATGTGCCTTTGGTATCCAGCACGCCGGTGTAAAAATTACTGCGCGAGTGGATACGGGTTACTTCGGCATTTATTTGTACGCTCAACCATTTTGCCGGCTCAAAGTCTCCATCTACAGAAAAACTGCTAACCGTTTTGTGGCCTATATTACCGGGGCGGCTGTAATAAATGCCGTTTACTATCTGGATAGTTTCATCGGCATCATTCTTTGTGTCACTGTAGCTGAGGGTACCGGTAATATGGTTTTTAAAAATATAAGCTAACTCAATTTTATTGGCGAACGATGGCTGTAGATATGGGTTACCCACGTAATAGGTAAACTTATCAAACGGGGTAACAAAAGGATTCAGGTCCTGGTAATACGGTCTGTCAATGCGGCGGCCGTAATTTAGCTGTACCTGGTTATCGCCCAGGCTATCCAGCTTGTATTGTATAAACATTGTGGGGAACAGATCGGTATAGGTCCGGTTAAAGGACGAGTCGGGCTTCATAACGTTGCCCAGCTGATGCCCGTTTGAGCCTGTATTTTCCAGCCTTAAACCAGCCTGAATACTCAGCCTTTTAAAATCCCTGTTCAGGTTAAGGTAAGCGGCGTTAATATGTTCCTTGTAATTAAAATGGTTGGTTTTATCATAATCGGGCGTGGCATTGCCGTTTGCAGTATTAAAATAATTGGCTATGTTATCAGTTTGGGTATAGCTGGCTTTTAAGCCGGCTTCCAGTTTCAGGCCATTACCCAGGGGATGACCGTAGTCTGCCTTGGCCGATACAATTTTAATATTTGATGGTAGGCTCCCGTTTAAGCTACTTTGGCTTATCAATGCACCACTGGGCAAAAAGGTTTCATTATCAAAATCCTGTTTGTTGGTGGTGGCATAGTTAAGATAATCCAGATTGGCAGTAATATCCGGACCGTCTTTTTTAAACTCGTGCCTGTAATTCAGGTTTAGGGCGGTATTTTTAAAGCTTCCTTTTTCGGTATTTTTTGAAACAACGCTTGAATCAAGCTGACCAGCTGCATTTAACAGGTTGCCCGTGCCTGTGCTTGGCAAATAAGGATAACGGGCTAAGCCGGTCATCGCTATGCCATAGGTTGTATTTGGTGTTGCGTAATAATCGGCGCCAATGGTAAGCTTGCCACCATGCCCCTGCCGGCGGTTATAGGTATCCTGGTTGAAAATACCTGTAGTTTCGCCGCTGGTATTTTTATATCGCCTAAAGATGGCTACATCGGCATAGCTGTTACGCACGATGTAAGCCAGGTTACCAAACAAGTTCAGTTTATTTTTGCGGTAATTGAAGTTAAGGCTGTTATTGGTGCGGGTGTAGTGGGTTTGGCCAACACTTAGGCTTAGCCCCAGGTTGAAGCCTTTAAGCTGTGTTTTTTTTGTTTTTATATTGATAACCCCTGCATTGCCCGCCGCGTCATATTTCGCCGGCGGGTTGGTCATGATTTCTATTTGCTGCAGGCTTGATGATGGCAGGGCACGTAAATAATCGGCGAGAGCGGCGCCCGATAAATAAGTTGGCTTATCATCCATAAAGATAGCTACTCCCTGCTGCCCTTTAAGGCTGATAGTCCCGTTTTGATCAACCAGCACCCCCGGCGATTTTTCCAATACATCAAGCGCGGTTGCACCAGCGTTACTGATAAGCGCATCGACATTCAAAACCGTGCGGTCTATCTTGTGCTCAATATATGATTTTTGGCTTGTGATGCTTACTTCTTTCAGCGCCACCTGGCCGGTTTGCAATACGATATCTTTTAATACAACAGGCGGTTGTTCCTGATTGATGGTTATGATGTCGCTTTTATATTTATTATACCCCATAGCGGTTACCACCACCCGGTAAGCTCCACCTTTAACGCCGTCAAAAACAAAATGTCCACCGGCATCAACCAGCTCATATTTCAGGGTGACCGAATCTTTGGCATCGCTTAAAATTACAGTAGCGCCACTGGCGGGCTTTTGGTCAGCATACAATACCCTACCTGTTATTTTACCTGTTGCTGTTTGGGCATTTACAAAAATCGGGGCAATAGTTATCCATATGGTTAAAATAACCATGATCAGTTTTTTCATTTCGATAAGATTAAAGGGGTTGTTACGAGCTCAAACCTACTCCGGCTTAATTACAGTTTTACTTAACTGCTGGCAAAGGTTTTTGAGTCGCGATAAGGATGCTGCAGAATTGGTGTTTTTATCAACTTTAACCAGCAGCCATCCGGCAGAGGCTTTGATATAAAAGTTACTGCTATCGGCCAGGTTGATTTTCGTATTCACATCATCGGAATTTTTGAATACGATTACCGGCTTTAAAGTCTCATTAAAATAAGCCTCTACCTTTTTAGCCTGACCGCGATTGTAGGAAGCCTCCAGTTTAAATAGTTTAGGGGTTTCGGTTATTTTAATATCGGTACGGCCGCCGTTATCGGCAATAGTAAATGCCAGGCATATAGTAAGGGATATAATACCGGCTATAAGTAAAAAATAAAACGATTTCATGGTTGATAATTTTTGAGGGTTGATTAATTAAAGGGCATAGCTTTCCCTGTGCCCAAGGTGCAGACGTTTAAATTTTGCAGCTGTCTTAACTCTTGATTCTTAACTCTTGACTCTATTTGCCTCTCGCAGTTTACAGCCTTTTTAACAGGAAGTAATATCCCAGGAAACCCAGGGCGATGCTAAATATCATCACGGTGGCGGCATACAGTCCCGATGGCATATAAAAGCTTACAACTGTAAGACCGATAGCAATGGCGGTTAATATGGCAAACCATTTAAGCGAGTTCTCTTTGCCTTTTTGGTTTGCAGGTAGTAATTGGGCAATTACACCTTCGGCAACGCCTTTTTCAACAATGGTGCGTTTTAACCTGTCGTCTAAAAATAGCTTGATGAGTGTGAGTACGAACGAGGAGGCCAGGAAAACGAGAATAATGATCACTATGCTGTGCATCATCTCAAAAAAAGCCTGCTCGTTTGTAAAGGGATCAAATACGGTTTGGGCATTGGCAGTAATACCTGCTAACATTAGGAATATGATGGTGGCTGATTTTTTCATGTTGCTGTTTTTATCGTTGTAATACCGGATGAGACCGGCAGCCTGTGTTTATGTTGCAGTTAATTAATCAATTAAAATCCAGTTTTTTCATTTGGTCGTGGTGTTCTTTAATTATTGTATTGAGCACGCCCCCAAATACAGCTATTGCGCTTGATGTTAAAATGGCAACAAACAACGCTGGCAGGCTTTTAAATAACAGTACCAGGTAGTTGCCGAATACCAATGATACTGTAGCTAAAAATATCATGGTTAACGCAACACCTAAAACAGTGATCCAGGGAAACTCTGCTTTTGGGGCGGGCAGTTGCCCCAGCACCAGTTCGGCAAGGTTAAAATCAAAAGCCGGCTTTTGCATGACGCTCATTTGTTGGGTAAGCAGGCGATAATTGGCCAGCTTGGCGCTGCAAGTGGCACAGCCTTGTGCATGGGCGGCAATGTCTTCGCCGGCGAATGTGCCCTCCAGGGCGTATTGCTGTAAATCATTGTCTGAAGGATGATAACTACTCATAAATCTCCGCGTTTATAGTTGGTTAGCAGATTTTGTTTTAAAGCCTGACGGGCCCTGAAAAGGTAATTTTTAACAGTGCCTTCGGGTAGGTTGCTGATTTCGCAAATTTCAGCATAGCTCATTTCTTCCTGGTGATAAAGGGATAACAACGTTTTGTATACCGGCGATAGCTTATCCATTTCGGCATTTAAAATAACAGATAATTCCTTTGCTGAAAATAACCGCTCTACCTCATTATCATAATGGCCGGCATCTTTTTGCTGCAGCCGCTCAAGCGTTTGCTGTTGCCCGTCATCCTCATTATCCCGCCCGTCTACCAGCATTACCTTCTTTTTCTCCAGGTAATGCAGGCAGGTATTGTAAGTGATCTGCCCTATCCAGGTTGATAATTTGGACTTAAATTTAAAGCCCGGCAAATTTTTATAAACTTTCAGGTAAACATCCTGAGCAAGGTCTTTTCTATCTGCGGGTACTGGTATCATTTTAAATATCAGTTGAGCCACCAGCCCCTCGGTGTTTTTAATAATATTACCAAAAGCATACCTGTCGCCGCCCAAAGCGCGGGAAACCAGTTGTTGATCTGTATGCTGATATTCGTTTTGGTGGCTCACTTACTGATTAGACCGGGCTATTGCATAAAGGTTGCAATAATTTTTCAGTATCAAGTCGCCGGTAATACGTTCGTTAATGCACTTTTAACTTTGAATTGTTTTTTGTTAGCATTATGGTGAAAACTCCCGTGCCTGGCTTAAATTATAAAGGGGAAATACAAGATCAATCAGCAAAAAGTTTCTTTTAATTGGTTACAAATGACCGGTACCTGCATTTAACAGGGGTATTTGAATAGGTAGCGCTTTTCGCTATTTATTCGGTATCCGTATGAATGTGCTTTCTGAATCCATCGGGAGACAGCCCAGCTTGTTTCTTAAAGAATTTGCAAAAATAGGAGTTGTCTTCAAAATTTAACGCGTACGCGATTTCCGTAATCGTTAAATTGAAATTAATCAGCATCCGTTTAGCTTCGAGCGCAATCCTGTTTCGGATTAAATCTCCCGCAGACTTCCCCAGTACTTCATTGCAAAGCGCATTTAAATGATTAGGAGTAATGAATAAAAGCTCGGCATACTGCTTTGGCAACCGCAGGTTCAGGTAATTTTTTTCAATCAACTTTTCAAAATTTCGCAACAACGTCATGTTATAAGAATCTGCCGGGTGTACCTCATTTCTCACATTCATATTTCCAATCTGTAAAAAAAGTTGCAGAATCCAAACTCTGATCGCATCCGTTTTAAAACGGTGTTGTTTTTCCATTTCTATAACCGCATTTTCGAAGATTTCGGTAATTGATGCTCTTTGTTCTTCCAAAATGTCAATCACTGAATCACCCGCGATACCATTAAGAAAATAGAATTGATCCAGGTAGTCGGATTTTAGTAAGAAAGATTGAAAAAACTGAACAGAGAAATTAATGACATAGCCATCCATATTACCCTCGAAGTCCCAGCCGTGCACCTGACCGGGGGCCATAAAATAGGCCCTGTATGGTATGATCTTGAAATTTTGAAAGTCAATTGAAAAGCTACCGCCACCATGCGTAAATAATATCAGGTGATAAAAATCGTGACGATGCGGAAAATGAAGGTATTTGAGATTTTTTAAATAGACAGCAAAACGACTGACAATAACGTCCTGCTGCCTATCTAAAGAAAACTCGCAGATATCATATACTTTAAACTCACTTTTCATCCTTAAACATAATGTTAGTGGCTCACTGTTTCTTCATTCAATTCATAAACATATCCTAAACTATGCGCGTTGTTATGTGATACGTTCAAATCTTTTACAAGACCAGTTTTCAAATCTATTACCCATCCATGCACTTCCAGATCTGTGCGCTCTTTCCATGCATTTTGTACAACTGTCGTTCTGCATAAATTATAAACCTGTTCTTCAACGTTTAGTTCTACAAGTCGGTATACTTTCTCTGTCTGGTTCTCAATGGCATCCAATTCATGACTGTGTATGCGGTAAACATCTTTGATATGCCTTAACCAATTGTCTATCAGGCCAAACTGTTTTTTACTTAACGCCGCGGTTACACCACCGCACCCGTAGTGGCCGGCAACAATCACATGCTTAACTTTTAAAGTATTTACCGCGTAATCCAGAACACTTAACATGTTCATATCCGAATGTACGATTACATTTGCAATATTACGATGTACAAATACTTCGCCTGCCCGCGTACCTGTAACTTCATTTGCCGGAACGCGGCTGTCTGCACACCCTATCCATAATATCTCGGGACTTTGACCAGCGGCCAGTTTGTTGAAAAAATCAGGTTCTTCCTGTATACGTTTAGTTGCCCAGTCGCTATTGGCTTTGAGCAGAGCTTTGTAACTATCTGTTTGTGCTAATTTTAATTCCATGATCTCTCAATTTTATTTTATCGGTTTTTCCTTTTGTTAAGGAGCATAAAGCACTTTGATTCTTCTTTATGCTCCTGATACCTGCTTAGAATTTATTAAATGGTAAAAACTTGCCATCTAAAATTAGCTTCACGCGGGCACCGTTAGGTGATTCAATCTTTTCGATGTCTATCTTAAAATCAATACCGCTCATCGCACCGTCTCCGAACAGCTCATTAATGGCCGCTTTAATATCCGGGCCATAATTCTGCATCATTTCAATTAACCTGTACAAAGTTGGATCAGTAGGTGTAGCTTGTAATGCACTTCTTAGCGGAATTTCTTGTAACGATGCCACAAGTTCTGGCGTCAGCGATAATATCTCTCCGATTTTTTCGGCGGCTTCCTGATCCAAAGTGGCCTGACCATGCAGGGCGTGTATAGTAAAAATCAAACTACTGCCGATAGCGTCTGCTAAATCCTGAAATTTTATTTTTTTGTTTTTGATGCTTTGAATAATTAATTCAGCTGCTGTTTTTTTGTCCATCTTTTAATTTTTTTTTATTAATCAAAAATACTGGCTGTCAGATTATTGACACGGTGGTAATTAGTGAGATTGCGGTACATTTTACTGATTCATTTACTTTCCATCACTACGGCCTGTTAAGTTACAGGACTTGCTATCATACAGGAATCGTAGAATTTTTACTTCCCGTAATGGATCGGCTTAGATGGCTTAGCGGGTTTAGAAACAAGGGGTAGTAAAAATAAACTGAGAGATCTGAAAATACCTTGATTTGGATTATGGCCCGGAATAATGAGTTATCCTTCTTTTTTGTATTCTGAAATATTTTGGCCTGTTATATTTTTAAAGAACCGGCTAAAGTGTGCCGCATCCTCAAAACCCAATTCGTAGGCAATTTCTTTAGCCGACTTGCCTGTATAAAAAAACAATCTTTTTGCTACTTAGTTCGTTGCCATCGCCCTATAATAAAAAAGGTAATCACTGCATCGCGCTGTGATTACCAAATCCAAAAAGCGGAGACCAAGCCGCCTTTATATAAAAAGTAAACAAGAAAAACTTATCTTTTCAACACTAGGTATTGGTACGGTTGCAGGGTAACCTGGGTATTGAAGGTGGTGTTAATTTTAGTTAAGCCGTTAGTCCAGGTGGTGCCTTGCAACGCGGCCGGAACAGTATAATTGATACTGCTATTTTTCGTATTTACCAGTACCAACACATCATCGGCACCTGTTTTTTTCTCAAAGGCGGCAATGTCATTGTCGTTGTAAGCAGTTAACGCGCCGGTTTTAACGGCCTCGTGAGCCTGGCGAAAGGCGATGATCTTTTTATATTCAGCAACCATATCGGGGTTGGCACTATAATCAACTGGTACATTGTTAAAAAAATTAATCGCGTTAGGATATCCTACTTCCTGGCTGCTGTATACCAACGGTACACCACCCATATAAGCCGCTAAAACAAACGCTGCCAATGCACCCTGCTTGCCTTTATATTCGGTTATGGTGCTGCCGTCAGAAGATGCATTGTCATGGTTGGTGATATACCTTAGCTTAATGCCTGGTGATGGTAGCGAAGCAATTTCTGCCGTATTGGTGCTAAATAAAGCCGAGGGAGTTTGAGTTCCTGCAAATACATTTTTAAGGGTACTATAATAACTAAACGCATAGCTAAGCTGGAAACCGGCTGTTATTTCCGGTCCTTTTGTGCCTTCGGCCAAATAGATCAGCTTATGGGTTTTTATAGTATTTAAGGTATCCAATGCCTGCGCCCAGAAATCGTTAGGCACGTTATCGGCAAAATCGCAACGGTAACCGTCAATATTGGCATTAAAGATCCAGTATTTCATGGCCTTGATCATGGCCGCGCGCATATTGGCATTGTTGTAGTTTAAGGCTGCAACATCGCTGTAATTAGTTCCCGGCGGAATAATGATATTTCCCCCGGCATCCTGCTGGTACCATGATTTATTTTGGATCCAGGCATTGTCCCACGAAGTGTGGTTGGCCACCCAATCCAATATCACCGCCATGCCCAAAGTATGTGCTTTGGCAACATAAGCCCGCAGGTCTTCCAGGGTGCCAAAGTCAGCATTTACAGCCATATAATCTTTTACCGCATAGGGCGATCCTGACGCCTTTAATACACCAACCGGATAGGTAGGCATTAACCAAACTACATTGATGCCAAGCGCTTTGATAGAATCAAGGCGGGCCATCGCGCTGTTAAGCCCTATGGGCGAATAGGTTTTTAAATTCACCTCGTACATCACAATATCCTTGCTGGCAGGAACGCCACTAAACGGGGTACCGTATTGTGCCGGGTCGCCGCTTACCGGTGGAGGGTTGGTTGTGCCTGTATCTGATGGTGCAGGAGTTTTTTTGCCGCAGCCCAGTAATGAGCCTACGAGCATCATAAGTAGTATTAAACTATTCATCTGGGATTTTTTGTTACACAAATTCATACACACGTTTCCTTTTTATTAATAATTTATTTGAATGTTAGTTGATGCATTGCTGATGGTTATGGTTTTAACCGGGCTATTGTCTGGCGCGTTAACGCTTCCTTGCGGGTCGGTATTGGCAGCAGCACCCAAAAAGGCTACACTGCTATCCTGTAGTTTTAAATCAGTGTTGCCGACTTTAACTGATGTTGACTGCTCAAAGCCATGAAGCACCAGCCTGATGTATTTAAAATTGGTTTTAAAACTACCTTCGGCCTTGTCAAAAGTGATGGCTTTTTTATCTGGATCGAAGCTGATGGTCCGTTTGTAAAAGTCACCTTTTTGATAACTAAAGCTTTTGCCATCATCTTCGTAATAAACAAAATGGTTTGCCTTGCTGCCTTTGTAAACATGCACGGCAAGGGTATCTGTAGGCAATTCAGCCGTCGACTGGGTTAATGATTGCATGGGTATAATGCTGCCACCCTTAACATAAACCGGCAGTTTACTTAGCGTTAACGGAACAGTTACCTCCTGCCCACCCTTTTGCTCTACGCCGGTGTAAAAATCATACCAGTTACCTGCGGGGAAATAAACTTTTCCAAATGAGGCGGTACTTTCAAACGGTGCAACCATAAATCCGTTGCCAAACTCATACTGGTTCTGGTAGGCAGCATCCAACACTTTAGGGTCAAAAGTATAGTTGATAGCCAATGAACGCATTACCGGCATCCCGTTTTGGGTTGATTCATAAAATGACGAATATAAATACGGCATAAGCTGGTAACGCAGACTGATATAATTACGGGCTATATCCAGTACGTCTTCACCAAAAGCCCAGGGTTCGGCAGCACGGCTGTTAAGCGCGGTATGATTACGGTAATAAGGGATAAAGGCACCCAGTTCAATCCAACGGGTATACAGCGAAGTGGTTGGGTTACCGGTAAAGCCACCAATGTCCATCCCCGTAAAAGATACCCCACTTAAGCCCAGGCTATTCATTAACCTGATACCTAACAGCATGTGATCTTCTTCGGCACGGTTATCGCCCGTCCAAATGGCCGAGTAGCGTTGCAAACCTGCGTAACCGGAGCGACTCAGGATAAAGGGGCGTTCTTTAAAATGTTCCAAAGCACCTTCATAGCTGGCTCGAATCATCTCCAGGCCATACACGTTATGCGCTTCCAGATGGGTGGTTTGCCTGCCGTCAAAATCAAATAAAACATTGTCGGGCATTTTTTGCCCCCAGGTAGATATCTCATTCATGTCATTCCATATCCCGCTCACGCCTGATTTAGCAAAGAAGTCGACTTGGTTGCGCCACCATGCACGGCCCTTTTCGCTGGTAAAATCGGTAAAATTACACCAGCCCGGCCATACCTGCCCGGTATAAGGTGTACCATCGGGGTATTTGATGTATACATCCTGTTTTAAACCACTTTCATAAGCAGGAGCGCCTTTTTCAACCTTAATGCCTGGGTCAACAATAACCGTTAGTTTAAAATTAAGCTTGTTTAAATCGCTGCTCATCTTTACCGGATCGGGAAAGCGACTCTTGTTCCAGGTAAATAGCTGGTACCTATCCATGTAATGAATATCTAAGGTAATACCATCGGCAGGGATGCGTTTCTCGCGCAGCGTTTGCGCTATACGCATTACCTCGGCGGTGGGGTAATAACTGTAGCGGTTTTGCTGATAACCTAACGACCATTTTGGCGGCAAAGGCATGCGCCCGGTTAACCAGGTATAAGAAGCAATGATATCTGCCATTTTTTTATGGTAGATAAAATAATAGTTCATTTGCCCGCCATGCGCGCCAAATGATGAAAAACGGTTGTTGCTGGCACCAAAGTTAAAATCGCTTTGATAACTGTTATCCATGAAAATACCATAGTTTAAACCGTGGTGAATACCCGCGTAAAATGGAATGGTGGAGTAAAGCGGATCGGCATCCGTTCTGTAACCATATACGTCGGAGTTCCAGTTGATATAGGCATTACCCTTACGGTCAAGATTACCGGTTTTTTCGCCAAGACCCACAAAGTGCTCATCATCCTGCATTTTTTTGTAGGTTGTTACCGATTGATTAACCCATGAAGTGGTCAAGCCCGGTTCGTCCTGGTTGATCACTTTGCCAGCGATTGTGTAAAAGGCGATGCTGAAAGGCTTTTTTTGAATTACAGTCTTAAGCGAATCGGTAGTGATATTTATTTCGCCTTCTGTTTGGGTTATCTGCGCATTTACGGGCATCATTTTACCAACAACAGCGTAAGAAAAATCACCGCCAAGCGGGCTTTTATCTAATTGTACGCGAACAATGGATGGGCTGTAAACTGTTATTTTACCATAAGCGTTGGTAGTTTTAAAAGTAACATCCTGTTTTCCAATAGTAGCAGTTTCAAAATTACCGGGCATTACCACAGGTGATTGTGCCTTAACACGCGGCAAGTTTAAAACACATGCAAGCAAAAATGTGATCTTAATGAATTTCATGAATTAATCTGGGTAATGAGTTTGTTATTGCTGTAAATAATTGCAGGTAAAAAACAGGAGTGCCAACCATGTATGGCACCCTGTAATCAACTAAGCACCTATGTAATTCTCAATAACATAGTCAAATTATTAAAAATGGATATTCATAAGGCGGCGCTTTCGTGCCGCCTTATTTGATTAGTTTTTCTTTAACTTAAAATTGTAGTTGTTAGGATCATGCAGATCTAACGTAATGGTATAATTACCGTTTGACGGCACTGTTAAGTTATTTAATGATCCGTTGTAGGGTAGTGCAGGATTATCAGCATATTGTAGTTTGCCATCTGCGGTTACACCAAAATCAATTGCCCACTGATTATTAGCCCTGAATTTGAATGAACCACTGGCAAGCATATCTGCTGTTACTGTCCAAACTTTTTTGGTGGCATCGTAGGTCATTTGGGTATCCTTATCCCAGCTACCAGGTGTAGCATCGCCAATAATGCCCCAGGTAACCAGGGTATATGACCATTTTAAGGCGGATGGGTTGGCAACCAGTTCATAAACACCCGGACCTGGCAATACCAAATCGCCCTTGGTTCCATCGGTACTTAGTAAACCTGTACCGCCATCGCCATAGTTAATGTGGTCCCAGTCTGGTGCGCTGGTAAACTTAAAGTGATAGCTGCCACCGGCGGGTTCATAAATGTAACCTTCATAAATGTTGGGTACCGATGCCGCAACCGTGCCCGCTGTACCCGGCGACCAGCCCTGATAATCGCCAGGCAGGTATAATACCGGGTAATTATTGCTTGGCGGCAGGATTATTTTATACGGACTTACGGTAAGCGTTATAGCTTTGGTGTAAGCGTTCCTGTCCTGGTAAGCCTGTATCCTGAAAACCATTTTACCTACCTCATTTGGAGTGACACCCAGGGCAAGGGCCAAGGTGTTTAACTCGCTGCCTTTATAGGTTTTGGTTAATACATCATTACCAATTAATACCGATGTGGCATTTTGCCAGGCGTTAGCACCCACGGTGTCGGTTGGCAAATCAGCCTGCAGCGTATAGGTTACATGCGATTTGTACGGATACACCACCGCCGGCCAGGTAAATGTGATCACCGATTGATCATCTGTAGCCGGTGTAAGCGTAGCCGTTGTGGTTGACGCGGTTACAGTACCCGTAAAAGCAACAGGCTTTAGCGTGGTAAGCTCGGCCTGCTTATGGCAGGCAACGGCCATAAAGGCCATTGCTACTAATGTTAAATTGATTATTTTTTTCATAACTCAATAATTAATAACCTGTGTTTTGTTTCAAACTGGTGTTTGCGTTAAGCGCGGCAGTTGGGATAGGAAATAATTTCCTATAGGCAGGTGTTGTTTGTACAAAACCATGTGCCAGTAAAAACTTATCAAACCTGATCATATCCTGCCTGCGGTGGCCTTCCATGTTCAATTCAAATCCTCTTTCATCGTAAATATTATCGAGGGTGGGCGAGCCGATATCGCTAAGGCCGGCTCTTTCCCTAACCTGGTTAAGGAAGGGGGCGGCTGCAGCCGCGTTTCCTAACCGAAGGTTACACTCGGCCTGCATTAGCAATACATCCGCGTACCTGTACACCGGGAAATCATTTGATTCGCCGCTGCCGTCTGATGGTTTTACCGGGAAGAATTTAACGTCCCTGATACCTTCATTAGGCCCTGCCCCCGGATCAATTAATGATGATACCTCTTTGGTATAAGTAGTACCACCGGCCTGTGCGCCAACCAGGAATTGTTTCTTCCTTATATCGGTATTATCAAACTTATCGTAATACTCTGATGGGATGATGGTACCATTCCAGCCGGCAAAACCAATCAGCGCGGTACCATTCGGACTATTTAAACTCCTGATGGCGTAGATATTACCGCTGATCACATTTTGCGTAATAAACAAAGCGAAAATGGTTTCATCGTTAGGGCATACATCGCCAAAAAGGTCATAGTAAGTATTGCCCAGCGCGCTGCCTGTACTTGCGCTTGCCGGGTGTAAGGTAAAACCGCCGGATGCTACTTTGTTACAAGCTGCAAGCGCATCTGCCCAATGGGCGGTACCGGTATACACTTCGGCATTTAAGTAAACTTTGGCCAATACCGTGTATCCGGCCCATTTATTAAACCTGCCATAGTAAGCGCCGCCTCTTGTTTCAGATAAAAGGTCTACATTGGCTTTAAGCTCACTTACTATAAAATTGTAAATGGTGGCTCTTTTTTCCTGCGGAATCTTGGAGATATCGGTGTTGTTATCTGTGTAAAAAGGCACATCACCAAAATCATCTATCAGCAGATAATAAAGCCAGGCGCGGGTAACTTTAGCCTCAGCTATTTTTGCCGGATCTGCTTTTGCCGCGGTAAGCTCAGATATTGCTAAGTTGGCGGTGTAAATGGTGGAGTAGGCCCAGTTCCAGGTATTGTTAATGATACCAAGACTTGGCAATGCGGTGCGGGTATATAACTGTGCAAAATCAAGCTGCCAGTCGCCGGTATTACGGTGAGGTATTACCTGCTCATCAGATGAGAAGCAGTTAAGGTCATACCAGCAGTTATCCCTGCCGGCATAATTAGAACCCCATGAGCCGGTAACTTTTGCATATACGCTTGCCAACGCCACATCTGCACCAGCCGGTGTTGAGTAAAATTGGTTAGCAGCATATTTGTCATATACGTTTTCATTAACCTTGGTGCAGCTTTGAGCAGCAAGGCCAATAATAAAAATACTGAATAATATTTTTTTCATGATCTGATTATTTTAAAACAACGTTTAAGCCTATTGAAAAGGTCCTGGTACGGGGGTAAGTTCCGTAGTCGGCACCTGATGAGCTTCCGCCGCTTGTATCCAACTCGGGGTCAATACCTTTGTATTTGGTAATGATGGCCAGATTTTGGCCGGTTAAGGATAAACGCAGCGCGCTGATGTATTTAACTTTGGTGAGGTTAAACCTGTATCCTAAAGAGAGGTTTTCCCATCTTAAGTATGATCCGCTCTCCAACCAAAGGTCAGATCCGTATTGGGATGATTGTATGCCCAGTGGCACGGCGCTTGAAAGCACATTTGATTTCCCCAGGTTTTCTAATAAACTTAGCTCCTGGCGCAGGCCATTGTAAATTTTATTACCGCCAGATCCGCGCCAAACCATCGATGCATCAAAGTTTTTGTAGGTAAAGCTTGAGGTAAAAGCATAAGTGTATTTTGGTAATGCCTGGCCTTCTTCAATCCTGTCTTTACTTTGTGATCCCTGGTCAATAGTGCCGTTTTTATCCTGGTCAACAACGGTTTCGGCGCTGTTGGCATCTTTGCCCAGGTGTTTTAAAATAAGGAAGGTACCTACCGGTTTGCCTACAACAAGGTACGCGTTACCGCCGCCGCCCCATCCAACATAATTGGTTGGTATATCATAGCCTTCAATTTTGCCGCCAAGTTTGGTAACCTTGCTTTGCATTAGTGAGCCATTAGCTGCAAGTGTTAAAGTGGTGTTTTGATTTTTAATAACCATGTAGCTTAAAGAAAGCTCCAGACCGCGCGAGCGTAAAGTACCCACGTTGGCCAGTATATTGGTGGTTAAAAACGGACCTTCAAGTGGTACGGTGTAGTTAAACAACAGGTTTTCTGTATTGGCGTTGTACACATCAACAGTACCGTTAAAACGGGTATCATGTGATGAAAAATCTAAACCGATATCTGTTTGCTTTCGTGTTTCCCACCTTAAGTTTGGATTTGAATTTTGGGTAGCAGCGTAATTTGGTATGGTTGAACCGCCAAAGAATACAGAGCCAGCCTGGCCAACCAAAGCGATAGAGTTTTGAGGCCCTATCCCCTGCTGGTTACCGGTAACACCGTAGCCTACACGTAATTTTAAGCTGCTTAAAACGTTTTGATCCTTCATGAAACCTTCCTGGTCAATGCGCCATGCTATTGCTGCAGATGGAAAATTTGCCCATTTGTTGTTAGCCCCAAATACAGTTGAACCATCGCGCCTGAAACTGGCGGTTAACAGGTATTTATTATCGTAGGAGTAGTGGATCTGGCCGATGTAGGATACCAGCCTCCTGTCGTTTTTGTAGGACGAAATATCGCCCTGCAAAACTTTTGAAATATCACCCAGTTGTAAAGCATTGTAGCTGGCTAGGTCATTGATAAAGCCCCTGCCCTGCGCAAAGCTGCCATTATAGGTTTGTGCCTGCCACTCATAAATAGCCAACGCGTCGAAATGACTTAAACCAAATTCATGTTTGTAGTTTAAGCTGATATCCATAAGTTTTTCATCAACGTGACTATTGCTGATATTGCCGATACCTTTGTTATCAATTGCCGTTGCAATGGTTGACGCCGCCGGTGCGTAATAGCCGGTGTTGGTATCAGATTTGCGCCAGCTGCCAAACCATCCCGCCGATAAACCTTTGTAAATATCCAGGTCGGCCCTTAAGCTGCCAAACAGGTTATTAGTGTTCACATTGTTTTTAACAGTTTGTGAAACGGCATAAGGATTAATGTATTGAAATACGTTGGGGTCGGCATAGTACGATCCATTGGTATTAAATACCGGATCCGTTGGCCTTGATACATAGGTATTGCTGATGAGGTTTGAATTGAATGCCGCACGACCAATACCTATTGGACTATAAACAGCGTCATTAATGCCGCTATTTACATTCATGGTAAGGGTAAGCTTATCATCCAAAGCCTTTTGGGTTGCCGTTATCCTGCCTATATATTTTTTATAGTTTGAGTTGATAACAATACCTGTTTGGTTAATAGCACTTACAGAGGCACGGTAATTAAAACCATTGGCGCCACCGCCAAAAGCCAGGGAATGGTTTTGTGTAACCCCGTTCCTGGTAAGTAAGTTAAACCAATCGGTGTTTGAGCCATGATTGGCCGATACGTCAACACCCTGCTTTTCGGCTTGTGCTGTCCACTCGGCGGCATTTAATTCAGAGAGTTTTTTGGCGATCACATCCATCGAGGTGTTATCCGTGTACTCTACACTGCTTTTGCCTGAGCTTCCTTTTTTGGTGGTAATAACAATTACACCCGGTGCACCACGTGAACCGTAAATGGCTGTCGCCGATGCATCTTTCAATATATCCACTGCAGCAATTTCACTTGGCGGCACCTGGTTTAACAGGTCCATATTACCCTGTATACCATCAACTACCACCAGTGGATCGTTACCGCCCTGTAATGACGTTATGCCACGGATACGCACGGTCGGTGCAACACCAGGCTCGCTGCCTATCTGCGTAACGCTTACACCTGCAGCTTTACCTGTAAGTTGCTGTAAAGGATTGGTTACAGATCCCGGATTAAGATCTTTACTGCCGATGTTTGATACAGAACCTGTAAGATCGGATTTCCTGACCGTTCCGTAGCCCACTACAACCACCTCTGTTAATGATTTCGAATTAGGAATTAACTTAATAACAGGGTTTTCATTGGCCTTCATCACGCGTTCCAGCAGGTCGTATCCCACAAATGAGATTTGAACGGTTACTGTGACCTGGCTGCCCGACAGGGTAAAGGAACCGTTTATATCGGTAACGGTAGCCTCATCTGTTCCTTTAACATGAACAGTAGCGCCTGGTAACGGCTGATTAAGCTCATCAACCACCTTACCTTTGAAAGTGCTTTTTTGAGCAAATACAGCTATTGCAGAAATTAAAAGCAGCACGGTCAGGCCGTACTTGAATAAGTAAACTTTTTTCATTTAATTATTGGTTTTAAATTGGTTTGTTAGCACTTGCCTTGGTTGGCAAATCAGGATCAAATAAAAGGAGGCAATTTTGGCAAAACAATAGCGCGATAGTTCAATATAGAAAATACAAAAGAAATACCCTTTATATATAATTGATTATCAGACATTTAATTACAAACCAATATAGAGCCAATATAGATTTAAAAAGAGTCGATATTGGGCTAAAACAAGGCACGGGCGCACTTTACCAACTTTGTGATCACATGTAAATATGCTTTGGGCGCTGAAGTATGGAAAATGTTGTACAATATAAAATAGGTCGCCGGAGCAATCGGCTCTCTATGCTGGCAAATACTCACCAGCCTATCCCCACTTTGCAGGTGTAATATCTCATTCCAGCTTCGCTGTAAAGAAGGATTGAAAAGTTTTTAGTTTTGATTAGCTATAGTTGAAACATCTCTTTTCAACTAAGTTAAAGAGTGGATAAGCGAAGCGTAGAACGGGCGAGCCTTTATCTTGGTTAGTCTGCGTTATTTCCTACCCAAATTACACCGCCTCTATCGCCATAATATGATCTTCAAATTCATCATTGGCGATGAACGATTTGTTTTTGATGCGATTTTTGTAGGAGTAAATGGTATTCACCGAGTAGCCCAGCAGCTTGGCTATTCTGTCGGTATCGTGGATGCCCATCCTGATGAGGGCAAAAATACGGTGCTCGGTACTGAGCAACTGTCCCTCGGCCACTGCAATTTTTTCGCCTGTATGAAACAGGACATCAAACCGGCTAATAAAATCAGGGAAAAGCGAAATGAAAACTTTATCGAAAGTATGAAACAATTGGTGGCGCTCGTTTTCCAGATTCAGGCTTTTAATGGCAGCCTGCGCGTCTTCATAACGTTTGCTGCTTAGCTTTTTATCCAGCGATTTCTGGAAGCTTTCAAGTTTATCAATATAAATGGAGTTGATGTTGAAGTAATAGCCTATGTATTCGTTCTTGATCTTGTTGGCGGTACTTAAATTGCGATTCAGAGCCTCCAGCGCTACATTGCTTTCCTGCAAGGATACATTGGCTTCCTTGATCAGATCATCGGCAATGCGTAATTTTTTGAGCTGACGAAAAATGATCACCGCAAATACCACCACAAAAAGCACCAGTACGGTAATGATGGACGAGTATATAAACAACGACCGTTTTTGCTGCTCTACCGTACTAATGCGCTGCGCCTCAATAATGGGCAAAATACTACTAATGGCTACCTGCCTGTGCCTGGCCCCGTAAAAGGTTGCATCGTCCATGGCCTGCTTAATGTAGATGAAAGCATTGTTGAGATCGCCCTTTTTGTACAGGAAATCGGCGAGTTTATATATGGCTACGGTTTCTTTAGTGGCCGATTGAATATCAGCAATAGCTGCCTGGATGAGTAATTGGGTTGATTGATCCTGCTTGCCCTGCACCTCGCAGATATAGCTGAGCGAGCACGCGCTGACAGCAAATTGGTTAGGTGTTAAATTTTTAAGCTGCAATAAGGCGTTGTAGTACTTTACGCCAGCATCATTGTTGGATGTTCGCAGCGCCTGCAATCCTTTTAAAGCCAAATAATTGTAAGTGTCCGGAACAGCGTATGAAAGCGCCGAATCAATACAGGCGATTCCTTTTGGATTGTAGGTTGCAGAGTAATCAACGTTCCGGTCAAAATCCGACAGATCGAAATAGCTTCGGGCCATAAGAAAATAGCATTCCACCTTGTCATTTGCAGAAAGGTATTGCAGGTTGATATTGTTAAGCGTTTCCAGAGTTTCTTTAAACATGCCCGATGAAATGAGCGTAAAACCCAGTTCCATTTTAGCAGAGGCCATTCGGCCCGGATCGTTAAGCAGGGCGGCGGTTGCCTGGAGTTTTTTAGCGTAGTTATAGGCCGAATCGTAGCTGAAGTTTTTGTATTCGTTATACAACTGCTGGTAAATATTATACTTTTTATTGATGTTGCCGGCCTGGCCTACCTGTTTTTTAAGTTCATCAATGCGGTCCGTTTTTTGCTTTACATACCGGTCTTTATCAGCCAGTACGGTATTGAGTTTATTTAACAACGAATCGGTAGCCGCCGTTTGCGCATACCCATCCAGGTTTATCAACAGTAGCCATGAAAATAAAAGATATAACCTGAGCCTCATTTAAGTTTAAGGGAATAATTGGACACGTAGGTCCAAAGATATATAAACATATCAAAATATGGTGTAAACCAACCAAGGTTAAAACTCGCCCGCCGGTTCCAGTTTATCGGAGCGGGGCCCTTCCCTTCACCCCTATTTCGTCGGGCCTGAAAGAAGGGTTAAGAGGGGGAGATTACAACCATTGAAGTTGTATTGCTGAAAGCAACCTGACATTAATTGAGGTAGTTATACGAGACTATAGAAGCCAAAAGAAAAAGAATATAACCCCGGCTATAGCGCATGTTGAGGCTAAAGGAGCGGTCATCTTTCAAATCCACGAGGTGTTTGAAAATCACATCGGAATACAATGGTTCGCCAGATGGCGCCAGGCCCATCACTTTATATTCACCACAATTGACTTTGAAGTCAAGATAGTAGGTAAAGGCATAATGTAGCAAGCCTATAGAATGCGGAAAATTAATCTCCTTTACCTGTCCGATCCGGTTGTTGGTGCCGATAGCTACCGAAGTGCCAGAGGCAGGCTAAAATAAAATGTGGAACCTTTGCCGGGCTCGCTTTCCGCCCAGATCTTGCCCTGGTGCCGTTCGATGATTTCCGCGCTCAAGTATAAACCTATTCCAAAACCTGAGATATTATTATTGTTGTTAACCCTGTAATAACGTTCAAAAAGCCGGGGCATGTCCCGTTTATCAATGCCCATACCTTCATCGCTTACGCTTACCCGGAAAAAACCATCCACCTGTACGCCGGCAATCTGAATAGAGGTACCATTCCTGGAATATTTAACAGCATTACTGATAAAGTTATTGATCACCTGCCCGATTTTATCACGGTCGGCATTAACCATCGTTGATTCCACCGGGTAAAATATAAATTCATGACCTATATAAAGAGGCTTCGTTTCTTCGGCCATTTCTTTAATTAAATCCGCCATATCAAACTGTTGCTTTTCGATATAGATCTTGCCTGATTCTAGCCTGGATACATTTAAAAAGCCATTGATCATAGTCGTCATTCGCTTAACCTGTTTTAAAGACTGTTCCAGTGCGCCGTTGGCAAGGCTATCTTCTGCCTTTTTGGCCTTGAGCTGCAGCATCTGAAGATAACCGTTAAGTGAAGTAAGCGGTGTTTTTAACTCGTGGCTAACCATCCCAATGAAATCACTTTTGCGCTGATCTTCTTCTTTAATGCGCTGAATATCTATAGTTGAGCCAACCCACATCGTAATCTCGCCATTTTCGTTCAATATCGGTGAAGCGATATTCAGGTGCCAGCGGTAATTTCCGTTCATATCTTTGAAGCGCATTTCGCTTTCCAGCGCCACACCTTTAGCGGCGGCCTCACCCAGCTGTGCCTGAAAACCTGGTATCTCGTCAGGGTGCATCATTGCTTGATACCCAAAATCGCGCAGGTCCTCGAAACTCATACCGGCATAGTCAAGCCATTGTTTATTAAAAAAGGTAACTTCTCCACTGGGAAGCGCGTTGCTGATCTTGGCAGGCACTAAGTCGGCCAGGTAACGAAAATGTTTTTCGCTTGCTTCAATCTTTTGCGCCGCCAGCTGTTGTTCTGTAATATCCATGACCACTCCCGTAAACGCGGAAAAGGTTCCGGACAGATCAACTTTAAGGTTACCGACGGCGCGAAGCCATCGCAGCCGATTGTCATGTAGACCTACCACGGGGTAGGTAACATCATAGTCGCCATTATTATAGATTGCATTCTCCAATTTTGAGGCGACAACACTGCGGTATTCATCGGTGATTTGCGCCAAGGCCTGTTCTATAGTAAGGTTTTCATCCGGATAATAACCAAACAGTTCTTTAAGCCGGGCATCGGTGACGAACTGCCGCGTTTCGGAATGGATAAACCAGGTGCCGAAATTCGCTGCGTCGAGCGCTAAGCGCAGCGCCACCTGGCTTTCTTCGAACTTTTGCCTGGCTTCCTGTAACTGCTCGTTCACCAGCGCCAATTCATTGTTAGTGGCAGTTAGCTCTTCGTTGGAAGCAGCTTGTTCTTCATTAACCGCTACTATTTCTTCGTTAATGGCTTGTAACTCTTCGGAGGCCTGTCCAAGCATTTCTTCTGATCGCTTACGTTCCGTAACATCCCGCGTTGTCCCGGCTACGGCTTCTACCTCGCCCTGCGCATTAAGTACCGGGGTTAATATATAATCGTAAACACGGCGGCCAAGTACCGCGTGAGGGAACGACACCTCACCACGAACAGATTTTTTGGTAGCCCGGACCTGGTCTATTTCCCGTTCGTGCATTTGGGCATGCCAGGGCTCATAACCATTTTCCAGCAGGCTTTTACCAATTGAGTTTTCCCAGGATTTACCCCACATATCTAATAAAGCACTATTCGCATAAGTAAAGCGGTAATCCAAACCGAATACATACATAAGGTCAGGTGTATTGGAAGTAATAGTCTCAAAGGTCCTTCTTTGTTGTTCAGACCGCTCCCGTGTTACCGCTAATGCCTCCTCCGCCTTTTTGCGCTCCGTGATGTCGCTGGCTACACCAAACCATTCGATGATCTCACCTTTTTTGTCAAGGATGGGTACGGCACGCGAAAAAGTCCAACCTGGTGTGCCGTCTGCCCTAATAACCCGGTGTTCCAGTTCGAATATTTTTTTGCCTGCTATTGAAGCGTTAATAGCAGCGTTGACCATGCCCAGATCGTCCGGGTAGATATTCCGGGATTTCCAATCCGTTACCGGCTCATGGGCGTCTTTTAGAAAGCCTCTACCATCCAACTCATGCATCACGGCCCAATCCGGGCTTAGGGTGTAAATGACATCGGAAGTTGCGGTAACCAATGCCCGCAGGCGCTCTTCACTAGCGGCAACGGCCTGTTCTCTTTGTTTATTTTTATCTGATGGTTCGGGCATAATCTAGTTCAAAATGGAAAATAAATTTAAGAACGGAAAAAAACAACAATTTGTTTTGAGCGGCCAGAAATGGAACTGACGTTAAATTATAGCAAAAAATTAAATTTATTTAGAAATCAGATTTGTGATTAAAATAATTAATTAAACCAGATTAATAGAGAAGCAACTAAAACTGCCCTTTAAATCGGGCTGTTGTAACTAAATCATGTGTTCCGGAAACAATAATCACCGGGATGTATCGGCTTTTAACGTTTTTATTTACCTCACTGAAAATCAACCATCCATACATACCAACCAGTTTAACATCAATAAGAATGAGATGAGGTTTAAAATTATTTATGATTAGTATTTCTTTGTCCGTAGATATAATGCCTTTATTATTACATAGTTTAATACGATGCCGGCTATTAGCAGCCTTGTTACCTGATGGTGACTGTTAAGGATTTATTAAAGCATATATTTGTTTTGTTTACACCAACGATGGCTATAAAAACATTACCTCTTCCCGAGAATGAAACTGAAAGGTTAATTGCTTTACAATCCTATCACATCATGGATAGTGGTGAAGAAAAAGATTTTGATGCCATTGCTTCCATAGCGTCAGCGATTTGCCACACACCTATTTCCCTTATTACCTTTATTGATGAAAAACGGCAGTGGTTTAAATCGCATATCGGTACTGACCTTTCAGAAAATTTCAGAGATTTATCTTTTTGTACCTACACCATCGCCTCCCAGGAAGATATACTGATTGTTCCCGACGCCTCGTTTGATGAGCGTTTTGCTACCAATCCTGTAGTATCTGAAGCCAAAGTTACCTTCTACGCAGGCGTTCCTTTAATAAATGAGGATGGATTTGCGTTAGGCACCCTTTGTGTGCTGGATCAAGAAACGCATAATTTCAGTGAGGCGCAAATTGATGCGTTAAAAGCGCTGGCTAAACAGGTTGTGGATAAAATTGAGCTGCGCAGAAAAGTTACGACGCTTGAAAAAATGAACCAGGAATTAATGAATGCAAATGTGTTGATACAAAAGTTTGCGTCAATGGCTGCCCACGACATTAAAAATCCGTTGAGCAGTATCAAACTAACTTCACAAGCTTTACGAGGTCGCCAGGAAATAATACAAAATGATGGCTGCCTGCGATTAGTGAATATGAATATCTCGGCTACAGATAACCTGCTTACTTTGGTTGATGAGATGATGGCCTATTCTAAAAACCCGGCTTTACTATTGAAAAAAAAGCGGGAGTTTGAGTTAAAAGCTTTGGTGAACAGGTTGTTAAGCCTATTGGTTGTTCCGGATAATGTACAGATCGATTTGCCTATAGCTACGCATAAGGTATACTTTTCTATTATCGCCTTTGAGCAAATCCTGATCAACTTATTAAGTAATGCTATTCGCTATAATGACAAAAATAAATGTGTGATCAAAGTCCGATTCGCTGAAACTGATGAATTTTACCAGTTGGAAGTAGAAGACAATGGATCGGGTATTCCCGAAGAATATTTGGAAAAAATATTTACCAATAATTTCACATTAAAAACTAAGGATCGTTTTAATAATTCTGGTTCAGGTATTGGATTATCAACCGTTAAAGACCTGCTTTATCTTTTAAATAGTACAATTACCGTTAGTTCTACTTACCGTGAAGGCTCAACGTTTACCGTTCGCTTAAAAAAATAGTACCGTCGTCTCAAATTTAAATCCATAATTACAGCATCCCGATAAAACCTGGTAACAAAAACCTTTATCTATGTTTTCCTGATTGTCTCCACTTTACGTTTTCCCTTTCTGAAGCAGTGGGTATCATTTTGGCTTGCAGCACAAAGGCCTGCCTGTTTGCTTTCTTGCAGGCTGTACCATCCGCCATCGCTTTTTTCAGCATCTACCCGGTAAACGCCCCCTGTCAAAGAAATTGTAACACTAATTGCTCCCATTCCGCTTTCAAAGACAGGTCTGGGCGAATTTTCCCTGCTCTGCGATACCAGTAATCAGCGTTTCCTATGTCACCTTCTTTCCGGTGCAGGTAAGCATGAACCCACGCCGATGCCGGATCATTCAACTGATCAACCAGTTCATGCGCTTTACGCCAATCACCTTTACCATCATACCAGAGACTTTTCAACTGCGCAGACAACTCACCAATAGGATGTTCTAAATTTAATGACGCGTTAAATTCCGTTAAAGTTTTCGCTGTTTCTTCCATTTGATTAAAGATAAATAGTAAAACAGTATACATGTATTAAGCTATAAAAATATTTTTACCCCATCCCGGTGTTCCTGAAATTTGCGATTTGATGTCGCCCAGCCTCAAATTCTTTAAATTCGATCAGCGTTTTAGCATTTGTTGCGCCCGCTGCAGGTTATCAATAGCCTGCAGTATTTTAGCTTTTAACTTAGGGTTATAATTGGGATGCTGTTTCAGAAAATCGCCGACAATCTGATAAGCCTCATTAGTTTGGTAGCTGCCAAAGACCGCGCCCAGCCACGATTGCGGAAAAAACACGTCGCCAGTCCGCTGAATTTCTTCAACCAGTTCCAGGCTTTTGCGGAGGTATTTTATAGATGTTTTTTGCCTTAACGGGTGATTTAGATAGCTCAGCGCGGTTGTTACCCAGGCTTCTTTTGCCCTATTTTTACGATCCGCAAGGCTGTTAAAAAAACCGTCGCGCTCCTGCTCACTAAGGGACAGGGCGGACATCAGGAAAGTAAGCCTGTTTTTGCGTTCAGCGTTACTTACCCTGGCTTGCTGCTGTTTCAATACCGAAGTAACTGTATCGCTTTTCAGGGCAATGGAAAGCGCCATAGCGGTATAATCATCTTCGGCCAGTTTAATGCCGGCCGGAGGCTTTTGGGTTAACCATATCTGGTAGATTCGGCTTTTAGCTTCAGAACTTAAATAAACGTTTTGGTAAGCGCCAAACAGTATCTTTTTATTGTTTGGCGCTTTCTGTTGCTCCATAGAGGTCCATAAAGCTTGTTCAACAGTCATGCTTAAAGCTGTCCGCTTCTCGGGCAAAGTAAACGTCCAGTAAACGCTGGTAACATAGCCGGTAAGCAGGCGCAGGTTCATCTCATTTTTTTCGATGCCGATGCCGTGCAGGTAAAGTTTTAATAATTCAACCGGTTTAAAAACACGACCGGCCAGCATATTCTCATACGCGTTAATATAAGCCGATGCCCGCTGCAAGGGGCTTTCCAAATTAAAACAGCTACTGGTCATGGCCCTGTCTGTTGGGAACAGACCATAGCCCACCCCATCGGAATTAAATAAGATGAACGAGGGCTTTGCCAAACCTGCAGCTGCGTTCAGTACAATTTGCCGCGCATTCATGTTTACCGGGATGGTTTTGCTATGATCAGGATAAACCAGTGTGATATTAAAAACCTGTGGCCATATGCGTTGCGCCCCTACTTCAGGATGTTGGCTGATGATTAAACTCCTGATTTTATTCCCGCTATAATTCACTTTAAAATCAAACACCGGCCGGCCTGGCTGGTTTACCCAAACGTTGTTCCAGGTATACAGGTTAGTAGTGCTGTATTTGCTCAGGATGGCGATCAGTTCAGGCCAGGTAGCATTACCATAGGCGTATTTTTTCAGGTATTCGCGTATACCTTTCTGGAAATTATCTTTCCCCATCAGGCTTTCCAGCTGGCGCATCATAATGGGTGCTTTATGATAGATAATATTGCCATAAAGCGAACCCGCGTCCTGTAAATTATCCAGTTGCTGCCGTATTGGATTAGCCCCCGGGGTCCGGTCAACCCCATAGGCTGCCGGATAATGATCCTGCAAAAATTTTAGATTAAACGTTTCGGTCCCCATAAGTTTTTCGGTCACCTTATCGGCCATAAAGTTGGCAAACACTTCCTTCATCCAAACATCGTTGAACCATTCCATGGTCACCAGATCGCCAAACCACATATGCGCTGTTTCGTGCGAGATCAAATTAGACCGCGCGATGAGTTGATCTTTGGTAGCGCCTTCATCTAAAAACAAGCTGGATGCCTTATATTGTACCTCGCCCGGATGTTCCATTCCGCCAAACTGAAAATCGGGTATGGCCACAAAGCCTATCTTTTGAAATGGATAAGGTATCCCCGTCCAGTTTTCCAAAAAGCTAATGGCATCCTGATGAGCTGTGAATATGGAATCAGAATTTAATTTAATTTTGGCGGAATCAGTTTCACGATGCAGGAATTCGGCTTCACAGTTCCCTATCATCTGCCTGACGTCGGCGTATTTTCCGGCAGTGAAAGAGAACAGATAGGTGGGTAGGTTATCCGTAGTACTAAAAAAATACTTTACCTGGTTATCATGTTCTTCGGGTGCCGGCTCGGTTTGCTTTATGCCATTTGCCAGCACCTGCCAATCTTTAGGCACACTAAGTGTCAGTAAGAACTGAGCCTTTAAGCTGGGCTGATCGAAGCAAGGGAATATGGTACGGGCACGGTCGGGTACGGAAAGACTATATAAATAATCGTCGTTGCGATTCAGCGAGGCATCACCTGCACTAAACGTAATCATAATCATGTTTTCCCCAATACGCAGGTATTTTTTATCAATAATGATATGCTCCTTTTCCACGATAATCGGAATGGTGGTATGATCTATCAACTGGATCAGTTTAACATTGCCCGCATCCTGCTTAAAGTCAATTTGCAGCGGCTGATCTACGGATTTCAGTATAAATTGGATCCCGATGTCGCCGGTAACCCGCTCATTTCGTGCAGCCGGTACTTTTAAGCTGATGCGATAAAGAATATCGCTTATTACCGAATGCCTGTACTGCGCCAATTGGTAGGAAACCCCGGCCTCCACAGGCACAGGTTTAACTTTTTGCTGGGCCATTGCAACGGCATTTATAATCAACAGGAATAATATCAGTTTAGTTAATCTCATATTTTATTAATGTCCTAACATTTGTGTAATGGCGCCTATGCTCATCCAGGTCATGGTGCCAACAACCAGCACGCCTAAAATAGTAAGCCATAAAGGTTGTTTGTATGATGCTATGATCTTTGACCGGTGAGCGGCAATTAGCATCACGCCCAAAGCAATGGGCAATATAAATCCATTAATGGCTCCAACTATGAGTAGTATTTTCACGGGTTTGCCTATCGCCAGAAAAATACAGCAGGATACGATAATGAAGGCTATAATGATTTTGCGGTTCCATTTTAAAATCAATGGGCTAAAACTTCTGATAAACGAAACTGAAGTATAAGCCGAGCCCACGACGGAAGATATCCCCGCAGCCCAGATGATCACCCCGAAAAGCTTATAACCAACCTGGCCGGCGGCGAGTTGAAATATAGAGGCCGCCGGATTAGCCGGATCAAGCTTGCCTCCGGCAGTAATTACACCCAAAGCAGCGATAAACAACAACAACCGCATAAGCGACGCTAACCCGATAGCGCTTAAGGCACCCCGATTAACTGCAGGCAGGTTTTGCTGACCGGTTATTCCGGCATCCAGTAAACGGTGTGCCCCGGCAAAAGTAATGTAGCCGCCCACAGTGCCGCCAACAATGGTGAGCACCGCAGTAAAGCTAAATTGGGAAGGATTTACCGCTCGGGCTGTTGCTTCAGCCAATGGTGGGTTACTGATATAGGCAACATATAGCGCCAATGCAATTTTCAGGCAGCCCATGCATTTGGCAAACAAGTCCATGGCCTTGCCTGATTCTTTATAGATAAATATGCCAATGGCCACAATAGCGCTCATAACGGCACCCTGCCCAACGCTTACACCAAACAAAGCATTAAGGCCCAACCCGGCCCCGGCAATATTACCGATATTGAAGGCCATACCACCCAAAAACACCAGGAACGAAATAAAATATCCCAGACCGGGCAAAAGCTGATTAGCAATATCCTGCGCAGGCTTATCAGCTACCGTAATAATACGCCAGATATTTAACTGGGCAATAGCATCCAGCACCACCGAAAGCAATATCACAAAGCCAAAGCTGGCACCTAACTGCGCGGTAAATACAGCGGTTTGTGTTAAAAAACCAGGACCTATAGCTGAAGATGCCATCAGGAAAGCGGCACCTATTAAAACGCTCCAATTGTGCTGCTTTTTCATTTACTGCACCGGAGCTTTAATGCTTACGCCCTCGGCTTTCAGTTTTTCACTGATTTTTTTGGCAAATTCAACCGCATGCGCACCATCGCCGTGCAGGCAGAGCGTTTCGGCCCTTAAGCTGATGCTTTTTTTATTGGTTGATATAACTTGTTGTTGTTTCACCATCATCAGCACCTGGCTGATAGATTGCTGTTCATCGGTAATCAGCGCGTTGCTTTGGATGCGTGGGGTGAGTGAGCCATCGTCCTGGTAAGTGCGATCTGCAAACACTTCCGATGCCGTAGTCAAACCTATTTTTTTTGCCCAGGTAATCATTTCGCTGTTAGCCAGTCCGTATAATATCAATGAGGAATCAAAATCATGCACCGCCTCAGCAATAGCTTTAGCTAAATTAATATCCTTAGCGGCCATATTATATAACGCGCCGTGTGCTTTTACGTGGTGAAGTTTCCCGTAAGCGGCTTTAACAAAGCCCGACAAGGCACCGATCTGGTACAAGGTCATCTGGTAGGCTTCGCTTGCTGAGATCTTCATTTCCCGCCTGCCGAAGCCCTGCAAATCGGGCAGGCCCGGATGCGCGCCAATGGCCACCCCCTTTTTTATCGCCATGCCAACCGTATGCTGCATTACTTCCGGGTCGCCGGCATGGAAACCGCAGGCTATATTAGCTGATGTGATATAATCCATCAGGGTATCATCATTTGGCATGGGGTAGTTGCCAAGGGCCTCCCCCATATCACAGTTCAGGTCTATGCTTTGCATGATATCAATTTATAAATATTTGCTTTGTACAGCTGTGGTTAGCTGATGTAATTGTTGTTCACGTTCAATATACAGCACTTCTGCTTCACGCCGACTAATTTCTTTAAAATAAATGGTGTCGCCCGGTTTTAGCTGGGCGCATAGAGGCATATCCACAGCTACTACCTGTGCTATCCGAGGATATCCCCCGGTTGTCTGGCAATCTGCCATTAAAAGCACCATGCTGCCACTGCCGGTAACTTGTATGGTGCCCGGCGTTACTGATGTACTTAGTAATTCATCATTTTTAAAGCGATGTAGTGCCGCGCCTTCCAAATGGTACCCCATTCTGTTACTTTGCCGGCCAATAATATATGGTGCCGACAAAAAAACGGCGACACTCCGGTCATCAAACCAGCCAAATTCGTTTCCAGGTACCACCTTGATCGTTTTACGGTTTGCTGGTAAAAAACTTTGCGGGGAAATGCTCCATTTGGGATAATTGACCTGATCGCTTCTAAGGCTTTTTAATATTTTTTGTGTGCTGATGGATAGTTTCTCATCGTTTTGTAAGACATCTCCTTTTTGAAGCACCCGGCCATCCAAACCGCCAAAACCAGCGGTCAGGAAAGTGCTTTTGCTACCCAAAATTTCCGGCACATCCCAGCCGCCGGCGACTGCCAAATAGGTACGGATGCCGCATGGATTATTTATTAATTTGATGGTTGTTCCCGATGGAATGAAAAGAGGACGCCCGGCCGGTAATTCCTGTTCGCCTGCTATTAATATCGCTCCATCGCCTGCATAAGCAATCAACAGATCGGTTCCAGCAATAAATTCCACATCGGCATAAGTAAATTCGATGACAGCGGCATCATCTCCGTTACCCACAACCTTGTTGGCAATACGTGCCGACAGCGTATCCATTACTCCCGATACAGGCACCGCCTGCGATAGGTATTGGTAACGCCCCCTATCCTGTATAGTGCTCATGAAGCCGGGCTTTAATATTCGTATCTGCATATTAACCGGCTGTTAATTCCTTAAATTCTTCCGCATCGATAGCCTTAAAGATCACCGTATCGCCGGGCTTTAATAATGACGGCTGCCCGCGATTCTGATCAAACAATCTAAGCGGCGTTCGCCCGATGATCTGCCAGCCGCCCGGTGTTTCCAATGGATAGACACCTGTTTGCTGCCCTGCGATACCGACTGCTCCGGCTGGTACAGACTTTCGTGGCGTTGCTTTGCGTGGTGTGGCCAATCGTTCATCCATCCCGCCTAAATAAGCAAAACCAGGTACAAAACCTATCATATAAACTTTGTAGATGGCTGCGCTGTGTAACCTGACTACCTCCGCTGTGCTGATCCGATGCAGACAGGCTACCTCTTCTAAATCAGGGCCAAAGTCGCCTCCATAACACACCTGGATAGTAACAATATCCCCCTCAACTGGCTTATCCATTTTCTTTCGACTATTCAGATCAGTGAGGTAAGCCGATACTTTTTCAAAGCAGTCTGCGCCCGGTAAATCAGATTTTATCACTAAAACAGGATCGTAAAAAACCGTGAGGGTGGCATACGCTGGCACCGTTGTACGGAAACCGGGGAATGGCCGCCCGTAAAGCAAATTGTTTAAACTATTAACCGCGTTCAACAAATTACCGGCAATTTGTTGCCCAAACTCAACAGTAACGGCTGTTTCGCTTAAATAATAGATTTTAAAGGCTCCGTCAGGCATGAACATATTTAAGTGTAAAACAACCCGGTTTTATTTGGATAAATCTCGACAATACCATTTACAGTTGCAATCATATGCCATTATTCAATAAATTTTATGGAAAATAGTTAATCGTTTGTTTTAATATTCGGATTGAACGCAACACGTGACTAAAAGTTAGTGATTTTTTCAATTGTCGAACGGCCCATCTGTAAAAGTATCGGCCGATGTAGCCAATATCATCTGCTGCAAATAAACCCTGCCGGCGCGGTGAAGAATATTAAAGCTATTATTTATATTTTTTTTTGAGATCCACTTGGTATTATTTGATTCCAGTCACTATACAGCTCAGTTTAAAAAAAATGTTACTTACCTGCAGGAATAATAAGTGTTAACCGGCCAAAAAAGAATGCGCCTAAAGTTCCCATTTGTACCGGCGCATATTTAAATACGCCAAAATAACTGTTATCATAAACCTGTTTATCCGGATAGATATTAAACAGGTTATTTGCGCCGATAGTTAGCGTAACCGGGTTAATAACATAGCTAAAAGAAATATCAGTAACTACCTTACCTTTACACTGCTGCTCTTCCCCAAATGGAAAATCATTACGGTCAACCGCCCCAAAATATACATTGCGCAGGAACACACTAAACTTTTTATAGCTATAAGCTAACGATAAATTGGTTTTGGTATGTGGTGTGCCTTTAACTATAAGAGTGCTGTCATTTGGTGAAAAGAAGATCCGTTCCTGCCCTTTTAACTGGCTGGGTACATGAATACCTGTTATTTTATTGGTGTTGATATTAAAGCCTAATGAGGCATTAAACCTACTGCTACCGCTGTGAATGGTGTAATCGGCCACTACATCGATGCCTTGGGTACGGGTATCCACCGCGTTACTGAAAAACCGGGCAGAGCTTGCACCAAGCGGGTTAATAATATCCTGTATAGCCTGTACCGCGTTTCCATCCGGATCGAACCCGAAACTGCCTGTCAGCACTATCCTGTCTTTAATGTTGATCAGGTAACTATCGGCAGAGATGTTCAGGTTTTTTACTGGTTGGGTTGTAAACCCAAAGCTGTAATTAAGTGATTTTTCCTGCTTTAATTTGGGGATACCCAGTGCTTTGGCCACTGCGCTGTTATTGGTAAAAAAGCCGGATGCGCCTAAAGTATTATCGGGCAGAATATCTGTACTTACGTAGCTAAAGTATTGCTGCTGTAACGATGGTGCCCTGAAACCATTACTTATGGCGCCGCGCAAATTAAAACCACTTACTACCTTATACCGCGTTGCAAATTTGCCGCTCAGCGCCGATCCAAAATCACTGTAATGCTCAAAACGTGTGGCACCGCTGATAAGCCATTTGGATGTTACATCCAGTTCTGCATCTACATAAACGCCGGTATTGTTACGGGCTTTATTAACGGCGTTCTGCGGCGAAAAGCCGGGAAACGACTGTGAGCCGCCGGCCAGTCCCAAAGGGTTTGAAACCGTACCATCCGCGGCAGTTACCAATGCGTAATTTTTCCATGATGCTTCCTCGCCGGCACGGATCTGGTATTTATCTACCCTAAACTCGGCACCGAAGGCCAGGTTTAACCCCTGTAATACATCAAATTTACGGCTGATATCAAAGTTGGTTGTATTTTGTAAAAACTCGTGGCCGCCAGCTTTAAAGCTGGTTGGCGACTTATCTTCAAGCGACGCATTTACGGTATTATTTATAAAATAATCAAACCTGTTATCGCCAAGAGTATTGCTCAGGTCGGCTTTCCAACTGCCCAGCGTATGTTTAAAACCAAAAGCTATTGATCTGTCGCTGATGTGAGATGTAGTGTTAGGCTGGTAACCATCAGGAAAAATACTGTATACATTCACTGTATAATCACTCGGCAAACGGCGGAAACCGTAACCCTCGCCCTGCCGGTAGCTATACCCGCCAAATGCATAAAACTCACCTTTCCCATCGCTGAACGGCAGGCTGAGATTAATGAACGATCCTAAATTTTTGATCTTTGCATCGCCTATTTGAAAATTAAATTTATCGCGGCTCAATCCTTTTTGTTTCAGCATATCATCATCGTATTTGCGTGAAGCTGCAGGATCATTGGTAAAATCGTAAGCGAAAAAGTTATTAAGCGCCGACTGATCAAAAATAATAAGGTTGTTGTTCTGCGCGCGGGTTGTGCGGTCGCGAATGTAGCCTTCGCCGGTAATATTGATGTACCCCCCGTTTTTGCCTAAAGCAGTGCCGTAATTGAGGTTAAGCTGCCCCAATCCCCCATCGCTTTTTGAGCTTACACCACCCGTGGCCGAAGCAAACAGGGCGCCGGTATTTTTTTTGAGCACGATGTTTACCACACCCGCAATAGCGTCAGAACCATATTGAGCCGAAGCGCCATCGCGCAATACCTCGATCCGTTCAATTGCCGAAGCCGGGATCGCGTTTAGATCAGTACCAACAGAACCGTTGCCGATAGTTCCCTGGTTGTTTACAAGTGATGTGGTATGCCTGCGTTTACCGTTGATAAGCACCAGCAATTGGTCGGGCCCCAGGCCGCGGATGCTTGCCGGGTCAATATGTTCGGTGCCGTCAGATGATGACTGCCTGTTGGAGTTAAATGACGGTGACGCGTATTGCAGCAGTTGGTTCAGATCGTTTTGGGGCGTTTGCCGTTGAAGTTTGGCAATATCAAATACATCAACCGGAGCGGTTGTATTTAAGCGTGTGCGGCCCGCGCTCCGGGTGCCCACCAGCACAACCTCGTTCAGCACGTTACCAGATGATGGCTGCAAAGTAATGTCAAATTTGGATGAGCCTGTTATGGTTTGGATATAGGCTTCGTAACCTAACATAGTAACCTTAATGGCTTTATCGGTATTGGCAGCTGAAAAGCGGAAGGATCCGTCTGAACTACTGGCTGTACCCCTGCCTGATGGTTGCGCAATAATAGTTGCGCCATGAACAGGTTTACCGGCGTTATCGGCAATGTGGCCGGCAATTACTTTATCCTGTGCATTGGCAAACATATTGATGAACAGGAAGAACAAAATAGCAGGAGTAAATTTTGTTTTCATGATGATAAAATCAGGAGCAGTAAATAAACTATTTTACATTTTATTTTTTCGATGCCAGCGACACCTCTACACTCCAGTCGTTGCCGCTGCTTATTTTGTGTACATCTGCGAAACTCGCCTGGTTAAGCGCAAATGAAAGCTGCAGCAAGCTATTCAGGTAACTTAAGGGTTTGCCCTGTGCAACGGCGCCAAAGGTTTGACTGTATGGTGCATCGCCCTCATAGGCTTTTTTGCCGCTGTGGTAAATAATAACATGCAAAGCATCGCCGTATGCGGGGTTAAGCTGTTTAACCAAATCATCGCCAATGTTTGTCCAGATGTTCCCGTATTGGATATCAAGAATAGCGATAGTGCCTTTCAGCTTTCCTCCCTCAAACGCAGCCTTTTGATAAGGGATATTGACTACCTGTTTTGGCAGTACAGATCCAACTTGCTCAAAGCTGATCACCCCGGCAGCTAAACGGGCAGCCGTGTAAGCGTACACATCCCGGCCGTGAAAAGTATAAGATTTACCAGAATCCTTGCGGCGGTTAACGGCCTCGTCTATCTCCCTGATCTCCGCTATTCCAAAAGTCTCGGCTACCAGCGTGAGCGTGCCGTTATCAGGGGTAACTATAAACTGGCCTGTATTGATTTTCAACACTACCGATTTACGGGCTGTACCAACTCCGGGGTCAACAACCGAAACGAACACAGTACCCGCCGGCCAGTAGTTTATTGTTTGGAACAGCCGGTAGGATGCCTCCCAAATATTGTAGGCTGGTATTTCATGAGTAAGGTCATACAATTTCAGATCGGGCGATACGCCGTTGGCTACGCCTTTCATGGCCGAAACGGCACCATCCTTTAGTCCGAAATCCGATTGGAAAACAACGATTTTATTTTGTGCCACAGCGATACAACTGAGTGCCAACAAAAAAATAACACTAAAAAATTTAAATATATGTTTCATAATAAGGTATTTAACTAAACTAGAAACTACTTTTACCTGGCCATCTGGCTAATCACTTGCTGGGTCTTACTGTTTTCTTCGGGCACCCGATGTTTATCCTGATCCAGGTGCTGTAAGGCGCAAATGAACAGACGCTGATAATTCCTTCCCCTTTGAATTTTGCCGCCACTTCTTCAGAAGGCTTTTCAATATCAAAAAATACAAAATTAGCCTGTGAGTAGGTCATTTCATTAAATTATCAATTCAAAAGTTTCACCGTATCTGCACCTCGCTCCTATGGCGGCCATCTTATCCGGCCCATTACTACTCTACTGTTCAGTAAACGGGTAATAGAAGCTTAGATATAAGGTAATTATAGAGCAAATTAATAATCAATATGCAGTAAAGATAAATAATCTATAATAACTATAGATGTTGTAGCGTGTGATTTATGGTATAACTTGTCATTTTTTAACGCCGACTAATTAAATCCATCATCGCTATAGACAAGGTGTAATCCATCCTGACCGTTATCTTTAAAATAGGCAACTAATTCAGCTACATTGTTAATAAAAGCATAACACAAGGAAGTCGCTAAAACGATATTCGCCATTTATTTTTGCTGCCGCATGGCAAACTTCGAAGAGATTACAAATGATATTGATTTGGTTGCCGCCATGCAAACCAACGACCAGCATGCTTTCCGGCAGATTTATGACCGGCACTGGAAATCATTATACCTGCGGGCAGCCAAAAATGTGGGCGAAGATGAAGCCAAAGACCTGGTGCAGGAAGTAATGGTATCGCTGTGGAAAAGGAGACACCGAATCAGTGTTATAAAGGAAGAGGATTTAAGCAAGTATCTTTTTACCGCGCTAAAATACAGAACCATTAGTTTTTACACCTATGCATCCGCTCAAATAAAAAAAGCAGAATCACTGGACATCGCTTTTGAAGCGGCCCCGGATACGCTGATGGAAAATAAGGAATTAGGCAAACTCCTGGATACGGCCATTAACAATATGCCCGAGAAGATGCAGCTGATCTTCAGGATGAGCAGAGAGGATGACATGCCCATTGCTACAATTGCTGCACAACTCGACCTGTCTGAACAAACGGTTAAAAACCAGATCACCCAGGCACTCAAAAGGCTTCGGTCGGCTGTTCTCGATCACCAGACAGGTGATTGGATACTTCCCGTTGTTTTTTTGCTTTACACCTCCCACAAGTAGAAAACTTAATACAAACTTAACACATCGCGTATAGTACCAAAAGCTGTTTGCTTAGATAATAGGTCAAAAGCACAGCTTATGGACATCCTTAAAATAAGGGAAATATTTAAACGCTACTTAGCAAACAAAACCTCGCCGGCCGAAAATAATAAGATAGATGCCTGGTACAATAAACTGGATGAAGAATTACCGGTTGCCCTGGACAGAGAAAAGGAGCAGCAAATTAAAGAGGACATCTGGCTATCCATCATGCCTCAACTTAACAATAATGGCGCTGCTGTTAAAAGTATAAACTACCAATGGTTAAAAATCGCGGCTACCATGCTGCTGATAAGTTCCGCAGGCTTTCTTTTCTGGAAACATAGTCAACCCGAAAAAAAATCAACTTTAGCAATAACGGGCTATAGTACCATCAGCACCCAAACGGGCCAACGCAAACGGGTTAATTTGCCCGACGGTACTGTTATTACTTTAAATAGCAGTTCCTCTATCCGCATAGCCAATAGCTTTAAATCAACAAGAAATGTAATTATTGAAGACGGCGAAGCTTTTTTTGATGTAAAACACGACATTAATCACCCCTTTATCATCAAAAGCGGGCCCTTAACCACCCAGGTATTGGGTACTGCTTTTAATATACGTGCCTATAGCGCGCTTAATAAATTATCGGTTGGCGTTACTCAGGGTAAAGTGGGTGTAATGCTTAAAAATAAAGCAACGCAATACCTGGTCAATAATCAGCAGTTGGTGTTCGATAAAAAACAGGCACGCCTTACGATGTCATCGCTCGATCAACAAACTTTAACATGGCAGCAAGGCAACATGGTATTAAACGATGCCAGCTTTGCCGAGATGGCCATTTTAATGGAGAAGAATTACGGGCTGCATATTTCAACCAATGAAAAACGCGTGTTCTTAAACCACTTCACTGCCACACTCAGCACTTCTATGCCGGCGCTCAAAGCCCTTGAAGTTATTACAGCCATACATCATTTAAAAATTAAACAAAGGAGGGACACCATAGAAATTTTCCGATAAAACAAAGAGAGACGGTTGCTGCAAACAACCATCTCCTTTAAAAGCCGGATCACCGGCAATGCTTCAAATCTTTCACAATCAAAAGCCATACAATGTATGAAATTAAATTTTAATCAAGTTATCATTAAAGCAATGAGATTTACTTTTGTGTTACTTACGGTAATCACAACTGCTTCCCTCCTGCTTCCGGCGCATGCCAGCAGCGGGCAGATCCTCGAAAAAAGGGTTTCTGTCGATATCAGGAATGCGTCCATGGAAGCTGCCATCCATGAACTACAGGAGCAAAGCAGCATCAACTTCGCCTACGACCGCCAGCTCATCAGCAGGTATACGGGCGTCAGCCTCAATTTCAGGAACGAAACCCTGGAAAATGTGCTTAAAAAGCTACTTACCCCACGCTCGCTTGGGTTTAAAGAGGTAAACGGCATTGTGGTGATCAACATGCTCAGCAGTACCGGGATCAAACAACAACAGCCAGGCAAACTTAGCGGCAGGATCACCGACGAAAAAGGCCTGTACCTACCCGGCGCTACGATCAGGATCTTGGAGCTGAACAAAGGGATTCAAAGTGACGACAACGGAAATTATCTGCTACAAGCTCCCGCGGGTGATTATTCCGTGGAAATAAGTTACATCTCCTATCAAAGCAGGCGATTTGAACATGTAATCATCAAAGCCAGCGAAACAACCGCCCTGGATGCCCAACTGTTACCGGCTGCAAACGGATTGAATGAAGTGGTTGTTGTTGGTTACGGCACGCAAAAAAAGGTGAACCTGACCGGAGCGGTTAGCCAGGTAGATTCTAAAGTGTTTGACGACCGACCAGTAGCGGGTATCGCTCAGGCCTTACAGGGTGCTATCCCAAACCTTAACATCACTTTTGGCGATGGTCACCCCGGCAGCCAGGGAAAATTCAACGTGCGTGGTTATGCCTCTATTACCAACGTAAGTGGTTCACCGCTGGTATTGATCGATGGCGTGCCGGGCGACGTGAACATGATCAACCCGCATGATGTGGAAACGGTATCTGTTTTAAAAGATGCGGCCTCATCTGCCATATACGGCGCAAGGGCAGCTTTCGGGGTGATTCTCATCACCACCAAAAAAGCAAAAAACGGAAAAGTATCCATCAATTTCGGAAGTAATTTCAGCCTGCAACAGGTGGCTACCAAAACCGATTTTATAACCGATGGTTACACCCAGATGAAACTGGTTGACGAAGCATTTTCCCGCAATGTTGGTAACAGTTACAGCGGTTATACAGCCGATGATTATGCCCAGCTTAAACTAAGGCAAACCGACAAATCCCTGCCATCAGTTGTAATACAGAACCGGAACGGGCAGAACCAGTATGTATATTACGGCAATACAGACTGGTGGCATTTCCTGTTCAGGAACACCACACCAGCTATGGAGCATCATTTAAGTATCACCGGAGGCAATGATAAGGTAGATTTTTTACTATCGGGCAGATATTACCAGCAAAAAGGCATCTACCAGTCTGACCTGCGGGAAGATGTTTATAATGCTTATAATTTCAGGGCCAAGGTCAATGCGCACCTGTCTAAATGGCTGACCGCCTTTTCCAATACGCAGTTTGCCGCCAACGATTATGTTTGGCCTGCCAATGGCTACAACTCCAATAACCCTGGTTTATATAATCATGCCATGGCCGCTTATGTTCCGCAAAATCCAGACGGGACTTTCACATACCGCACCAACCTAAATAACTATGGTGCAAATGAATATGCCGACTTACAGAATGGCAAGAGCCTTGGCGGTACCAAAAGTTACGACATCACCAACGCCCTTGGCTTTAACGCGCAGATCACCAGGGGACTGGTATTAAATGGCGTTTACTCCTTCCAGCTGAGCCCCTACTCCGATTTTCAGCGTAAAACACTAATCCCATGGTCAATTAACCCGGGAGTGATCAACTATGAAGGTTATGACCAGTTAAAAGAAAGTACGCAGCTGAACCAGCATCATTCCGTAAATATTTACGCAACCTACGAGCAAAAAATAAAAGATCATAACTTTAAGATCACAGGGGGATACAATTATGAATTGCAGAAGTACAAATCAAACAGCACCCAACGCCAGAACCTCCTGTCAGAAGACCTGAACCAGATAGACCTGGGCACAGGAGCACAGCAGGCCGGCGGCAATGCCAGCGAATGGGCCTTACTGGGTTATTTCGGCAGAATCAATTATGACTATAAAAGCAAATACCTGCTGGAAGTTAATGGCAGATATGATGGCACCTCGCGATTTCCAACCAAAAGCCGTTTTGGTTTCTTTCCTTCAGTATCAGCAGGATGGCGCGTTAGTGAAGAAGATTTCTTCAAAGTGCTTAAACCCGCCGTATCCGAGTTTAAGTTCCGGGCCTCCTACGGTTCATTAGGTAACCAGGATGTAGGCACAGGCAACAGTAACCTGTACCCTTATATCCCGGTTATTACCTCTGCCCTTTCCAAATGGATTGTGAATGGCACCCAGCAACAAACCTTAAGCTCGCCAAAACCGGTTGTGCCTGATTTCACCTGGGAAAAATCGACTTCCCTTAACCTGGGTACAGATATGGCTTTCTTCAATAACCGGCTGCAAACATCATTTGACTGGTATGACCGCAAAACCACCAATATGCTGATCAATGGTAAAACATTACCATCGGTATTCGGCGCAGATTCGCCAAAGCAAAACGCCGGCGACCTGGATACCAAAGGCTGGGATATCACCATCAACTGGAAGGACAATGGAACCATCATGAATAAACCCTTTGGTTATAACTTTGGGATCGTATTATCGGATTATAAAGCGAAGATCACCAGGTTTGACAACCCCAACGGTTTGCTTAACAACTTTTATGTAGGGCAACAGCTCGGCGAAATGTGGGGCTACAGTATTGATGGCTTTTTTAAATCAGACGAGGAAGCTAAAAACTGGAAGATTAACCAGGATTATGTTGACGGCCAGCGTACCGGTTCGCCCGGAGAATGGGCGCAATTGCATGCGGGCGATCTAAAATTTAAGGATACCAATGGCGACGGCGTGATCAACGATGGCAAGAATACAGTGGCCGACCATGGCGACTTGAAAAAGATCGGCAATTCATTGCCCCGCTATTCTTTTGGCATCAATGCCGGTTTCAACTATGGCAATTTCGATCTTTCGCTATTTTTCCAGGGAATAGGCAAACAAAACTGGTATCCTAATACAGAAGCAGGTATGTTCTGGGGTACCTTAGGCAGACCATATTCGTCTTTTATACCTAAAGATTACGAGAGCAAATTATGGACACCACAAAACCCTAACTCATATTTCCCTTTAAACAGGGGTTACGCGGCATATTCAGGGGGCGAGCTATATTACAACAACGACAAGTACCTGCAGAACCTGGCCTATATCAAATTAAAGAACGCGACACTGGGCTATAACCTGTCTTCTCACATCATTAAAAAGTGGAAAATTGAGCGCATGCGTTTTTTCTTCACCGGCCAAAACCTGTTCACCCTAACCAAACTCAAATCCAAATATATCGACCCGGAAGCGATCACACCTGATGCCTCGGATATTGGCGCCAGGGGGTATCCTTTCATGAAGACCTACACCCTGGGATTAGATGTCACCTTTTAACAAAGAAACACACATGAAAAAGATCTTATACATGGCTTTCGCGGGCATGCTCCTGCTGTCTGCCTGCTCCAAATCACTTGACCGGGAACCGCTTTCCCAGATATCTCCGGACAAAAGCTTCAACTCAGAAAACGAGCTTCGGCTTTACGTACTATCATTTTATGATAAAATGCTGCCTTATTCTGATTACGAGGATAACGGTTTTACCAGTCTGTACGGAGAAAACAGCGACAACATAGTATTAAACTCGCTTGACCAGAAAGTTACCGGCAATCGCCTGGTACCCGTTTCAGGTGGCGGTTGGACCTGGGATAACCTGCGTAATGTTAACTATTTCCTCCAGAATTACAGCCGTGGAGGACTTAGCCCAACCATTACTGATAAATATGTAGCTGTAGCCAAATTTTTCCGGGCATATTTTTATGCCAATATGGTATCCCACTTTGGCGATGTGCCCTGGTATTCTAAACCTATCGATGCTACAGACAATACGGCGCTAACCAAAGCCCGGGATCCCCGTACTTTGGTAATGGACTCTGTACTGAATGATATAGATTTTGCCATAGCACATTTACCGGTAACACAATCGCCCGTTGAGGTGAGTAAGTGGACAGCACTGGCCCTTAAATCAAGGTTAGGTTTATTTGAAGGCACATTCCGCAAGTACCACACGGAGTTTAAACTTCCCGACGCCGAAAAATTCCTGAAAGCCTCTGCCGATGCAGCGGCGCAAGTGATAGACCAGGGTCCTTACACCGTTTACAGCAGTTCAGCCGATAAGGCTTACACCGATCTATTCAGCGCTTTGAATGTAAATACCACTGAAGTGATCCTGGCAAGGCCTTACAGCGCCAGCCTGCAGCTAACGCACAACGTTAATTATTACACGGTTTCACCATCATTTGGTAAGCCAGGACTGGAAAAACGCCTGGTAAATAGCTATCTTATGAAAGATGGGTCCCGATTTACAGACAAAGCAGGATATGCAACCATGCAGTTTGCTGAAGAAACCAAAGACAGGGATCCCCGGTTGGCCCAAACCATACGCACACCCGGATATAAGCGTGTTGATGGCACCAATGTACTTGCCCCTTCCTATTCAGGTACAGTAACCGGATACCAGCTCACCAAATTTGTAACAGCCGCGGCGAACGACGCCAATGGCAAATCGCCAAATCCGCTGCCCATTTTCAGATATGCCGAAGTGTTGTTAAACTATGCCGAAGCGAAAGCGGAACTGGGAACTTTAACACAGGCTGATCTGGATAAATCGGTTAAGAAACTAAGGGATCGTGTAGGTATGCCCGGAATGATTATGGCCACATCAAACATCTCCCCTGATCCTTATTTAGCTTCACAATATAACAATGTAACCGGCTCAAATAAGGGGGTGATACTGGAGATTCGGCGTGAACGTCGTATTGAACTGGTGATGGAAGGATTTAGGTATAACGACCTGATGAGATGGAAAGAAGGACACCTGCTTACCGATCAGTTTAAGGGCGCCTATTTTCCAGGAGCTGGCAGTTATGATCTTGACAGGGATGGCAAAACAGATCTGGTCATTTACACCGGCGATCAGCCCAATATTCCTAACGCGCAGTTCTTAAAACTGGGAACCGATGTTTCCCTCGAGAACGGAACAGCCGGGGGCAACATTGTGATTAACCCCAGCACCCCCTAAAAAATTTAATGAAGCCAGGGATTATTTATTTCCCCTGCCCACCCAGGACCTGTTGCTTAATCCAAACTTAAAGCAAAACCCTAACTGGTAATAAACTTAAATACAGCTGTGCCGCAAGCCGGCGCAGCTGTAATTAATCCATCTTATTTGCGTTGGTGGTGCTTTACAAACGTGCTGCTATTCACAAATCGCCGTTTATTCTTTTTTCCGAACATGCGACAGCCGTCATTTATAAATTTTTTATAAGCCTGAGAAACTTCCTGTAACAGTAATAGCAAACGGTTATTCCGCCATGGGTAAACTGGCATCAATCAACACTTCCCCTTTAAAACTTTAACCAATATAGCTATGTTTACCCGATATGCCAGCCCTTGTCCAACTCATTTCCCAATACATCGCCCTATTAGAATTTGTGGATGAACAGGATTGTGGAAAAGACAGCAAACCGTCAAAATTATTGGAGCGCAAAGATAGTATCCCTGGCTAAGTGCTTATTTTTGATAAGGAGAATTTTAAAAGCATGAAACAAACCGACGCTATAGCGCTGATCAGTAAAGGATTTACGGCCGGTTCAGCGCAACGCTGGGCTGATTTGGGCTGCGGCGGAGGAACGTTTACCGGGGCGCTTTTTCACCTTTTGCCGGCGGCAAGTGAGATCTGGGCTATTGACCGGCAAATCCAGCACCTGGATATTCCGGTGAATTTTACCATGGCCAATTTTGAAACGGATGACCTGAAATTAGCCGGTCTCGATGGCATATTGATGGCCAATTCGCTCCATTATATACGGGACAAGAAAAAACTAATTGCTAAGCTCGGGGCTTATTTTTCAGGATCTCCGGCTTTTCTGATTGTTGAATACGATACGGACAGCGCCAATCCCTGGGTACCCTATCCCCTTTCCTTCCCAAGTCTTGACACCTTGTTTACAGCACTGGGCTACAACCAGATCACCAAACTGGCCGAGCGCCCATCTGCCTATAACCGCGCAAAGATCTACGCCGCGCTTATTCAGCGATGAGCGTTTTGATATGCCTGCTGATCCCAGCAGTGCCAATCCCGCTGAATTAAATGATAATTTTGCGAAGTTTTAAACTATAAGTGATTCGTATTTTTATAAACCATTATAAACGTCTTAATTGTCAAATACCTATACATCAAGAAATGATGAAACGTACGCTGCTTTCTTTATTGCTATGCTTTACTATATATGCCGTTCAGGCTCAATCTACATTAGATGAACAGGATAAGGTCAAATGGTTTACCAATGCCCGTTTCGGCATGTTTATTCACTGGGGCTTATACAGCGCGGCTGAAGGCATATGGAAAGGTGAACGTTTGAGAAACGGTAATAATTATGCAGAATGGATCCGCTATCGCAACCGCATCTCCGAAACAGAATATGTCCGATTAGCCAAACGGTTTGATTGGGATAAAATAGACCCTGAACAATGGGTGCTGCTGGCTAAAAAAGCAGGCATGAAATATATCCTCATTACCGCGAAACATCATGACGGGATCGCTATCTGGAATTCTAAGGTAAGCGCCAACAACTTGAGTAAACTCAGTGGTACAGACAGGGATGTGCTGAAGGAGCTGGCCGCGGCCTGTAAAAAGCATGGTATGAAGCTGGGCTTTTATTATTCGCACTGGCTCGATTGGGAACATCCGGATGGCTGGGATCACAACCAGGAAATAACCGGACGTATTACAGATGAGCAATATAATAAATACTGGCAGGGCAAAGTTTTGCCGCAACTACGCGAACTACTCACCAACTATGGGGACATTGCCATGATCTGGTTTGATATGTGGGTTGATTATAAATCAACGATTGTAAAAAAAGAGCAGCTGGACCAGGTGATCAGCCTGATCCATGAATTACAACCAGCTTGCCTGATCAATTCAAGGCTGGGTTTACCGGCAAATTATCCGGGCATTGATTTCGAAACGATGGGCGATAACCAGCTGGGAGCGGTTTACACTAGTCACCCCTGGGAAACATCGGGAACCATCGCCAATTCATGGGGGTATAATGCCCTGGAGAACGAGTACAAATCCACCAGCCAGTTACTGCAATCGCTTATAGGTAATGTCAGTCTCAACGGGGGATTCACTTTAAATATCGGCCCGCGGGCCGATGGCTCGGTTCCCTATGAAGACCAGACTAGGTTGGATGAAATGGGTGCCTGGCTTGACAAAAACGGGGAATCTGTTTACGGGTGTACAGGTCTTGGCTTACGGCCTGATCAGCACGACTGGGGACGGATCACGACAAAAACACTGGATCATAAACAGATCGTTTACCTTCAGGTATACAACTGGCCCCTTGACAAGATACTACGTTTAACCGGAATTTTATCCAAGCCTGAAAAAGCCGAACTGATCACCGATGCCGGCAAGGTGAACTTAAATTTTGTTCAAACAGGCCCGTACACCCATATCCAGTTGCCGAACGCTGCAGGGGACCATCTCGTGTCCGTCATCGCATTAACATATCCGCAGCCGGTAGAACTTGATGAAAAAGTAGCAGCTGAATCCACATTCGGCGGGATGGCTTTAACCGGATCTAATACTTCGGAAAAAATGTCATCGTATAAAAATGTGCCTTTTGACGGTTTGCGCCCCTCCCACCTGTTTATAGATAAAACCGGCGTATTGACCTGGCGGGTATACATACCAGGGCCGGGAACCTATAACGCAGATCTATCCTACCACCATAATTCGAAAACCGCTATGCAGGTAAAAATCAGTGTAGGCGATCAACAACGCTTACAATCATTGAAACCAACCGGAAAAGTAGTTGTTGAGCCGCATGAAAGTTATACCGATGAATTTGTAAATAACCAGATCGGCGAGTTCGTTTTTCCTAAAGAAGGCTTTTATGACATCACTTTAACGGCGCATCCAAAGGAACAAGAAAAATTATTATTAAACAGGATTTGGCTCAGTAAGAAACCCTGAGACAGTATTTTTTGGCCTCCCCACTAGGGGAATATCCTTTGCTTAAATATTATTAAAAAGAAAGCAACGGGCCTGCATCTTATGCAGGCCCATATGCGGTTCAAAAATTTAATATAATCACTTAGCTATCTTGTATAATTTACCGCCATCGGTGGCGGCGTAAATAGCACCGTCTTTACCGGTAGCTATACAGCGCCAGCGTTCGTTTTTATCCGCCAGCAAACGCTCTTCGCCCACGACTTTGTTATTTTTGATAACCAGGCGAATGATGTGCTGTCCGCTCAAAGCGCCTACGAAAAGGTTATTTTTCCATTCTGCAATATTGCCTGTATAAAACATCATGCAGCCAGGGGAAATAACCGGGTCCCAATAGTAAACCGGCTGTATCGTGCCTGGTTTTTGTTGTATCCCTTCATAAACCTTTTCTCCACTGTATTCGATACCATAAGTAACAAAGGGCCAGCCATAGTTACCGCCGGGCTTGATCAGATTGATCTCATCACCGCCACGTGGGCCAAATTCGGCCTCCCAAAGGCCGCCGGTAACAGGGTTAATGGAAAGGCCGTCCGGGTTACGGAAGCCATAGGCATATATTTCGGGTTTGGCACCCGCTTTGCCAGCAAACGGATTATCGGCAACAGGTTTTCCCTCTTTGGTGATATGGATGATCTTACCGGTGCTCGCTCCCAGGTCTTGTGCTTTTACGCGAATATCGTCCGATTGCCGGTCGCCCGAGCTGACGAAAATATTACCTTGCTGATCAAAAATCAAACGCGAACCAAACTGACCGGCGCCCTGATAACGCGGATAAGCTTCCCAGATCACTTTTACATTTTCCAGCCTGGTTTCATCAGCCGATAGTTTGCCCTTGGCCACTGCCAATGTAGAGCCTTTGCCGGGTTGAGCATAGGTCCAGTACAACATGCGGTTTTTGGCAAAATCAGGATCAATATTAACATCAAGCAATCCACCCTGGCCGGCATACTGTACCTCAGGGAAACCGGTGATGGTTTTAGCAATTTTTCCGTCAGTTGTTAGTATTTGCATAGTTCCCGGCTTACTGCTGATGAGTAAACGGCCGTCTGGTAAAACGTGCATACCCCAGGGACTTTTCAGCTCGGTGCTGATAACGTTAACCGTATAGGGCGTTTTAGTTTTAACGCTGCCCATACGCGTTTGCCCGGAAAAGGCTGGTTTATACAGGCTATTGGCCTTATTTTTTTCCACCGGTTCGCCGGTCTGTGCCATACCAACTGTACTGAATGATAACAAGACGATACCTGAGATCAACACTTTATTAACTTTTAAAAACATCCTATCGATTTTGGGTTAGTGTGAGGCAAGTTACACTGTTACGGGCTATAAGTTGAAATGCAACACGTTTTTTACGGTATAGCCAGGGCAATGCTCCAGGTCAGCCAAAATCCCCCTGGTATTTTACCGTCACAGCTCATCATTTCCCATTGCTCGAGATTTTCTTAAGCCACACAAAAAAAAGAAATTATAGAAATTTGGAGCTATGCAAATAGCCGTTCTTGACGATTACCAGAACATAGCCTTAACCATGCCCCGCTGGCCGGCCCGCGCAGAACGCGCGCAGCTGACCGCTTTTAATGACCATATCAATGATTTAGCCGCGCTGGTGGCCCTTTGAAACACCGTGCATCACGCGTGAACGCAGCCCATTAAACCGCGAAATATTAACCGCGCTGCCAAACCTGAAGCTGAACATCTCGACCGGTCAACGCAACGCTTAACCAGGGACAAGCCCAAATTACCTGGCAGGTGCGTATGCTCCTTTGGCTATCCATAATTTCACCTGCGCGCTAAAAGCTGTATGGCTAAGCGGCGGTAAAGTTCTGCCGGCGCCAGGATTCCAGGCCCAGGATACCAAATCATCCGAGGCCATATGATCAATTAACTGTTGTTTGCTTCTTCCGCCATTTTGTTTGGGATCCAGCAGTTGCAGGGCCAGTTGCCTCGGCGTTTTTCCCTGGAAAACCATCCGCATATTTGCGGGCGGTAAACTCCATTTTGGATTTCCAGGAGGTGTATGTATACCCGGAGCATTTTCGGCCTGATGACAGTTGCTGCATTTCATCGCATATAAGCCCCTACCATCCGGACCGCGTTTTACCCCCATAGTATGAAGGTGATTGTCATCACCCTGCAAAGGCACATCACCGTTGGGATGACAATTCATACAGCGCGCGCTCTTTAGCACTTTATAAACAGACATAAAAGCCTTAACAGACCCTATGCTATCCTTAGGTAAAGTAGCCAAGGTGTTATGATCAACAGGTGCTCCCTTAAATGACATTATAGTAATACCAATTGTTGCCAATAGCAATACTATGAGAATAAATGGCTTTTTGCTGCTCATGAGATGTGTTTTAAAGGAGTGTTCATGATGGGTAAATTATAAATGCGCTTACCGGTTGCCGCGAAGATGGCATTGGCAATAGCAGGTGCGGTTGGCGGTACTGCACATTCGCCCGCGCCCCCCATTTTCTCATTGCTATCAACGATGTAGACATCAATTTCAGGCGTCTCATTCATACGGGCAATACGGTAATCGTAGAAATTACTTTGCTGCAACTGTCCTTTTTCAATGGTCAATTCACCATACAGCGCCATTGTAAGGCCAAAAATAATACCGCTTTCCATTTGGGCTTTTACCCCATCGGGATTAACAGCAAGCCCACAATCTATTGCGCAGGTTACTTTATGCACCCTTGGCTTCCCGTTATCAATGCTTATTTCTGCCACCTGCGCCACATAGCTGCCGAAGGCTTCGTGTACAGCAATCCCTTTATACCGGCCTTCCGGCAATTTCTTATTCCATTCGGCTTTTTCTGCAGCCAGGTTTAAAGCCGCCAGATGACGTGGTGATTTTTGCAGCAATTTGCGGCGGTAAGCTACCGGATCCTGCCCTGCTGTATGAGCCAGTTCATCAACCATGGTTTCCATAACATAGGCAGTATGGGTATGGCCAACCGAGCGGAACCATAATACCGGGACAACTTCTTTAGCGGTGTGTAAGCCAACAAAATGATCAGGTACGGTTTCAAAATAGGGCGAATCAGCAATCCCCTCTACCGATGTAGAATCGACCCCATCTTTGGATTCAAACGGAGTACCAGCCATAATAGACTGACCAACAATATTATGCCGCCACGCAATGGGCATACCAGATACGTCTAAACCTGTGTTGATGCGGTGTACGAACATTGGGCGATAATAACCGCCTTTCATGTCATCTTCACGCGTCCAAACCATTTTCACAAACTTACCGCTCGCTTTGGCTATATGTACGGCTTCCGAAACAAAATCAGACGTAATGGTAGCCCGGCGACCAAAACCTCCACCAAGGAACACTACATTCATGGTTATTTGCTCGGGCTTCATGCCTAATATTCTGGCGGCGGCCGCCAGATCAATACCAGGCAGCTGTGTGCCGGTCCATATCTCGCATTTATCATTACTTATTTTCACCGTGCAATTCAAGGGTTCCATAGGCGCATGTGCAAGATAAGGGAAAACGTATTCGGCCTTTAGTAATTTAGCCGCTTTAGCCAAACCTTGATCAACGTTACCCTTTTGCGCGGCCTTTAAACCATCGGTATGGGCGAGTTTCTGATAGGCATCAACTTGTGTTTTGGTGCTTAAGTTGGCACCTACTCCATCATCCCATATTATTTTTAAAGCTTTTCGGCCCTGGTTAGCGGCCCAAAAATGATCGGCAATCACTGCAATGCCCGTAGGAATTTCAACCACCTCTTTAACACCAGGAACGGCTTTTGCCCCGGAAGCATCAAACGATTTCACCTTGCCACCAAATACAGGCGCATGGGCTACAACAGCGGTAAGCATGCCCGGAAACTGTATATCCATTCCAAACTTAGCCTGCCCGTTTGTTTTAACCGAAGCATCGAGACGTTTAACTCCTTTACCAATCAATTTCCACTGCGCTGGCGGCCTCAGGGTAACATTTTGAGGTACCGGTAATGTTGACGCTTCAGTTGCCAGTTCGCCATAACTTAATTTTTTACCACCTGCAATTACATAACCATTTTTAGTAGTACAGTTTTCAATTGCCACCCCGGTACGTTTTGCAGCGGCCTGGGTTAACATAACGCGCGCAGTTGCTCCAGCCTTCCGGTATCGGTCAAACTCCGACCAGGTGCTGCTGGATCCTCCGGTAATCTGGATGCCATATACGGTGTGGTTATAATCTTTATCAACACCGCTATGCATCACTTTAATGTTGTCCCAGTCGGCATCCAATTCTTCTGCCAGGATCATTGGCAGCGTTGTCCAGATGCCCTGCCCCATTTCAACGTGGCTTAGTATCACCGTGATGCTATTGTCGGCGCCTATACGTAAAAAGGCGTTGGGTGCAAAAGCGGTTGTAGCATCCTGTATCAGCAAACGATTGGCCTGTGGAATAGTAAAGGATATCAATAATCCACCGCTTAATAAGGCACCCGCTTTCAGGAAATTACGACGGCTGATCGCTGTTTGTTGATCGCTCATGATTTGCCCCCTTCCTTTTGCATTTCTGCAGCTTTATGTATAGCCTGCCTGATTCGCGGGTAAGTACCGCAGCGACAAATATTGCCAGACATGGCATCATCAATATCCTGATCAGTAGGATTAGGATTTTCGCGGAGCAGCACAGCGGCTGACATCAATTGCCCGGATTGGCAATAACCGCATTGCGGCACATCAAACTCAACCCATGCTTTTTGCAAAGGATGATCGTTATTGAGTGATAAACCTTCAATCGTGACTATATTTTGACCTTGGGCCCGGCTAACTTTCGTGACGCAGGATCGTATCGCCTCGCCATTTAAATGAACCGTGCATGCGCCGCATTGTGCAACGCCGCAGCCAAATTTAGTGCCTGTGAGGCCTAACAGATCTCTGAGTACCCACAATAGCGGCATATCGGGACTGGCGTCTACCTGATACGATTTATCATTAACTTTTAATGCGATCATAAGCGGTAAAATAATTGAGGATCAACGGTATATACTAAGTTAAGAAAACTTTTTTGGCTTAACCAAAATTAAAGTATGTAAACCCAATACAAACAACAGTTTAATACGTTCGGGTGCTGCTCCGGCTAAGAAGCCAAATCAAAAGCCTCAAATCTTTCGACTTGAGGCTTTTGATTTGTGTGTAAACACTATGCTCGTCTATCGGTCAGAGCTACAAGCTATGGGTCGTGAAAACGATGTGTTTATATTCGTCCTTTTCGTATAATATGCCAATATGCTTTTTATCAACCGCTACCAGGTCAGAGTAAGCGCTAAAAGCTCCTTTATAACCTATCGGAGATTTTGCGATGACAACATTATACTTCCATGTTTTACCTTCGTCAAAGCTGATGCGAAGGGTAAGATTATCACGGTGCAAAGTATCGGCATCATTACAAACAGCAAGGATAGCTTTGCTCCCTCTTTTACCTAAATTTAAAATGCTGCCCTGGCAAATGGGGTCTGGAAGGTGAGCATCAAAATAAGTGGTATCCCAGGACTGGCCGCCGTTATTACTTATGGCGATGATGCGCTGCTTTACATTGCCAAGTTGGTTGCGAATGTTCATCATCAGTTTATTACCAGCCAGTTCAACAGCCATATTTTCATTGGCGCCAGGGATATTTACCTCTTCGCTTAACTTAAAGGTTTTGCCATGATCATCTGTATAATATCCAAAGGCGCGGCCATCGGCATAATGCTTTTGCGGTTCACCTGCCGAGTGGTTAGCTGCTATGTAAATCCGTCCTTTATATTTTCCGTCCATCAGTTGGATGGCGTGGCCTGGTGTATTGGCATAACTCCGCCAGTCTTCTTTAAAGTTATAGGCGCTATTTACCTGTGGCTGCTTAGGCTTGTGTACCTGCAATGTAATGTTTACCGGGGCCGACCATGTTAAACCATTATCGGTTGAGGTTTTATACCATACCTCCCGCAAGCCCATCCCCTTGCGCACGTTACTTTCGGTTGCGTTTCCTGTATTGTAAAATAAAAACAGCCTCCCTTTGGGATAAGCCGCATCCGTAAGGTCACACACCGGCGCTGCATTACCCGTTTGCAGGGTATCGTTAGATGCCACAACCTGCAAGGCACTCCAATTCTTTCCTCCATCGCTACTTCGTTTCAGTACAATCTGAATGTTGCCAAAATCGTCGTCTCCGTTCACCCTGCCTTCTGCAAAGGCAAGCAAATCACCGTTGGGAGCTTTGGTAATAGCCGGAATCCGGAAAGACCCGTACCCTTCGGAGCCTGAATTAAAAACGTTTACCTCATTTTGCTGTGCCCATAATGAAACACAAAAAAGATTTATAACAATGTAAATGGTCAATACTTTCATAATTTATATTATTTGTTTTAATAACTGCATACAATACCATTCCTGCCTGGGCAAATGAAATGGACCCTTAAACAAATTACCTTTGGCTGATTGTGCTACAGTACCATCGCGATGCAGATAACCAAACCATTCGCCGTTTACCGGGTCATGAAATTTACTATAGGCGTAATCGTGCACCAGTTTGTGCCACCGGGCGTATTTTTCATTACCGGTAAGTGTATAAGCCAGCAGGGTGGCAATAATCACCTCATTATGCGGCCACCAGAATTTCATATCCTGCCAGTACTCCTGTACCGGCTTATCGTATACATCCCGATAATATAAAATACCACCATGTTCCTTATCCCATCCGCGTTCCCACATATAATCAAGCATGGTGCAACCCAATTCAATTAAGTGAGCATCATTATTACGGTATTTGGCTTCGTGTAAAATAAACCAGGCCCCCTCAATAGCATGACCGGGATTAAGCGTACGCCCATCAATGTGGTCAATAATGCTTCCATCCGGCGACACCTGCTCCATTACACATTTAATATCGTGCTTCACAAAATCTGTTTCAATTTCCCTTATCCATTTGGTGATATATTCATCGCAACGCTCATCACCAATGGTTTCCCGCAGTTGCTGGGAGGTATTCATCATGATCATGGGCACGCCGATGCCCTTGGCCGGCCGGATTGATGTAAATTTAGGGGAAAGCAACCCCGGTACGGTTGCATATTCAATGCATTTACCAAACAGGTCTCGGGCCCTTTGGGCAATAGTTTCATCACCGGATGCTTTGGCATAGGCAGCCATAGCAATCACCGCGAATGTCTCGGAAAAATAATACCGCCGTTTGCGTATCGGGCTGCCATCGCGGGTTACATGGAAAAACATCTGCCCATCAGTGTCAAAGCAATGATCGGTTAAGAAATCGATACCGCTTTTTGCACCATCCAGCCATTCCTGCCGGGGCTCTACAGTATTGTAAAGCGTTGCCAGTAACCATGCCGCCCGGCCCTGTATCCATACGGCCTTGTCATCATCAATTAAGCTACCATCCTGGTCGCGCATAAGCAGGTAGCCGCCGTATTGTTCATCAACAGAACGGGGGAACCAGAATGGAACTGTATCCTGCAGCAATTGCCGCTCATAAAATATTTTTAACTTATTTAGTTCGATATTGGAATAACTCATTTTTATAGATTTAATAAAACAAATTCTCCTTTTCATGCCAATGCATGGTAAAGGTTGGAGCAGGCAACCCCGCTTCATTAATTAAGTTTGCTCTTGTAAAAGGCTGCATGGCATAATTAATAGCTTTGATCTTTTCGCCGGCGGGCACAGTTATGTAGACCTTGTTACCTTTAATAATTGCAGGTGCGGCAATGCTACGTCCTTTATTAGTAATGATTTCAAAACCAATCAATGATTTGTTGTTTGCCCTTTTTAATTCCTGTGCAAAAGCAAAGGCCAGTACGATTGCATTACCCCTTAACAAGGCGTTTTTTGGCTCCGGCCCGTTGGCTTTAACTTGCTTATGATAAGTATAGCGCCCGGCCAGCAGAGCCAGCCTTTCCCCTATTTCTTTTTTCCGGGTTGGATGAACGTTCAGCGAATCGCCGAGATCAAAGCTTACGGCCATTGCTGTGTTGGGTACCTGTTGTTGCAGTTTACGCTGTGCATCCCTGAATGCAGGCCACGATGGCCGGTTAATACCCGATAACTGTACTGTATAAAAAGGTAAATTATACCCCCATTTTTGGCGCCAGCTGCTAACCAGTGTTTTAAAGAGATGGCTGTACAGCCCGATGTTATGTGTATTACTTTCGCCCTGGTACCAAACAACACCTTTTACCGGGAAACGGGTGAGGGGATCGATAGCGGCTTCATAGTTATAGCAAGGCTCATAAGTGTGGCGCTGCTTTAAATTGGTAGAATTTTTTAAATTGATGGCCGCCCTGTCCCTGCAAAACTGCATTTCATAGTCTGAAGTTCGCCAATTATTCAGCATATCAACCAATTGATCATCATGTTCCATCGTATACCGGTCTATCCATGATTCTGTTGGAGAACCGCCAACTGCCACCTCAATTAAGCCGATAGGTACACCTACGTCCCAGGATATTTTTTGACCGAAATAGTAGGCCACCGCCGAAAAACCAGCGGTCGAACTGCTGTCACAAGTTTTCCAGGAACCTGAAAAAAAAGTCAGTCCATTAGCTTTAGCTAAACTAACCGAATCCCAGGCGCCCAGATCAGATTCGGCCTGCAAATTGAGCTTGTATAAATGTAGTTTTCTGTTTGCAACAGCGTTTTTTATAGCTGTATCGCCACCTGCAGACCTGCTTAACGGGAAATACATGTTTGATTGCCCAGCACATAGCCATACATCGCCTAATAAAATATTACTGATGGTAATAATGGTGTCTTTGCCAGATATTTTCATTTTAAAAGGGCCACCAGCCTTTGCCGCCGGAAGCACCACTTTCCAATCCCCATTTTCATCAGCCTTCGACTTGAAAACTTTCCCTTTAAATCGCACTTCAATCGCATCGCCGGCATTAGCTTTTCCATAAACCGGGATAGGCCTGTCACGCTGTAATATCATTTGATTAGTAAACACTGCAGGTAATTTTAAGCCTCCATAATTCCCGGTAAGCCTGCTATAAACTGTTTGGGCTAATATCAATGCCCCTTCTTTATCCGGGTGAAGATTATCTGCAAAAAGGTTGGGTCGGTTATAAAGCGGCTCATGAAAATCAATTAGCCCGGTGTTGTTTGCCGCGGCAATAAGCGGGATCAGATTTTGAATTTGCCAGTACCAATCCCTTGTGCCCGATTTAAACCTGGGATGTCCGCTGAAGATGGGCGTTAGCTTGCATATAAATACCTTTACCCGCGGGTTTGCCTTTCTGATGGTGTCAATGAGCCACGCATAATCAGCTTCAAAGTTCTGTTTAAAATCGGGCCAGTCTCGTGGGTCGGTATCGTTAAGACCAAGGTGAATAATAGCTATATCTGGTTTTGAAGCTATTAAATTTGCAAACTCGGGTGTTTTAAAATAGGGATTGTGCCCATTTTTCAATAAAGTACTCCCGCTGTGCCCAAAGTTTAAAACACTATAATGAGCACCCAATAATTTTTGCAATTGAGCCGGGTAACTCTCCTGTGCAGGTTTAGCCAGGCCATAACCATACGTAACCGAATTGCCAATACAAGCTACTTTAATAGCCTCACTTTGGCCATACAGCGGTTTTATCGTACTTAATAAACTAAGCAGTAGTAATATCAAATACTTGTTCTTAAATTTCATCTGCTAATTTTTATGGGTGGAATGAAATCAGGCATCTGCATATTCATCATGTACCGGTCGAAGAAAATACAACTGCACCATGAGTGCAACCAGTACAACGGCTGCCAGCATGGCAAAATCGTTCCCCAGGTTTCCGGCATCTGATGATTTGCCTAAGCTATCCGTTATAAATGCGCCAAAAAAAACACCGGTCATATTCATGATGCCGTAGGCGGTAGCCCGGTATTTTGCCGAAACAAACTGGCACAGGATAGGCATGTTATTGGCATCAAACATGCCAAATCCCAGTCCGAAACAGATACCGGCTCCCAAAACATATATGAGCGACTGTCCGAAACCCATTAGTAACAATGCGGGAATCGTGAGCGCCAGGCCAATGGCGCTTGTAAACACCCTGCCCTTTTTATTAACCCGCGCCCATCTGTCAGATAATAGCCCGCCGATGATCACCCCGATAAAAGAGGATGCAGCAATGGTTATAGTAGATAACGGCCCTGCGGTTGACATGGGGATATGCAAATTTTGGGCAAAGAGCGTGGGCAGCCAATTTTTTGTGGCCCAGCCCGGCAAACTTGAAACCGCAAAGTAAAATAGGATTACCCAAAAGGCCCTGTTACTCAATAAACCGGCAAGCCCCTTAAATAGGTTGACGCCTGGCTTGCCTGGCCGAACTACCGTCAGCGCCACATCGGGTGTTTTATCTTTCTCTTTTAAAAAGAGGATAAGAATTAATGAATACACCATGCCCACAACACCAAACGATTGGAAGGTTGCCTGCCATGAAAAAGCCGCGGCAGCCGTTGCGCCAAAGCCGCCCAATGCCTGCCCCACATACAAACCCGTCATATGTACCCCTATGGCAAGGGACCTTGACCTGGCGGAATGAAAATCGGCGATAAGAGATAACCCTGCCGGAATGTATAAGGCTTCGCTGATGCCCATGACAGCCCTCAGGATATAAAGCTGGTTAAATGTGGTGGCATACCCCATGGCAAATGTTACCCCAGACCATACAAATAAACTAAAAACGATGAGCCATTTCCGGTTTAACCTATCAGCAATGATCCCCGAAACAGGGCTCATCAGCCCGTAGATCCACAGGAATACAGCCATCAGGTATCCAAAGTTGGTGGCAGACCTTAATTCGGCAATATCTATTTCCATGGCCGGTTTCATAACCGATAACATTTGCCTGTCCATGTAGTTAAGCAAGGCCACTACCCATAACAGGCCAACCAGGATCCAGGGATAATTTTTTCCTTTTTTCATTTGCTATTAAATTTCCCCATGCTGATTGCCGCTGTACGAATGCCCGGCTTGATCTCGCCTCCCGGGATAAATATTTCATTATTCCACTTTACAGCGGTAGTGGTTACCTGGCCGTAAAAAGGCAAATCACCAACTTTTTCCCAGTAGTAATTAACTGTATTAAACTGGTAAACATCCTTACTGAAACCCGGGTGATTATTCAACAACACTAATTTCTGATCCTGCAATTGTTGTTTTTCTTCCTCGGTTGCAGCTTTGGCGATAAGCGAGTTGTACGTTTCTATCTGGTGAAAAATTGTTCCTTTATCTCCGCCTATCAACAGTATATCGTGCGTACCACTGGCTACCGCGGTTGCTGCCGAAATATTAGTCAGGTGTTTGCCATCACTTACATTGCCCAGCCTGATCCATTTGTTAAACAATGGATCATAGCAAAAAGTGTAGCCATGCAAAGCGCTTATGCCAGATGTAGTACTGCTTCGGCCGCCGATAACGTAAACACAAGGATATTTTCCGTTGGATTGAGTAACCGCTACCGAATGTGACATGGCAACCGGTAAGGCAGCCAATGCCTTCCACTTTGGATTTCTATCAGCCAGATTAAGGGTAAAGCATTTTGCAGATGGCTTGCCCCCACTCTCGCCGCCAATTAAATAAATCACCCGGCCAATGCTGCTCATACAGGCATTAGCTACGGGTACGGGCAACGATGGAAGATTCGTAAAAACGATGTCCTGTTTTTTCAGATCCCATGTCATCATAAAAACCTTTGAACTTTCCGGTGCTTCTTCCGTTTCGCCGCCCGCGCATACTACGCCACCGGCAATTGTTGTACTTGCGCCATAAGCTGTTTTTTGCAACAGGTGGTTTGTTTGGGGCTTAAGCCAGGTAAAAGCATCGCCTTTAGCTTTTTGTAATACATAAACATCATCATAGTGAAGCTTCTTGCCACCTTGCCACGGCATAGCGCCATCAGCAAAGTTTGAGCCCCCCGCTACAATTAAAACGCCATGGCTTGTTCCGGTGAAAACACCGGCAAGTCCTCGCTGCATATCCATACCAGGCGCTGCGGGTATTTGTGTGGGTATCGACCACACTATTTTTTCTGAACTTTTATCCTGGGCCATGAGATGGTCTGGCATTAACGCAATACTGCTTGTCATTAAAAGTAGATAGAGTATGAATTTCATCTTTAAAGGTTTGCAGCGGGCGCGATAGATTTAAAATCATCAAAACCCAGTTCAGAAACGTCTAATTTAAAGTTTTCAAACTGTTCTGCAGTCATATTGGAAACAGGTAACCTAAATTCACCACAATCAAGCCCAACTAATTTCATATAAGCTTTTCCGGTGGCAATTCCTCCGTATTTTCCCAGCAAGCGAATCATATCTATTGATTTTTGCTGTAGTTGCTGCGCCCTGCTTAATTCATTGTTATCAAAAGCAGCAATAAGCTCATGATATAATGGAGCCGCGTAATTAAATGTGCTGCCGACCGCACCTTTAGTACCCAGCGCCAGTGCCGAAAGCATGTTTTCATCGCGTCCCCAAAGCATATCATATTTGCCGTTTTTAAAGCTGATACAACTTTGGAAATCCATAAAATCTTCGTGAGTATATTTAACGCCTGCCAGGTTATCTATTTTACCATCCAGAGCCTTCAGCAATTCAAACATAGAGAAATGGCCGCCAGTCAGTACTGGTATATGGTAATAGTAAAATGGCATGCCGGGTACGGCCGATGCAACCGCTATACAAGTTTCTGCCAGCGTATGAATATTTGCCGGTTTAAAATAAAACGGAGAGGTTAAGGATACCGCGTACAAACCCAATGCCTGTGCATGCGTGGCCAGGTCAATACAATCGGCCAGGCACGTTCCGCCCAAGAAAGCCATTACCTTAAAATCGGGATCATGATTAGATGCCTTAGCCCAAGCCTTAGCTACCTGTTTCTTTTCGTTTAAAGTTAGTGATACGCCCTCGCCGGTTGAACCGTTGATGAAAGCACCGGTAACGCCGTTGTATTTTAAAAATGCGTAATAAGCGGGTATAATATCCAGGTCGAGCTCCCCCCTATCATTTAAAGGTGAAAAAGGCGCGCTGATCAACCCTTGTAGATGTTCAATTTTCATATTTGTGTTATATAAAGAATATTAACCGGGAGATTGCGCTCCCGGTTAAAGAATAATTATTGGTTAAAAAGATGAGTAGCCAGGGGTTTGCACCAACAGCCTGTTATTGGTAAGTGTAGTACGATCCACCGGCCATAACAGTGCGTAGGCTTGTGATGATAGTAGTGTAGTATGCTCATACACGTAGCTATCGCCCGCCCGGCGCAGGTCATACCAACGCTTGCCTTCAAACACAAATTCAAAGAAACGCTCCTGTAAAATGGCTTCTTTCGGATTGGTATCCAGCGTTTGGTTAGGAAACCCATGTACAGCCGCATTATAATTAGCGCCAAATGCCCTCGCCCTTACCTGGTTAAGCTCCGTTGCCGGCGATTCGCCCAATACTGCTTTGGCCTCCGCCAGCATCAGGAGTAAATCAGCATAACGATAGATCGGGTAATCGTTGGTGATCAATCTTGAACCCGCATTTTGCTCACCCTGGTATTTATCTGTAAAACAACCGGCAATTTTGAATGTGCCATTGGCTAATTTTTGGTAAGCCGGCTGTATGCTGGCCAGCTTCCGGCTATCTTTATCGTCAAATGATCTGAATGCAGCTATCCTTACCGGTGCCCTGAGCAAACCACCCCAATTATCAATAGTTGGCGAAAACTGGCGATTGGCAAGGGAATCATAAAAATTAGCAATCAGTCCGCTTTGCGGTACAAAACTACTTTGCACAAAGGCCATGGTTGCTTCATTAAACTGGTAATGGCTCACAAATATCATTTCGTTATTGCCTTTGGTAGTTGTAGCAAATACATCGCTGTATTTAGGCAGCAATTGTAACGCCGGCACATTAGTTTGAATATCGGTTAAGGCAGCTTTAGCAGTAGTTGCATCTGTTGAACCTCCGGCGCGGTTTGCTGTCCATAAATAAACATCGGCTTTGAGCATCAACGTAGCTGATTTTGACCAGTAAGATTTTAAATTTTTGAAAGAGTAATCCGTTCCAAAACTGGCAACCGACTTATCAATATCCGCTTTAATGAGGTTCATCACATCAGCTGCCGGTGATGCAGCTTTGGCCAGGTTGGATATATCCAGCGTAGCGCCAGATGTCGGTTCGGTTTGAATGATTACCGCGCCCCAGCTGCGGTATAACTGGTAGTAGTAAAATGCGCGCATACCATAGGCTATACCGAGATAATAGTTTTTGTTGGCTGCTGTTACTACAGCCGTACTGTTTAACTTACTGATCAGCAGGTTAAGCTGGTTTATATTGTTATAAAAACCGCCAAAACTACTTACACCAGGGTTATCCAGGTTTAGGTTTTGAGTCCATAAGCGCTCCAATCCCTGGGTAGCCTCACCGGTAAATGCCCCATTGGTACCGGGGTCTGTTGCAAAAATATCTGCCCGCATTTCGCCCAGGATCTGGAAAGCGGCGTTGTTTGATCTGAACTGGGTATGCACACCAGCCACAAAGGAATCGAACTGATCGGCAGTTTTCCAGAAGTTGCCATCTGTAACGCTACTTACCGGAGAAAGGTCGAGCTGTTTCCGGCAGGAACTTGCTAATACCAGGATAAACAATCCTGATAAAATGATGAATGAATATTTTTTCATATCAAATATTTTTAAAAATTAGAATGAGGCTTGTACACCTACTACAAATGATTTGGGTGTTGGATAAGTACCCTGGTAAATACCGGTTAATGAACCGTTGGATACCGGAGCTTCTGGTGTAGGGCCGCTGAATTTCTTTATATAGAACAGATTCCCGCCACTGGCATATAACCGCACTTTAGATAGGAAATGTGTTTTATCAAGCACTGATTTAGAGAAATCATAGGATAATGTTATTTCTCTGCAGGCCAAATAATTGCCACTTTCATACAAATTGGAGTTATTGCCATTTAGCACCGCACCGGCGTTATTGCCTCTTGTATAGTTTTGTTTAGATCCCACAACCTGATCGGCATAATAAACTTTAGGTATGCTGGTATTGGTATTGGTTGGCGACCATGCCTGTTTTTGCAGATCGATGTAGTTAAAAGTACCCTGGTAGTTACCCAAAGTGCGGGCCATAAGATCGTTATAAATGGTATTACCTAAGGTGTATTCAAACCTGGAGTACAAAGAGAATGCCTTGTAGGCTACGTTTACATTGAAGCCGCCGGTCCACTTAGGATAGATATTGCCCAAATAAACCTGGTCGCGCGAATCAATGGTGTCGTTTTTGTCTACATCCTGCCAGTTCACATCACCAGGGGTAATATGGCCGCCCTTTCCGGCTGCCAGGCCTGGCCCGGTGATACCTGCAACATTATCAACCCTTGAACCTGCCGTAGCAGCTACATCTGCGGCATCTTTAAATATGGAAACTTGTTTGTATCCATAGATCTGCCCTAAGGACTGCCCTTCCTGGATACCACCTACCCAAATAACTTTACCCGATTTTGGATCATAAACCTGTAAACCGCCCTGTCTGTTATTCACATTGCCGTTGTAAGGCAATTTTAGTACTTTGTTTTTTACATAGGATGCTGTAGCACCAATATCAATTCTTAATCCACTTGGATTATTAAGCACATTGGCCTTTACTGTAAATTCGTAACCCTTGTTTTGCAATGTACCAAGGTTAGTTTGAATGCTGGAAAAACCGGTATAACTTGGTAAAGGCAAACTGGTTAACAGGTCGCTGGTGATGCGGTTATAATAGTCAAACAGAAAGCTTATTCTATCTTTAAAAAAGCCCAGGTCGGCGCCAATATCTGTTGTGCGGCTTTTTTCCCATCTTAAGTTAGCGTTGGTTAAACCTGTATTCAGGAAACTGCCCTGCCCGTTATATAAAGTTTGAGCAGCGTATATCCCCTGCACATCATAATTACCTAAACCTGCTATATTACCATTCGAACCGTAACTGGCACGTGGTTTTAAAGTAGAGAATACTTTATTTAGTCCCCATTTTTCAAAGAAACCCTCTTTGGTAACATTCCAACCTGCAGATACGCCGGGAAAATAACCTACCCTTTTATTAGAAGCAAGTTGCGATACACCATCTTCCCTTAATACAAAGGTCAGCAGGTACTTATCGTCATAAGCATAATTTAAACGGGTAAATGTAGAAATGATACGATTTTCGGCCTGGGAACTGGTGTTGCCACCCACAGCGAATAAAGTTGACGCGTTTGCTGTGGATATGTTATCAGTTGGCGCGTTTGTACCGTCTACCTGTATAATTAAAGCTTTTTGATCATAATACTCGGCACCAATCATAGCGCTCAAATCATGCTTGCCAAATGATTTGGTATAATTAAGGATTGCATTATAAGTTTGCTGAAATGTACGTGAATAGCCTGCAATTGATTCCCGGCTGGTATTGTTATATGCCGGCGGATTGGCAAACAATGTGGCGTATGTTTGTGTAGCCTGCTGGAAAGATTGGTTGATCTGTTGATTTAAATAACCGCTGCCCGATACTTTTAAAAATAAACCAGACATGATATCCCATTTTACGGACGCGTTTGCGGTGATCCGGTCTACCTCGTTGCTGCGTTTTAATTTACCCAGCCAGTATAGTGGATTGCCATCGCTGATACTATTGCCAGGGTTTGGCAGCGTTTTGGCAGCATCCAGCCATGGATTGAAAGTTGGCCATAAAGCCAAAGTCCGGTACAGGGAATTTACATCGCCGGCAGGTGCACCTAATTGCGACGAGGTGGAAAGTGTTACTCCTGTAAATACTTCCACATTGGGTTTCACTTTGTATGAACCATTAAAATCGCCGGAATAACGGTTATAATTTGACCCAACGATCACGCCATCTTCGTTATAATAATCCAGGCTAGCGAAATACTTGCCCTTGTCATTACCGCCAATAGCGCTCAGGTAATGATCCTGTGTGCGTGTATTCCTGAACAACAGGTTTTGCACCTCTTTACTGTGATCTTTATAAATGATCTTGCTGCCCGGATTAGCCGGATCATCCAGATCCTGCCATCCCTGCGATAGAAGACCAACATTTGCCGGTGTTTCCGCTTTAATATCAAATGAAGCCAGGTTTGCCGCATCGGTTAACAAGCCATATCCACGGGTTGCGTTGATCTGCGCAAGGCTCCTGCCAGAATTGACGTTGCCAAGGCGGTTATAGTAAATATAATCGCCGGCATTCATGTAAGAATAACCTTCCCTTTGCCGGTTAAACCCTTCTGTAAATTTGTAGGTTACCTGCGCTACACCCGATTTTCCTTGTTTTGTAGTGATCAGGATTACACCATTATTGGCTCTAGCGCCGTATATAGCAGTAGAGGCAGCGTCTTTTAAAAGATCGATGGAGGCAATATCATCAGCCGGGATATCATTAAAGGCCCGGATGATTCCATCAACCACTACCAGTGGCGCTCCGGGGCTGTTGATAGATGCACCGCCCCTTAATACGATCAGGGGAGTTGCGCCGGGCGCACCGCTACTGTTTACTACCTGCAAGCCGGATACAGTACCCTGCAACGCGCTGCCGATATTGGCCCGGGGAGCAGAGGCCAGCACCTTACTATCTAAAGTGGCAATAGCACTGGTAACACTTTTACGCGATTGGGTACCATACCCTACTACAACAACTTCGTTAAGCGCTTTGTTATCCGGTTTAAGCACCACATTAATAACCGTTTGCTCGCCAACCTTAATCTCTCGGGTGGTATACCCCAAAAAACTGAACACCAATACATCATTTTCCGATGCCTCAATGGAGTACGAGCCATTAGCCGTAGTTGGGCCGCCTTTGGTTGTTCCTTTGATAATAACACTTACGCCCGGCAAAGCGCCATGGTCGTCGTCAGCGATGACCTGCCCGCTGATCTTCTTGGTTTGGGCTTGTACAAACGTAAAAAGCAATAGGCCAATTACGGTAAACAAAGCCCGGTGAAGGGTAAAATTTCTGTTCATTTGAATTTGGTTAGTTTTGTATTATGTCATACATAATACAATTATAGAAATTTTTATTTTAGATTCACAAAATAATTCGGGATATATTTTTTTATTGATTACCTGTGTGTTAGGAATACACTTAAGGATTGTTGATAATTATTGACAGCTATTTGTAAGTTTGCAGAAGGAGAAATATGAAGACTAACGGCCTTATTCAGAACATTAAAAATGTAGATACCAGTTCGCTGGTAGACCGGGTTGAAAAAAACCTGATCGAGCTTTTTATTGAAAAAAACTTTAAAGTGGGCGATGCCATACCCAAAGAGCTGGAATTGTCGGCCGCACTGGGAGTAAGCCGTACTGTGATCAGGGAAGCCCTGCTCCGACTAAGGTTAATGGGACTGATTGATTCGAGGAAGAAACGAGGCGCGGTGCTTACCAGCCCCGACCTGGTGTCCATACTGGAGAAAAGTATGAATCCACAAATACTGGACACCGTTACCCTCAAAGAGATATTTGAAATGCGCCTGGCCCTGGAGATTGGGATGGCTGATTTTATTATAGAGCGCATAACACCAGAGGACATTGCCGAATTACGTTCGATTGTTGCAATTGAACCTACTCAATCACAGGCTGCCATATTTGATGTAGAGCAGGAAATCAAATTTCACGGAAAGCTATATGATATCACCGGCAATGAAACCCTGCGCAAATTTCAGAAATTGCTGCTCCCGGTATTTAATTATGTGCACCAAAGCGGCTTGCTGAAGAAGCCTGTTAAACCCAGGAAATTTGTTTCACATGCGGGGCTGATAGACCTGATAGAAAAGGGATCTGCTGAGATGCTCCGGAATGGAATGCGTAACCATTTGGAAAACCATTTTGCACGGCTATTTGAATAATTTATGCCCTCAATTTTAACAATTAAGCAGGATACAGATTCTTAAAACAACTAATTCATTATCCGGGCAAAGTCACACACCTTCTGTACATTGGCTATGTGTGAATTATTAATTTTCCCGCAAACTCTCTTGGGCAATATAATATAATACATCCCCCTTGAATTCTAAATGCCCATATTTGCTGAACGCTCGTTTAATTTTTTTTTATTTTGCGGAGTTTATCTAATTATATTTGCGATATATTAAAAAAATATGTTAGCAGATAGTGATACGGATAAGCGTAAGATAATTGTATTTATTATCATTGTTATCTTGTGTGTTATTGTTTTACTAATTATAGGTAGCCTAACCTATGAATATGATAAGATCCTTAGTCCAAGTGCAACTGGTGATAAAAATTGGGATGGAAATTAGAACTGTTATCCTTACTGATTATAACTTTTATAGCTAATGAATTTATGATCAGAGAGATATTTGCAGATTATTCTCAAAAGAAAACAAGTTGGTTTAAGCTAAAATTAATAGGACAGTACAAAAATCTGCAATTTTTAAAAAGAGCCATCAAGTGGAAATTCCACATAGCCTTCAACCCAATAATTATTGATGATAATAAATTAATTAAAAACTCAATCCCTGTTTTAATTAATAATCATAACCGCCTGTTTTCGTTACAAGCACAAATTAACTGGCTTAACTCTTTAAATGATAATTTGTCAATTATTGTTGTCGACAATAAATCAAATTATATCCCATTGATAGAATATTATAAGAGTTTAGCACAGGTTAAAAATTGCCAGGTAATTTACCTGAATCATAACTCCTGGCTCAGAGGAATAAATTATATAGCAAAACAGCTAACTGAGTTCCCTAAGCTTATCATAACAGACGCCGACCTAATCCCATACCGGGATACTCCCAATGATACAATTAAACATCTTTCAGCATTATTAGATAAATATCCGGGTTATAATCATATAGGACTTTCGCTGGAGATCAATGACATTCCTGATTATTACCCTTTGAAGACCAACGTAATTAAACATGAATCGCAATTTTGGCCCCCTATGGCTAAAGCGTTAGATGCTGATGTGGTGGTTGCTGCTGTTCACTCCACTTTTGCAATGTACCGTAACAGTTCTGCTTTTAGTTTGAGGGACCCCGCCTTAAGAACACAGCGGCCATATACAATGAAACACGTAGATTGGTATATAAATCCCGATAATATATCAAAAGAGTACCTACATTATGTAAGATACTGCCAGCCGATAGCGTCCTGGTCGCAGGAACTTAAAGCAACAGTAAACATCTTACCAAACCAAAAGTAAACTACAACGCCTTAAATTCAATTTGTAAACTGACGAGTTTGTTTATTATGTTTTTAAACTCAGCGCTTGTTTCAATATGATCATGAAGTAATATAATTTCATCTGAATCATGATTTCCAAGCCACCTTTTTCTGTTGCCGTATGCCTTTAAATAGTCTTTGGGCTTTTTACTTTCTACTCTTTCTATAACATTTTCAATAGTTTCAAGTCCCTTAATATTTTGCTTAATTATTGCCCATTCCATGATATCGAATGTCCAAAGAAGGTCAATATCGTTATTGAATCTTTTACTGTTTAAATAAGAATAATTAACATTTTCAAATTTGGGTTTAGTATAACCTATCTCTTTTAAAAAGTCTTGTATATAGTTTGCCCTTTTCAAATCAGGCAGAGGAAACATTTTAAAATTTTGCCCAAATTTTCCGTCTCCCTTGTCACCATAGGGAAATCTGAACCATTTTTCATGATAAGTGTATCCTGCATTTAGATAAAGTGCTGTTATAATTTCATCTGTTTTAGCAATTTCATCACAGGCTTCTTTTAATGAAATTGAAGAAAAATGAGGATGACTATAGGAATGATTTTGAATTTTAAAGCCCATCTTTATTGCTTTAATTACCGCATCTGTCTCTATCTCCAAATTTTTTCCTATACAAAAAAACACTGCCGGAATTTGCAGCGCATTTAAATAATCACAATGCTCCAAAAATTTAGATGACGGTGAGTCATCAATAGTGAGGTAAGATGTTTTCAAGAAAAACTGACAATTTAGAATTAATAAAACTAATAATATTTTACCATTAATTACCACACTAAATCCAAAAACGCAAGCCAATAGGCCCTGAAGTACAGATGAAATCATTCCATTTGTATTTTCAATTAATCCATATTCACTATTTTAAAGTTGCAGTTCATTTTTTATAAATAAAAAAAGGGTGACTGTAAATTGTTTTTTTTTACAATTCACAGTCACCCCTCAAAAAAAATAACACAAAAAAAGGCTGCTCATGATATATGATGCAGCCTCGTTCGTTAATATAGCAACAATGTTTAGGAAACCTTAATCCAATATCTGTTTCAATTATTTTAAATTGAATTAACCCTGGTTGGGCTGGTACATTCTTTTTTCAACTGGTTGATAATATTCATTCAGGTTTTCTGGTATCCTGGAATTATAACCCAAAACTTGCCTTAAATGTTCATTCAACCCCTCGCCGAAACTATAACCTAAAGCTCTGGGGTAATCAAGTTGTTGTTTAAAGAATGGGCGGGTAAAGGCCATGGTCAGAGTTCGTCTTTTTTCATCGGTATTGTTTTTTCCCGCTGCGTGCCACAGATTGGAGTCAAACAAAATAATACTGCCTTTTTTTGCTACCGCCCGGTCTGCATTATTGTAAAAATAATCGCTATCTGGTTTTTCTTCGTGTTTATGTGAGCCTGAGAGAAAATAGGTCGCGCCGTTTTCTATAGTAAAATGATCCAAAATAATCATCATTTGGATCATTATTTTAAAATCTCCGGTAAAACTTCGGATATCTCTGTGGATATTTTGAACGTAAGGCTTGTCATCTCTCAAATTAATAACCGCGCCTAATGAGTTTAAGATATAATTTCCCTTTAAAAAGTGCTTTATTTCATTTTCGCAGTACCTTTGTTCAAGAAACTTTAGTGTAAAAATATCTTTTTCTACAAGGTGGTGAAGTGTACCGTTCATATTTGCACCTATGCCATTGGCAATTTGAATTTCGCGTCTTACATCGTATGCCTTCACTAACGAAGTGGTAATTTCATCAATAAAATCAGTTTTCAGTGCATCCTCATAAACAATCCAGCCGTAATCAGTCATTACCTGATCAAAGATGGCAGGGTCATTAGCTTCCGAATAAGTGAATTTATTTTTCATAATTTTAAATTTATTAAGGTGAATTTAAACATTGGTGGTTACTATATTTGAAATTTGTGCTTGTGTTTTTCTTTTAGGCTGACGATATGAGGGGAAATAATTGGGTTCCACATTTGCATCCACATCTGCCTTTAAAACAAGTTCATTATAAGCAACATGATCATTGATGTAGCACCAAATTTGATCCTTTACTTGTAAATCTGTGAAATATCTTTTAAACATAAAAAGAGAATCTTCCTTGCCGCCTACCCCACCTCCAAGATGAAAGATTTTTTTGCCAAGCCTTCTCCCAATCATACTTATCTCATCGGTTAAAAGTTTGCTGGGCGATTCTTTCAGGTAATCTGGAGATGTTGCTGACAGGTGGTTTCTAATAATACTGCCTGATAGTAAAATCAATGCACCGCAGATAAGTACCGGTCCGTCGTAAATAAGAATAAGTTTGTTATCAAACCCCTCCATACTAAGAAGATTGGCGAAATATTGTTCATCAAAATAGTAATTGGGTGAGGCATTTACCCTATCCATGTTTTTGTAGTACATGTCAATGAAGCTTTTTATACCTTCGAGGGTGTTTAGCTCCTTGATCAGATAACCTTTTTCACGCATTTTTCTTATTTGGCGCGAAAGTCGTTTATCATATCTGCTTCTTTGATCCTCTACAGCCATAGAAAGATCCATATATAGTGTTGTTCCATTTTCTTTCAATCCGCCAATACTTCCCAATATATTATGCTGATTAAGAAAAGGATGCAATCGGGAAAATATACAAACTGAATTTTCCTCTTTCATGAAGCTTACAAAAGCTTTTTTAAAGCGCGTAGTTACTAAAGCCGATATATCCAATAGGTTTATATTGGATATAGGCCCGCAATAACCATAAACGGAGGTCATATCAAAAAATGCAGAATTTTCTATTTTTCGTTTGATCACCGGCAATGCAATGAACAAATCATTTTCTTCGTACACAAATAGTACTGGTTCTCCTTCTTTATTTAAAGAATGATAGTACCAGGTATGAAAAACCTCATGTATTAGTGATCTATCGATATAAGTATTCCATTCTTTGTTATTTCGAATCGAAAAATATTTGTAAGACATAAGTTATTTTAATTAGGGTTATTAATGATGATATAGAACGGCTAGATTGTTTATAAGACAGCTTGGACAGGCGATGGATACCCAACAAGATTCATTGAAAAGCTTATGGGCATTTGCGATAAAAAAGGTAATTCCCATTAAAATATTAAAAAAACAATGGAGATAAAAGCAACTGCCTACGCCCCGATTGTCATTTATTGTTGAAATAAAATTTACAAAGGGAGTTTAAAGCAGGTACTTTACAGTATCAAAAGCTTTGCGAATCCTATGTCGCTTCAATTCAAATAATATGTATCTTTTTACATAAAGCAACAAAAGCGTTAGCCTCTCAATTCGGCGGTATTGAAAATGCTTAATGATAAGGTTAAAATCGCTTATCACCATTTCCATACGTGCCTCAACTTTAATCATACTCCAGATGCCCCCGGAATGGTTACGATAACAGCTCATCACCTCGGGCATTACATAAATTTTACCACCAGTATTAAATGTGGCAAAAATTTTTAAAAATTTATCCGCCGCATAACATTTTAAATACCAGGGCTTTTGAAACAATTGGTGTACAGCCATGCTATTATGGTATACAACTGTAGCTGTCTTGGTTTCTTCCTGCCGGCCGGCCAGCAAGTCGGAATATGTATGCACTAATGGCAGTGGATTGGGATCAACATACAAGGTGTTATCGTCATTGTCAATTACCCGCGTATAATGACAACACATAACATAATCGGGGTTTTGCTCTAAAAAATCAACTTGTTTTTGCAATTTGTGAGGATTTGTCCAATAATCGTCGCCATCGCAAAGTGCAATATATTTTCCTTTGCACATGGCAACCGTATCGATCATGTTATAGTGAGGGCCTATGTTTTTTTCCGGAGTAATTACCTTTACTATAGACGGATATTTTTCAATATATTTTTTCAGTACCTCCAATGTACCGTCGGTAGAGCAATCATTGCCGATAACAATTTCAAATTTGAAATTTGTTATCTGCATTAAAAAACTCTCCATGGTTTGAGCAATAAATTGTTCCTGGTTGTAAGTTGTACAGCAGATACTGACCATCAAATCCTGCTTTACCATAATTTTTTACTTGTTTTAACAGTTTCAACATTCATTTTCATCAACATATTTTAAAACTAAAGCCCACCAATTAGTCATATTTAGCAAGCCAATAATTCAAATTTATCTAATTGGTGTACGATAGAAAAGCGACTTGAAAAATTGTCATAAAATTGTAAGTTGCCTTTAGATACGTTTACAATAAGTGTAGATATTTTCACATTTAGTGTGAAGTAAATTATTGATTCCAAACATTATCCGCCTTATACAGTTCTAAGTTTGTGTTTTTTCATTAAAATGTATATCATGTATTATAATGATTCCCGTCATTTCCTGCCTGGCATTATCAATCCATCTTTGTATTAATGATCAATAAAACTATTAAATCACTATCATGGAAACTTTAATGCAACAAAAAACTGAAAAAGAGACTTTAGATGAATCAGCCAATCTTAATATAAAAACAATGAAGGCTTTGGTTTATCATGGGCCAGGAAAAAAGGCCTGGGAAGAAAAACCTAAACCACAGATAAAAGTAGCCACAGATGTAATTGTAAAAATTCTTAAAACCACCATTTGCGGTACCGACCTCCATATCATGAAAGGTGATGTTCCCGAGGTTGAAGATGGCAGAATAATAGGGCACGAAGGTGTAGGCATTATAGAAGAAACCGGGAGTGCCGTAAGTAATTTTAAACCTGGTGACCATGTACTTATATCTTGTATTACATCATGTGGAAAATGCAGTTATTGTAAAAAAGGTATGTATTCTCACTGTGAAGACGGCGGATGGATTCTTGGCCACCTTATTGACGGTACCCAAGCAGAATATGTAAGGATACCTCATGCCGACAATAGTTTATATCCCATTCCTGCAGGGGCAGATGAGGAAGCACTGGTAATGCTAAGCGACATTTTACCCACCGGTTTTGAATGCGGAGTGTTGAACGGACAAGTTAAACCAGGTGATACCATTGCTATTGTTGGTTCTGGGCCTATTGGTTTAGCTGCTCTTTTAACTGCTCAGTTTTTTTCACCTGCAGAAATTATAATGATCGACCCTGACGACAACAGGCTGAATGTTGCCAAGGGCTTTGGAGCAACACATATAATGAATAACAGTACAGAAGATGTTGTCAAAAAAATAATGGACCTTACTTCGGGCAGAGGAGTTGATACAGCAATTGAGGCTGTTGGCATTCCTGCAACTTTTGAATTATGTGAGGCCATCATTGGACCGGGCGGGCATATCGCCAACGTAGGTGTTCATGGCAAAAGCGTAAATCTTCATCTTGAAACACTTTGGTCAAAAAACATAACAATTACAACCCGGCTTGTAGATACAACTTCAACGCCCATGTTATTAAAAACTGTTAATGCCAACAAATTGCAACCCAGTAAATTAATAACCCATCATTTTAGACTGGACCAAGTTTTAGAGGCTTATGACACTTTTGAGCATGCAGCTAAAGAGAAGGCACTCAAAGTGATTATGACAAATACAAACGATGTTGAATAGCCATTTTAAAGGCATCAATCAATAATACATGAAGGCAAATGAGCTATAAAGGCTGGTTTGCCTTTTTTTATATTTAGTATGAACTAAACATCCGCAAAAACTCAATCTTTCATTTTCTCCAGCCGGGCATGATCTATTATCCGTATGTGGGTACCAATACGTTCTATCAAGCCCTCAGATTTAAAGTCTGTAAGTATCCTGCTCACTGTTTCTGCAGCCATACCAGCCATGCCGGCCAGTTCTTCACGTGATATTTTAAACAGAAGTGGGTTTGACAATGGTGTATTTAACCTTAAAAGTACCTGTGATAAACGTTTGCGAACCGAATTGTAGGCCATCAATAATAACTGATTATCCTTCTCCCGAATATTACTGGCCATCATCCGGATAAATTGCTGATTAATATTCTGATAGCGATTGATCATATCAATCACCATTTCCCGGGGTAACACACATACTGTAGAATCACTAACGGCCTCTGCTGTTTCTGAATAATTTTCTGCCGATAGTAGGGAATATAAACCAATGTAATCCTCTGGTTTAAACAAACCCAGTAACAGTTCCCGCCCGTTATCGGCTATTTTAAAAGTTTTAATACATCCTTCAAGCAAAAGATATAAACCAGAAGACTCATCACCCTCATAATAAAGTATCTGCTTCCTTTTAATCTGCTTAACTTTCCAGCCGGCGATTACGGTTTTCAAATCCACTTTTTCGTTTCTATTTCCAGCAGTCAGTTTTTCCAGGCTAATTAAGGATTTTATATAATATTGTTCAAGTACTTCCTTTTTATAAAACCGACTTTCCAAAGCATGGAGTAATTCCATTTCGCCAAACGGCTTAATCAGGAAATCATCGGTACCCATTTCCATCCCTTTTCTAAAATCTGTTCGTTCAGTTTTGGCTGTAAGGAATATAAAGGGAATACGGGCCGTTTCGGGTTGCTTACGCAGCTGGCTTAATACTCCATAGCCATCCATTTCGGGCATCACTGTATCGCAAAGAATAAGATCGGGTTTTCTGACCTGGGCAATATCTACACCTTTGCTGCCATTTGCAGCCTGTAATACAATATAACCATTAAGCTCCAGTATTTCGGCTGTATCCTCTCGGATATCATTACTGTCATCAATAACGAGAATTGTTTTCATGTTCTATTGTATGTAAGCGTAGATGTAATTTCTTCAAGTGGGGCTACTTATCACCAATTGTAAATGACCATGAATCATACCGAACTATAAAAAGTTGGCAGAAATAGTACACTCAATTTAAAGTGGCACAAAAAGCACCATCCAAAAAAAGCTGTTACTTAATTAACGTAAATGACGGCCATAAATATTAGTGATTGTGACTTTGTAGTTAAAAGGTTTATTCTTAGTTTTTACGCTAATTACTATTGTTTACAACGGGTTTAAAATACATTTTCTTCGGCAGCGTCATATTTATCAATACCTGCTTTTTGCCGGGTTCTAAAATTCCTGAACTGATCATCTTATTCACATAGTCGGAAAATTTTGAAGCTCCTTTAAAATTCAAATGTCCAAGATCAGCAAATTCATCATCCTTTAAAGGAAAGTTATTAAAATCTAAAAAATCAACATCCTGAAAATAGGTTTTCTTAATAGCCATAAAAACTTTTTCATTTTTCATGTACTCGTAACCAACATGTTGAGGACTTCTGACCAGGAAGACTTTTTTGTTTTTTTGACGGCAATAATCAACTATCTTTCTAAGATAGTTGAGATTGGTTATTGACAAAACAGTGCGTCCTGATGCGGTATCTCTGACGATTGGTAATCCTTTATTTTTTAATTCCAGTGGCTTAGGATTGTTGATTTTTAAGTAACCACCAATACTACCACTGAAACTATAATTTAAAGTAACTACTCTAAATATATTCTGCCTTGCTAAAATGGAAACACAATTAATAAAATCCTTTGGATTTTTATTAAATAGCAGTTCTAAATCTGCAGGATCCATAAAAGACGCATACTGCGGAAACATGTTCGACATATATTTATATCCCCAGGTCCATTCGTCCATTTTCTCATCAATTTGATTATTGGAAAATTCAATCAAAATAGTTTCAACCTGGTTGTTTTGAGAAATTACTTTTTTTACTTTTTGATACGTATAGAAGTAAGGCTCTGCAGAGTGTGAAAGGTTTTTAAATCCTGATATTAATGAATCGTTAAAAGCACACTCAGAGTGTGAATGTCCAAACAATACAATTTTATAACCCTTATCAATATTAAATTTCGAAAATTTGTTAACCAAAAAATCCGGTATCAATATTATACAGGCTAATAGTAACATACTTGTTAATATAAACACCATTGTTTTATTTAAAAAGCTTCCCATTTTTTAAAATTGAAAGTAAATAAATTGTTGTTCCTTACCTGCAAACAAGAAGGCAATTAAAACCAGCGCATAATAAAATGCAAGCCGGTAATTTCTACTTTTAAGCTTGGTTAAAGTTTCAATTGCATACTGGTTTTCTCTCCCGTTCCATTCAATCACAATGAAAAACACAATTAAGGCAATGGTCTCTAATAACTGCGGCCGGTTAACATCAAAACTTGGTATAGAAAAAAGTGATCTGGAGAATATTCTGCCTAAATAGTTAAATGCGTGGGTAACGTTGTTAGCTCTGAAAAAGATCCAGGCAAAAACAACCATACAAAAAGTTAATAGTATATGCAGAAATTCGCTGAGCGTTGGCAGGCTTTTTCCTTTAGCAACTATTTCAAGATTATTTCTGTTGGTTTTAAAGATAATTGATGGCATAATAAATAACGCATTTAAAAAGCCCCAGATTATAAAGGTCCAGTTTGCACCATGCCAAAAACCGCTTACCAGAAAAATTATAAAGGTATTTCTTACTTTAAGCCAGGTTCCGCCTTTACTGCCACCGAGCGGAACGTATAAATAATCCCTAAACCAGGTTGATAGTGATATATGCCATCTTCTCCAAAATTCAGCAACACCCCTTGAAAAATATGGAAATGCAAAATTTCTTAATAATTCTATCCCAAATAACCTTGCAACCCCTAATGCAATATCTGAGTAGCCCGAAAAATCACAATAAATTTGAAAGGTAAAAAATATTGCTCCCAAAACTAATGTGCTTCCGGAATATGAAGCTGAATTAGCGAATATTGTATTTGCGAATTCGGCGCATTGATCTGCAATTACAATTTTTTTGAATAAGCCCCATAATATTTGCCTTAACCCATTAGCAGCATTATGATAATTAAACACTCTTGCCTTTTTTATCTGGGGCAAAAGATGGGTTGCTCTTTCAATAGGCCCGGCAACTAATAAGGGAAAAAAGCTTACAAATAAAGAATAATCAATAAAGTTTCTTTCGGCCTTGATCCTTCTTTTATAGATATCAATAACATATGATAGTCCATGAAAAGTATAAAAAGATATTCCAACTGGCAGGATAACCTTCAATGTCCATGGATTGACGTTTAGCCCGAAGTTTGAAAACATTTGCGTAAATGACCCGGCAAAAAAATTATAGTATTTAAACACTCCAAGGAAGCCCAGGTTGATCAAAATACTAAGCCACAACCAAAAACTTCTTGATTTTGGGTTTTCCGACTCCGTCATCTTTAATCCTGTAAAATAATCTAATAGCGTTGAGAAAACCAGAAGGAAAAGAAAACGCCAGTCCCAGCATGCATAAAAGAAATAACTTGCACAAAGCAATAAAAAATTTTGAAGCTGTAGGTTCCTGTTAAATATCAACCAATATAAAATAAACACAACCGGCAAAAAAATTGCAAAACTAACCGAATTAAAAAGCATCTTGGAGTTTTTTTTAATGTGATTGGGGCATCAGAACAATGCCACTTTAATAAGAAAGAGTTAATTTATATTTTCAACCTTAGCTCAGGTCATTGTTTATGGCTTCCTGTCAATATCAACATTAACAGGAAGTGTTTTTGCTGCAAATTTCAAATAGATGACTGGGCACCAAAAGTTTGTAGCATTAAAAACGGAAGTGGTATTTACCGAAAATATAGTTGACCGGTACAGAAACTTAACCTGCCAATAAATTGGCAAGATTAAATGACTTTAAAAATGGAATTTGTATTAATTAATCAAAATTGCTATCAGTTTACTTAAATCTATACAATTATATTTTTCCCCTCGTGACTTAAAACTTCATTGAATTTTTCAAGCAGCTTTATGTACTTGTCCATCCAATAGTAAGTTGCATCACGGGGCTGATCTTTTATGTTTAACGCATCAAACGAACGATCAGCGTTGACAGAATTAATTCTTTTGGCGAAAGCTTCGGGAAACTCTTTGGAAAAATCATGCCCAATCACAAAGCCGATTTGGCAAATTATATCCAGGTTCAATTTTTTCGTTTCAAACCAATTATATAAGGTTCTACGACTTACATTCAGCTTTCTCGCAATTTCGCTTATACCCATATGATCTCGTCGCACAATGCGTTCCACAATTTGGCCGTAATGTAAGTCAATGCATTCAGATGTTCCAACAGTACAACTGTCATTATCTAAATAACTATTAATCGGGTAATCCATTTTGCTGTACATACATTCACTGATTTAGGTTGAAAAAATAATTTTTAAAGGACGATTTACATTTGTTGTTTTTATTCTAAAATAGGATGGTGCTGTATTTCTTTACTACGAATAACGTTAGGGGGATAGTTATTCAAAAAATTTCAATTTAGGTTATCTCAATTAAAAATGTGTTAAATGCCTGGTCTTTTACCTGTTAAAGCTTATAACATTATTGTCGCTTGTGATTAGTATAAATTTAGAGATAGTAGAAGCACTAATCAACCTATTGACGGTCATTTTTTGCCTGTAGAAGACATTGATCAATAAGTATTTAACGTATAAAAGCAGAAGCTCCCCATCGTTATTTTAACTATAAGTTTACCAAAATCATCATCGATACTATAATTATTTACCTATAGCAGTGGTTGTGTGGAAATAATTTGCCACAAAGTTTAAAAGGCAGCGATCTTTATAGCCCGAACTTTTAAAGTTTTTAACATTTATTACAGTTGCGCCCTGCTTTTCGGCCACTCCGGACTTGGCGGTAAATTGAATAAAAGGGATTTTATTTATGTATAACCAGCTGAACATGGTTTTATAAATATCATAGCCATTCATACCCGACATTATAATTTCACAAATCACAAGATCAGGTAATTGCGCCTTTAAATGCTTTAGTGCGCTCATACCATTATCTGTTATTGAAACATGATAACCTTCGGCAATTAAAAGCCTGGCAATGTTCTCTCTAATTTTATGATTATCTTCAATTAGGAGTATATTATTCATAATAAAACTAATTTTAACTCGCTTAATTGGGGCGCTCTTGTAAATGTTAAGCAAACTTTATGTTGCAGCGTGTTTTGTTTGGTGAGTGATATCAATAAAGATACCTGACAGCTTTTCACATATCCCATTATTAAATTCCGGATAGCAAACAGCTCTAACCCTTATTGAATTTTTTTTGGCTGTAATCATTTCAAATTCACCATCAAATGATTTTCCATTTTCAAGTGCATCTTTTAATCCCAATCCGGCCAATTCCCGGTCGGCACCTTCTTTATAAAATCCCATAGCTGTTTTCAGGTCTGGGCTAAAATCTTCAGGTACTTCAAGCATTTCTTTCAATACCTTGCTCCAAATAGTGGTATTTTTAACAAAATTCCTGCTCCAAGCCCCAATACGGGCAATTTTTTGCGTTTTATTAAGTATTTCTAAAATTTGACTGCTGTCTGCTTCCTTAAGCTTAAAAGGAGTAATATTTTCAGTCAATATTAAAAAACCACCAATTTCTAATCTGTTCTTATACCAAGGTCTCAGATCCCAATGCATCCAGGCTAATGATCCATCCTGGTTTTCTATTATAGCATCATCAAAATGACTTTCTCCTTTCAAGCATGTGAGCAATAAATCATGAAATTGAGATTTAATTTGAGGAAGAACCCGGTAAAGGTTTACCCCTATGATTTCTTTACCTTGCAAATCATAATCTTCTACCCATTTTAACGATGCCGCAATAAATGCCATATTCTTATCAAACATGGCAATGGCAACCGGAGCTTGCTCTACAAAAGTTATATGATTTTCCTGGTTTTCTGAGTGTATTTTACTAATGAGCTCTTTCGCTAATTTTTCATTTAAATATTTTTGATAACAGGAAGAAAAATTAGACGGATTTGAGAAATTTAGCATTAAAGCCATCTGACTTTTATTGCAACGCTTTTCATTAAGGCACTTTTCAGCAAACTCCATCTGAAGATTCCGGTAATAAGAAAAAATAGTGCTATTATATTTTTCCTTAAAGTCTCTTTTAAGCTTTGACTCCGAAATAAAGTGCTTTTTTGATAGCGTTGCTATACTTGGAAACTCAGTAAAAATACATGACTTTAAGGTTTGTACTACTTGCTCTAAAATTTGATCATTTGAGAACAAAAAAACCTTCTCGGTTTTTAAATCATCCTGATCATTCATTAAAGTTTTCATATCAATAGGGCTTATATCGGCAACATGCACAAAAAAGCCATCTACCTCACCATCTATAAAATTGGGGGTATAAGTTGCCCTTGTGTTTTTAATTTCTCCGGATGGAGTAGTTAAAAGCCTATCAAAAACCTGTAATTCCCCTCTTAAAACTGCATTTGTTTGTTTAAGATTCCTTTGATACAACAACGCTCCTAACTCCCATAAATACATCTTGTCGATCATTTCATCGGGAGTTTTTTCAAACCACTTTGAATAGGCATTATTTGCAAACCGGCAAATTAGATTCTTATCCCAATAAGCCAGCATGGCATTGGTATGGTCAATAACATTAAAAACTATATTTATAAAGTTTGAATTGGTATTAAAAGCCATTTAATCCCCTTGTTAAGCGTAACTTTTTAACAAATCATAAAAAAATCCTCAATAAAAAGAATTTAATTTCATGGATCACAATTCCTTAAAAGTGCAAATAAATAATTAATTATCCTCGAACGAAACTGACTATTAAAAATATGATTTGAATCATATTTGAAATGTTAACTAAATGTGATAATCATTAATTAACTTAACATCAAGTTTTTCATATTGGGAGTTATTACTAATGAAATCGGGTAAAATCGTTTTCATTTTAGTTACCATTACATCAATATTATTTTGAAGGTTAAGCTCCATCAGTTCCTTAATTACCCTGTTAGTATCTGCATAATTATTGGGTATCGTTTTTGAAATTTTTATATCCTTATTATAGGTAGGTATTACTTCTTCCTCCACATTAAGTAACTCTTCATATAGTTTTTCACCTGGCCTTAAACCTGTATAAATAATTTCAATGTCTTTACCGGGTACCAAGCCTACCAATTTAATCATATTGGCGGCCAAATCTGCTATTTTAACTGGATCTCCCATATCAAATAAAAATATTTCTCCTCCGCTACCCATAACTGCCGCTTCAAGCACGAGTTGCACAGCTTCGGGTATTGTCATAAAATATCTTGTAATATCGGGATGTGTAACCGTAATTGGTCCCCCTTTTTCAATTTGCGCCTTAAACCGGGGTATTACAGACCCGTTTGACCCTAACACATTGCCAAAACGTGTTGTAATAAATTTAGTTTGATTAGCAGATTCACTTATTGGATCGGTACAAAAGAAATGGTTTTCAAAAAGCACATTATTTAAAGATTGAATATACATTTCAGCAATGCGTTTGGAAGCACCCATAATATTTGTGGGCCTAACTGCTTTATCTGTGGAAATCATCACAAATTTTTCGACACCGAACTCAACCGAAATATCTGCCAGATTTTTTGTACCCCAAATATTGGTTAAAACTGCCTCTGTTGGGTTATTTTCCATCATAGGCACGTGCTTATATGCAGCCGCATGAAAAACAATTTGAGGTTTATATAAATCAAATAAAGTTTTTATTCTGCTTGCATTTTGTATATCAGCAATAAATATTCTTATTTTATCGGCATAATTACCATCCTCTATTTCTAACTGAATGTCATGTAGAGGGGTCTCCGCCTGGTCGCACAGCACCACATATTCCGGATTGTAACTTAATATTTGACGTACAAGCTCTGAACCAATTGAGCCTGCGGCACCTGTTATCAAAACCCTTTTATTTTGAATATCAGCCAACACATGTTTATTGCAAAGGTTGATGGGTTTCCGCTCCAGAAGATCTTCTATTTTTAAATCTTTAAACTGCCTTAAATTTGGCTCGCCATTTATCCATTGATCAGAAGGCGGAACAGTTATCACTTTTATACCAAGCTCAACACATTTTTCAACGGCCATTCTTTTGCCATCAATTTTTATATCTTCGGATGTTATGAGCATCGTTTTTATAGAAAATTTATTTTTTAATTTCTCTATTGCCTTTATTGGATACACGCGTTTTTGTTCAATGCATTTGTAAACCTTATCAGACCCGGTATCTACAAAACCCTGTACGTTTATCATAAAACCTTTTTGGGCTTCAAGCGCATTTTTTATTAAGATAGATGGTGTTCCTGAACCATAGATTAAAACATTCTCTTTGGTGATTTTGTACCCAGGCTCATCAAAATATTTAAAAACATCCTTAATTATTATACGCATACCCATCAATATTGATGAGGATATAAAAAAGTTAATTAGTAAAATATCCCCAAGGCCTTTAAGGCTAATTTTAAGATAGGATGCAAATAAAATATGATAAAGAACCAGGAACGCCGCATTACTAACTAAAACAGCAAGGAGTATACGTAACATATCCCGGGTATTTGAATGCCTGATAATATGCGTATGTATCCGCATGAACAGAAATATCAATATAGCATTGCTACAATAAAATGCGATATAGTAAATATTGCCTTGCCTAAAATCAAGTTTATCTTTCAGGTAAAAAGATAAGCACAGAGACGACAAAACGATCAAAAGGTCAGTTAACAGAATTAACCATCTTGAATGGAATTTGTCCTGAAATAATAAATTTCTAATGTAAATCATATCCAATACTTATTTAAGAACATTAAAATTATGCATACCTGTATAGTGGAAAAAAATCTATCTCAACGTTTTCCTGAATACCTTTTTCATCCAGTAAAATTTGATAAATTGTAGGGTTAGCTACAAAACGCCAGCTTTTAAAATCAATATGCTGATTTGAAAAGGCAGATTTCCACTCAAAGAGTTTATCATGTTTATAACCAAGGCCACCTCCAAGGTTATAATACCTCATTCCTTCTATCCTGCCAATTTTGGTAATTTCATCAACCAAGAATTTTGTTGGACTTTGGTTCAAATATTCTGCACGTGTGCCAACTAAATGAGCCTGGATAATACCGTTGGTGAAGGTTATAATTGTACTTGACATCACTGTTTCGCCATCATAAACCATCAGGATACGGGCATCGTATTCGCTGGTGTTACATAGGTTTGAAAAGTATCTGTCATTAAACAAATATTTGTCGTTCGCCCCTACCCGCTTCATGCTTTCTGTATAAATTTCAACAAAGGTTGCTAATGCTGCCGGCCCCTTTTCTTCCTCAACCCTAAACCCTTTTTTCCAGGCGTGCTTTATGGCATCCATTGCGCTTTGTTTATATCTGTTGCGTTGATCTTCAATACTTTCGGAGAGATCAATAATCACCGTTTTGCCATTTTCATGCACCCCCCCAAACTTATTAAGCAGGGGTTGCTGATTGTAGAAAGGGTGCATTCGTGTAAATACAGATACATAGTTTTCCTCGGATAGGAAAGAAAGAAATGCTTTTTTAAAATTCTCCATAAAAAAATCGTCAAGCTGATCTATTTTATGGTTTGAAAGAGGTCCCGAAAAGCCGTAAACACAACTCAGGTCAAAGTATTCAGATCCAGGTATGGCTCGCTTAATTAATGGGAAAGCGATATAATTAGCGAATTCCTGGTAAACAAATAAAATAGGACTGCCATCTGTTTCCAGCGAATGATAATGCCACGTGTGATAAAAATCATATTCTGCCGCATTACGGACGTAGAAAGTCCACTCCCTCTTATCGTGGATAGAAAATATTCTTGTCATAATTCTGTATTAAGGTTACTTATGAATTATAATTTCAAATTTTCAAGGGTTACGAATTTACTTTTTGTAATGCTCATACAAATAAGATCATTTTGTTTACCAGTAATATCAAAACCAGCTTTTTCATAAACTGACAATGCTGAAATGTTTGCCGGATGAACCTTTAAATAAATAATATCCAACTCCTTAACTAAAAAGCCATAGCGTAGCATTTGAACAGTTGCCTGGTAGCCTATGCCTTTACCCCAGTAAAGCTTATTACCAATAAAAAGGTGTAGCTCCGCATCATGTTCAGTAATATCCAATAATTGAACATTACCTATGTATGTATTAAGCTCCTTAACACAAATTGCAAATCTTGCCTGGTTTGTTTTGTTTAACTGGGTTCTCAGCCATTCGGTTTCTACCTCGGCACTTATGTAATTTACAGGCTTGTAGCCTGTATATACCCATATTAAAGGGTCGTTTCGCCATACATGTGATACCTGTGCATCTTCTATAACGAGGGGGCGTATGTATACTGAAATCGTCATAAAAAAAGGCGTAAAATATTTAACATATAAAACATATCCTGAAGATTATATCGTTGATCTATTGGTAAAGGGACTAAACAGCGGGCAAGGTGATTTTCAAACATTCCTTTTTTCGTCCACTTAAAAACGTTTGGCCAATATGTGGCAACAAATATTTTCTTTTGAATTAAGTGAACTTTTAAATGGCTGTCATCATTTAAAAAAGGGTAAACCAGTGGGGCACAATTCTCTGGGACATCAAATTTCAACAGGTTATACTCCTGGAGATGTTTATGTAAAAAGTGAAAATTTCGCTCCCTGATTTTGGCGCATTCATCATAATCAATACTTGAAAGAATTTTTTGTGTTAACATTGACATTGCTCTAATCTCATTATTTTCCAGATCCATATTATTTTCTTTATAATCCGTATAAGCGGCCTCTATGCCAAAATCAATACTTTTAATAAGGTGCGAAAAACGATGGCTTGAGCTATCCACTGGTAATTTTTTAGGGAGTTTTCTTTTTATTTGAAGGTAGGCTCCGTCAGAAACACCGAAAAATTTTCGGCAAGAATAAAAAGTATCCACTCCTGGCATCGGCTCAGAAAAAAAAGCCTGAGAATTATCTACTATCAGATTGGTAACCTTGTAACTGAGTTCTATTATTTTTTCTTGTTTAAGTCCAAAATAATTAGTGTACAAAAAACAGGCGTCTGGTTCAATCTCAAAATTTATTTCCGGATCAAGATGCTTATCAATTGAATAAAACTGATGTTTAATGCCCAGTTTTGTGATAGGTTCAAGTAAAGATTCACAGGTAAAATAGGGTATATATATTTTGGTGTATCCTTTTTGTCTCAGGATGTACTCCAAAGCGTTACGCCCGGTATTAAGGTGAATAAGATTTGGATAATACTCATTTCCATGGGGGAGTTCAAGCTCTAAATATCCACCAATGGATTTTAAAGCAGCTTTATTTTTTTGCATAACTGTAAATTACTTGGCGGATTAATTAAGACTTAGGTTAACCCTGATCGCATTGGTACATTCTTAAGTTTGGCGGCTGATAAAATTCATTCAAATTTTCGGGTGTGCGCGAGTTGTATCCGATAACCTGACGCAACTGCGAGTTGAGGTGAGATACAAAATCATAACCTAAAAATCTTGGATAATCCATCTGCTGTTTTAAAAATGGACGGGTAAATCCTATCGTTAACCCCCGGCGCGGTTCAAGGGTAGTATTTTCGCCCGCCGCATGCCAAATATTTGAATCAAACAAAATGATACTCCCCTTAGGTACAATGGCTCTATCGGCACTGTTAAAAAAGTATGTCGCATTGGGCCGTATTGCAGATTTATGCGAACCAGACAGAAAATAAGTTGCGCCATTCAATAAATTAAAATCATCAAGCGTTACAATCATCTGCAACAGCAACTTTGTGTCATTCATAAATGTCCGCATATCGCGATGCATGTTGCTTAGGTACGGATGTTCATGCTTAGCGTGTATAACCGCATTTAACCCATTTAATATATAATTACCACCTAAAAATTGAGAAATCTCTTCATTACAATACATGCTTTGAAGAAATGGAAGGCTAAAATTATTTCTTTCCAGTAAATGATGAAGTGTACCATCCATATTGGCACTTATGCCATTTCTTTCCTGGATAGCTCTTCTTTTTATATATGCATCAGTTAAATCGAGATTTATTGTGTTTACAAAATCAAGATTTATTGCATTTTCATATACAACCCACCCATATTCTCGAATAGCGTTAATAAAATCATTGATGTTTCTTGAACCATAATTAAATCTATTTTCCATAACTTTTGATTATATTATTTATTCATTTTTAGTTACTTCAGTTTCATTATGCTTAGCATGTTATCATTAATCAAGTTTACATCGAATTTCTTTTTTGCAAATGCCAGCCCATTTAAACCGTAGTTATAAATAGCATCGCTATCCTTTATATAAAACTCCATTTTTGACATAAGCTCCGGTATGTTTTTTATAGGGATCAAAAACCCGTTTTGGGGTGATTCAGGATTAACAGTTTCCCTGCAGCCTACAGAATCACTGGTAATAATAGCCCTGCCCATTGCCATGCTTTCAAGTAAACACCGGGGTACGCCCTCGCCATAATATGATGGCAATACTACAACAGAGGCATCTTTTATATGGGGCCTTACATCGTCAACTTCTCCCAGGTATTGCAAGTTGTCGCCATTTTTTATCTTAAGGTATAAATCAGGACTAATTGCATCTATATTATCAGCATAAGATCCAATCAGTTTAAATTGTATATCGGGATACTTTAGGCGGATCAACCGTGCGGCTTCAAAATATTCATAAATACCTTTGGCGTTTATTAACCGTGATATCATTATAAAGCTAATATTCCTGGTATCTGGCGGAGTATATTGGTAATGCTCAAGATCTACGCCAGAACCATTAACTACAAAAGCCTGGTGTTGATCACTTAATATTTTATATGAAAGCAGTGTTTGATAATCGTCTTTGTTTTGAAATATGATATGTAAACGCTTGTTTTTAATGAGGCTAAACCTGAGCATTAAACGTGTAATACGGCTTACAAATGATTTTTTATTTTCCGGCGAAAAGTTATAGCCCAAACCGGATAGCATAGGAGCTATACATTTAATGCGATGAATTTTTGCAAGCACGGTTCCATATATAACAGGCTTAAATGTGTACGGGAAAAAAACATCTGGTTTTATCTTTTTCATCAATTTATAAAGCATTATTAAATACTTTATGTCAGCAAGAATTGAAACGTTGCTCCCTGATAATTGATTTTCGTGAATAGTTACTTTAAGTAGCGTAAGCTTTTCACGTATGGCTTTAGGTAAAACAGGTGTAAAAACATGTACTGTATGTTGCTTAACCATTTCTTCAATCAACTTGCCCCTGAAATCAATTAATGATTTAGCAGAATCGCACGCGATTAATATTATTTGCCCTGTTTTAAGCATATAAAAACAATAATAATGTTTAGGTATAGAAAGCCGTATAAGGGCTGTTAATAGTAACTGTTGGCAATATTTTTAGGCGGACCGATCAAGGACTGATTGGCCGGGCAATTGGATATTAAATTGGAAAGGCTTTAGGTAAAGCCTTTTTTGGGGGCAGCTATAATAGTATCTGGACTATTATAGATAAAAAAGTAATCGGATAATAAACCCAAACCACCGAAAGGTGGTCTGGGTTTTAATCTTTATTATAAAATGTTTAATTATTAATTAGTTACTTAGTATTGCTCCTGAACCTTTTTGAACTACGGTTGGAACGTTAGCAGCTGCATCAAGTACTGATGAATATGAATAAGCCGGTACCCATGAAGATAATGAAGTAGTTATATCATTAGAACCACAACCTGAATAAATGTTAGTACTAACACCACTGAAGAATCCTGGAGGGTCACCTGCCAGATTGGTGCTGATTGGTTTAGCACAGCCTTGGAAATACTCGTTATCTGTACGTACAGTTCCGTTTGCTCTTGCACCTAAACTGTAACCTGCATTATTTAAGTGATAGTTGTTGAATACGTGAACACTTCCATAGTTCATATCAGGCTCTCTTTCACCTACGTTATACCAAAAATTATGGTGTAATGTAACATGCAAATGGCCGATATCTGATTCATGACCTGCAATACCACCACTTATTAAGAACGATAAGTTAGTATCGTGAAACTTGCTCCATGATACTGTTACATAATCTGACGCCCTTGTAATAGCGATATCTTTACCCCAATAAGCCCAGCCATGGTTACGATCAGTTGAGAAATCACAGTGGTCAACCCAAACGTGTGTGGTTGAAAACTTTATCATAAGCGCAGCATCAGTAACATAATTTTTGAAAGTTATGTTTTGAACAATGATGTTGTTTACAGTGAACATGTAAAGCGATATACCAGTAATTGTTGCACCCGGTTTACCAATAAGTGATTTATTAGATGAAACATAAACCGGATCATCACCAGAGCCAGAGATAGTTCCGCTAACATAAATAATTTTTGGACTGTCACCAGCAACTGCCGATTTCAACTCAGATAAATTTGTTACAGTAACAACTGTACCTCCTGTACCCCCTGTTGTTGTTCCACTAACCATTGCATAACCCATTAAAGCTGTAGTTATACCTGTTTTAGTTGGTGAGCCTGCTGTAGGTGCACTTGGAGTTGTTGGAGCTGTTGGAGTTGTTGGAGCTGTTGGCGCTGTTGAACCCGCAGCAGAGCCATCCATTGTAAATGTGTACTTTCTGCCGTTAGTTGCCGGATTGGTGTTGTCCGATGCCGAAAATATCAAAGTAGTACCCCAATGACTAAAACGTCCTTTTCCAGAATCACGAATATCCTGGTGTACTGAATGCGGAGGTTTCAATTCAACACCGTTCTCAAATAACCGCATTGTAGATGCAGAAGGTGCTGTGTTTGAATCACCCGACTGGGTAAGCGGATAACTGATCTTATAGGCATATCCACCATCCGATCTTAATCCAGTTAAGTCAACTGCGAAATTAGTTGCGGTTGCTGCTGCAGAAATTGAAGATGCACCCGAGGTTGATGAAAGGGTACTGTCCTGAATATTTCCAGAGCCATCATTACTTTTTTTACAACTACCTAAAAAGATAATTGCCGTTAAAAACATGCTGATTACAGCCACTTTTCCGAAGATTTTTGTTGTTCTTTTCATTCAATTTTTAATTTTGGCTTTTCAAACGGTAGTGTATTTGAAAAATTACAATTAAAAATTTTGCTGAAAGGTGTGGACTTAATGGATAAAAGGACTAAAAACCGGGTCTAATACAACTTAAAGGGGTAAAACAGTGTGAAATTAAGGTGTAAAGAAAGTGTAAAACTTGCACACTTCATGACATTAAAATGACAAAACTTTTTCTTCACTCCAACAATATGGCTTCGTTCGAGGTGCTTTTCACCTTGTAAAAAGACTTATACCAGGCAATAAAACGTGCAACTCCTGTCGGTACAGAAACTTTGGGTTTATAATTCAACACTTTATCAAGATTGGAAACATCTGCGCAAGTTTCTGCTACATCCCCCTCCTGCATTGGTCTGAATATTTTTATAGCTTTCTTATGAACACGTTTCTCAATTTCACTCACAAAATCAAGTAAGTTTACCGGCGCTCCCCTGCCTATATTAAATATCCTAAATGGTGCATTTGACGTGGCCGGGTCAGGGTTGGTAGCTTCCCATTCAGGATTATTTTCTGCAGGCTGATCTATTACGTGAACAATACCATCAACAATGTCATCTATATAGGTGAAATCGCGTTTCATATTCCCATTGTTAAAAACCTCAATAGGATTGCCTTCCAATATTGCTTTGGTAAAAATAAATAACGCCATATCTGGCCTGCCCCATGGACCATAAACGGTAAAAAAGCGTAAGCCAGTAGTGCGCAAGTTAAATAAGTGGCTATAGGTATGCGCCATCATTTCATTTGCTTTTTTTGATGCTGCATATAATGAAACGGGATGATCAGCAATATCGTGTTCATTGAAAGGCATTTTTTTGTTTAATCCATAAACGCTTGAAGAGCTTGCATAAACCAAATGGTTAATTTTGAAGTGCCTGCAGCATTCTAAAACATTAAGGAACCCCTTTATATTTGAATCAATGTAAACATCAGGATTAGTTAAACTATATCGTACACCCGCCTGGGCAGCCAGGTTACATACTGCATCGAATTTGTTTTTTTCAAATGTATCTTCCAACTGGTCTTTATCTAACAGATCCAATTTTATAAAGGTATAATTGGGATACTTTTTGCTTTCAACCGGTTTTCCATACTCTAAAGTATTTACCTGGATGCCTGTATTGGCTAAGCGGGCGTATTTTAACCTTACATCATAATAATCATTTAAATTGTCAATACCAACAACGGTATCTCCTCTTTCAAGCAATTGTTTGGCCAAATGATAGCCAATAAAACCAGCGGTGCCGGTGATTAAGATTTTCATAAATATGGGTTTTAAATTTAAAGAAGGCTTTACAGAAATAGAGGCTTTAGTCTGGCTTAAATTTGAAAGCTATTCGCGGGCAAAAGAATTATGCCGGGAATCTGTGCCAGAAAGCAAAAATCAGTTATTCACTTTCTGGCGGGCAGTTGTTGAGATTCCTGAAAATTATAATAATCAATACTTATTATTCAGGAATCTATAAGGATAAAACACTAACTATTAACGTGTTATTTTAATTTGTAAGCATACTTTCGGCCATTTGAAAGTGGATTTGTATTATCAGAGCTTGAGAACAATAACGTGTTACCCCAATGGCTAAATTGGCCCAGGCCAAATGCACGAATGTCATGATGAACCGAATGGGCTGGCCCCAGTTCAACACCGTTTTCAAAAAGCCTAAGGGTTGAAGCAGTGGGACTTCCGTTCGAATCTCCAATTACAGGAAGATCATATCCTACTTTATAGGCAAAGCCACTATCAGACCTCAATCCAATTAAACTTATAGCTATTAATGATCGATCATGTCCAGTAGTATCATGAGTTGTTGTTGTATCATGAACCGTGATTAACGAGTCATGCGTAATTTTTACGGTATCGCGCACCACTTGCGGATTTTGTATATTTTTTTTACAATTATTTAGCAGGGTAATGGCAAATATTAACGTGCCGAATAATACTACTTTTGCGAGTAATTTAATTTTCAGGTTCATGACATTTAATTTAAATAGTGAATAATGATCACTTAAAGAATAAGTGATGTTTGAGGTTTATTAGACTAAAGCTTTTAATATAGAATTTACAAAAATCTCCGGAGTTCGATTCTCAATATAATGCCCGATTAACTTTTTGTTATCAGTATTTGATTTTAGTGCTTTACTGATAGCAAGTAATAATGCATCTACATTATTTACATCGGCTTTAAAAATGCCCGGAATATCTTCAATCCCCCCGGCACATTTTGTACAAACAACAACAGGATTAAGGCTCATCATTTGCAATAAGACATTGGGGAAGCCCTCTTTTAAAGAGGATACGACACATACTTTTGCATGTTTAAAATACGGCATTGGATTGTCAGTCCAACCTTTTAAAATTACTCTATGCTGTAACCCATAAGTTTTAATAAGCTTTTCCAAAGAGTTCTTCTCTGGTCCTTCGCCAAAAATCAATAATTTCAAATCCGGAAAATGCGATTCAATTTCCTTAAAGGCACTTATCAAATTATAAAATCCTTTTTCGGGAATTAAACGACCAGCGGCGCAAATATAATTAGTACCGGCATCTGCATCATCCAATGGCAAATCAGCTTTCCGGATGTTTTGATCCACATCAACCGGATTTTTCTGAACAATCACTTTTTGACCATCAACAAAAGGCGCGTTTTTCAAAAAAATATCACGCATCATGTTTGTTTGGCAAACAACTAAATTTGCTGCAGGATAGCCCAGGCGATATGCCACTTGATAACTCCATTTTTTGAAACCTTTATATCTTATAAAAACAGAAGTACACTCTCTGACTATTAGTCTTGATTTTATGAACCCCATCCGCTTTAAAAACCCGAGGTAAGCATTTAAATATGGATGAGAACTGATAATAATATATCCGGATTTATACGGTTTTAATAATTTTAAAAGCCCGATAAAACCAATTAGCATGCTTTTATCAGTCACATATTTAGAATCAACTCCGTCAGGGATTTTCAATCCCCCCTGAATTGATTTTTTTAGAAAAATCAAAGGTGAATTACTTGCATGTGCCCCCATCAGCAATATGCTTTCTGCACCATTAGCTTTGTCAGACATGGAAACAAAAACTAACCTGGTTTTTAGATCGGGCATTTAATTATGCTTATTAAGGTTTCTAAATTTTCTAATTACCTTTTTTACAGGCCCTAAAACGCTAAACACCTTACGTTTACCATCAACAATAAGTAGGTCGCCTGCAAAATTTATGGTGTGTAAGCCCTGATCATATGGTAACTGGGGCAATAGCTCAAAAGCGGTATTATATTTAAAATCAGTTTCGGTAATAGTTGTGATTTCGTTAATCATAACCGATCCGCCGTAACGTATTTCGGGATTTTGACTTGGCATGTACAATTTTTTGCCAACAATGAATAAGCGCCCCGCAGATCTGCTCACATTTGAAGCAACATTAATAGGATTTAAGGCATGTGCCTTAAATGAATCTTCCAAAGTATCTGAATAAAACACATACAGTTCTCCTTGCTTGCCAGATACGCTGGTAAATAACCAATATTTATTTTGAAAGTAGATGATTGAGCTATCTACAAAGGCCTGGCCTTCCAGTATAACTTTTATCTTCTTAAATTTTGACGGGTTCTCTACATCAATTTGATATAGGGCTACCTGTTTAGCCGACCCTGTTTCAGGAATACAATACAAACTGTCATCGGCAGTAAACAAGTATGGGTATGATAGGTGTATTGAATCTTTCATGATGCCTTTAACCTTCTTTTTATTCCTAAAATGCAAAGTATCCATCATCATGATTACTCCTTTGCCTTTCCAAAAATTAAGTTCTTCATAATATAAATGCATATGGCCATTTATATTTACCGCAAAAGGATCAGCTGCATAATCAGCAGCACCTTCTCTTAACCAGTTAATCTTCCCGTTTAGCCTTTGTGTGAGTATAAGATTTTCGGGGGTTTGTGAAATGTAGCCAATATTCCATTTATCGTAAGAAAACAGTTTATTTCTAATTGAATCTAATATCCCTAATAATTTCATGCTTTTAATAATCTTGTGAAAAACATCAGAACAAGCCCCAACACTGGTAAATAATCACTTTCCTGTACCAGATTACCACCAAAACTATCTTTGAATTGATTTATTCTCTTCAAAGCCTCGTCTGCGGTACCATGGGCGTATCCCCCCATATCATAAACTTCAAAACCATGCTGTTTAAAAAAACACATATCCTTAAAATGTAATAACCGATTTGCTCTGCCGATCACCGCTTTCAGCTGGTTGTCTTTTTCGGTTCTGAAAAGCGACGCCGAGTGCAATAATCTAATCCTTTTTAAGGTATCATCGCGTAAGTAAGCATGCATAACAATATCCTGATCCTGGTAGATAGCCTTTGTTATAACAAGACACGATTGAAACTTATAGAATTCACGGGTGAGCGTTGGTAGATTTTTGGTTACTGCAAACAAATTGTAGAAATCAATGAAACGTTTTATTTCAGTTTCGGGGGCCGTTGTAACTCCATCTTTTATTGCTCTGCGTATTTCGTAGTTGGTGTTTTGGTCAAAACCGGCCTCAAAAACAGCCTGAGGAGCTCCAATGTCAATTGTTTTTGTAAAAAAGGGTTCCCTACGATACCCTGGAACATTGTTGTGGCAAGCACTTTGTTTATAATAGCTAAAGAGGCATTTCCATTTGGAGGGCTTGTCGGCAAACCATACAACATTGTAAGGTACTAAACGCATAGCCCTACTTTTAATTTGAATCATAAAGTATTAAACAGTTTGATATGTAAGGACCGGGTTATTTTTTTGATTCTTTAACCATTGCGTAAACACTAATAATTTCCATATTTGAGGGAAGCGGTTCCACTTACCATCCATATGTTCATTTATCATCATTAATGCCTTTGTTGCATCAACGCCGGGAATGTTTTTTAATTCGCTTAATGATAATTGATCAAGAACATAATCTTTTAATTCATTTCTAAACCAAAACTGCAGCGGTATTGTAAAGCCAGATTTTGGCCTGGCGAAAAATTTAGCTGGAACATACTGGTATAGTATATCCTTTAAAATCCTTTTTTGTGATTTATATTGAAACTTATAGCTGTCTGGCAGATTCTGAGCAAAAGTAACCACCCGGTGATCCATAAGCGGCGCCCTGGCCTCTACTGCAAATGCCATAGAGGCACGATCTACTTTGGTATTAATATCGCCATTTAGGTATGTTTTAATATCAAAAGTTGACATTTTTTGTAATATACTCGTTGATTTTGATGACCAGATATCCATAAAAGGCACATCTAAGCCCGCATTTGGTTGTTTAAGCCATGAATACTCAAGGCCACCAAGCATTAATCCATACAGTGTGCTTATTTGGGAATTACAGAGCCCTAACGCGATAAGTTGGTGTCGATAATTTGGTGAAACTCTTAAAATTGTCGCTATTGCCTTTCTTAGTGGCAATGGATAATTAAACAAGTAATTTACAAGGTTTAACCACTTATATCTGCCGTAACCCATAAAGCTTTCATCCCCACCATCACCGCTCAAAGCTACAGTAACATATTTTTTTGTGTATTTACTCAACAACAAAGTTGGTATAGCGCTTGAGTCGGCAAATGGTTCATCATAATATGTTCCAAAATCTTCAATCAAATCCATCCCCTCTTTTGCGTTACATTCTATTATGTGGTGATCTGTTTTAAGGTGTTTAGCTATATTGGCTGAAAATACGCTTTCATCAAAACCTTTCTGGTTAAATTTTATGCAAAAGGTTTTTACGTTTTCGTTATTTTGAGCTGCAAGGGCTGTAACAAGTGAAGAATCAACGCCCCCTGAAAGAAAGACCCCCAAATTCACATCTGCATGCATCCTGATATCTACCGCATTTGTTAACAATAATTCGAGTTCTGTTTTAGCTTCAGAATATGTTCCCTCATATTTGTTTGTATAGGCAAGATCAAGATCCCAGTATTTTGTTGTTTGAAATTTCCCAGTATCACTATTGAAAGTGAATGTATAACCGGCCTCAAGTTTTTTGATCTCTTTCCAGGCCGATTTGGGTTCTGGTACATATCCCCATATAAAATATTCATTTATTGCCCCTTCATCAAGGTTTACATTTCGGCCGATATTTATTTGTGCTGGCTGACTGGCAAATTCAAAATCGAGGCCGTTATGGATATAATAAAAAGGTTTTTTTCCAAGCCTGTCTCTTGCTCCAAAAAATTGCCGGTTTTTGGTATTATAAATTGCAAAGGCAAACATGCCATTAAAGTGATAAACACAACGTTCGCCGTATTCAAGATATGCTGCTGCAAGTACCTCTGTATCTGAATCTGTATTAAACGAATAACCTAAGGTGATCAGCTTCGCTTTTATTTCTTTGTAATTATATATTTCTCCGTTAAATACAACCACCAGGTGTTTATAGGCGAATGGCTGATCTGAGCGATGATCCAAATCAACAATCGCAAGGCGATTATGGCCTAAGATGACAGATCCGACGCGTTCAAAACCTGAATAATCAGGACCGCGAAACTGTACTCTTGTTAATTTTGCCCATATTGCTTCGTCGGGATAATTAACTGTTGATCCATATATTCCGCACATAAAATGAAAGTTTTATAGAAGTTAATATTTGTGTTATCTTAATAGAAGCGTTTCATATGCCTGCCCTATTTTATCCAATGCAAACCGGTTTATTATATCGGCTTTAATTTTATCATGCTCCCATGTTTGATTGCATGCACGGATAATTTGTCTTTTTAACTTAACTACATCATTTTGTTCGGCAACAAAACCATTAAAACCTTCCTTAATTAATTCATCAACACCGCCAACTCTAAAGGTTACTACCGGTACTCCAACAGATAGTGATTCAAGTACAACATTTGGAAATCCTTCGGTAAACGAACTCAAAACCAGTAAATCATGTTGAGATATTTTTAAAGCAACATTATTTATATTGCCGGTAAAAAACACTCTGCTTTCCAAATCATTGGTGCTTACTTGTGCCTTCAGAATATTCATCAGCGGGCCATCACCAATAATTGTTAAAACATAATTTTGAGGTAATGATTTTATAACGTCCAACAATCTAAACAACCCCTTTTCCCTTGAAAGACGACTAACAACAACTAATCGTTTTAAACCAGATATACTTCGATGATCTTTTAAAATACAGGATTGATTAACCGGGTTATGAATAACTATTAACTTACCCAGGCTAATGGAATACAGTTTGGCAATTGACTGGCGCATTTCTTCTGACTGGCAGACAATAAAATCAAACTTGAAAAATAAGAATTTGCTAAAAAAATTAAAGAACCGAGCCTTAAAACCATAAAACTCTCTCATTTGCTTAGGGTTATTAGATGCCCTTGCTATTAAATGGGGTAGCTTTATAAAACAAGCTATCATTGCTATTAATATATTAATATGATCTGTTGTTGAAAAAACAGCATAGGGTTTTTCAACTTTAAAAAGGTTATATAGCTTAAAAAATGACCTGGAGGCTCTTATTGTTTTAAGATCAATAAACCTAACACCATCTATATCCGTTGAATAGCAACGATTACTACCATTTAAAAAAACGACAGATACGTCATACTCTTCTTTGTTAAAATATTGTGAAAGCAGCCAATAAACGCGCTCGGATCCACCAGCTCCAAGGGAGCCAACAATCAGAAATAACTTCTTTTTCATAATAACAAAATGATAAGGTTAAAGTATTCTTAAGGTCTTGATTCTATAATATCTATGGTATCTTTTTGAGGTTGATAGATATTATTATATTGAAGTATAGCGAAATACAGAAATATTGTAGGCCCATCAACACTCATCAGCCATCCATTATGTGATAGCGCATTAAGCGAAACCGCGATAAAGGCGAAAAACAGGGCCAAATACAAAGCATTGTTTTTATAACGGATATTTTTTATTGTTTGAAAAAACAGCCGGGCTATCCTGTAATAGATAGCGCCTAATAATCCAAGTCCTAAAAACGGCCCCAGGTATGTTATAAACATTAAATATGCATTATGTGAAGATAACCCGAAAGTGAATAATGGGTTTCTATAAGTTACATCATCCCAAGTTTTTCCGTAAAATATAAGGCCAAAGGGATAATCAGCAAAGATTTTAAGATTTTCGGCAGCAAGATTTGCCCGGTTATATTCGTTAGCTTCTTTAGCCTGATTTTTGGATAGGATATTGTTCTTCTCATCCATATTTCCTTTTAACACATAAGTGTAAACCGCAAAACCGATGGCTATAGTGAATACAACAAGAAGCACTGCTTTATAACGGTAATAAATAAATAGAAATATTACAACAGCTCCGCCAAAACTTACAAATGCAGACCGATTCATGCCCAGGTATATGCAAATAAGGCAAGCACCAAGCACAAGTGCTTTTAGTATTATATTTTGTTTGAATGTGCATGCCGCAACAAAAACAAAAACAGTAAAAGCAGCAACCTGGTATCCAAAAGTAAACTGGGTTATTGACAACCCCGATGGTGCTTGCTTAACTTGTTCATCGAGCATTCTACTTCTTAAAGGGTCAATTATGGACGAATAGCTATGATCTAAAACCATAATTACCATGGAGAGCATCAACAGGGCAAAAAAAATATACACTGATACATTAAAACGCTGTTTACTTAAGCCAATGAAATAATTAAAATATATAGCGCATGTTCCTATGGTTACGAAAACCGCAAAAAAAGCTTTGTAATCTCCCATTCCAACTATAAAATATAAGAATAGAGATATGGCGAATACTACCATTTCATAGTAGTAAGTGAATTTTTGTACTGGTTTTTGCAGAAAAAAAATCAATAACAAACAAAATATAAGGGGTGCAGGTATCCTTAATAAATCTGTCATAAAAATGCCAAAGGCAAGCGTATACAGGTAGAATACAATAACACCAGTAACAAAAAACTTTTTAAGTAGCATAAACAGTTATGGCTTTATTTAAACAGTTTCTTGAATGTGTAGAAAATTATTTTTGCGTCCATCCAAAAATTACGATTATCTATATATTCCAGGTTTTGACTGATTTTAGAAGGTATTATTTTATTAATATAGAGTTCTTCCGGGTTGATAGAATTTGCAAGTAATTCATTTTCATTGAAGTACTTAATAGAAGCCCAGTCGGTTATTCCAGGTTTAATGCTCAATACTCTAAGCTGATTTTCTGTATATAATTGTACATACTTTTGCACTTCAGGCCGTGGCCCCACAAAACTCATATCGCCAATAAGCACATTAAACAATTGAGGCAATTCATCAAGTTTGTATTTCCTGAGCCAATATCCAACCGGGGTAATCCTGTAATCATTGTAGCCAATTGTTAATAGCCCCATCCTATCGGAATTGACGTACATGGTTCTGAATTTATAAAGTTTAAATTCAGTTCCATTTTTCCCCACCCTGTTTTGCAAATAGATAACGCCTCCTTTTGAGTTAAGCGAAATAATAATTGCTATTACCAAAAACAAAGGCGTCAGCAGCAATATTATTACAATTGCAAAAACCACATCAAAAAATCTTTTTAAGATCATTTTATTTTTGTGAAACTTTTAAAATCCAACGTTACATTTCAATAGTTATCGACTCCTTTGAATATGCCAATTGCTTATTAACAGCGCCTACTACTGTTTCTATAATAAAATCTACCTCACTATTATTCAATTGCGGATAGATGGGCAGTGAAATTTCGTGGGCATATTGCAAATAAGCAGAGGGGTAATCGTTAATCTGGTAGCCTAAACTTTTAAATAGTGTTAGCATTGGTAAGGGTATAAAATGAACATTAACTGCCACACCTTTACTTGTAATATCATCAATGATCTTGTCTCGTTGAACCTCTGATATACCCCTAATTCTTAATGCAAACACATGATATGATGATTCGCGAGCCTCATCTATTAGTGGGGGAGCTATAAACCAACTCATTTTTTTAAAGCCTTTACAATACTTTAACGCAATAAGTTTTCGGAGTGGAAGAAGTTCAGGTAAATACTTCCTGATTTGTGCTAATCCAATTGCCGCGCAGATATCAGGCATGTTAATTTTTAATCCCTGGAAAAGGATATCGTATTTCCATCCGCCACCAATTGATTTGGCAAAAGCATCTTTTGTTTGTCCGTTTAAAGTGTACATTTTTAAATAGCGATACTCTGCAGCTACATCAAAATTTGGAGGCAGGTTTAAACATATACACCCGCCTTCTGCTGTTGTTATATTTTTAACCGCATGGAAAGAAAATATGGCTATGTCGCTTTTTTTTGCAGCCGCAACACCATTTATTGTTGCGCCCAGCGAGTGAGCTGCATCTGCAATTAAAAGTATCCTGCCCAAGGCTCTTTGTTTCTCAGAGTTGGCTATAAACAGATCGTTAATTTCGGGCCGGCAGATAACCTCATTCAGTTGTTCATAATCACAAGGCCATCCGGCAAAATCAACAGCAATAATTGCTTTTGTTTTGGAAGTTATAGCATTGAGCACTGCCTGGGGCGATATGCAAAAATCGTCATCAACATCAACAATAACCGGTACTGCACCACAATGCAATACACACATGGCCGTAGCGCAGTAAGTATAGGCTGGTATTATTACCTCATCCCCTTCCTTTATTCCAAACCATTTTAGCATCAGTATAGCTCCAGATGTCCACGAATTAACACATATGGCTGCATCTGATGATGTAAATTGTACCATTTCATTTTCAAGCGCTACAACCTTTGGCCCGGTAGTAAGCCATTTTGAATTAAGCGTATCAACAACTTCATTAATTACAGATTGATCAATATAAGGTGGAGAAAATGGAATTTTCATTGTGTTATGTTAAATAAATAAAAAATTGAATTGGATTATTTAAATGAATGTAAACGGGGCAGCTAAAGATTCAAAAATGGTTAGGCCGGTATTTTTTCAAAGAAGGATATGATATCATTAATAAAATCGCGCCCGAGGCGTTTGTAAATGCAATATTTTTCCATGAGGTTGTCTTTCCATGTGAAATTGCCAAACGATAAATCATCGAGAGAGACAAAATTTTCATGATAAATAGCTAAAAAGATTTCGAGCTCATGAAAAGTTTTATTACTACAAGTTTCCGGATGATAATTAAAAGTCCATGTGTTTTTAGTTTTAGGTTCAACCTCCGACAACTGTACTGGGATCCAATTGAAACCAAATCTTATATAAGGAGATTTTAACAACCCATCGCTTATGATTTTTATATCGGTATATTTATTTAGGGCCAAAAGCGTATTACGATCAAATGTATGCGCAGGAGCAATAAACAATGATGAGTGAATACCTTCTCTTTTAAAAATGGCGGCAGCGGCTTTTATTTTTTCTTCCTGGATATGAAATGGCAACCCGGCAAATTCTGATCTTTTGTTGATCTTAAGTAATCCCGAATTATGGTTTACATAGCAATGGTCAAATCCGTGCATACCTATTATATAGCCTTTCTTTTGAAGATCACGAACCAGTTGCCAGTAATTAGGGTTTATATCACCACAGTTTTTTAATTTAGGATCCTGATTATCCGGGATCACAGCGATTATGGGTTTAATATTATACTTGTCGAACAAGTTAAAGAAACGCTCCCATTTTGCTAAATCATTTGTTGGACACAAATCATCTAAACGAATTAAATACTGTAGCATATTAATAAAATTAATGTAAGTTAATGTCGATCAGAACTTTAGGTATATACACAGGCGGATCATCTATATTACTCATAACCAAATTCTCCCAATCTTTAAATATTTTTTCAGGATTATTGGTGTTGATAATATTTCTTGCCTCTATACCAAGGCTATTTTTTAATAATGAATTGTTAACTAAATCCTTGATAGCTGCTGTTAAGCCGAAAATTGATTCCTTTTGTACTAAAATACCGTTTACATCATTTGTAATAATTTCTGAAGGCCCAAAATCACAATCAAAAGCAATACATGGGCATCCAAAACTCATTGCCTCCACCAATGCATTGGGGTACCCCTCGTTTCTTGATGGTAAAACAAATATTTCTGCCTGGCTGTAATAATCCTGCAGGTTGGTTTTTGAACCTGGCAGTATAACTTTTTCAGTCAACTCCATATTATGAATCTGGCAAACAAGGTTAACCCTTTCCTCTCCTTCTCCAATTATAAGTAAGTCTACATCATCTAAATTTGCATTGCTATAAGCTGTAATCAGCATATCAAAGCCTTTAACACGTGTTAACCGGCCCACTGCTAAAATAAATCTTCTATTATGTACACTGTTGGTTGAACCCGACTTAAATGCGGTAACAGCATTTGTAATTCTGTGTATATTGGTAAGTTTTTTAAATGATTTATTTTCAAGTAAACAATCTTCAACTCCTTTGGCGCTAACTACAACAGCTGCAGCCTTTTTATAAATACTTGCTGCCAAGTGCTTATGAAAATAACTGAATTGGTTTACACTGCGGCTTGGCGACGTTCTCTCAGAAACGATATAGGGTGTACGTGTAAAGTTACACGCAATGCCAGTCCAGATATTTGCCGAAGTAATAAATGATATAACGCAAACGGGTTTCTCTTTCCGAAGCAATGTTACCAATCTATAAAAAGTTTTTCCTATGTATAAAACCCTGTACCCCAACCAGTTTTTATGGCGTTTTAATATAAACACCACTTTTACGCCAGCATCAATTGCATAAGCCGGTATATCGTCATTTAAAGAAATAATTACAGATTGAAAATTTAATTGATTAAAATGGTTAGCCAGGGATATTAATACCCTTTCGGCCCCCCCGCCCATTAATGAGGGTATTACAAAGAATAGCCGGGGCTTTTCGTGCAAAGCTGAGTTTTTTTTCATAACTGTTTTGTAGCTTTTAATTATAGGCTTAAAGCAAATATTTAACAGTTTGATATGCTTTGCGTACTTGCATATTACGCAACTCAAATAATAAATATCTTCTTATATAAAGCAGCAACAATTTTTTTCTTTGAAATGCAGGGTATGTAAAATATTTAATAATCAGGTTAAAATCACTTATCATTCTTTCCGTTCTTACCTTTGTATTGATCATACTCCATATTCCACCTTCGTGATTCCGATAACAGCTCATTATCTCAGGCATAACATAAATTTTTTGGCCTGTAAGATGGGTAGCATAGAGTTTAAAAATTTTATCCCCGGCATAACAATTAAAAAACCACGGGTTTAAGAATAATTTATATAGATCAGGTAAGTTTCGATATAAAACGGTAGCGGTTTTTGTTTCCTCTTGCTTACCGGCCAGTAGATCATAGTAAGTATGTATTAAAGGTATTGGTTTAGGATTTTCATAAAGCGTTTTATTGAGGGCATTTACAACCCGCGTATAATGGCAGCATATTATATAATCAAGGTTGTTTTCTAAAAAAGAAACTTGTTTTTGCAATTTATAGTTATCGGTCCAATAATCATCACCCTCACAAAGCGCTATATATTTTCCTTTACATAATTTAGTACAATTAATTAAATTATAATGAATACCCAAATTTTGGGGAGACGAAACAATTTTTATTTTATCAGGGTATTTAGCAGAAAACAGCTTAACAATTTCAAGGGTGTTATCGGTAGAACAGTCATTACCTACTATAATTTCAAACTTAAAGTTTGTTTGTTGTAGCATGAAACTGTTTAGGGCCTGGGAAATAAACTTTTCATGGTTATAAGTGATGCAGCAAATGCTGACCATTATTTCAGCATCATTCATATAGTGCCATTTTTTTCGTTGATCTCCAATTCAATTTTATCGGCTATTGCACTCCCAAAGTGATTTTTTTTGTGCTGACCTTTATCGTCAAAATTCTGAACCCTAAGCAGTAACCGGCAAATAAGATCAAGATCTGGCAATGTTAACGTATGATATAAAGGAAGGCATACAATCCTGGAAGCAATAGAGTCACAAACAGGCATTTCCACCTTGTTTACATATGGTAAGCTTGATAGTGATGGATAAAAATACCGGCGGCAATATATTTGTGCCAACTCCAGCTTGGCTTTACTTTCATTCATCAAATCCTCGGTGTTAAAAAGCACAGGAAAATATGCATAGTTGTAATCTTGTTTATTTTCCAACTTCTGAAATTTCACGTCGAGGTTACTCAAACGCAGCATATATTGTTCTGATAAATACTTCCTCTTTTTTAGTATTTCATCAGCATGGCGCAGGTTACACAGCCCCATAGCAGCATGAAATTCACAATTTTTAGCATTTATGCCTGCTTCAGAAAAACTATCTACCCCAGAATAGCCAAAATTGCGCATCAACGCCATTTTCCTTAGAAGCTCCGGATCCTGTGTAAATACAGCTCCCCCTTCTATCGTGTGAAATAATTTGGTTGAATGAAAGCTGGTGGTACTAATATCTCCGTATTCAAACACCGACCTATTGTTGTAAAAAGTACCAAAACAATGAGCGGCATCATAAATAACCTTTAATCCATACTTATCGGCAATTTTTTGTATGGCCGTAATATCGCAGGGGTTTCCAAAAACATGTGTTGCCAGTATAGCCGAGGTTTTTGGCGTAATAGCTGCTTCTATTTTAGCCGGATCAATATTAAACGTTTCAGGATCTATATCTGTAAATACAGGTGTACACCCTTGCCATACTATACTACTTGTTGTTGCCACAAATGAAAAGGGCGTGGTGATAATTTCACCGCTTAAATTAAGCGCCCTAATAGCCAATTGTAAGGCTACCGTTCCGTTTGAAACAAATAATAAATGATTAACTCCTAAGTATTCTTTTAATTTTAGTTCAAGCGTATTTACCAAAGGGCCATTATTTGTAAGCCATTGTCTTTCCCAAATACTCTTAACATAATTATCGAATTCAGTTTCTGCAGGCAGAAAAGGTTTGGTTACAGGTATCATTTTTTTAGGATTAATTGGTTAAAATCTTTAATTGCAGACAGCTTTACTAAAAGGCCGGCGCCATAATAAACTCCAAAATAAAATATGCTTATTATGCCAATTTGCATAAACGCGGGGGTATAAAGATTAATTAATAGGATATTAAGCAGGTAGCAACTAACACCTATGGTGCTTGATATTGCCAGGATAGGAAATATATCTTCAATTTGCTCCCTTACCGGATATGAAATTAACCGGCCACTGTACATTGAGTTGATATAGTACGCTACGAAATTGAAGAACAACTGAAAATATAACAAACCATATATCCCAAATGGGATAAATATTAGAATACCTATTACACTTATCGCCTTTTTTATAACTTCTAATTTTAAAAACAATGAGGCTTTACCCATTACTTTTAAAATATTTAAGTTGTATGAATGCAGCGGATACATTATTCCACAAATACATAAGATTTGAAAATAGGGAACCGCAGGTAACCACTTATCAGTAAGCAAAATATGAAACAACGGTTGAGCTATTACACAAAGAAAAGTTAAAGCCGGAGCATTCCAGAAAATAACTTGTTGCATTAACTTCTTATAAACATTTTTTAACTGTACCGGATCATGAGCTATCTCGGCAAACATTGGATACGTAACCTTATTAATGGCTGCCGATATATTGCTTATAGGCAATTGACTAATGCTATCAGCGCGGGAATAAAAACCAAGCTGTGCTGCAGAGAAATATTTTCCGATGATAATTAAATAAAGGTTTTGATATATGGTATCTATAAGCCCAGACACCGTCATTTTGTAACCAAAATTAATATGCTTTTTAAAAATCTCCTTATCAAATATCAAACCAGGTCGCCAGGATGAATAAACCCAGTGAAAAGCCGTTGATAAAAATGAGTTGCATAATCCCATCCATACCAGGGCCCATACACCATATCCTAGTTTTGCAAGCACAATACCCAAAATTCCACCTCCAATAGCTGCAGGTACCTGGATATTAGTTTGAAGTTTAAACTTCATATCCTTTATTAGTAAAGTGCTTTGTACTCCAAAAAATGCGTTTATAATTAAAATAAGACCATAAACGCGCACAACTGCCTTTAATATTGGTTGATTATAAAAATCTGAGATCAACGGAGCAAACAAAAAAAGTAACGCATATAACAGGGTACTACCGGCCAGGTTAAAATAAAATACCGTTGAGAAATCCCTATGATCTGCATTTGGCGTGCGGATTAACGAAGCCGTTAAGCCACTATCCAGCAAGGAGTTTCCTATTGCTATAAAAATAGACAGCATGGCAATCAAACCAAATTGTGATGGCTCCAGGATACGCGCAAGGAAGATAGATATACCAAACCCCACTACCTTTGAGCTAATTTGTTGCGACAAAGACCACAATATGCCCGAAACAGCTCTTTCTTTATAATTCATATGGTTTTTACAAGCGGGCGTTTACAATGTTATCAGGTAAAAATGCTTTCAAATCATAAAGCACCGTATGTGGTTTACAAAGATCTTTAAGGTTCATCTCTTTAAATTCATCATGTGCAACGGCAAGTAAAATTCCGTCATAGGTCCTTTCTTTGGATTCTCCGTTTTCACATATTACGCCATATGCGCGTTTCGCTTGTTCGGCGTTAGCCCACGGATCATGGATGTGCACCTTCACTTTATACTCTTCCAGGCGCCGAACAATGTCTATTACACGTGTATTCCTAACATCCGGGCAATTTTCCTTGAAGGTAAAACCAAGCACCAATACTTCAGCATTGATCAAAGATGTACCCCTGCAGGTTATTTGCTTTATAAACTGATCTGCAACATATGCCCCCATGGAATCATTTATACGACGACCTGCCAAAATAATTTCCGGATGATAGCCTGCCTCCTGTGCCTTTTGTGCCAGGTAATAAGGGTCAACACCGATGCAATGCCCCCCAACAAGTCCTGGCCTAAAATTTAAAAAGTTCCATTTTGTACCAGCGGCCTCCAATACCTTATGCGTATCAATTCCGAGCCTATTAAATATCATCGCAAGCTCATTTACGAATGCAATATTGATATCCCGCTGTGCATTTTCTATAACTTTTGCCGCCTCAGCAACTTTTATTGAATCTGCTTTAAATGTACCGGCTGTTATTACAGATTTATAAAGCGCATCTACAATATCTGCAGTCTCAGGTGTTGATCCCGAGGTTATTTTACGAATATTGGCAACAGTGTGGTATTTATCTCCAGGGTTGATCCTTTCAGGCGAATAACCGGCAAAAAAGTCAACATTAAACCGGAGGTTAGAGGTTTTTTCCAATACAGGCATGCATTCATCCTCCGTAACTCCAGGATAAACAGTTGATTCATAAACAACTATATCTCCCTTTTTTAATACTTTACCAATTAACAGGCTGGCATTTATTAAGGGGCTTAAATCCGGTCGATTATTTTTATCAACTGGGGTAGGAACTGTTACGATATACACAGAGCAGGCTCTTAACTTTTCAATCTCATCGGTAAAATATAAACCCACCGGAGTTGTACAAACCGGCGTAGTTACTGCCTGCAATTGCTCTTCACTAATTTCAAGCGTGTGATCAACGCCTTGCCGAAGTTGATTGATTCGGTTTATATTAATATCGAACCCAAATACTTTGTATTTTTTTGCAAATTCAACAGCCAATGGCAAGCCCACATAGCCAAGGCCTATAATTCCGATTTTAGGTTTAGAATGTTCAATTTTCATGATTATTGTTTAAGTCTTGAATTGTTAAATTTTGAAGGGCCACACGCGTTACCAATGCACAATTGATAGTGTCAAATACCATTAGCACATTTTTGCCTTGTATTTGAATTACCTTACCCAGCTGATTTGTAAGTGCCCCATTTTTTATTTTCACGGTATCGCCTACTGCTACACCCTGCAGGTTCACAATTTCTAAATCTTTATAATTGGCCAGGTTAATTTTTATTTCTTCAATAATGCTGTTCCTAACAACAGCAGGTTTGCCCATGTAATAAACATAACCCATAACACCCAATGTGTAAAGAACATTGGCTTGGTCATATAAATCAACATTAACAAATATGTAAGAGTTAAATAGAGGAAGGCTTACCTCCTTTTTTCGATCGGCCCATTGATTTACCACCTCCCTTAGCGGGCAATAAGATTCAATACCCCGTTGCTTTAAAAGTTTGTCAACCTTTTTTTCCCATCTGGGTCTTGTATATATAACAAGCCATTTCTTTTCATGCAAGTTTAACATGGGATTTTTGATTAAATTTAATTGAGGTTCCATAAAAAGTGTTTTAGCTGACTATTTTATATGATCATTTTATGGCTTCGCCATCTCACTTACATAATGTAATTGGGGAGTATTTACTTACTTCTTTTAAAAGAAGCTTAAAAAGGAGGTAATGAATGAAAATGTATTTACAAACAGTACTTTATAACACAACAACACTGGTAATCTGGTGCCTATATAAGCATATATGGCTTCGCCACTCCACTTACATGGCTTTTATTCTTAAAAAAACTTATTTTATTTTGTAACAGAAGGTATTCTCTTGACAGTTTATGGCTTCGCCATCTCACTTACATAGCGCTTTATTGAAGTACAAACCATCAAATAGTATCACACCGAATAACACATTCACACCTGTGCTATTAAGCTTGCACAATTAAAAATTATTATATACCTAAGAACCATACACAGGTGCATATCCATAACCGCCATAAGTATATGCTGCGCGGTTCTCTCTTTTTGCATCGTTAAATACAACCATTAGGTTTTTTAATTTCTCGTTATCATAAATATCCCTCAGGATATCTAATTGCTCTGTACTTGTATAATTGTAACGTACAATGAAAATGCTCAAATCTGCATATTTAGCCAGGCCGAAGGCATCAGAAACCGCGCCTACGGGTGATGTATCAATGATGATATAATCAAATTGAGTATTACACCAGTTAAAAAGTAAATCAACGCGATGATCCAATAGTAACTCAGCCGGATTTTTTGGCATTCTTCCGCATCCTAAGACAAATAAATTTCCTGACTCGCCATACGGCTGTATACAATCCAATAATGAATCGGTATCTCCCTCAAGAAAATCTGTGATACCCATTTTTTGTTCAATTCCAACTGATTTAAGCAAATCTGGTTTGCGCAAATCAAACTCCATGATTAACACTTTTTTATTCATTAGCGAAAGGGTCAGTGCTAAGTTGATACTAAAGAAAGTTTTACCCTCTCCTTTCATACATGAGGTAACCAGGATGTTTTTTTGCGGTAGTCCCTGGTTCAAAATCCCTAAGTTGCTACGGATATATCTAAACAATTCTGAAATAACTGTTGTGCTCCCTTTATGTATAGCCACCGGGCTTTGAAGTTGATCGTTATGACACAGTTCCCCTAATACTCTTACCCCTTTTATGTTTAATAAATTGGATGTATTTCTGACTTTTGAGTTTAGTTTTTGCGACATGAAAATTGAGAAACCCGGAACCAACAGCCCAACAATGCTACCAATCAAATACATCAGTTGTTGCTTAGGAAATTCTGGAATTGGGTCATATGCCGGCTTATCAATTATTTGCGCTGATGGAATTGTTGCAGACAGAGATAAGGCTGTCTCTTCTCTTTTCTGTAATAAGTATTGGTATAGGTTAGTTTTCACGCTTTGTTCTCTGCCCCGTTGCAAAAGACCTCTTTCAAGTGTTGGCACTGAACGTATCTTAGAGTCATACTCCGCCGAATTTTGTTTAAGGAGTTTATGCCCAATTACAAAGCCTTTTTTAATGTTACTTAAGTTCTCCTTTATATTTTCACGCAGGCTTGCTATCTGACTGCTTAAATTTTGAATTAAAGGGTTGCTGAGGTTTGCACTGTTCAACATCCTGTTTCTTTCAATCTGAAGATCGTTAAAACGGCTTACCAATGTGTTTAAAACCGGATCCTTAAGCCCCATTGTACTTGGTATAGCGTTGTATTGGTTACCAGGTTGGTTTAAATAGGATTCTATAGATTTTACAATACCTAATTCCGTGCTTGACTCTTCAAGCAATTGAGTATACTCCGCAGACTTTGTTAAATTAACTTGTGTGCCTGCGCCTATCTCAGAAGCGCCATTTTGTTGTTTATAAGCCTCTATATCTCCTTCCGTAGAAGACAGATCTTGTTCCATTGTCTTAAGCCTTTTATCAATGAACACGATGGTATTAACAGCTATAATATTTTTTTTCTGTACGTTTTCGGCATTGTACGTGTTAATCATATTAGTTAAAATATCAATGCCTCTTTGTGGCACCGCATCAACAATACTTAATATCACGGTATTTGACTCTTTGATAACAGGGTTTACTTGCAATAAACCTGCACTGTAGGCAGCTGCCAATTTTCTTATATTTTTAAACTTGATAGATACAATCGGCTCGCCTGTAAAATTAGCCGGCCCTTTATCTACTTTAAATACATAATCAGCATGTTGAATCATCTGGCCATATCTGTATATCCAGCTCATTTTACCTTCTGTAAGTAAAAATGTTGTATGTGAATATGTTTGAAGCTGAAGCTTTTTCAGATATGCATTTTTACTTATTTTATTTACTGTCACAATAAATGGCAGTTCATCGCCATACAATTCATCCGTTTTATACCCACTCTCATCAAAATAAGCAACTTCCAGGTTTAGCTTTTTAAATACGCTATATATTAAATCCTTTGAGCGCAAAACCTCCATTTCATTATCCACGGTTTTAGTTTCCTGGAACATATTAAGGTCGCTAAAAGCAGTAGCCTTAAGCAGACTCCCGTCGCCTTTCTTATCATCTGGAATTTGAAGGGTGCTGGTGATCTTGTACAAAGGTGTAACATAATTTAAATACAACCACACGGCTAATAAACTGATCAACAAACCTGCAACAAGCCAATACCAGCGTTTTATATAAGGCATGGCATTATCCATAAAGCTATTACCAGGTAAGGATTGTTTTAAAGTAAAATTCGCGTCCATGTTAACGATCTTTAACATTATGAAACAGTTATATATTTATCTTTTTAAAAGTACTGCAGCCAAAACCGCAAGCGCAGAAATAGAGGCTATAACAACAGGCAATAACCGCGTATTTTGACTATATTCTACGGCTTTTGATCTATCTGGCTCTACATAAACTATATCATTTTGCTTTAGGTTGAAATAGGGTGAATTCATTGACTCCAGCTTATTAAGATTTAGCCTTGTCATTGATTTATTGCCCCCCTCATTACGTATAATCAAAACATTTTCTCTTTTACCGTACACGGTCATGTCTCCGGCAAGCCCCAGGGCCTCTAATAAGTTTACCTTTTCATCGCTTATAATAAAGGTTGATGGTTTATTAACTTCCCCAATCACAGTTACTTTAAAATTGATAAGCCTTACATCTACAACCGGACTTTTAACGTGTTTTTTTAATTCCAGGGCTATTGCAGTTTGTGCTTCTTCAACGTTCATCCCTTCAATTTTAAACTCCCCTATAAGTGGTAATTGAATAGCGCCATCTGTATTTACTTTATATCCTACCTCTTTGCCCAGTTGAGCATTAGGCATTGAGAAAAGTTTATTAGATTCTTCGCTTAGGCTGTTTACTGATACACTTACAATATCATTTTTATGTATCCGAACTTCTTGTTGTGCTTGTGAATTATTAACAACTGTTGCGTTTGCCATGTTACTAAAATATACGAGATCGCGTCTTGCTGCGCAGCTTGTAATTAACATTAACGGTATTACACAAATAGCTAAAATTACTTTCATGATTATCGGTTTAAAGGAAACAGATTATATTTTCGACCTGTTTTATGAATCAAATTTATCTATTTGAACTCCAATTGAATACCGTTTTTTCCGATTGAAATTAAATTGTAAAATGGTTGTATTCACTTCACATAAAGTGTAAAGTTGCCTATAACATGATTTACAAACCCTGTAAAACAGGGTGTGAAAAGTGGTAATAAAGTTCAAAAAACTTTGATAAAAGTTCAGAAATTGTGATCTCGGTAACTTTTTTTTTAGGCGAAATTGTGATTTGTATTATCTTTTTTTTAGGCAAAATTGTGATTTGCGTTATCTTTTTTTCAAGAAAAATTGCGCTACGATTTTGATATATCAAATACCGAAAAAACGTAAAATACACGCCACAGGTTAGTAAACTTGAATCTTATTAAGTTTTTAAATAAACACAGATGCTGAATGACTGATTCAGATAGAAGATATTTTTAGCAGCAGAATATGTAGATGAATTAGGAAAAATGAAATACCATAATGTAATTCACAAAAAAAGCAGGCTTACGCCTGCTAATCTTATTTATTATATATGAACTATTGGTTTGCTACAGTAATTTATTATAAGCTGTAATTGCCGTAAAATGGGTTATAATTTCATTTTACTCAACAGTTACTGATTTTGCAAGATTACGTGGCTGATCAACATTACAACCCCGCATCACAGCTATGTGATACGCCAGTAATTGCAAAGGTATTGTAGCTAAAAGCGGCAAAAAGGCTTCGTCAGCATCTGGTATCTCTATGCAATAATCTGCCATTTCCCTTACTTTGGTATCACCCTGCGTCACTATAGCTATCACTATTCCCTTCCTGGCTTTCACCTCCTGTATATTACTTATAACCTTATCATAAGAAGAATTTTTAGTGGCTATAAATACAACCGGCATCGCTTCGTCAATTAAAGCAATTGGACCATGCTTCATTTCTGCCGCCGGATACCCCTCAGCATGAATATATGAAATCTCCTTCAATTTCAATGCGCCTTCCAAAGCTACAGGAAACCCGCTCCCACGGCCCAAAAACAGGCAGTTACTGGCGTTTTTAATTTTAGATGCAATGCTTTTTATCAAATCATTATCAGCTAAAAGGGTTTGAACCTTTTCTGGGATGGTTTCAAGCTCAGTTAACAACCGCGTTAATTTAGATGACGTAATAGTCCCTTTTTGCTGCGCGATATATAAGGCTAACAATGTTAAAACGGTAACCTGTGCAGTAAAGGCTTTTGTTGAGGCCACACCAATTTCCGGACCAGCATGGGTGTAAACGCCCGCATGTGTAATTCTTGGAATTGAAGCCCCGACAACATTGCAGATACCCAAAATTGTTGCTCCCCTTTCTTTGGCAATTTCTATCGCAGCCATTGTATCCGCCGTTTCGCCAGATTGCGATATGGCAATTACTATATCATTCTCACTAATAATTGGATTTCGATACCTGAACTCTGACGCGTATTCAACCTCTACAGAAACCCGCCCATACTCTTCAATTAAATATTCGCCTGCTAAACCGGCATGCCAGGACGTACCGCAGGCTATTATTATTATCCGTTCAACATTTTTAAGTTTATCAGCATATTCTTTTACGCCGCCTAACTCAACCTTTCCAATTTCAGGAATGATACGTCCGCGCATACAATCTTTTATTGAACGAGGCTGTTCAAATATCTCTTTTAACATAAAATGCTCAAAACCACCTTTTTCAAGTGATTCAAGTTTCATTTCCAGTTCTTGTATAAGCGGGGTTTGAATTACATTATCCAATCGTTTAACTAAAAGGCCATCGCGCTTCACCAATGCTATTTCATTGTCTTTTAAATAGATAACATTTTTGGTGTATTCAATTATAGGTGTTGCATCTGAGGCAATAAAATATTCACCCTCACCAACCCCGATAACCAGGGGACTTCCTTTTCGGGCAGCAATTAATTGACCCGGATTTTCCCTATCTAATATAACTATTGCATATGCGCCAATCACCGTATTTAAGGCCAAACGCACTGCCTCCAATAAATCTGTTTGCTCAATATTTTGTATTTCTTCTACCAAATGTATTAAAACCTCGGTATCTGTTTCGCTTTTGAACTTATGCCAGCGGTTTATTAATTCTTCTTTCAGTGTTGAGTAATTTTCAATAATGCCATTGTGAATAATGTGCAGGCGATTATCATTTGAAGCGTGTGGATGCGAATTGAGGTCAGATGGTATACCATGTGTTGCCCATCGGGTATGGCCGATGGCGATATACCCGCTTGTATCCTGGTTTTCAGCATGGTCTTCAAGATAGGATACTTTACCTACTTTTTTATAAACGTTAAAACCCTCATGGTTGATAATCGCAATCCCTGCGCTATCATACCCACGGTACTCTAATCGTTTAAGGCCTTTTATTACAATTGGCCATGCGTCTCTAAATCCGATATAACCTACAATTCCACACATAATTTTGGATTTTAATGATAGATAATCAATAAACATTTATTTACTAAACAAATTTATTTAATTGACTACCAATACACTAGGCGATATTTCGATTGAAGCCCAAATTGTAAATGGCTTCGTTTTTTTACACAAAAACATGTAAAATAGTTCAATCTCCATTTACATATTTTGTATAGTATCTTACTCAAAAGCCTTTTTTTACTGAGATATCAAGCATCTGTAAATGAAGAAACGGCGTGTGATTTCTGCCCATTTTTTGGTCTTTAATACCGGAGGATTAATTAGCGGTGGTACCTTTAGCTATTGCATAATATCGCATCTGCATTAAATTGTCAATAAATCTTTTTCTGCTTCGCAAGTCTCCTCATTTCTTAAGATATTTACCTGCTATAGCACCAGGAAAATTAGTGAATACAGAAACTGCTCACGAGGAAGACGATTTTGAGGGACACACCTATATTATAGATGATATATCTTTTGCAGCTATTACCGAAACCGCAATACTCCAAAGATCGGGCATGGGGATTGACAATCACCCTTCCTCCTATAAACACGTCATTCCTCACTTAATAGAAGTAAATCAGGGCACATTTGGCCATGAATATGATGCCGCTAATTTCCCCACAATAACCGTAATCCAACAAAACAACCAGGTGTTACTTACCTGCGGATGCAATGCAAATCATCATAAATTATGTGAATACCAAGCCATGGCACTCACAGCAATCATCAAAAAAAATGATTTCCGCATCTTTTATGATGAACATTTAAGATACGATAAACTAAGAAAGGTAGCCCATGATTACGGCCTGGAAAACGAAGCTGATCTCGATGCTTTTTTCCAGCTGACCTACGAGGATAAAAAAACAGAGATCCGCCCGAAATTACCTTCACTTATTCCTGTCACCAAAGAAAGTTTAGACGCATATAGTCAAATGGTACTTGCGCCTGCCATTTCACCTCTTGAGCAATCCGCAGATGATACCGACCGAGCCATTTGTGTTGTTTTAAAACAGCATAAATATTATAAGTACCTTTTTATTGAGCTTTATAAAGCACAAACAACTAAAGACGGTAAAATAAAAAATCCTTTAACACTCATAAATCCTTTAGATCATATTTGGGAAACGGAGGATCATGAACAGCTAAAGTTTTTTACCGGGGTTAATAAATTCCAAAACCACATCAACAGTAAAAGGTCAGTGGCTGATATACAGGCATTGCGGGCCATTGTTAAAAATCCGCTCAAGTATAATTTTTACTGTCACAATAGCGAGGTATCTGATAACATTACGGCTTCTTCTGTAATCCCTGTAAAAGTGGGTGTGCTTCCTCATGATATTAATCTTAATATTAAACCTCAAGGGCCATTTTACGAATTTTCCGGTCAACTTGAAATCAATGGAATTTCACATCAATTAAAGGACCTAAACATTAAGTTTAATTATTTTATTTTAGTTAATGACACCCTTTACCTTGCCGATAACGTGCAGTTATTAGGTATCATTGACCTGATGCGGAAACGTCCGGAAAACCTGCTTATCCATCACTCTAAATACAAAGAATTTAAAACTCATCTGCTAACCAAGCTTGAGGATACGATAAGTATTGCCTACCAGCATGTTAAACCGGCTACTGCCGTTCAGTTAAAACAACAAGGATTTACCAATGAAACTGAGCAGATCATTTACCTCTCTGATTTTGGAAGCCATGTAATGATTATTCCCGTAATGCGCTATGGTGAGGCCGAAATACCTGTGCGGACAAAGCGTACAATCCACGGGGTTGATCATAAAGGTAATGAGTTTATTGTTGAGCGGGATAACGAAGCAGAAATTGAGTTGACCGCCCTGCTTATCAAACAACATCCCTACTTTGCCGAACAGCTGGATAATGACCTGCATTATTTTTATCTGCATAAAAGGCATTTTTTACAGGAAGAATGGTTTTTAAATGTATTTGAAGATTGGAAAAAGCATCATATTACCGTTTTAGGGTTTAATGAACTGGAAGGGAATAAACTAAACCCTAATAAAGTAAATATCACCATAAGGGTGCTAAGTGGCATCAATTGGTTCAATACCGAAATAGGTGTTAGGTTTGGCAATAAGAAAACTACCTTAAAGCGTGTACAGAAAGCGGTGCGTAATAAAAGCAAATATGTGCAACTGGATGATGGAACATTGGGCATTTTACCTTTAGAATGGATGGAAAAGTTCGCTCAATATTTTAATGCAGGCGAGATAACGGACGAAAATATATTAAGCATCCATAAAATAAACTATACAGCCATTGCCGAATTATTTGATCAGCAGGTTATGGATGAGGAAGTTAAGGCAGAACTAAGAACATACCGCGAAAAACTATTAAATTTTGAAACGATAGCCGATACTGAAGTTCCACCAGACTTGCACGCTACCCTTCGCCCCTATCAAAAACATGGATTAAACTGGCTTAACTTTTTAGATGATTTTAATTTTGGCGGATGCCTGGCTGATGATATGGGTCTGGGCAAAACCATGCAGATCATCGCTTTTATACTTTTGCAGCGTAAAAAGGCAAATCATAATACTAACCTGCTGGTAGTACCTACTTCGCTTATTTTTAACTGGCAGGCCGAAGTACAGAAATTTGCACCGTCTATAAGAGTTCATACCATTTATGGAGCAGACAGGATCAAAAGCATAGATGATTTTTCCCGATATGAAATCATATTAACTTCATACGGAACATTGCTTGCTGACATTGGCTTTTTGAAAAATTATCAGTTTAATTATGTATTCCTTGATGAATCGCAACAGATCAAAAATCCCGATTCGCAACGTTATAAAGCTGCCCGCTTATTAAAATCGCGAAACAGGATTACCATCACCGGCACCCCTATAGAAAACAACACCTTTGATATTTACGGGCAGCTTTCTTTTGCCTGCCCCGGCCTTTTGGGAACCAAGCAATACTTTAAAGATATTTATGCTGTACCCATTGATAAATTTAAAAGCCACAAACGGGCGACAGAACTTCAAAACAAAATAAAGCCTTTTGTTTTAAGACGAACAAAGCAACAAGTAGCTGCCGAATTGCCCGAAAAAACCGAAATGGTATTGTATTGCGAAATGCGGGAACAACAACGCAAAATTTACGACGCCTACGAAAAGGAATTCCGTGAATTTATATCGGCAACAACCAGTGATGAATTAAGGAAAACGCCAATGAACGTGCTCAAGGGATTAACAAAATTACGGCAGCTTTGTGATTCGCCGTTGTTAATCACCGGTGAAAAGCCGCCAGGTAATGAATCTGCGAAAATTGATATGCTGATGGAGCAGATAGAAAGCAAATTGCCACAGCATAAAATACTGGTATTCTCGCAATTTGTTTCGATGCTTGAATTAATCAAAAAAGAATTAATAACCCGGCAAATTGGCTTTAGCTGGCTTACCGGCAGCACCCGCAACCGCGAAGCCGCAGTAACCGAATTTCAAAATAATCCGGCAGTAGGCGTATTTCTTATCAGCATGAAGGCTGGCGGAACCGGTTTAAATTTAACCGAAGCCGATTATGTTTACATTGTTGACCCATGGTGGAATCCAGCAGTTGAAAACCAGGCCATTGATCGTTCGCACCGTATAGGGCAAAACAAACATGTGGTTGCAATAAGGATGATTTGTCCGGACACTGTTGAGGAAAAGATTATGCAGATGCAGGAATTTAAAAAGAATTTGGCAGATAACCTGGTAAATACCGATTCCTCTTTCCTGCAATCACTTTCAAAAACAGATCTGTTGAAAATATTAGGTTAAATCGAAACTCCGCTTTCTTTCTGGCTTACCTCAAAATAGTTACATACCCTGTAAATTTTTGGCCGCCGTTTACTTTGGTATCTACAATAAAGTAATATACACCGACCGGTACAGGTTGCCCATTAGATTTTCCATCCCAAGGGACGCCATAGCCCTTTGAATGAAATAGTTGAGTGCCGTATCGGTTATATACATCAACAGTTGAATTTTCAAAAGCTATCAGGCCAGCTATCTCCCAGGTATCGTTTTTCCCATCTCCGTTAGGAGAAAAAGCATTGTTCACAAATAATTGTGGTGATACTATGATATGTGTAGTATCAGCGGTTGTACATCCCAAAGCATCTGTTACCACAAGTGTGTAGGTGCGATCTATATCCCCCGTTATAACCGGATTTTTAACATTAACATCACTGATATTAATATTAGGACTCCATAAATAGGTAACTGTTTCATCACTTACATTTACATTTGGATGCAGTGTAATAGTTTTATCCTTTAAAACATACCGTACATGTTCTGTAGTTAATGCCGGCGGACCAAAAAACGTTATTTTTACAAAATCAGATGGTGTAAAACATTGACCAGAATTATTAACGTTGAATGTTAATACAACAGATCCATTTTTTTTATCATTGTCACCTGGTAAATAAACAGCATTAGGTTGATTTCCAGATTCAAATCTACCATCGCCTGAGGATGTTGTCCAGAAGCCGCTTGCGCCAGGTACAAGTATTTTACCAGCCAAAGGTATACGGGTATCCTGCGAACAAACATCTATATTAGGAGGGCCTGCATCGGCACCAGGTTCCTGTCCATATGTAATAACCAGGCTTGAGGAGCTTATTGTACAATCATCTTTACTTGTTGATGATAAGGTTATAATAACTGAGCCTGCTGCTTTCTCTTCTTGTGTTGGTATATATTGCACATTATCAACCTGGGTAGCGAATGGCAAAAACTTGCCCTTAGGATTGCTGGATGTCCATACACCAGTTGTTGTACCGCCTGTTACCGAGCCGGTAAGTGCAATGGATGTTACTGCAGTACAAACAAGACGAGGCCCATCAGCCTTTGCTACCGGTGGCTGGTTTACCTGTACAGTAACAGGGCTGGCATCGCTTGTACAACCGCCTACCGTAACAAATAAATTATACGTTCCGGCAGTTGCCTCTGACGCGGGAATATTGGGATTTTGAGATGTTGATGAAAATCCGTTCGGCCCTGTCCACATATAGGAAGCCCCGTTTATTGGAGGAGTATTTAATTGTATTGTACTTCCCACACAAATAGGAGAATTGCTGTTGGCAATAGGAACATCCGGCTTTGGATTTATAATTACAGTGTGCGTAAAAGGTAACCCGGTGCACCCATAAGCAGTTGGTGTTATAATATAAGTAACCCTAATAGCTGTGTTGGTTGTGTTAGTTAAAGCTTCATCTATCAAAGGCCCAGTATTAGTAGCTGCTGGGTTGCTTATGCCTGCTACAGCCTTTCGCTGCCATTCAAATGTTGCCGTTGGCACATTTGATGTTATAGTATATCCCTGAGGAGTATTACTGCAGCTTGACGATAACGCATCACTTGTTATATTAATCTGCGGGTAAACAGTTACCACCCGGTTAAATGGTATTCCGTCACAATCGTTTGTTTTATAATTAATAATATAGGTAGCATCCAGTGGGGCGTTAGTTGTATTAAATAAAACCTCCCGTATGGTTTCTGCTGCCTGGCCAGACACTGCCACATTACTTATCCCAGGTATCGCAGCCCTGCTCCAGCTAAATCTTGTTGTAGGAGTATTGAATTTTATAACATAATTATCGGTAGTGCCATAACAAACATCATCTTGTGCCGAACTGGTAACAGTTGGTGTTGGATAAACAGTTACCACATAATTCACAGGAGTTCCTATACAATCGCCATTAATTGGGGTTATCGCATAAGTTACATTTATTAAATTAGGTGTGGTGTTAATTAATGTTTCCGTAATAGCATTAGATGTTTGAGCGGATACCGCAGGATTACTGATACCTGGCACCGCTGCACGCTCCCATTGGAACGTGGCTGATGGAAGATCTGCGGTAATAATATAGTTTAATGGATTGCTGCTGCAAACAAAATCAAATAATGAACTGGTTATATTGGGTACTTGATTAACCTGTACAACTACCTTTTTCATAGCACTTACACACTGCCCAATCACACTCTGTACTGTGTAAAACGTAGTAGTGGTTAGTGGTGTGGTTTGTAAAGTATTACCAACAGCTACCGGCTGTCCGGTTTCATTAAACCACTGGTATGTACCGGGCGAACCACTGGCAATAATTTGCGCTGTACCGCCGCTGCAAATAGTAACAATATCTGATGCTAAAACAGGCGTTGGTGGTATATCATAAACTGTTACAGTTACAGGAGTTCGTGGGCTGGTTAATCCATTAAATGTTGTTTCTACATAATAAGTAGTGGTTGCCGTAAGCACCGGGGTTTGGAAATTAGGATCTGAACGAAGACTACTCCCACCTGTAGCATCCTTATACCAGTTATATGTGCCACCAGGTGCAGTTGCTTTTAAAATGGTGGTAGTTCCTGCGCAAATCCCGGCTGGCTTCACGGTTGGCGCCGGGGGCATATTATTAAATACAATAGTTACTAAAGCGGATTTGCGCTGGCAAGGACCTGGCGGGTTATTTGATAAAAAGGTCAACTGCACATTGCTCTCTCCTAATGCCGGAGTATATACGGCATGTGGATCATTCACATCGGAGAAACTACCTGCTCCACCTGACCATGTTCCGGTAGCCCCGCTTATAATTCCCTCTAATGTAACCGGGGTATTTATCGGAACATTCCTATTGGCCCCCGCACTTATTCTAACTGGTTCATCAATAGTTATAGGTGATGATGAAAATACCCCGGCAAAATTACCACTTGGTGGTATGGTGCTTGTTATCGAATAGGTTCCGGATTTACTATTTGCAAGATCTATTTCGCCTGTGTTTTTATTTGCAAAAACCAAGCCGACCGGAGTAGCAGTAAAAACACCTGCACTTGCGCCCGGCAGAAAGCTTGGCAAAGGATTTACACCATCTCTGCAAATCGGAGTATTATATGTAAAATCTGTCTTGGGCATATCAGAAATAGTAATACTACTGGTGTAGGCACCCGAGCAGGCACCACTACTGGTAAGTGTAACACTATAGGTGCCTGGTGCACTTGCACTAATATTAATTTGACCGGTACTATTATTTAAAAAAACTATACCAGCAGGCGCAGCACTAAAAACATCATCCGTCGTAGGATTAAGAATGGAAGGTGTGGGGTTTGCTCCTGTGGTTGCTACGGTGCCTGAGGGATATTGAAACCTTGTGCTGGTAACGTCCATAATTACATTTATAGCTTTGCGCGTGCTGCTACATGTACCCGATACATTTTCAACATAATATGTTGTATTATTATATAATAAGGGGGTTGTATATGCGTTTCCTGTGTAAATTGAAGAGCCGCCTGTTGGTACATCATACCATTTAATGGTTTGTCCTGCAGGAACACTTGCTGAAAGATTTGCTTTATTACCCGGACAAATTGTGACATCGGAACCCACAATTGGCTCGTTTGGCAAAGGGCTAACAATTACATTAGCAATAGCCCGTTGGCTTGTGCAACCATTTACAGTAACTTGTACATAATAACTGGTATTGGCTGTTAGCGCCGGTGTGTTAAATATGCTACCGGCATTCACCAGATTTCCACCTGCATCATACCACATGTAGTCTCCATTTGCGCCTGTTGCTGTTAGTGTTGCTGAATTACCGGCGCAAGTAGTTGCATCATGCGTTAAAGGTGTAGGTATTTGTCCAAAAACAGGAATTTCAACAACCGTTCTGGGACTTGTACATCCTCCAATCGTTGTTTGAACATAATAAGTAGTTGTATTAGTTAATGGCGGTGTAGTAAACTTGCCATTTTCGGTAGTTGGCAATGCATTATTATCTGTAGCAGTTTTAAACCATTGGTAAATACCACCAGGGGACGTAACTGTTAGTTCTGCGGATGATCCATAACAGGTAATTGGCGGGGTCAACACAGATGGAGCCAAAACCGGGGGCGATACAATAACGTTTACTGGACTCAGGGCACTGCTGCATCCGGCATTAATTGTCATTACATAATAAGTAACATCATGAGTTAATACAGGTGTATCATAAGTGTTTCCCTGTTTCAAAAAATGCTTCCCACCTGCATCCGCATACCATTGATAGATAACGGTTGTTGCACCCACATTGAGGTGTGCACTGCTATTATAACATGCATTCACAGTTTGTTGTGCCGGCGCCGCCGGCATGGGGTTTACAGTTACCGTAACAGGAACCCGGGAACTTTCACAGTTATTTAAAGAAGTTTGTACATAAAAAGTTGTATTAGCGGTAAGCGGCTGTGTTGTATAATCCGGGCTTGATATCAATGGTGTTCCTCCAGAAGGAGTATTATACCATTCAACAACACCAGCAGGTGTAGTAGCATGTAAAGTAATTACAGATCCGGCACATATTGCAAGATTATTACCTGTAACCGCAGGTACCGTTGGTGCGGCAGTTACCGTAGCGGTTACTGCCGTACGCTGACTAACACAGCCGTTTACATCCGCCTCCACATAATAAGTCACCGTATTTGTTAATGCGGCAATTGATAACGTTGGCCCTGTATTTATTGCATTTGTTGAACTGATTGAAGTGTACCACCTAAAATTATCACCTCCGCTTACAGATAATGTAACAGGAGTTCCGTAGCATGCCTGAGCATTCTGAGTTACAGGTCTGCTTGCAATATTGATGACAACTGAAGTTCTTAAACTTGTACACCCTCCAACTGTTGCTTCCACATAAAATACTGTCCCCCCCCTAATAGGATCTGTATCATAAGTTGGCCCGCTATGAAACGAGTTGCCGCCCGTAGGCTGGGTATACCATTGATAGGAATCTGCGGGCGTAGTTACTTCAAGATGCGCACTATTTCCCTGGCAAACGATACCGCCACCTTTAACACCTGGCGCGCTTGGCGTTGGTGTTACATTAATGGTGATATCGTTATGAGCAACACATCCCGAAACTTTATCAGTAATTGTTATTGTATACTTACCTGCTTTATTAACATGTATAGGATTAATCGATTCACCTGTGCTCCAGGCATAGTTATACGAACCAGATCCTCCAGTAGGTACAGCAGTTAATGCAAGGGTATTGCCAGCACAAATTGCCGGCTCAGAAGATGAAATACTTACATTTAACGTACATGACTGACTATAACCTCGCAGCGGAATTGATAACAAATAAAAAATAAATATAAGTAAGCGGCTCTTCATTAACCTTAGTATCTTTTTAGTTTTTAGCTTTTTTGATATCAGGTCAAGGTGTACTTTACTCAAAAAAAAGAGTATATAATTTTACAACCATTGACACGTTGTCTTAAACATCGTTGTAAAATAATCAGGTACCCCTTCTACGTAAAAATACGATTTTGGTTTGTTGATATTCATTAATTTTGCTTTAATTAATTGACATTCAGCCATATTATTTCAATAATTAATTGATAAAAAAAAAACCGGCTATTTTTAACCGGTTTTTTAATCAATTACTTATTAAGCAAAGCTTATTAATGATTTTTAGTGACCTTAATCCAATCAACCAACATTTTTGCCTTATTTGCTTTAATAAGGTTGACTGTAGAAGCGGGCATTCCGTTATAAGGTTCAGTTACACCATTTATTTTTGCCGGGTAAGCACCACCTAAGGCGTAATTTAGGATAAGATATTTTTCATTGTCAAAGGCCCATTTACCATAATGTTCAGCCATATGCCGGTTTACTCTGAACATCAACTTTCCATCATATTTAAAATCAAGGTTATCGGGTGTCCAATCAACAGCATAAACATGCCAATGCGTAACATCATTTTTAATATCAAAATATTGCCTGTTTACGAAAGGTGTTTCACCACTATATCCCGGCCCGTGTACGGCCGCGCTAACCCAATCCTTCTCACCTACATATTCCATTATATCTATTTCGCCGGTTTGGGGCCACATACCATTGCCCAGTATCCACCACGCAGGCCAAAGTCCCGAACCATCTGTCAACTTAATTCTTGCTTCAGCCGTGCCGTACATAAAATCAAATTTATTGCGCGTATTTATCCTGCCCGATAAAAAATCGAAATTCTGTCCATCCTTAGTTTTAAAACCAGGCACCGATTGCGGACGCAACACTAAAGCTCCGTTTTTAGCACCTTCCGCTGCGGCTCCGCTGACTAAAAATATGGTAGAAGTGGTATCTACATATGCCTGTAACTCATTGTTAACATGCATCCCGGTTACCTCAACATTCCATTTGTTACGATCAAGTTTATTGCCAGTGAAATCGTCAAAAAAGATAACTCCATTCCCTGTTTTTATAGTTTTCGATTTTTTTTGAGCCAAACACACCTGCGATAGTGCAAAAGTGAGACAAAGGAAAAGCATGAAACAATACTTGCATTTTTGATAATTCATATATAATCGTGATTAAAGATAACAGTAGGTATTCAGTTGTTTTTATTTGTTTTTTTAATGAGATCAATATATCACAAATTTCATCCAACTCATAAAATAATACGCCTTAATTAGTTGGTACAATACATTTCAATGAACGCTTTTAACGCCCTTGATTGAGGTATATTTTTCCTGAACGCCAATACAGTTGTCATGGTTCCAAGTTCCTTATTTATGGCAAACGTAGTTAATTTTCTGCCGGCGTAATATTGGTCAATAAGCTCGGCTGGTAAAATGCTGATGCCGAGATCCGCTTCAACAAAGTTGATGATACCTTCAAGTGAGTTTACCACGATACTTTTATAATTAATAATCCCTTTTGCGCTAAGCCATGATTCGAGCCGGGCTCTAAAAATGCAGCCCTGATCAAACACAATTATTTTAAGCGGATGATTTGCGAGAATATCTTCAAGTTTAAATCGCCGGGCGGATGCAAGGATAACCAGTTGTTCTTCCTTAATGTGGATCTGCTCCAGTTCCGGCGAGTTGATAGGGCCTGATACAAAGGCTGCATCAAGCTTATAATTAATCACATCGCTGATGAGGCCGTGGCGCATTTCTGATTTAAACTCCATTTCCACATCGGGATAAGCATTTGAAAACTTGTTTAAAATATCGGGCACCTTAAGGGCCATGGTAGTTTCAATGCAACCAATTTTAAGCTGCCCGGTAATTTGGTTGGCTTTCATGATATCCTTTTTAGCTTCATCAACCAGGTGGCTGATTTGCTTGCAGTAATGCATTAAGGTTTCACCGGCACTTGTGAGTGTAACCTTACGGGAAGAACGTGTAAAAAGATCTGCGCCAAATTCTTCCTCAAGGTTTTTAATACGGGCAGTAACATTTGATTGAACGGTAAACATGGCTTCTGCAGCTTTTGTAAAGCTCCCATTAAAAGCAACAGCCTCAAATATTTTCAGGTCGTGTGTATTCATAAATCATTAATTATGATTAATCCCATCTTTATTAATCGTTTTAAATAATCAAATATCAGTATTAGTTTTGATGAAGCAAATAAAATACATGAAAACACTCCACATGTCGTTAATAATGTTGACTTTAAGTATAAGTTCACTTAACAGCCAGCTCTCGGCCCAAACCAAAAACTCAAAAAAACAAAACATGGAAACCAATTCAGTTTATTACCGCAACATTAAAGTGAAAGGCTTGAACATTTTTTATAGAGAAGCCGGATCCAAAGAGGCCCCAACCATACTTTTACTACATGGGTATCCTACATCATCGCACATGTTCAGGAACCTGATTCCCATTTTAAGCAAGCAATACCATGTTATAGCTCCGGATTTGCCGGGCTTTGGTTATTCTGATGCACCAGCTCACGATCAGTTTGAATACACTTTTGATAACCTGGCTAACACCATGCAATCATTTATTGATGTATTAGGACTTAAGCGCTTTGCTATTTATGTATTTGATTACGGTGCCCCAACCGGCTATAGGCTGGCATTGGCAAATCCCGAAAAAATTACCGGCATTATATCTCAAAACGGTAATGCATATGAAGAGGGTTTAAGCACCGGATGGAACCCGATACAAAAGTATTGGCAAAATCCAACACAGGAAAACAGGGATGCACTTAAAGAATTTGTATCAAAAGAAGCAACATGGTATCAATATCATGAAGGGGTAGCTGACCCATCATTAATAGCTCCCGAATCTTATACCTTAGATCAGCACTTTTTAGATCGGCCGGGAAATATCGATATTCAATTAGATCTCTTACTGAACTATCGCACCAACGTGGCTTTGTATCCAAAATTCCAGGCATATTTCAGGGAATATAAACCAAAGTTGCTGGCTGTTTGGGGAAACAAAGATCCATTTTTCCTGCCAGCGGGCGCAGATGCTTATAAACGCGATGATCCAAATGCTACAGTTAAGTTTTACAATACTGGTCACTTCGCACTTGAAACCAATGTTGCCGAAATTGGAAATGATATTTTGAACTTCTTAGCGGAGCTGCCAAAGTAAACTAAATAAAGGGAGTATAAAAAAAAGGGGGATATTATCTAATGATACATCCCCCTTTTTAGTTTACTATCAACTAAACCGCGTCAGATAGCGAGCTGAATGTAAAGTCTCTGATCTTCATCGGTGGTACCAGGTAACTCCTGTAACTTTCCACACTGATGCTACGTTCTTGTTTACCCAGTGCTTCCAGGTTATTAAGCATAATAACCGGGCTTTCATTAAAGCGGAAGTTTTTTACCGGGAACTTGATCTTACCATTTTCGATATAGAATGTACCATCACGCGTAAGCCCTGTTAACAGTAACGATTGCGGATCAACCATACGGATATACCAAAGTCGGGAAACCAATATCCCTCTTTCGGTGCTTTTTATCAGATCCTCAATACTGGCATCGCCGCCATCCATAATGATATTTCCGGGGCCGGGCATTGGTTTTACACCTTTTTTATCAGCCCAATAGCGCGAATAACTCAAATTTTTCACCACGCCTTTGTCTATCCACATCGTCTTTTCACGTGGCAGTCCGTCACCGCTCCATGTTGATGACGGCAGTTCGGGATTAAATGGATCCGAATAAATGTTCACTTTGGAGTCTACAAGTTGTTCACCCAAACGGGTACCTCCACCCTTCTTACTTAAAAAACTGCGCCCTTCTTCTGCACTACGTGCGTCAAAGCGGAACATGTTCTCCAGCATGTAAGTAGCCGCAACAGGTTCCAGTATTACTGTATATTTTCCTGGTTCAATAGCTTTTGCACCTGATGAGCTCTGGCATTTACCAGCGGCCACCTTGGTAGCAGTAAAAGTATCCAGCTTTTTTACATCAGTGAAGCCTTTTGCAGCATAGCCAGAAGCTGTACCAGCCTCATTACGTGTAGTTACAGAAAAAGTAACATCATTACCTTTATTGTAGGCAAATAATCCTTTTGAATTCATCATCGCATTAAAGCTTGTTGAATTTTCAAGGAAACCAGCGGCAGTTAGCTTAGCTTCTTTAGTAACTAATAAGCTTTTGGCCACCAATTCTGCGCGGCTATCAGGTGTCATGCCAGCGGTATTTGCATTGTATGTAATAGAATCGGGGAAATCATGAGGACCCAACATCGGCATATACTCCGGGTTAGCCGGGGCCAACTGCGCAAGTTCTTCTGAACGGCGCACTACCCTTTCCAGGGCGGCATCGTCAAACTCATCAATGGTTGTAGTACCTGCTTTTTTTCCAAAAACAGAGGTTACAGCAAGTCCGATAGTGCTAATATCACCAGCTGTAGATACAGCGTTTAATGCATACCGGATGTTACCGCCTTCGCTTCCGTTAAGGGTTACTTCGCATTCTTCGGCTTTTGAATAGGCAAGCACTTTCTTTAATAAAGCCTGTGCTTCTTCTTTATTTAATATTGGCATAATTCAATTATCCGATCTTTCTTTTAGTATTAATTACATTAACTCCCTTAAACAGCGCTGTTGAAGCGCCATGTGATACCGCGCTTGATTGTGCAGGCTGCCCTTTACCATCATTAAAAGCACCGCCTAAACTGTAATCGCGTTCATCGCAAACCTGCGCACATGAATTCCAAAACTCCTGTGTATTGGCCTGGTAAGCTACATCATTAAGCATACCTGCTATTTTCCCCTCTTTGATCTCATAAAATAGCTGACCACCAAACTGGAAATTATAGCGCTGCTGATCTATCGAGAAAGAACCATCGCCAATAATGTAAACACCTTTTTCTACATTTTTGATCATGTCATCAACACTTAAAGGCGTTTTCCCCGGCTGCAGGGAAACATTTGGCATACGCTGAAATTGTACATCCTGCCAACTTTGCGAGTAGCAACATCCCTGCGATTCGTTTAAACCAATGATATGCGCCTGATCACGGATAGCCTGGTAATTAACCAAAACACCATCTTTAATGATATCCCATTTTTTACATTTTACCCCTTCATCATCATAACCTACCGCACCTAATGAGCCTACCTGGGTTTTATCGCCCACAATATTTACGGCCTTACTGCCAAAGTTAAACTTGCCAGATTTCCATTTATCCAACGTAAGGAAACTGGTACCGGCAAAATTAGCCTCGTAGCCCAAAACGCGGTCAAGCTCGGTTGGGTGACCAACGGATTCGTGAATAGTTAACCACAAATGTGATGGATCAAGAACCAGATCGTATTTACCTGGCTCAACAGACTTTGCTTTTAACTTTTCGCCGGCCTGTTTGGTCGCAAACTTCATATCCTCAATCATATCATAGCGCTTTTTGTAACGGGTAGTTACACCCAAAACTTTTTCGCTTTCCAAAGGATCAAGATACTCATAACCCATTCCAACAGGTGAGCTTAATGATCGGCGGGTTTCAAATGATCCCGCTGTAGGATCTATTTTAGTTACCGTAAAACTTGGATAAAGCCGGTGAACATCCTGATCGATATATGAACCATCTGTTGAAGCAAAATACTTTTGCTCATTAACTGCAAACATGATGGAATTTACAAAGTTGACTCCACCTGCCATAGCTACTCCATTTGCGTTTAACAATAAATCTACCTTTTCTTTAATAGGTACTTCAAACGCGTTTTTTGTTAAAGGTGTTTTCCAGTTAACCTCGCCATAACCTTTTTGAGGGGCAAGCTGTACTGGCGCTCCGCCAATTTTAGCATTAGCCTTGGCTACCGCCACAGCTTTTAAAGCGGTTTTGGCCATACCCTCTTTGGTTACATCATTGGTTGCCGCAAAACCCCAACATCCATTAGCGATAACACGGATACCTATCCCGTATGATTCGGTATTGGCTATATTGAGCACCTTATTTTCGCGGGTAACCACAAACTGGTTAAGATAGCGACCAATGCGCACATCGGCATATGATGCACCGTTTGATTTAGCTGTGTTTAAAGCCACATCGGCAAGTTCTTTTTTGATTTTTACATCAACGCCTTCCAGCGCCTGCAAAGGATCAATCGTTTTACCAAGCGCGTTCATGCCGGGCAACATCATTGCGCCGGCCCCCATGCCTGTTAAATAAATAAAGTCACGTCTTCTCAAAGTATATTCCTCCTTTTAGTATTTAATAGCTATAAAAATTTAGCCTCGACCCACAAATACACAAAGGCTATCAAAAGCAAAACATAAAAATATATTTTACTTACAGCAATCGTGATTTTTTCGTGTATCTGTTTCGTTACATTTAAACTAATTGCATTTTTAGCAGTGTAGGCTTTCGTATCCGCCAGCTTCTTCAATGTGCGGATATTTTTCCAGTCATTATCTTTGTATATATAAAACCAGTTTACAAGCCCGTTTGCTTGTTTTACCGACTGCCAACCGGGCGCCTGCGGCCTATAACTAACACGCCATTCAAAAGGCATGAGGCTATTTTGTAACGAGGCTAGGTCAGCCTCGCCAATTTTTATTGATGAAGGATTTGTAGCGGTTTCCAATTGTAGCTGAACCGGATTTGATAACGATGGTATGGCCGACAATATACTCCAATGTTCGGCCACCAGTGTAGCCCGTGCAGCCTTAGTAATCAACAACGACCATAAGTTGGCATAGTCGTTTTTATTGCCATTCAGCACCCAGCTAAAGGTATTATTTAAAGGTGTAAATACTAACTTTCCGGCACCCGCTAATGTACTGCCTGCTAAAACATGCCCATGCTCATCGCTTACCAATGATTGGGTATTATTTTGATTGTTAATGTACACCAAGCCCGCATTTAACTTGGCAGACTTTACTATTTTACCTTGCAATAGAAGTGACACCGGTATGAGATCTTTTCCCGCCAATCTATCAGAAGGAAAATCGCGTTGCAGCCATGAGTTTGAATGTTGAGTACTATCGGCCCTAATAACTACACCTAAACCTTTTTGGGTTACCGCCTGCTGTAATACAGCGGCATCTGCCCCATTAAGCGTTTTTAGCATCGCTAAATCCCCAATTAAAACATCAAACTGGCCAAGCAACGAAGCAGAAAGATGATCAAGTGAAAATTGCTGCATGTTAATAAACTCTCTGTTGAATTTATCTCTGCTAATGGCGGAGCGAACAGCAATGGAATAGCCTTTTTCAGATAACCAGTTCTTTAGAAACCTAATTTCAAAATCGGGCGATGCGGTTAATATCAATACTTTTAAAGGTTTTACCGGCTCTATTTGTACGGGAATAGTTTCCCTTTCAATAGTATCCGTTCCTGCAATAGCCAGTAAGCTATATATGTTATTTCCTGCGCTTTTAGGTATAGTACTCAGGTTAAATGAGCTCAACGTATCTGTGCCAATACTAATTGAGTCCAAATCAGTACTTAATCCCTTCAGTATAAGTTTTATTTTTTTTGCAGATGAATTTTTAAAACTCCCCTGGATGTTTAATTCTTCACCAATCTTTAGTTTTTCATTCCAGCTAATGGCGGTAATTCCATCATTAACCGGCACCTGATTTAAACTGGATATAACAGGTAAATGGTTTAATTGCTGCAGATCTTCCGCATTTAAACCATCGCCTAAAATCCGTAACCGACTTATTTTAAAATCATTTACTAAATCATCTACATTATTTAACAATACCGCTTTATGGATAGTCTTTTTTATATCGTTGTTTAGGGTAAACAGCTTTTCTGCATTATATCGGTTCAAGCTATCTGTGTTGAATCCCTCTGTTAACAACACGGCTTCGTTATTATCCTGTTTGGCAATATCAGCTTGATAAGTTAAGGGCAATGCAATACAGGCCATTGCAACAACCACTACAATAACCGCGATAATACGCTGAAATAAACGTGCTTTATTAAGGCGGGTATATTCCTTCCATACCACAAAAAACGCCAGTAAAATGCAAATAATGATAACGCCAGTATTCCAGTTCATTTGCAGCTATCGGTTTAAACGGTTAAGGTTTTTATAATACTCCTGCGATAAGCCCATATCTATAGAACTTTGATTGGATGCAGGCGCTTTTTGCGCGGGTGATAAGGTTTTTTGAATTGCCCTTTCAACTAATGCTATATCATACAATTTAACACTCGCCTGCTTTGCTAATATCCTGCGCATGGCACTTAAGGCTGATAAATAAATGCCCGGTTGTGCCGACGCCTTTAAGCTAATTTGTTGGTTTGCAAGCGCCAACACGTGTTCATCTAATTCATTTAATTGTGGCTTAACTTTTAGCTGCTCCAGTACTGTCACTGCTTTTTTGAGGTTTTCAAATTGATCTGTTCCCGGTTTAATATCCTCTTTATATGCTGGTTCAGTAATTTTCGACAAATCGCCGCTTAAGCGTTTCTCCAGTTTCAATGGAGGGGGATTATAGGAAGTTTTAGCCACATACATTCTTGATTTTTGCTGAAGGTCTTTTAGCAGGCGCAATGCTTTGTATTCAAATGGCAAAGCATCCTGTGGTTTGTACAGCCTCAATTGCAGCTCGGCCTTCCACATTTCAGTTAGGGTTGCTTTCAACTGTTTTTTCAATTCAGGATCAAAAAACTGGGCGTCCTCTGCATTATCGTGCTTATCGGTGTATTTATCCAATATTACGGCCGCGTTTCCGTAGTTATTGATATCGCCAACAGGATCGTTCTTTTCATCAGCCGGATTGATATCCGATTCAGATTCCTCTCCCAAAAACTTACCATAACGCAAACGAAGTAATTTCTGGTCAACCCCAAGATCATTGCTCCTGTTATTGAATTTTTCTGTGCTAACACTGTCCTTGTCTTTTAATAGCTTTTCTGTATCGAGGATGATCTGCCGCTCACTCCTGAAAAACTCAGGTTTTTGATTTACCCCGCTAAGCATGCCATCCATGCTTAATAGTTGCGCTGTATCCTGTATAGATACCGTATAAACATCCGTTCTGCTTTGCTGCTGACGGGTATCGGTTGCCTGAATATAAAAATAAAGCTCATCACCTGGCTCCATATCCAACGCTTGAAGATTGACCAATTTTTGCAGATTATACTGCGATTGATGACCACTGAATGACGTAGAAAAATCAAGCTTATATTCTTTAAACTTAACCGCTTCACCGCTGCCTTTAGCTACAGTGGCAAAAATAAGGGCATTGCCTACACCATAATCATCGTTGATGGCGGCATCAATACTTATCTTCCTGGCCTCTCCGGCATCTATGTAGGTGTATTGTTTTGGCGATTTAATATGAATTACCGGCGGCTGATCAGTTATTACCTGCACCTGGTACAGATCAGAAAGTTTACCATCCACATTTACCTGGTAAAATCCAGCTTTGTTGATTTGCTTTTGGGTTTGCCATTGGTTTTTCCCCGTGCTTAAGTTTTTTAAAGTAATTATTTCTTTATCATTGAATAGCAGCAAAACCTGCTTTACAGCAATATTGGTAGTTATTTTCCAGGTTACGGTTGAACCGTCTTCTACATTTAAGGTGAATTTATCCTGCTCACGTTTGGTTTTACCTGTATAAGCCGGTGGATTGACAGTTACATTCACGGCCGAGATTTCGGGCAATATAATTTCAGGAACTTTGGACTTTTCTGAAGATATGGCAAGGTGATTGGCAACAGAAATCAATGAATGGTGCTTTCTTGCCAGCCAATTTATACCTAAAGCGACGATTAGTAAGAGTAAAGCCAGTTTAATCCGCTTTAAAAATGAAGGATGTGATTGTGGTACTTGCCGCAGGTGAACTTCTACTTTTGCAAGTTGTAATCTTTCGAGCAGGTTTAGCTCATCGCCCGATTTTAAGACCAGGCTACTGCTTTCTTCCAGTTCTGGGTAATGCTGATCAAGAAAGTTAGAAATAACTCCATCTCTTACCATCCACGATTTCCGCACGAATAACAGAATCAACATGCTTAAAACAAATAAAAGCAATACCCAAAGTTCGGAAGCTCGAAATACATCGGTTACCAGAGCGCTTACGATGACAGAAAAAGCAACAGCAAAAAGTACATCAGCAATTAACTGACTGCCGATGTACCATTTGCGAATTGCACCAATTTTATATCTGCCTGTGCGCTTATCCATTTACTGGTAGTAGTTTGTTTTTGTGGGCCATCCATCTTTCAATTAAAAATAGCAAGATTAATGTTAGCCAGAGATAATGCGATAGATCTGTTTGTACGTTTTTCTTCTCTGAACTGGAATTTTGAGCAGACCAAATAATATTTGGTAGTAATTGCCGACGATCTAAAACCCTACGATCATTTATATTAACTATTTTATAATCAGAGTTATATACAACTAACTTCATCAATAACTTTGCGAAGTTATCACCCCAAACCATGTCATTCCATACAGGATTAAAGCGGGAATAAAAGTGATACGCCAACACGCTCCCATTTTTATTTATACTTAAAACCGGGTTGCCATATCCATCAACCCAAATGGATTGCCTATTTAAAGCACCGTTTTTAATCAGCTTATATAATGCAGGCTTTCCGTTTTGGCCGGCCAATGCAATAGGATCATTTGTTTTTATCCAGGACGTAGTATTGCTTACCTTGCCCGGCTCATAACTTAATATACGGACAGTTTTCTGCAGACTGTTCTTATCAATGGCCTTTTCTGACAACCAAAAAAGCCAGTCATTCCCCATTGGTAATTTTCCAGAGTCATTAAATTGTTTAATAACAATTTTACGCAGCGTAAAACTGCTTATTGCCAACAGTGCCGATTTTAAATAAGCAATATCAGCAGCATTCTTATCGCTATAAATAGCTATCCTTAAAACGGAGGTATCAATAGCAACAGGAAGCTGCGTGCTGTTTTTTAAACTTATAAGTGGATCACCTTTTTTTACATTCACCATAAAAGGCGAGTTGGAGTCCCCCGCTGATTTAATCATGTAATTTGTAAAATAAATTCCCGACGGCTTACTGCTACCTTTAACAACTTTAATTGAATTATCATTGGTAAACCACGCGCCTTCAATCCAGGTGCTTGTTGAATCTGCCGGGGTGTAGGTTTGCCAGTGCAGGTTGAGCGATACAGATGGTTTATTACCGTTAAAATATCTTACCTGATTTGGTGTAAACAAGTATACAGGAACAGTGGCAGGCAGTTGATTATTTAAGTGAGCTACTAAATTCCAGTAGTTTGTTACTTTAAATGTATCTCTTAAAACTTTATTAATGAGAATCTTATTTAAATTAACCTTTTCAAAACCTTTATTTAAATAATGAAACTCATAGCCAGCTTTGATTAACGAATCAATAGATGTTTTATACTTACCATAACTTTCATTTATATTCTCTTTGGGAATAAGTATCCAGCCTTTTGCTTTGCCTGATGAAAGATATTGCCGCCAAACCGGTGCCGCTAACAGAAGAGCAAGTATGGCTAATAAGAGGCATCGCACCAGGAATAGAGGAATATCATTCAGCTTAAAACTGCGGCTGCTTTTTTGGGCAGCAGCGGTTATAAGTGCTATGCTTCCAACTTTTAAAGTTTTGCCAGGTTTTATATTCCACAGGTGAATAATTACCGGGATGCTTATCGCGGCAATACCAAACAACCATAAGGGATTTAAAAACTGCATTTGTATAATATTTTATAGCGATGGGTTTGAAAGCCGTTTTACGGTTTAAAATTTACTTTTATTCCTTTGAACCAAAAAATCACGCAGGGCTTCATCTAAGGGTTGCGCTGTGCTTATCATCCGGTAATAAATATGCTTTCCTAACAATTGCATCCTGATATTTTCTAAATGGGCACTTAACTTTTCTTTGTATTGGGCAGCTTGCTCTGCGTTTACTTCTACGGTTTGCCCGGTCTCAAGGTCTTCCAGTGTTGAATAGCTTTTAAAATCAAAGTCGAGCTCATTTTTCCCCATCAGGTGAAAAACAACAACTTCGTGTTTCAGCGCGGATAATGAATCCAATAATCTACTGATCTCATCCCCTGCCTGGTACATATCAGTAACAAAAACCAGTAACTCTTTGCGGCCATCGCCCGCGAACAATTCTTTATAATGCACAGGTTGCGTAAAGGTACCTGCCGGCTTTACCTCCTGCAAGTGATATAACAGGCGTTGCAAGTGTTGCGGATCGGGTTTGGAAGCCAAAGAAAATAAACTGCCATCCCGAAAAACGTATAAGCCAACAGAATCCCCCTGCAAATTTGATAACCATGCTAATGATGCAATAAGGAAACGCGCATAGTCTATCTTTTTAATCCCGTTGTCATCATGGTTCATGGACGCACTTGCATCTACCAGGAATCTTACAGAAATACTGGTTTCTATTTCTGATTCCCGGATGTAATACCTGTCACTTCGGGCAAACATCCGCCAGTCAAGCCAGCGCAAATCATCACCAGGCTGGTAACTGCGATACTGGCTAAATTCCAGACCGGGGCCTTTAACTTTACTTTTATTAAAGCCATTCATAAAGCCATCAATAACCGTTTTCGCCAGTAATGGCAAATCCTTAATGGTCATTAATACTTTCGGATCAAGCATTTTGATTTTGGATTTGGGATGTTCGATTTGGGATTTATTTTGTCTGAATAATTATTATCAAGCTTAGGTCGTTGCGTCGTACCTATGAGTGACAAGTTGTAGAATCCCAGACTTACGAAGTTTTAAAAACTTCGTAAGTCTTTCGCCGCTTGTCATTTCCACCTTTAGAGTTTTCCGAATTTAAAAACTCCCAATAACGTATCTTAAAGCGCCTTCGGCCTGACTATCGCCCTTATCAACTCCGCAGTTACTTTATCTGATGTTATATCCTCTGCTTCGGCCTTAAAGTTCATCAATATCCGGTGCCTTAAAACAGCTGGCGCCATAGCATGAATATCTTCCATTAAAACAGCGTATCTTCCTTTTAATAATGCACGTGCCTTTGCGGTTAATATCAGCGCCTGCCCTGCCCGTGGGCCTGCTCCCCAACGAACCCATTCTTTTATATAGTTCACGCTGGTAGTATCGGGGCGTGTGGCACGGATCATCTGGCTTACATATTTTACAAGATCTTCGCTTATCGTTACCTGCCTAACCAGGGCCTGTGCCTGTATAATTTCTTCAGCGGTGATAACAGCTTTAACATCCGCTTTTTTTGTACCGGTTGTTCTGTTCAATACTTCAAATTCCTCCTGCTCGGTTGGGTATCCAATTTTTATCAGCAATAAAAATCGATCTAACTGGGCTTCTGGCAAGGGATAAGTACCGGCCTGCTCAATAGGGTTTTGGGTTGCAAGAATAAAAAAAGGTTTATCCAGCGGATAAGTTTGCCCGCCATACGTTACTTCAAACTCCTGCATTGCTTCCAGCAAAGCCGCCTGTGTTTTTGGTGGCGTGCGGTTTATCTCATCAGCCAATATAATATTGGCAAATAAAGGTCCTTTGTTAAATTTAAAGAAACGTTTACCAGTAGCGTGATCTTCCTCCAATATTTCTGTACCGATGATATCGGTTGGCATCAGATCGGGCGTAAACTGAATGCGCCTAAACGCTAAGTGCAGCGCCTGCGACATGGTTTTAACAATGAGTGTTTTGGCCAGGCCAGGTACACCCTCTAATAAACAATGCCCTCCGGCTAAAAATGCTACGAGCAGCTCATCCAATATGGCATCCTGCCCTACAATTACCTTTTGTATTTCGCTTTTTAATTGCGGTAACTTGGCAAGCAGAGCTTTTATCTTAATTTCGGTCAGTTCCAAATTCAATACGTATTTAAAGTACCGTCACAATATATTACCCTTTTAAGTAATTACCATTATTTTTTATTAAAAATCAAATAAAGTATCTAAAACTTTACAAGCTAAGCAAACAAAAGTGATTTCAGCATAAAATATTGTACTACTTTTAAGTTTTTTAAACAAGATGGCATTCAGCGGAAAATTTACGTTTACCAGGTTAAGTTACCATTCGGGCGATTGGGATACCGATCAGCGTATGCCATCAAACCTGCTTAACTCTTTGCTGGAATATACTACCGTACCCATCGAACAGCAGGAAAAGGTAATCCCTTTAAGCAGCGATGACATATTTCAGTATCCGTTTTGCTATTTGAGCGGGCATAAACTGGTACAATTTGACACCCGGGAACGGGCCAACTTTAAAAAATATGCCGAGAACGGTGGTTTTATTTTTGTAGATGATTGCAACCATGATATAGATGGGTTGTTTGCTAAATCATTCGAAGCGCAAATGGGATCTCTGTTTGGCTCCACAGCACTTAAAAAGATTCCCAATAACCATAAAATATATCATTCCTTTTTCTCCTTTGATAAAGGACCGCCAACCACCAGTTTTGAATTAAATGGCTGGGGCGACGACCTGGTTCATGATTACCTGAAAGCAATAGAAATTAATGGTCGTATTGCGGTTTTGTACAGCAGTAAAGATTATGGCTGTGAATGGGATTACGATTTCAGGAATAAACGTTTCCTGGCCGAAGATAATACCAAGTTTGGTGTAAATATTATTATGTACGCCTTAAATTATTAGCACCTATAGCTTGCCTTTAATTTGTATTTTCATTAATTTCCCAAAACCTAACCAGGCAGATTGATGATCAATGAATACTACTTATTAAAGCAGGGTGAAAAAGAAGGTCCGTATACCCATATCGAAATAATGGATATGGAAATTGAGGCCTATCAACTTATACTTTCGCCTTTGGCAGATGATTGGCAGAGCGCAATTGATATGCCCGAATTTGAAGAATATTTTAAATCATTAGGGATATTTTTACCTGATAAACGCAACGTAGCTAATTTTGGCTGGCGCTTACTTGCATACATCATTGATTACGTGATATTGATTTTACTCGCTGCCATAATAGGCGGTTTAGTTGGCGTATTAGAAAGCCTTACATCCATATACATCAATTCAGATAATGAAAACGAGATTTGGATAACCAGGTTGATAGGTGTAATAATGTTTATGCTATACCATAGTGCGTTTGAATCAACAAAAATTCAGGGAAGCATTGGCAAAGCACTATGTAAATTAATAGTGGTGGATATCAATGGCCGACGCATTAAATTTGGCAGGGCTTTGGTTCGTAACCTTAGTAAAATTTTATCCGGTTTATTTTTTGGTTTTGGATTTTTCAATATTTTATGGAGTACGCTAAAACAAGGCTGGCATGATGAATTGGCAAAGACTTATATTGTAAGAAAGATCAATTATTAATTTGCAAGGCAGTTTTTTAATGGCTTTCGTACAAAAAAATCAATTAATCTTAACTAACACTTAATATCCAAACTTCACTCTTTATATTTAGGAACTAATACTGACTGACATTGAAAAGAAAAGATTTCCTTTACCTCACCGGAATGGGCATTAGCGCATCCATGCTTAGCAGGATCCCCGTTTTCGGTTCGCCCGTGTTACCCGGCCATGATATGAGCCCGGTAGATGTGGCCTTAAAAAAACGAATGGCCGATGTGGCTTTAAATGCAGCCCGGTCTAAAGGCGCAACTTATACCGATGTGCGTATAGGTCGTTACCTTAACCAGTTTGTGGTTACCCGCGAAAACAAAGTGGAAAATATTGTCGACACCCAATCATACGGTATGGGGATCCGCGTTATTGCAAACGGTTGCTGGGGATTTGCGGCTACAGACAAGCTGGATAATGATAGCATAGCCAAAGCTACCGAGTTGGCCGTATCTATAGCCAAAGAAAATGCCCGCATCCAAACCGACCCGGTACAATTGGTGGCGCAAAAAGGCCATGGTGAAGTAACCTGGAAAACGCCGATTGAAAGAAACGCGTTTGAGGTGCCGATGAAAGAAAAAACAGACCTTTTGCTTTCTGTTAATGACGCCGCTATGAAAGGTGGCGCCAATTATGTAAATTCCATACTATTTTTGGTTAACGAACAAAAATACTTCGCTTCTACAGATGGTTCATACATCGATCAGGATATCCATAGGATCTGGCCGACATTCGCGGTTACTAAAATAGATTCTAAATCTGGTAAGTTTGAAACCCGCCAATCACTGAGTGCCCCGCGTGGTATGGGTTATGAATACATGATCCCCCGCGAAAGCGACAAGATAAAAGGTGTAACCACCCTTTACCGTGATCGTTATGATATGATTGAGGATGCACGGGCTGCAGCTACACAGGCCGAACAAAAATTAAAGGCAAAATCTGTTGAAGCTGGTAAGTATGATCTTGTGCTCGACCCAAGTCACCTATGGTTAACTATCCATGAATCAGTTGGTCACCCTACCGAGCTTGACCGCGTTTTGGGCTATGAGGCCAACTTTGCCGGTACAAGCTTCCTTACCCTGGATAAATGGCAATCTGGTAAGTTTAATTTTGGCAGCAAAAATGTAAACATCGTTGCCGATAAAACCCAGCCCGGGTCATTGGGTGCAGTTGGTTATGATGATGAAGGTGTTGAGGCCAAAAAATGGGATGTGATTAAAGATGGTGTGCTGGTTAATTACCAGGCCATTCGCGATCAGGCGCATATCATTGGGCTTAAAGAATCGCAGGGATGCTGCTACTCGCAAAGCTGGCAGGATGTACAGTTCCAGCGTATGGCAAACATCTCCTTACAGCCGGGCAAAACTCCAATGGGTTTAAACGACATGATCAAAAATGTAGAGAAAGGCATTTATATAATAGGCGATAGTTCCTTCTCTATCGATCAGCAGCGTTACAATTTCCAGTTCAGCGGTCAGCTTTATTACGAGATCAAGAATGGTAAAATTGTAGGTATGCTGAATGATGTGGCTTACCAATCAAACACACAGGAGTTTTGGAATTCATGCGCGGCAGTTTGCGATCAGCATGATTACCGTTTAGGCGGCTCATTCTTTGATGGAAAAGGGCAGCCTATGCAGGCCAGCGCCGTATCTCATGGCTCATCAACAGCCCTGTTTAAAGGAGTTAACGTTATTAATACAGCAAGAAAAATTTAAATACTATGGCCATATTAAGTGAAGATGAATGCCGCGCAATATTAAAAAAAGCGCTTAGCTACTCTAAAGCCAATGAATGTGAAATTAATTTTGGAGGATCAGACTCCGGCAATATAAGATATGCCCGTAATACCGTTTCAACTAGCGGTGCCCTTAGTCAAACCAATATGGTTATTTCTTCGGCATTTGGTAAAAAACTGGGCGTAGTTACCACCAATGAATATGATGATGCTTCTGTTGAAAAAGCTGTACGCCTATCAGAGGAGCTGGCACAGCTGGCGCCGGAAAACCCCGAGTTTGTTTCCTTTTTAGGTCCGCAAACTTACGCGCCGCGTTCAAAAACATTCGTGCCCGAAACTGCCGCGGTTACCCCTGCTCAACGTACAGATATGGTTGATCAGAGTCTTAAAATAGCAAAAGACAATAAACTCATAGCTGCAGGTTTTTTACAGAATAGCGCAGGTTTTAGTTCCATGATGAATTCACATGGGCTATTTGCATACAATACATCTACTGATATCAATTTCTCGGTAACCTTGCGTTCTGAGGATGGTACGGGATCTGGCTATTCAACTAAAGGATATAATGATGTAAGTAAACTGGATACGTTGGCGTCCACCAAGATAGCAGCTCAAAAAGCAGCCGGTTCAAAAGGCGCAAAAGCAATTGAACCCGGCAAATATACAGTGATACTGGAACCTGCCGCAGGTATAGTGTTGCTTGAACAGCTGTATGGAGGCCTGGATGCCCGTAGCGCCGATGAAGGCCGTAGCTTTTTAAGCAAGCCGGGAGGCAAAACCAAACTTGGCGAAAAAATGGTTGATGAAAGGGTGAATATCTATTCTGATCCCTCTCACCCTGATTTGCCAACAAGCAGTTGGACAGGCGATGGCAGGCCGCAGGAGAAGATCACGTGGATAGAGAAGGGTGTGGTTAAAAATCTAAATTACTCTCGCTACTGGGCTCAAAAACAAGGCGTAAAAGCAACACCTTATCCTGATAGTATTATTATGGATGGAGGTAATGCCACATTAGAGGAATTGATAAAAGGAACCGAAAAAGGGATCCTGGTTACCCGGTTATGGTACATCCGCCCGGTTGATCCGCAAACACTGCTATTTACCGGACTTACCCGTGATGGTACTTTTTATATCGAGAACGGACAGATTAAATTCCCGATAAAAAACCTCAGGTTTAATGAAAGCCCGGTTATCATGTTAAATAACCTGGATGCTTTAGGCAAACCTGAGCGTACTGTGAGCGGAGAATCGTCACAAAATGCGTTGATACCGCCAATGAGAATCCGTGATTTTACTTTTACCTCACTTTCGGATGCGGTTTAAATAATTATTCCATTTTATACAACAAAGCCCGGTCTTTACTCAAGAACCGGGCTTTGTTGTATAAGAACTATTACCAAAATCTTACATAAATAGCTGATAGAAAAAGGAGTATAACAGCAATAAGAATTATTGATGAGGCCTTCAGCTTAAACATTCCTTTATCTACATATATCGCTTTGGCATTGATTAGTGGTCCGGCTAAACTCATTGTAACCATCACAATAAAAGTGATCAGAAACGACCAGCTGAGTGATATGAAAAATGGTATTTCAAATTGGCCGGAAGCATTTGGAAATGCTGAGTAAAGCCAGGTCTCCGGTCCAAAAACTTTAACCGCAAACTGGTTAAAAAACACAGACGCTGCAAAGCCGGTTAATATACCAACGATAGCGGCTTCACCTGTGGTACGTTTCCAGAACATACCTAAAAGAAAAGTAGCTAAAACCCCAGGACTAACAAAGCTTGAATATTTTTGAACAAATGTATATCCTCCTTCACCACTGATACCCAGCATATCGTTCCAGGTAAAGGCTACAGCTATTACTAAACTGCAAACTATGGCAATCCGGCCAACCCACACCATATTACGCTCGGTGGCTTTCGTGCTCATATAGTTTTTATAAACATCCAGCGTAAAAATGGTAGCAATACTATTCACCTTACCAGCAATAGATGCTACAATGGCAGCTGTTAATACTGCTAATGACAAGCCCTTTAATCCCGAAGGTAAGAAGGATAGTATGGCCGAATAAGCGCCATCTTTGCTACCGTTGATCAGCATAGGTAAATGGCCATGTTTGTACAAAACAAAAGCTACTATACCTGGTAACATTACAATAACCGGCATCAGTATCTTTAATAAACTTGCAAACAGGATACCGGTACGGGCAGTATGTAAATTTGCGCCCAGTGCACGCTGTGTGATGTATTGATTACATCCCCAGTAATTAAGATTACTGATCCATTGTCCACCGGCGTACATGGCAAAACCGGGTAAAATCAAATATTTACTTATGGTTTCTACAGATGAGCCGTGAGCAGGTTTCTTAAATATGAGGTGGAAGTGGTCGGGAGAATCTTTTAAAATTAACTTTAAACCAGTTAACGCATTCTGACCGAACCCGAACTTGTCGCTTACTATAGTTAGTGACAGATAAGTAATGGCAAGCCCACCGATGATGAGCACAGCAACCTGCACTACATCAGTATAACCAACCACCTGCATGCCACCCAAAGCGATGATAACACCGAATATAGCCAGGCCGATCATGATTTGATGAAGATATTCCCCGCCCAATAAACTGTTGATTGCTAATGCGCCGAGATATAATATAGCGGTAAGGTTAACAAAAACATATAAGAACAACCAAAATATCGACATTACCAATGCTACGCCACTGTTATACCTTGTTTTTAGGAATTGCGGCATGGTGTATATTTTATTTTTTATGTACACAGGCATAAAAAATACTGCGACGATGATTAGCGCGGCTGCTCCTACCCATTCATAAACAGCTACTGCTATGCCGGCGAAAAAGCCGTCGCCACTCATTCCGATAAATTGCTCGGCAGATATATTGGATGCGATGATGGATGCACCAATTGCCCACCAGGTTAGCGTGCCTTCGGCCAGGAAAAAACTGTGTGAACTGGAATTGGTTTCCGTTTGTTTACGACGATAAACCATGTATCCGTAAACTGATACCAATAAAAAATACACAAAAAAGACGATAAGATCGCCTATAGAAATATGATTCAGCATGTTTGTTTTTGTAACAGGGATTAGGTTATGCCCGGTTCATTTTTCAAATCTATAAAATAAAACGGATTGGCAAGGTTTTACATCACATTAAATGTCAACAACACAGCTTTAAGCATTTCGTAAATTGAAACATTTAAAGCCACCGGATTATCTAAATAAATAATCCATACAAGGTGCATAAAGTATTATTTACAAATACTTTATGCACTTTATTTATTGTTATAATAATGCAGATTATATAAACAAGGGTATCTATTTACAACTAATGCTTCTGTTAAAACTTGAGGGTTGACGGTAGATATTTAGCCACCAGATCTTCATAATAAGGACGCAGTTCTGACCAATTTGGTGGTACCGGGCTCTTAGAATATAGATCATAAGGGTTAAACTGTGCTACTGCCTTAAACAATTGATGATCATGAGCGGTCATCAGGTGACTATAGGCATTTTCCCGGTGTTGCGGGTAAAAGGAATGATAACGCAACATGTACAAAGCCTGCTCTGGCAGGTAAGGCTTCATCATGTGGTAAATATATTCATCGTGTCCCCAGGTCATGTGTACGTTATCTAAACCGCAATTTGGTTCGTAAATTCCATATTTGGTATTATACCGGGGATCGTGATGGTCTTTATTATCTTTAAAGTATTCAGAAAATACAATCTTATCAGAGAAGGCGCAGCCTACCGGGTAACTATCGCCTACAACAGCCCATTGGGGCTCCCCAAACAGGCACAGCACTTTACCCAAATCATGAAACAAACCGGTTAACACCATCCAGTCTGGCCGGCCATCGGCACGGATAGCTTCTGAAGTTTGAAGCAGGTGCTGTAACTGGTCAAGATCGGTATCTGGATCTGAGTCATCAACCAGTTGATTCAGAAAATCAAAGGCATCCCAAACAGACATTTCTTTTTTATCGAATTTTAAATACTGCTCCTTTTTCCGTAACACAAAATCATAGGTTTGATTAATATGCTGAAGGCGATAAAATTCTCTTACGGTATCCTTTAAATTAGCTTCGTAATTACGGTAGGCTTCGGTATCCCGCCCGGCGGCAATGGCTTCGGCATCGGGGTAGCGATCTAAAATATCATCTTCCCATTCATCTATTGAACTTAAAGGGCCTTGGTTGGGGGTTTCATTTAGCTTGCTCATAATGTTATAATTTAAAAGGAAATGCAATTGGTAAACAATCGTTTGCGGCTGTGTTATCCAAATTTCTTTATTTTAAACATTACATTTATTAAAAACGGTTAATTTATTTGCTTAAACGTTTAACTAAATTAGCAGTGTTTTCTTTTTTAATTTAATATACCTTTAACACCCATGGCCAGCGAAATCAAAAGCGATAAAGTAAATATGAAGGCACTCGCCAAAGTGTTAAACGTATCTATCGCTACGGTATCAAAAGCCTTGAGGGATAGCCATGACATTGGCCCCGAAACCAAATTGAGGGTAATAGAGGAAGCCCGTAAATTAAACTACGTACCCAATCCTTATGCCAGCAGTCTGCGTAAAAAGGCCAGCAATACTATCGCTATCATCATCCCCGAAATTGCCGATAGTTTTTTTAGCCAGGCAATTAACGGCATTGAAAGTGTTGTAGCCATAAAAAAATACCACACCTTAATTTATCTAACCCATGATAGTTATGAGCGCGAAGCTTATATGTTTGGTGAACTTGCCAGCGGGCGGGTTGATGGCGTAATTATGTCTGTTGCCAGCAATACAGAGGATACTAAACATATTAAAACATTACAGGACAGCGGTATTCCGATTGTATTTTTCGACAGAGTTTTTGACGATATTAAATCCGTTAAAATCACCACCGACGATTTTAACAGCGCCTATACGGCCACAAACCACTTGTTAGACGCCGGGTGTAAAAACATATCGCTGATCACCATAAAAGGATATCCATCCATCCTATCAGCCAGGGAAGAAGGATACCAACAGGCATTGGCAGAAAAGGGAATTCACCCCAGGGAATCGAGTGTGGTTACCTGCTCCAATAAATATAACAACGAAAATGTAGAGGTGATTAAGGAACATCTAGCCAAGGTGAAACCCGATGGTATAATAGCCACCGTTGAGCATTTGGCTACCTCAACCTACCTGGCATGTGATGAAATGAAGCTAAACATTCCAAAAGATGTAAAAGTAGCTTGCTTTACCAACCAGATCACCGCTCCTATTTTGAACCCTCCACTTACTACTATTTTGCAACCAGCCTATAATATGGGTAAACAAGCTGCCCAACTGTTATTTGATCACCTATCCGGCAGGTATGTGGAGACAAATAAAGAAATAGTTTTGCCCTCAAAATTGGTGGTAAGGGCATCAACCGCTTTTAATTAGTGAATTGGCGAGTTAGTGAATTAGCGATTGAGAACTTTGCCTAAAATCAATCTGCAGATTATTCACTAACTCGCCAATTCACTAAATCACTAATTATTTAATCCTTCTGCGGCACACTTGTCATTTTAAAGGCCAAGGTACCTCCATGACTAATCTGCTCATGAGATATCATATGATTTTTGATGGGTTGACCATCAAACGTAACTTCCTTTACATATTTGTTTTGTGTTGACAGATCTGTGGCTTTAATAACCAATTTATTGCCATTTTGCAGCGTTAAAGCAATGTAAGGGAATTGCGGCGCGCCAATACTATAATATCCTGATGCGGGTGTAACGGGATAAAAACCCATGGTGCTAAATATATACCAAGCCGACGTTTGTCCGCAATCGTCGTTTCCGTTGATGCCTACCGGGGCATTCCTGTAATTTTGCCATGAAGTATTTTGTCTTACCAACTCCTGTGTTTTCCATGGCATCCCACAGTAGTTAAACAGGTATATATAATGATGACCTGGTTCGTTATCAGCACGGTAATGGCCATCATTAAAGTTATGTGTTAATTTATCAGCAAACGGTTTTTCGCCGCCCATCAGGGCAATCATACCCGGTACATCGTGCATAGCACCAAAAGTATAAGTCCATTTGGTACCTTCAGTAAAGCCGCTATCCGGCTTGGCCGACCATTGTCCGTTTGAGTTACGTGGAGCCATAAAACCGGTGGAATTATTATATACATTCTTGTAATTGCCGCTCCAGGTTATCAATTGATTATAATCTTCTGTTTTTCCTAAAGCTTTGGCCAATTGAGCCACACAATAATCATCAATACCGTATTCAATAGTGCGCGAAACTGATTCCCTCACCTTATCCACCGGAATAAAACCTAATTTATGGTAATAAGTAAGCCCTCCCCTTGCTTCAAAGCTGGTCCACAGGTCGCGGTCGCCCCATTTCTTTTGAGTGTCGCCATCCGGGGCTTCAAAAGCATCTTTATGCAAAGCTTCATAAGCTAATTTGGTGCTATAGCCACGGAAACCTTTCACATATGCATCTGCCACTACAGCGTCGGCATGTGTGCCAATCATGATATTGGTATAAGTTGGGTTTGGCCACATGGGCATCCAGCCGCCTTCCTGGTACATTTGTAATAGTGATTTCACCATGCCATTGACACGCTCGGGCTGAGTTAATATAAGCAACGGGTGCAACGCCCGGAAAGTATCCCAAAGAGAATAATCGTTATAAGAAACGCCGTTATGTACCTTGTCATCAAAAGCACTGTAATACCTGCCATACTCAGAAAATTGCCTTGGAAATAAAAGTGTATGATAAAGCGCGGTGTAAAAAATAGTCTTTTGCTCGTTTGTGATCCCGTTAACCTGTAATACTTTAAGCTGCTCTTGCCAGTTATCACGGGTATCCTTAACTACTTTATCAAAATCCCAATCAGGAATTTCCTTTTTTAGATTGGCGCGTGCCTGATCAATACTGATGAAAGAAGTAGCCACAACAGCTTTTATTACGGTATTGGTAATAGTTTTAAAGGAAATAAAAGCACCCATCCGGGTTCCAAATTGCTCTTTACTGCCTTTTTTTATGGTGCTTTCATCCCAGGTACCATATTTTCGGATCTGTTTATCAAATTTAATAATAAAGTAACCTTTAAAGTTTTTAAGCTCGGGCCCAATTTGTGAAGATTGCCTGTCGGGGTTATAGCCGGTTATTTCGTTATTAATGGTATCTACATGCACATAGCCTTTTAATTTTTTGAGTCTTGGCGCATAATCATTTGCCCAATCTTTAAGTTCGGGATTAAGATTAATGCCCTGAATTATGAGGTGAGCCTTTTCGGCAGCAGGAAATGTAAAACGGAACATACCACAAGTATTGGCACCCGCAATTTCGGCTTTGATCCTGGTGTTGCCATCTGCTTTTAACCTTACCGAATAGTAATACGGTTTTGTTACCTCGTCTTTATGATCATATGATAATTTGCGCTCTTTAGGCAAAACACGCAGATTGCCTATTTGGGGCATAATGGACACATAGCCATAATCGCCCATCCAAACGGTAGGCTGATGCGTTGCCAATAAACCAATTACCGATTTATCTTCATATTGGTAGCACATGCGGCCCATTTTACTTTCGCCGGTTTGTGCCACAAAATTAGTCATTGCAAAAGGTACATTTACGCACGGCATTGTGCCGCCGCCATCCAAACCCTTTGCAAAGCCGGTGATAGCTGTACCAATTAATGGATTAACAAAATCCACCTCGTCCTTATGTATTTTTGAGGCTACTTGCTGTGCATTAGCCGCTTCAAAAAGCATTGTAAAGAGCATTAACAGGAGCGCACTTCGTTTTAATTTCATGTAGAATGTAGATATCATATCAATAGAATGTGGTTTACACCTATTTAGGTTTCAAGACAAATCTCTAATTTTTATTTCCATAAACACCCTATTTTCAAATAAAGTTTGGAAGAGATTGACTTTATCATGGACCGTATATAAAATATTAAACCGGGCTGGTGCATAATTGCGCACCAATCCGGTTTAATATTCTATCTTAGTTAACATTAAGCTTTTGTTTGTGTAGGTTATTATCCAACCCTACATTTTAACTTTCTTTTCACCGGCGTCTACTCCTTTTATAAACTTAATTAGTCCTTTCATATAAGTTTGCTGATCGTCATACAAACTCATGTGGCTGCCATTTACGCAGTACAGGTAACTCCCATTTTGAACTCTATTGGCTATCATTTCCATATGTTTAGGATCCATGGTATCATACTGACCTCCAATGCTCAGCATGGGAACAGCAATCTTAGGCAAATCGGCCACACGATCCCAGTTTACCAATTTACCGGCAACACCAAATTCACTTGGCCCCTGCATGGTTACATATAACGATTCGTTCAATTTACCTAAGGAGCGATTCACCGGCTCGGGCCATTGATCAAGAGGGATACGACAAATGTGTTTGGCATAAAAATTTGGCATCAGCAATTGCATATATTCAGGATTTTTAAAATCACCCTTAGCTTCAATTGCTCTTATACGTGCTAAAACTTTTGGATCGAACTGTTTAGCCAGTACATCATTGGCATATTTACCATAATCGGGGATGCTCATCATCATATTTGATATAATGAGGCCCTTTAAATGCTGCTGGTACTTTTGGGCGTACTCCATGGCCAGGATGCCACCCCATGAATGACCGAGCAGATAAAAGTTACTACTATCCAGTTTTAAAGCCTGGCGCACCTGTTCTACCTCTTCCACATAGCGGGGCAAACTCCACATGGATGTATCCTTAGGATTATCAGAGTTACCGCAACCCAACTGATCATAATAGACCAATTCAATACCTTCGGCTGGTAAAAAGCTTTCCATACATTCAAAATACTCATGTGTGGCACCGGGGCCGCCGTTTAACAACAGCAGTTTAATTTTAGGATTATTACCTATTTTTTTTGTCCATACATGAAATTTACCTTTTGGGGTATTGATAGTTACAACCTGCACTCCACCTGTTTTTACACCAACTGTAGTGTCCTGAAAATAATTACTTAAGCTGTTATCGTTTTTTGAGGCACTTCCCGGTCCTTTGCAGGCACACAGGCAGGTAAAAGCGATTAGCATAAAGGCTTTAAAATAACTTCTCATCATACTTGGTTTGATTAGGAAATAAAGCTAATAATTAAATTTCGACTTAAAAACTTGTTTGCATGAATGCCGCATATCGCCCCCCAAATTGTCTCATACACACCGTATCAGTTTGATGTTCATACAGGTATATTTGTATAAATCAATGATAAACAATAGCTATTATGGAAATTAAACAGAAGATCACCCCGTTTTTATGGTTCGACTACCAGGCAGAAGAGGCCATAAATTTTTACACCTCCATATTTAAAGATTCGGAAGTAGGAAACATTGCCCGTTATGGCAATGCCGGCCCCGGTGAAAAAGGAAAAGTACTAACAGGTACATTCACATTGGCCGGCCAACAATTCATGGCCCTAAACGGCGGCCCAATGTTTAAATTCAACGAAGCCATATCGCTGTTTGTTGACTGCAAAGACCAGGATGAAGTAGATTATTTTTGGGATAAATTATCAGAAGGTGGCGAAAAATCAAGGTGCGGCTGGCTAAAAGATAAATTTGGCCTGTCATGGCAGGTAGTGCCCAGCGCGTTAGGTGAACTATTATATAATACCGATCCTCAAACATCGGGAAGAGTGATGCAAGCCATGATGAAAATGGATAAGATAATTATTCAGGATTTAAGGGACGCCGCAGAGGGCAAATAGTTTTGGTAATAACCTCGTGATGAAATTAAGCCACCCGAAACATATGCGGGTGGCTTTTTTAACAATTTTATCGTGTTCTTGTAACAATAAGGTAACATTTAGCCAAAATTCTGTCAATTTGTTAAATTGCGGGTAAATTAACTGACTGACTTATGAAACAAATGCTACTTCTTTTAGGGCTTTCTATGTGTTTTTCCTTCGCCCGGGCACAATCATCATCTGAAGATTCTACTTACATCAGGCAAAACTATACCAAAGTGGAAAAGTATATTACCATGCGCGATGGTAAAAAACTTTTCACTTCCATTTACACTCCAAAAGATCAATCTAAAAAATATCCTATCATGATGACGCGTACACCCTACACCGTTGCGCCATATGGCGAAAACGAGTACAGGCGCACTTTAGGTCAAAACATGCTGTTTGCCAGATCAGGCTTTATTTTTGTTTACCAGGATGTGCGCGGAAAGTGGATGAGCGAGGGCGATTACGTAGATGTGCGCCCGATTAACGATAAAAAGAAAAAAAAGACTGATATTGACGAAAGCAGCGATACCTATGATACGATAGACTGGCTGGTAAAAAATGTGCCTAACAACAATGGCAAGGTAGGTATCGAAGGTATTTCTTATCCAGGCTTTTATTCAACCGCCTCATTGCCCAATGCGCACCCGGCATTAAAGGCGGTATCGCCCCAGGCGCCGGTAACAGATTGGTTTCTTGGCGATGATTTTCACCATAATGGCGCATTCATGATGATGGATGCATTTAACTTTTACACCGGCTTTGGCGTACCACGCCCCAAACCAATTACCCCAAAACAGTTTAAAAGCAATATTAAACCCGTATTTAAAGACAATTACAAGTTTTACCTGGAGATGGGCGCTTTGCCAAACTTCAAAAAACATTATATGGGCGACTCTATCAAATTCTGGAACGACCTAATGGCGCATCCAAATTATGATGAATTTTGGAAGGCCATGAACATCCGCCCACATTTAAAGAACATTACACCAGCCACCATGACTGTCGGCGGTTTTTTTGATGCCGAAGATTGCTTTGGTGCTTTACATGTTTATGATGCCTTAGAAAAACAAAACCCGCAAAGCCACAAAAACATGCTGGTTATGGGGCCATGGTTCCATGGCGGCTGGGAAAGTAAAGACGGGACTCTTTTTGCCGACCAAAACTTTGGATCAAACACCAGCCAGTGGTTTAGAGAAAATGTAGAATTACCTTTCTTTAATTACTACCTAAAGGATGAAGGTACTATGGATCTACCCGAAGCCACTATATTTATTACAGGTAGCAATCAATGGAAAAAATTTGACACCTGGCCACCAAAAAATACAACAGAAAAAACGCTATACTTTCAAGCCGATGGCAAACTATCGTTCAGCGCTCCGGCTACAACCGATAGCTTTGATGAATATGTGAGCGACCCGAATGCCCCGGTTCCTTACCAGGATGGTATTCAAAAAGGCCGTACAAGAGAGTACATGCTGGATGATCAACGCTTTGCCGGCCGTCGTCCTGATGTTAAAGTTTACCAAACAGATACACTTACCGAAGATATGACCCTTACCGGCCCGGTAATGGCCGATCTGTTTGCATCAACCACAGGAACCGATGCCGATTATGTGGTAAAACTAATTGACGTTTTTCCGGATACTTACCCTAACCCTATACCCAACCCTAAAAATGTAACCCTTGCAGGCTACCAAATGCTAATCCGGGGTGAAGTTTTCAGAGGCCGTTTCCGCAACTCGTTTGAGAAACCCGAGGCTTTTGTACCCGGTAAGGTAACCGAAGTGAAATACGCGTTGCCTGATGTTGGCCACACTTTCAGGAAAGGGCACAGGATCATGATCCAGGTACAAAACTCATGGTTTCCGCTTGTTGACCGTAACCCCCAGAAGTTTGTTGATATATACCAGGCCACAGATGCTGATTTTCAAAAAGCAACCAACCGTATTTACCATGATGCTCAAAATAAATCATCAGTAAAAATTACAGTGCTTGAGTAATTGATTATAACCCCAGTAGTAAAAAGGGTTAGTGAAAATATCTTCACTAACCCTTTTCTATTATAGCTGCTATCGTCCTTTACTCTCCCTGCCATCCCCGCCCCCTTTCCACTTATTTTTAACCCGATAATAATTCCAGTAAATATTTGGAATTATAAAAAATAGCTTTTATAATTGCAGTGTACTAATATAGTAGTACACTAAAACACAAACCATCATGATTAATATTAAAAACCTAACCTTTGGGTACCGTCCAAAACAGATGGTACTAGAAAATTTAAACCTGCAGATTAAGCCGGGCCACATTTATGGTTTGCTTGGTCGCAACGGAGCAGGCAAATCAAGCTTATTGCATAATATATGCGGATTACTTTTCCCTGTTAGCGGCACATGCCAGGTATCCGGCGAAATACCTGCAGGTAGAGATCCTAAATTTTTGCAACAGGTTTACTTACTGCCCGAGGAGATTTACCTCCCAAACGTATCCATCAAAAGCTACCTCGATATTTACGCGCCATTTTATCCGGCATTTGACCGGGATATGTTTTACCGCTTTTTATCAGAGTTTGATATCCCGAAGGAACACAAACTTCAGGATATGAGCTATGGTCAAAAAAAGAAGGTGATGATAAGCTTTGCATTGGCAACACAGGCAAAAGTGCTACTGATGGATGAGCCAACAAACGGGCTGGATATCCCATCAAAAAAGCAATTTAGAAAGATCATCGCCGGCGTTATTAAAGATGACCAGCTGATCATCATCAGCACACACCAGGTAAAAGATCTGGATAGCTTAATTGATTATGTATTGATACTGGAAGATAAACAGATCATCCTTAATCAACCTGTCGAAAACATCACCGAAAAGCTGGCTTTTAAACAAGTGATCAACCTCGATGAGGTTGCCTCTCCTATTTACAATGAAGGCGCTTTAAAAGGCTATGCGGTTGTTGCTATCAATCATAAAAAGGAGAACTCAAGGCTGGATATGGAAATGTTTTTCAATGCAGTACTTAGCGAGAAACAACTGGTGCTTTCACAATTTAATTAATACAAACATGCAATTTTCAATACACAGGATATGGTTACTGATCCGTAAACAATGGGCGGAGAACCAACAATTATATATTTTAGGTACACTGGCTACAGCAGGCATTATGGGAGGCATCATTGTATTTGATTTGTCTTCGCCCCAGGGCTTAGAAAAACATACACAGCAATTTATTTTATTTGTAGGTTCAATAGCCGCAGGCGGTGTATTTACATCTACCATCTTAAGCCAGTTTAACGAAAAAGTAAAAGGCATCCAGGCGTTAACGCTACCGGCATCGGCCCTGGAAAAACTCACTGTTGCTGTAGTTTATTGTATGGTAGTATTTCCCATTGTTTACTTTGTGACGGTTTATCCATTGATAATGATTGGGCATTACATTGATAATAGCATTGCCCATCACACTAATGCATTGTATAATCTGGAATGGGACGATGACGCTTATGACCTTTTTGTTACTTATTTTATGCTGCAAACCGTGGCGCTTTTGGGCTCGGTATTGTTTAAACGTTATGTGTTTATAAAATCGCTGATTATGGTGATAGTGGTATTTTTTGGTTTGCGCATTATAAACCCAATAGTAGCAAAGTGTATAATAGATACTGATGTTAAGGCAGGATTTGATGTCAAGGTGCGTGAAACCGTTTACGATGAGGCTAATAAACCTATATATAAGGGAACAGTAAAGGCACATTACATTCAGCCCAACATTGATGCTTATCCCTACGCAGATATGGTAGTACATTATGGCGGTTACAACAAATATGTAAAGGGGGCCAGCTATTCAACTTCTCAAACAAAGTTGCATCATCAATATAATACCGTGTTTTTGATATTGCTTTACCTGGGAATGCCCTTTTTATGGATAATTACCTGGCTCAGGCTCAAAGAAAAAGAATTGTAAACCTATAACGGTTAAATAAACTCATGGATTTCAATAACACACAAGCCATATACCTGCAAATAGCAGATTATGTGTGCGACAAAATACAATTAAAAGTATGGAAGGAGGATGAAAAGATCCCCTCTGTACGTGAGCTTGCCGTTATGCTGGAGGTAAACCCCAATACTGTAATGCGTTCATACGAATATTTGCAGCACCAGGAAATAATTTATACTAAACGTGGCATGGGTTATTTTGCGCAAGCTAATGCTGCAAAAAGCATTTTAAAAACAAGGCAGCAACAATTTATGAACGAGGAGTTGCCCTTGCTATTTAAAAAAATGCAATTACTCAGCATTCCGGTTACCGATTTGCAGAATAGGTATGAACAATTTATAAATCAGAAAAACAACTAAACCTTTTTTACATATGAAAACAAGCACCAAATTACTCATCATATTTTTTTCTTGTATCCCAATATCATTAGTGGCTTACAATGTTTTGCTAAGAAACGAATTTAAAAGAGGCGATTTTACCCGCGACTATTACCTTGACGAATCCAACACGCTGGCAAGACAAAAAATGGCGCCGTTTAAACATATTGTAATTACTGGCTTTGGGGGGACCATACAACGCAGAAGCATTACCTACTGGAGACCAAGATTATCTATTGGCAATTTTATTAATATCGGGAGTGCAGATCATCAGCCTGGTAACTATGTAAACGTTATTAAACAGTACAAGGAGAATGTGAAGGCGACGGTGAAAAACGATACGCTTTTTATTTCCTTTGAAATAATGACTAAACACAGTAATCTTGGCGATTTTAACGATTATGCACCAAGTGGCAATTTGATAGAGATAGAAGGCGATCATGTACTATCTGTAAACGCAAATTCTGCAGATGTAATGATTAGGGATAAGCCATCAAACATTGATTCCCTGAATTTTATTGTTACAGGAGGAGGCCACTATGATATCAATAATTTAGATGTTAACAAACTAAGCCTGGCGGCGAAAGACAGTTCTTATTTTGCCATTTACAAAAATAATAAAATTAAGAGCCTCAACTATTCGCTACTTGACAAAAGCCGCCTCAGCCTGGAGGAGCATCCGGTGCAGCAATTTTATGCCGGCACAGTTGACGGCACAGCTACAATGGAGATAACCGATAAAGCGACCTATTTACAAAAACAGCTACGTTAAAAATTTACCTAAACCTATAAACAAAAAAAGACGGGTAGCCCAAGTGCTATCCATCTTTTGTTTACAACTGAATGTAATACCCTAATTATTTTGCAACTTTTTTAGCCGGAATTAAAGGCAAAATTATAATTGCCAAAAATGCCGCAACTTCTAATACGATTAACATAGTTTTAATTTTTTAAGTGATTGTTGAATTATTGATGGTTACCTGATACCTTATTATTTCGCAACTTTTTTAGCTGGAATTAAAGGTAAAATGATAACTGCTAAAAATGCTGCAACTTCTAATACGATTAACATAGTTTTAATTTTTTAAGTGATTTTATATTTTTAATAGCTTGCGGAAGCACTATTATTTACCCCATAATCCCCTTATTTTAATGGGTTTAAGTGATAAACATTTTCGGTTTCCTGAACGTAATTCGACTAAAAATATGCCACAAAAAATGCGGAGATATTACCTCTCAAAAGGCTGAAAATTAAATTCGTCAAAAAAAATGTTTCACAAAAATTGTTGCTGGTTTTGAAAAAATTAGCGGTGCTTTTTTTTTATAAAAAAAAATAAAGTCCATTTTTATGAGGTAAAAATTCAGATCCTAAAAAACTTACAAATTAATGATACAAAAACCTGACATAATGAAAAATCAAGGCTTTAATACCCAAAAAATAAAAAAATAGTGACTTAAAAGCTCTTTTTAGATAAAAATAAAGCTGAAATAAGAATTGTAACAGAAAAACAAGCCCTGAATTAAGCAATTTTAATACCCTTAGCCTTTTGTAATTTTTTTTTGTCAATTTGTCACCCCGCATGACACACAGTAAATAAACTGACAAAAAAATCACCATAAAACATGACAAAATACATGACACCCCTTGCTTTACTCAATAAAATCCCCTTAAACAGTTAATAGTGAGCATGCCAAAAACTATATTGCGCTCAATTACGAAACAATTAAAATAAACTAACCGTTTGAATAAAAACTAACCTCATTTAACTACCTATGAAAAAATCACTTCAGTTATTAATTGTGTTTATGCTTCCCTCACTCCTTGCGTTTTCGCAGGACATTAAAGGAAACTACGCTATTAAAAATGTACAAACCGGGATGCTTTTACGTGTAAAAGATGCAGCATCAGCCAACGGCACGCCATTGGTTATGTATTATCCCGAAAACTGGAAGTGCATGACCTGGAGTTTTAAAAATATAGGAGCAAATACTTACCAATTGCAAAACCTGCTAACCAACAAAACCTTTCAACCTGCGAGCCAGCAAATTAATGCTGATATTCCGTTCGACGAGCAGCCATTTGTAAAGGGATCGCCCAATCAGCAATATGAATTTATCGGGGTAAAAAAAGACACCTATCTTATTAAATTAAAAGGCACCGAACTTTACGTTACTCCTGCCGATATTAAAGGGAAGGCAAACTCAGCCATTATATTGGCCGCTAAAAGGCCTACACCCGAACAGACATGGTACATCTACGAACAGGCACCTACTATGTAAATACCTCGAAAATTGTGAATTGACTTGTTGTTAATACGTTTACTTATGATGACACAATTGTCGTTATGAATAATATCACGAGCAATAAAACAAATCAAGGTATGACATCATGGAACGGACATTAATAGCACTGATATTGAAATAATTGCAAATTAAATTTTTATAAAAACGAGGAAAGATGTTAATTATAAATAAGATTGGAGTTAATAATAAATCTTGTTTACAATAGCTCTTTATTTTATTTTTGATATATGAAGCATATATCCATCTTAGTACCCAAAGGTGCCATTTTAGGAAGCCTTGAAGGTTCGCGACAGTTATTTACACAAGTAAACCAATTTTTCCTGGCAATGGGCAAAGATCCTATTTTTAAGGTTGAATTGGTTGGCCTGGAAAAAGAAACACCTGTTAGCGGTGGCTGCTTTACAGCCAATGCCGATGTTTTATTTGGAGACGTAAAGGAAACCAACCTCATCATCATCCCTGCTCTTGATGGAGAAATAACTGCGGCAATTGAAAATAACAAAGCCTTTATTCCATGGATAATTGAGCAATATAACAATGGCGCCGAGGTGGCCAGCCTGTGCATGGGGGCATTCCTATTGGCTTCAACCGGCTTATTGAAGGGCAAAAGGTGCGCTACTCATTGGATGGCCGCTAATCAATTCAGAACAATGTTCCCGGATGTTAACCTGGTTACTGAAAAGATAATTACCGACGAACAAGGCATTTATTCCAGTGGTGGGGCCTTCTCCTATCTCAATCTTATTTTATACCTGATAGAGAAATTTGCCGGTAGAGACATGGCTATTTTGAGCTCCAAAGTTTTCGCCATTGAAATGGAACGTACCAGCCAGTCATCATTTATAATTTTCCAGGGACAAAAAGATCATGCGGATGATCCCATAAAAAAGGCACAGGAATTTATTGAAAAGAATTACCAGGAAAAAATAAGTGTAGAACAACTGGCATCCATGTTTGCTTTAGGGAGAAGAAACCTGGAACGCCGCTTTAAAAAAGCCACAGCCAATACTGTTGCTGAATATATTCAGCGGGTAAAGATCGAAGCAGCAAAAGTAAGCCTGGAAACATCCCGCGATAATGTGAACGAAGTGATGTATAATGTGGGTTATACTGATAATAAAGCTTTTCGTACCACATTTAAACGAATAACGGGCCTCTCGCCTATTGATTACAGAAATAAATACCAGCGTGAGTATTTGAACTGATACAACCTTATTACAGGAGTTTCCAGATCCCTAACTTTCCTTAAAAGTTAGAGACCTGGAAACAATCCAATTTGTTGAGCTAAACATGGTTGCTTTGTTCAGTAGCCTATTGACGTACAATGCTGTACATTACAGCCCTCCATTGGGGCCATCGTATTCATAATGAAACCAATCAAACTTCGCATCACCTAAATCCTGAACCATGTTGTAAGAAAACAATCCAGGCCTTACCGCTTTCCAATAATTGTAATCAGACAAACTGCATTCATCGCCTAACCGGGTAAAAACTTTACCATCTGTACTGTATTGCAAAAATGTGTGCTTTGTATATAAATCAATAATCACCCGTAAATAAACATGGTTTTGTTTAATAATTGCGCCCATAGTTATTTTCCCATTATTATCTGCGTAAATATTCACAGTACTATCTGTTTTCATCAAACCTATCTCCTGTATATTTCCTCCTAATAAACATAGCCCAGCCTTTTGACCAACAGCCATCTCGTCTAATTTCAGCAGGGTAGTTATCTTGCCTGATTTACCCATTAGCTTTTGGGTAAGCGTATTTTTAGCATGCTTGTTATCACCCGCTTTCATTGCCAAAAGCGATAGAAAACCCTTAGGGTGGTTAACCGACCATTTGTTGTTAACCGGATTATGATTCCACTGCCATTGCAGCCCCAGTTTATTGCTATTGAATTCATCGGACGTTTGTGGGGCACTTATTATTGCTTGCTTACCAGTATTGGGTTTGGGATATATGCTTACTGGTTCACCTACACCGTTTTTGTTATTGTCTATACCCATTAAAGGCCAATCGTCAACCCATTTAACCGGTTCAAGGTGACAAACCCTGCCTAAGGCACCCAAACCCTGGAAGTGTATAAACCATGACTCGCCCGATCTTAATTCTATCAGGCCTCCCTGATGCGGGCCATTTATCCCGGTTTTGCCCTGCTCCAATACAATCTTTCTTTCATATGGACCATAGATGTTTTTTGACCGCAAAGCGGTTTCGTACCCGGTGCCCACACCTCCCTCAGGAATAATAATATAATAATAACCGCTTCGCTTGTAAATCTTGGTACCTTCTGATGTTGGGCCTTCATAAACAGTTTTACCCTCATCAAGCAACTGTTTGCCATCGGCGGTCATTTTATGCATAATAATCGGGCCGGCGCCCAGCTTGCTATGCCCAAGGTAAGCCTGTCCATCGCTATCCCAAAACGGGCAGGGATCTTCCCACCCACCTGTTCTTTTGACTTCGTGCAAAGGAGCCCATTTACCCGCTGGATCTGTAGCGGTACTCATGTACAAGCCTTCGTCTGGCGTACAGAAATAAACATAAAACTTACCCTCATGGTAGCGGATTGATGGCGCCCAGCTGCCGCTGCCGTATTTATCCATCGTGTTATACTTATCATCAATATCCAGCCTATCGTAAACCCGACCTACAATAGTCCAGTTCACCAGGTCTTTTGACATTAAAACTGGCATCCCCATAAAATGAAAATCTGAACAAACCATGTAAAAGTTATCGCCAACCCTGATCACATCTGGGTCGGAGTAGTCGGCATTAAGTATCGGGTTTTTAAAAGTACCGTTTAACTGATCGCCCCAGGCGCCAGCCTTTGCCGATTTTTTTTGGGCACAGGTAGTTAGCCCGTTAAACAGCAGGATTAAAAAAGTTAAGGCTGTAATTAAATATAGTTTTAAGGAAATCAACATCAGGTTATTTTTGATTATTTTACAGTGATGGTTTTATGAAAGTATATGTTATCTGCAGCACTACCCACCTGGATATCAAATTCGCCAGGCTCAACCACGTATTGCATTTTATCATTATATAAGCCTAATTCTGAAACAGGAACTTCAAGCGTTATTTTTGTCCGCTTGCCGGCTTTGATGAGTTCTTTTTTGAATGCCTTAAGTTGTTGCACTGGGGTAGCAACAGAACTCACCTTATCCCTCACATAAAGCTGCACAACTTCTTTACCATGCCGAACGCCCGTATTTTCAATTTCCACATCAACTTTAATCGTACCTGTCGGGCTAAAAACGGAATCTTTTAAGCTACAACTCTGGTATTTGAATGTAGTGTAGCTTAAACCATAGCCGAAATCCCAAAGCGGGTCTGGTTTATCAAAAATATAATGCCCTTTCGGCTCTTCAGGGCTACCGGGACGATCAAAAGGTTCATTCCGGTCAGTTATGAAGTGATTATAATAACTGGGGCTGTTGCCTGTACTACGGGGAAATGAAACATTTAACCGCCCCGAAGGATTTATTGAACCTGTAAGAATATCTGCCAGTGTTCTGCCTTGTTTTTCGCCACCATACCATTGAACAAGCACCGCATCGGCATTATCTTTTACCCAGGGCATGGCCAATGGCTTGCCCGCAATAAATACCACAACCATAGGTTTACCAGTGGCCTTAATTGCTTTTAATAAATCTTCCTGGACACCCGGTAGTTCAAGTGAGGAAAGATCAAACCCTTCCCCCGCTGTGGAATTTTGAGGACTGCGCCCCAGGAATGTACTACGCGTACCAATGGCAACAATAACCAAATCACTCGCTTCGGCTGCTTTAACAGCCTCAGGAATACCAGCCTTGTTTTGCAATCACAGCCTTCCGCATGGCGTAATACAATTTTATCTCCAATAACCTCTTTAAGGCCCTGCAATAAGCTAACCCCTTCTTTAGTGTCCCGATTTGTCCATGCGTAATCTCCAAATACAGTTTGATCAATATTGGGGCCAACCACTGCAATCGATTGTAATTTTGATAAATTTAAAGGGAGAATATTGTTGTTATTTTTAAGTAAAACAGCGCTTTCATCGGCCACTTCTTTACTTAGCGCTATATGATCCGCGTTGCGTACTACTTTACCCACTTTAGCCGGATCGCCATATGGGTTATCAAACAGGCCGAGCGTAAATTTAGCGGCTAGCACCCTGCGTACGGCCTGGTCAATAAATTTCAGATCGAGCTTACCGTTCCCAACCATTTTTTCCAGTGTTCCGTAAGCACCATCGACATCAAGGTCTACACCAGCTATTAAAGACATCTTCGCGGCGTCTTCCTGTGTATCCACTGCATGGTGAAAGGTTTGCAAGCGGTCAACTGAACCCCAGTCCGAATATACATAGCCTTTAAAGCCCAATTCGGCACGTAAAATATCAGTCATGTAGTAATGTGACCCTGATAGTGCCACCCCATCATATGAACTGTAGCACGACATTAAGGACCACGGATTAGTTTCGGCAATCACCCTTTTAAAAGGGTACATATATAAACTTCTCAATTCGCGTTCGCCGCCGCTCACATTAGCACAATTCAGCCCGCCCGAAGGAGAGCCGTGGGCCATAAAGTGCTTAGGGGTACAAGTGATATTATATTTTTGGTAGCCATTAACAAAAGCTACACCCATTTGGGCTATAAGGTAAGGATCCTCTCCAAAAGTTTCCTCTACCCTGCCCCAGCGGAGCTCACGGGCAATATCAAGTACAGGAGATAGAATTTGATGTATCCCTATCACCTTTGCCTCCTCGCCTGCGGCAGCTGTCATCCTGCCAATCAACGCTGGATTAAACGTGCTGCCCTGTGCCAAAGCCTGCGGAAACAAAGTGCAATTGTTTTGCAGTATCCCTTCAATCCCCTCGGCAGCGGTGAGGATAGGGATACCCAACCGTGTTTTTGTAAGCATATAAGCTTGCAGTTTCTGATACATCTCTGCACAATCCGTCGCGCTCATGTTCATTTCATGAGTACACCCATAACTTTCACCTTTAAAAATATTGTCAATCTCATCAGATTTACCCGAAGCCCTGTTTTGCAACTGCGCTATCTTTTCCTTTAAGGTCATCCTTTTCAACAAATCTTCCACACGATCTTTAATGGCCGCATTTTTTTCCTTGTATAGGGGCTTGTCGGGATCTTTATTCACAGCACCAAAAGATGCTGTTGTTATCAAAACAATGGATGTAAAACCCCAAAAAAACTTCTTCATACTATCTATATTATAAATCAACATTTAGAAAGATGTACGATGAGGCTAATTGCCCCATCGTATATCAATTAGTTAAAATACTTAGCGGTTTATATTGTTATTATAAGGATCGGCGGTAAGCTTAATACTATCATCGCCCAAAACATCGGCGTCAAATTCAATTTTCACAGTTTTGGTTTCGCCCGGCATCAGGCTGAAATAATTATCATTCGCAATAGCCGGTAATATCTGCTCCCCGTTTGACGCCCTTAGGGCTTGCACCCTAACCCCAAATGCTACTGCCTTTGATGATGCAGGGTTGGTAACCTGGGCCGTAATGAAGCATTTGCCATCGGCCTTAACCGTTTTATAGGTAACCTTTAAATCCACTTTAGGTAGCGTGTTTAAAGCAGTATAATCCTTGCGCTTATTTCCTCTCCAGTAAAAGTTATCTGATACCAGTTTGCCTGCTTTGTCCGTTAGTTTTAGCTTGATGAAATGTACACCCGATAACCCTTCGCTGGCTACATCGCCCTGGTAAACTTCAAAATTGTAAAGCGAATACCCCCAGTAAGTAGCCCTTTCTACCCCCTGCATTCTTACATACCTCGCGGTTACCTCCGGGAACATGATCTTTTGCTCTCCCTGTCGTCCATCATCGGTGCTGTATACATCACGCCAGTGGTTGCCATCAGTGGATACCTGGATTTTGAATGCTTTGGCATAGGCATCTTCCCAGGTAAGACCAACACCGTTCACTACTTCATCCTTACCCAAATCGATAGTGATCCACTCGCCATCCCTGTATTCGCTGGCCCAGCGGGTGCTGATGTTGCCATCATTAACCGCTCCGGCATCACCATTGGTTGATGATGAAGCATACACTTTTTTTCCTTTAGCCAGATCGGCTTTATAGGGATTAAATTTGATATCAAAAACTTCTCCGGCACTATTAGCCGGTGCATCTGCTGTTTTTGAAATACTATATTGTTTAACGAGTTGTCCATCCAGGTTGTATACATCTGCCGTAGCGGTTAAACCTTCCACATCGGCACGGGTAGTATTGATGATCTTGATGGCGTTGGTTACCGGGTTCCACTGGATGTGCAATGGCTCACAGGCCTTTTTAGCTCCCCAGAAAGCACCGGTAAGGTCAAAGTAATAATCATAAGTTTGCCATACCATTGATGGGTATGCCGATTGACTCATCCAGGTCATCAGTCCCGAAGCATCCTCGCCCATAGCATCCTGCCAGCCCTCAAACATGGCTTTATTAGTTTCGATGTTTACAAACTGGGCCTTGCGGCAATAATCTTCAATACCCTTTGGCGCGCCATAGCTGTTTACGCTTTCATCATACTGATCCGGACCGGCATTAAAAGCCAGCGGGCCGAAAAAGTGCTGATTCCACATTTCATTGCGTGGCCACCATTTATCCTTCGGCATAAATTTTTTAAAGCTGTCAAAGTTGGTAAAAACGGCGGTACCCAGTTCGGTACGTAAGCCCCAGCCTTTATTGCCACCGAGCCCAGTTGGGTAAGCTGTGAAATAATACCGTGGATCTTTACTTGCCCAGGGACCGCTGCCTGTCAGGTTTTCGGCGTGCGAATTGGGCTGGTAGTAGCGGTCGCCGCCGTCAAACGTGGCCAGATCTTCCTTAAGCCAATTACTTAGCGGGGCTTCGGGCCAGGCTTCATTTTCTGCACACCATACAGCGATGGCCGGATGATTGCGGAAACGTTTTATTTTCTCAATGGCATTGGCATTAAACACATTGATGTCGGCCGGCAGGTTTGGATTGGCGTTCAGCCAAAAATCATCCCATACCATGATACCGTATTTATCGCAGGCATCGTAAAACTCTTCGTCTGTAACAGAACCTATCCAGTTACGGATCATGTTAAAATTCATTTCTTTGTGCAGCCTCACCCGGGTATCATACGCAGCGCCACGGCAGCGCAGCATATACTCTGACATGCCCCAGTCGCCACCTTTAATAAATACTTTAACACCATTAATGGCCAGGTGCAATACGTGGCCCAGGGTATCATAACTATATCTTTTTATCCCGAATTTGATGTTCTGCAGATCAGAAACCTCATCGCCGACTGATACGCTCAGTTTGCAATTGTATAGGTTAGGCTCACCATAGCCGTTTGGCCACCACAGTTTAGGACTGTTGATCATCAGTTGCTCAAAATCGCGTTTGTTCAACTTAACATCTGTGGTTCCATGGGCATCAATATATACCTTTTTTGAAAATTCAATATTGCCGGGCGTAATCACACCTTTGATGATTGCAGCCTGTGAGGTAGCCGCATTGTTGTTAACCTCTAAAGCGATTGACAAGTCGGCCCGGGCATTGGTTGGTAACTTGGCCTGGATCCATGGGTCTTTGATTGTTACGTCACCTGTATTGCTCAGGTAAACATTATCAGTGATCCCGGAATTTAGTCCGGGGACGTAAGGCATCCAATCCCAGCCCGCGCTTGAAACATAGTTGGGACTACCCACATTTGCCAATGGTTGTTTTGGCAGATAAACTAATACCGCCAGCACATTTTTTTCATTGCCTTTTACCAACCCGCTGATGTCATACTGCCCGCGTTGCATAAAACCGTCAAGGCTGCCAATCAGTGTTCCGTTCAGGTAAATATCCGCCTTGCGGTTTACGCCTTTAAAATTTAGCCAGATATTTTTTTTAGAATAAGTAGCCGGTATTTTAAATTCGGTACGGTACCAAAAGTTGCGGTCGTATTTAGCTTTATCAACTTTGTAAATATTGTCGCCAAAATTGGGGTCTTTCTCTAACCCGGCAGCTACATATGAAGCAAAGGTAGTTCCCGGCACTATGGCCGGAACCCAGTTATCGGTATTATAACCAACTGATTTTATTTTGTCTTCATCACCCGCAGCATCGGCCTGGGGTTTTACTTTCCATAACCGGTCTTTTGAACTATTAAGATAAACAATATTGGATTGGGCAATTAGTTTTTGGCAACTCCCTATAACCATCAATATGATGGCTACGAGTTTTGAATAATACTGGTAAGATTTAATCATAGTTAGGGTTTGTTTCATAAGAAACTTGAAACTGATATTCATTATATAACCCTTCAATACTGTTACATACTGAAGGATTATGAATACAAATAGATATTAAGCTGATATATTATAAAATGCGCAAGGCTACTCCGGTAAACTGCATATAAGTATATGAGCCGGTTGTTATAACCCAGCCTATGCAAATGGTAGTTTTTTGCGTAATTGTAAATGAAAGCGTGTGTTTGCCGCCTAAGTTGTTTTGATTTCCGTTAAATATGGCAAGCACGTTGGCGTTACCTTTTAATTTATCAATATCAGGCAATGTTGATCCCAAAGCAACCATTTCGTTCGCGTCTATAGTACCGCCATAGCCCGCAGTTGAAAAATCAAGTTCATAACTTCCCGGCAGTATGGTGAAACTTTGATAAACTTTGCCGTTAACAACAGGATCGCCACTATAATCTTTAGCTTCAACGTGTACAACGCCGCCATAGTCGCTGGACCATCCACCACCGTTACCGTTGTTGGTTTGATTTACAACGTTAGGCGTCCACTGCCAGTCTTTGGGTGTTCCCCATTTGTTACGACCGTTATCGCCCCTAATAAAAGGATAACCCGGATTTTTAATGTAAGCGCTTGATACATCCCCGTAAAGTCTTACAAATGGATAAGTACCGGCATTGGCTACCGTAAATGTATCTATTGCGCCTTTAAGCGGAAAGTAACTTGACTGGTACGTAATATCGGTTCCAAACTTAAAATCGTTCAGTGTTATGGTATTGCTATCCGGCTTTAATATCACCGTGTTAGTCTTCCCGGCATTGCTAATATATTTGATAACTGTTTTCAAATTGATAGAATCCGGTGCATTGAATTTTAGCTTAACAGAGCCAGCTAAAGGATTTACAAGAAAAGGGGTATCAGCATTATATCCCCTGTTAAAAATCCCGCTGAGGTAAATAGGCCCGTACACCCTTACCCCATTTATACTGGTAGATATGGAAACATGGCCTTCGCTATCTATAGAATACACGTTGAAATTATAAGTACCCTCCTTTAAATTAGAAACCAGTGTTTTAACGGTATCTAAAGGATCATGGCTTGTTGCCGAAACTGTAAGTGAATCCTGCTTATTGTTCCAATAAACTACATATTTGGCAATTTTAGGATCGGGGCTGGGGTTCCATAACAGCATGGTACGTAAATTTCCGGCCCGGTATTTTGTATTGGCAATTACCCCGGGATAATGGATTTCACCATCTTTTATAAGGGCTTTATAATTCTCATTCTTTTTTGAGCACCCCGATATGATTACCGGTAAAAGCAACCATATTATATTTTTAAAACTGATCTTCATGTCTATTCTGGTTTAAAAATTACTGTGGAATTCCATAAAAAGATAATTCCTGCATATAGGTATATTCAAGGCCAAACCAGGTTTCGTCTACAACAACCCGGATGTATTTCACACTTGGAGCGCTGAAGGGCACATCAAAACTTACTCCCTTGTCAATAAATGCCTGGTCAGCATCGTTAGTTTGCCCTTGTGGAAGACCTGATGGCGGATCAGGGAAGCGATAAGTGCCTAAAACAGTCCAATCGCCTATTACCGCGCCGGGTTTATTGCCTTTAACTGTTTCTGCATCCTGGGGATTATCCTTATTTGAGCCCCATATGGTGAAAACTTTGGCGTTTGCGTAACCGTAACCTCTTGTCCACATTACAAAGTGGCTCAGTTTATAGGTTCGCCCTACCCCAAAAGTGCCTTGCGACCTTTTGTAAGTGGCGCCTACAGTAGTTTGCCATGGCGAAGAGCCCGGACCTTCTTTTATTAAGCCATCCCATAAATATGGCAGTATGCCACCGTAGCCAATGTAACCATCACTAAACATGGGGTAGGTAAAAAACTTTTTCTTATCCAGCAGTTCTTCATATAATGGCGTAAGGGTAACTATTGAAGTATCAGAAACATTGCCAAACTGATCTGTTACGTACACGCCAAATTTTGTTGGATTTGTAGAATATCCCCTTACCGCATAGTTAATAGTATCCGAAAATGTAAAGTGCTGATCGCTGATCACAAATTTGTTATCTACCGGGTCTATAGTCACCAAGTTAATCCCTACCGATCTTTTGTCGCGATTAAAGGCCTGGATATTGATACCTCCAAAATCTGCTGCAAGCTTCAATGATTTACGGATTGACTGATAATATGGCGTATCCGGATGAACGGTGACAGTAACAGGATCTGATTGTATGTTGGCCCGGGTTACCGCATGCAATGTAACCGTATATTCCTTACTGAATTGAAAACCGTCTACCCTGATGGTATCCAGGAAAAAACTTGATTTGGTTTGCCTGGCCACCTTACCGTTAATCTTATAATCGGCAACTACATATAACAGGTTATCATTAGCCGGCAAAGCATAAGTTAAAACCGCTCCGCCTTTAAAATTCTTCACCTTAACATTGGTAACAATGCCGGGCTTTGTCTTATCTGTTGTTCCGGGAACTTTATAGTTATCGCTCTTTTTACACGAAACCAAACATGTTGCCGAAAGCATAAGCACACAACAAAAAATGTATATATGCTTTATATTAATATCGCTCATGATTTTCTTTTTAATGATTTATACTATTTGAAAACATACACCCGGCTCTACCAGAAAGGATTTTGCACCAGGTTATCATTTACCACAAGAGCAGTACTTGAAATTGGCCACAGGTAATCCCTGGTATTAAAAACAGGTATTTCCACATTGCGGGCACGATAATAATTGATCGCCTGATCTTCCTGTATGCTCCAGCCTCTTAACGGCGCGCTTAAAACAGATTGAAGCTCTTTCCACCGGCGTAAGTCCCAGCCGCTCTGTCCTTCAAAACAAAGCTCTATTCTTCTTTCCTGGTGAATAATTGCTCTTAAGCCTTCTTTAGATGCAGGTTTTGAGGGAGTTTTAGAATAATTTGCCCATGAGCTAACTACACCATCTAAACCCGCCCGTGCACGTACCTGGTCAACATATGATATGGCTTCTGATGTAGGTCCGTTTACTTCATTCAATGCTTCTGCATATAACAGGTACAAGCCTCCCATACGCATTACAGGCATTGAATAGGTTACCCAGTTAAAACCATCATCATACACCGTAAGATAATTGGCGAGCTTTTTGGGCCAGTAGCCTGTAATATTTGTTTTTTGCGGGTTCTTGGGCCCAGCAACTGCGGTTATCCCCCTGGCTGGTACAAAACGGGCTTGTTTGGCATCTAAAACACCATCGCCAAACCAAATGCCGCCATCAAAGCCTATGCTGCCATAAAATCTTGGCTCACGATCAAAATGGGCTTTTATAGTTTGATATCCTTGTTTTATATAAAAGAAATTGGCCGCATCGCCTGTTCTTAACTGGTTACGGTTGGCATAATCCCAGGTTTTATCTTCATCAATGGGAACTCCCTTGTTGGTGTAAAAGAGTTCGGTTGTAGAAATTGGCACAGCAAAATAAGCCGGATTTTGCCCCTCATTTTGATTAGCCTTTTGTGTTAACCTGGGGATACAATATTCCTGCCCATGCCAGTCGTTACTTAGGGCATAAATTAGTTCGGGGTTCGTATCCCATTTCTCCGTGAGCGCATTCTGAAAGGTCAATACCCTTTTTAAAGAATCCGGGAGATTGGTAACTCCGCCCGCAGGTATAAAGTTGGTATTCAAATGCAGGCCGGCTGCCTGGCAATCGGCTATAGCTGTTTTACAGGCATCAAGTGCCTTTTGCCATTTTGTGGCATCATAAGCGGCCGGGAACAATGCCTTGCCACTTTTATCCTTAAAGTTAGCATAATCGGGATTGCCATTAAAAAGTGGACTGGCAGCAGTCATCAATACCTCGGCTTTAATGGCTTCAGCCGCCGGTTTGGTTATCCTTCCAAGTTCTTTCGCCGGGTTTTCAATCGTCAAAGGAAGATCGGGAATGGCCTGATCAAATAGTGCAATTATATAATTCACCACCTCATCAACAGACTGACGCTTGTACTTAACCTGGGCAGTTGACGCTTCAACAGGCAAATTCACATCAATAAGCGGAATGGGGCCATACAGCCTGAAAAGGCTATAATTGTAATAAGCTTTGAGGAATTTTGTTTCCGCAATCCATCTTTTCTTTTCTGCCGCAGTAAGGTCCAAAGGCTTATCAATGTTCTCCAGCATGGTGTTACATTTCCTGATAGCCTGAAATAGTGCTGTACCATTGCCAGAGCCATCCCAGAAATTCAACCCGGGGTTGCCTACGTTTTGCGTACCGGTTATTAAGGTATAACCAGTGATATCAATCGGGTTGCTTGGCAGGTTAAGCGGAAAAATAATTTCGGAAGATGTGGTATTACCAGGGCTTCTGTTCAAATCATTAAGTTGCTGCTGCAATGCCGAATAACAGGTAAAAAGATAATTTTCGGCCTCATTTCTGCTTCTGAAAGCGTAATCAATTGTACCCACATTCGGCGGCACCACATCAAGGTATTTTTTACAGGAAGTGCCTGATAACATCAATACTAAAAGGCAGAAATATCTATAATTAAATTTCATAATCATGTTCATTTTATAAATTAACATTTACACCAATATTGTATACTTTTTGTATCGGATAGTTAAAACCGTTACCACCAAGTTCGGGGTCCCATAGTTTAAATGAGCTCCATGTAATGAGGTTTAAACCGTTGAAGTAAACCCTTAAGCTTTTTATACCCAATGCTTTTGATACTGATGCAGGTAAAGAAAAGCCCACTTCTGCCGATTTAAGCCGCATAAAAGACCCATCGCGCAGCCACCACGTACTGGCCTGCAGGTTATTTTCAATGTCGCTCCTGGTTGTTCCTAACCTTGGGTATGTTGCATACAGGTTCTGGTTACCTTCTGACCAATGATCATCCGCAAATTGTTTTACCAATTGCGTATTACCGTATACATAGGCTTCCTGGCTTGGCACAAACGGACTAACCTGGTTGGGGTCTATAAAAAATGATACCCTTGCCTGTCCCTGGAAAAAAGCGGATAAGTCAAAGTTTTTATATTGTACAGATAGTCCGTAACCATATACAATTTCTGGAACCTGAGGATAACCAAGAAAGGTTTGATCGCGGTTGTCAATAATACCATCGCCGTTAAGATCATGGTATTTGATATCACCACCTCTTGGAGCTTTGCCGCCGGCTGAAAATATTTGCGTAGGCGAACTTTGCGCCTCAGCATCATCCACAAACAACCTATCGGCAATAAGCCCATATCCTTCGCGGATAGGCTGCCCTACAAAATGCCTGTATGCTTCAGGATAGTTTGGCTCTTCGTAATAAGTATACTTGTCTGTTGCAAGGGTTAAATTGCCCCGACCGGATATCGTCCATGATTTGTTAATATTTTGCTTATAATCCATGGATAGGTCAATACCCTTTGAATTGGCTTTACCTAAGTTGGCATATATAGGCGCTTCCAAACCAGAAGTTGTTGGGATATAAGATCGCTGCTGCAGTATGTTATACCTGTTGTAGTTATAAAACTCGGCCGTAATATTTAAATTTTTAAACATGGTTAACTCCAATGCAATGTTGGCCTGTTTGGATGTTTCCCATGTTACATTAGGATCGGGGTAGTTGTTGATGCTTACACCACCGTGCGCGTAGGCCGCGTTTGTTCCAAAAACCGCATACCCGCCGGCATCAAGGTTTACGTCAGAAGCATAGAAGAAACGACGATCGCTAATGGCATCATTACCCACCAGGCCATAGCTTGCCCGTATTTTCATCCTATCAAAAAAGTTCCTGAATGGCTCAAAGAATTTTTCTTCGGATACCAGCCAGCCCGCACCAATGGTTGGGAAAAAACCATACCTGTGTTCGGCAGAAAACCGCTCCGAACCGTTGTAACCAAAGTTAAACTCAAGGAAATATTTGCTCAGGTAATTATAACCTGCCCTACCGGCAAGCCCAAGATTACGATGAGGGAGCGCATTGATAAGACTGCCCGCATTGGAGTATACGGTTTGTTGTCGTGTCCAAACCAGGGTTGCCGAAATATTGTGGCTATCCAATTGCTTGCTATAATCCAAATTTCCCTGCAAATACACCTGGTTGCTTATTACCGGCGTTCCGCCATAATATTGGAGGTATTCAAGAGCATCACCCGGTTTGGGGTTAAGCCAGTTTAAAGTATAGGTATCATGACTTTTATCGTAACTGGCTATGTTATAGTAAAATGGTTTGTACAGATAACTGGCATCAAAGTATGAATACCGGTTGGTACTGAATATACCATGAAAGTTTAACCCACTGGTAATAAAGTTCAGATTTTGGTTTAATTCTATTTGCGCCAATACCCTTGATTCCGAGGATGTTTTATGCCCCCTCAGCAGCTCGGCATAAGGGTTGGTAGCCGGTACGCCAATATCGGTTGGTTTACCAAATAAAATGTGCTGGGTTCCCCTGTTAGCCGAATCGGCGGGATAGTAGGCGGCAAAATCAACCGGACTTACATGTAACGCCAGCTTGTAAACATCCGAACTGAATGAACCGCTGGTGGTTTGAGGTCCTGAGTATTCACTAAAAGTTCCGGAAAAGCGAAGAATAGCCTCCGTTGTTTTGGTAAGATTGAGGTTTACATTTGAACGCAGCTGGTAATTTTGAAACTTAACGTTGTTATCATTATTATTTGCCAAATCCTGCTTTAAGTTCCCATGATCAAGGTTGTATGATCCGCCAACATAATAGCGGGCAAACGGGGTGCCTCCACTTACACTCAAATTTCCTCTTTGCGTCGATGTCCGGGGCTTTACTAATAAGTTTAACCAATCAACCGCAGGATAAACGTATTGGTTATAACCAGGGGTTTTGTTTATGGTATTTTGCGTGTTGATGATCTTATCCTGGTTAAAACGTACAGGCAATAAAGGATCTCTGGATAGCGTGGCCTCATTATACAAATTCATGTAAGTAATAGGATCGGCAATCTGCAGTGATTGGGTATTTTGAGATATGGAATTTTCTACGCGGAAGCTAATGAGCGGTGCCCCTATTTTACCTTGCTTGGTGCTAACCAATATAACACCATTTGCTCCCCTGGCGCCATATAATGCTGTCGCGCTTGCATCTTTCAATATAGAAAAGCTTGCAATATCATCAACCTGCAAACGTGCAAGGTCATTGGTAGTAAGCTCGATATTATCGATCAGAATAAGCGGATCAACCTTATAACCGAAAGTAGTAACACCACGGATAAAGAAAGTGGAATTATCCTGCCCCGGCTGGCCATTCCCCTGGAATGCGATAATACCTGCGGCCTGCCCGGCCAACGCATTAGTTAAATTGCTCGCCGGTATCTTTAGTTCGCCCGGCTTTACCGATGTAACAGAGCCTACTATGGCTTCTTTTCTCTCTTTTTTACCGTAAGCGGTAATCACTACTTCCTCGGCTTGTTTTACATCTTCAACTAAAACAATATTAAACAGCTTATTATCGGGACTGATAGTGAAAGTCTGTGAAACAAAGCCTACAAATGATACCCTGATAGTGGCACCATTCTTTACATCTAAAATGAACTTACCATTATTATCAGTAACCGTACCAACTTTAAGATTGTCTACCACGGAAATACTCACCCCAGGCAAGGTTGCCCCTTTATTATCCCTTACTGTTCCGGTAATGGTAATATCTGCCATTATAGAAGTTATAGGGTCATTGGTGTTATTTACTGATGCATTTTTAATAATTACCGATTTACCTTCAATGGTATAGGTAAGTTGTTGGTTGGTTAAGCAAATTTTAAGTGCATCTTCAAGTGATGTGTTTTGAAAATCCACATCTAACTTATGTGCATTTTTAATGCTTTTTGGCGACCAGAAAATATTGTATCCTGTTTGTTTGTTAATTTCTGTGAACACCTTTTTTAAAGAGACATCATTTTCCTTATAAGTGATTTTTTGAGAAAAAACCGCCGCGCTTGCTTGCATAAAGGCAAGAAAGAGGATAAATGTGGTAATCTTCATGATGAACAGAAATTTCTTGGCGTAGCCCGAAGGCGTACAAATGTTTGTAGTAAAATTTTTATACATTTGTTAAGGCTGTTTTAAGTAAGAAATGTTATGACAATTGCATTCCGGTTTAAACAAAGCCATTGAGCAGGGGCATCGCGAGTGCTCCTGTTCTGCTTTATAAACCTTTTTTTGATCTTACATTAAGGGGGAATATTTGTATTTCTCATATTTAAATTGGGTTTAATTGGTTGGTTTATTATTCTTAATTGAGGGGGATGGTCTTGACTTGCTTATTTTAATGGTTGAACCTTCAATGCTGAAATGAGCATCACCGGTTTGTTCCATTATTTTAAGAAGCGTTGAAATATTGGCAAAACGGGTGGTTACCGCGCCAAAGGTTTCGTTCTTTAAACTTTCGTCCTGATAAATAACCTTTACATCATACCATCGGGCAATACTTTTCATCACATTTTCCAGTCGTTCGTCATCAAAGTTGAAATAGCCATTCTTCCAGGCGATAACTTCTTCTGTATTTACTTTAGAGATTTTAAAGTCGTTGGTTAATGTGGCCTGCTGGCCGGGAACAAGCAGAGTGCTTTTACTACCGGCAGTTACACGAACCTTACCCTGTAACAGGCTGGTTTTTGTGCTTGCCTCATCGGCATAGGCGTTGATATTAAAATGCGTTCCTAAATCCTCTACCTCCTGCATTTCAGTTTGTACTTTAAAAGGAGATTTTTGATCATGAACAACTTCAAAATACGCCTCCCCTTTTAATTCAACCCGGCGCTCCTTTGCCGCAGCAAAGCTTAACGGAAATTTAATTGAGGAAAATGCGTTGAGCCATACTTTTGATCCATCGGGCAAAATCACCTGGTATTGCCCACCTTTCGGGGTTTCAATGGTGTTATAGGCTATCGTGGCATTATTTGTCTGATCAGAATCTACATTAGATTTTACGGGCTCTTTAATCGTATAAATAAGCTGGCCATTTGCCGCCTGTGTTACCCTGATACCGCTTTGACTGGCAATTTTTCCATTACCGGCATCGTTTAAAGATATTTTTGAACCATCGGCTAAGGTTAATATTGCCTTATTGCCGCCAGGAGAAACATCATTTGTTTTCGATAAAGCGTTATTGTCACTTCCTCCTTTGCCAGAAAACCTTGAGATTAAAACTCCTGTCGCGCCGAGCAATATCAAAATAGCCGCCGCTGCCAGCCATGTTCTGTTTCTTTTATTTCTGCCGGCCGGTTTAAGTTGACTATTAAGACGTGCGCGCATAAAATCGCCCACACTATCTTCGCTTTCGGGGAATTCGGCATCCTGATATGCCTTTTGGCGATACCAATTTAACAATTCTTCTTTCTCAGCTTCTGAGGCAGTATTATCCCTGAATTTCTTGATTAAGCTGTAAATATGTTCCTGGTCCAATTGGTTATTGTGTTAGTATATACATGTACCATAAGGCATGGGGTTACCCTATATGGTTCAATAAAAAAAAATAAAAAAAATTATGAAGCTGAATAATTTACCTGAACAGCATGTAAATGGTATGGAGTGCGATTAAAATGCTGAGGCCGTAATTTTTTAGTTCACCTCTGATGATCTTTAATGCGCGGGTAAGAGTTGCTTCCACTCCCTTTTCGGTAATATTTATTTTATCGGCTATTTCGTTGTTTTTTAAACCCATTTCCCGGCTATAACGAAATACCAGGCGGCATTTTTCTGGCATTTCTTCTACAATTCCGTCAATATATTCCTGAAGAAAACGGGCATCTAACTTTTCTTCATCATCAATTAACTCATTAAATTGATAGTTCTGTTTTGCCAGCTCTAAACGCCTACTTTCCCTTTGCTGATGTTTATATACACTAAATTTAACAGCAGTAGCCAAAAAAGCCGGCAGGTTTAAAACATCAACCAAATGACGCCGCTCCCAAAGCGAAATAAAAACTTCATGAACAATATCTTTGGCTACTGTCTTATCGTTACTATGGTTCCAGGCTATTAAGAGCATTTTCTTCCAATACCTGTTATAAATCTCATTAACAGCTGTATGGTTATCTTTTTTGAGTAGATTGACTAATTCCGGATCGGTATAGCTACTTAAGTTCAACATCTATTTTATCCCGCCTTAAAATCAGTTGCAAAGCATAAACCTCAGGTGCCTGAGATCACCTGAAAAAGACGAGACTTTAGAATGGCATAAAAACAATTGCTTAAAAGTTTTGAATTTGCCCCTAAGTAAATCTTCTTTCATTTTTTAATTGGTTATTGACTGAAACGCGGCAGGACGCTTTCAACTTAAATTATAAGCACACAAATATGCAATTTATTTTTATTGTAAAAACATATCATCAGGAAGATTTAAGTTGATTGAGTCTATTTTGCAAAAAATCACAATCGATTGGGAGGTTACAATAATCATCGCTATTCAAAATATCCCGATCGAAAAAAACATAATCACCGTTAGTTTTTTAATTCCACTGGGCAAATAACCAAACTTTTTCTTGAATGCCTTTGTAAAATGATGCGCATTTTTATATCCCACTTCATAAGCAACCTCACGTACAGATCTGCCACCGGTTAAAAGCATTTTAGCTTTTTCCATCCGCAAATCATATAAATAGCCAAAAACAGTTGTTCCTAAAACTTCCCTGAAGCCTTTTTTCAATTTAAAATCATTCAGGCCTACTTTATGCGCCAGTTCTATCAATGAGCATGGATTTAGTAAGTTTTTCTCTACTATCATTTTTGCCTGGTGGATCCGCTCCAGGTCATGTTCCTTTAAAAACAAATTTGATGATTGCATAGAAAGGGTTTCAAGCTGGTCCAGCTCCAGGAAAAGAAGCTCCAGCGCTTTTGCTTCAAAATAAATATGATGATTTCCTTTTTTATGGATACAATACATCATACTCTGAATGATATCGCTCATTTGAGGTGTTGTTGGCCTGCATGACTGAAGTAGGATAAGTCGTTGGCTGGCAATTTCCGAGACTTCAGAGAGTTGCGCAATTACATCAGACACGATTCGTTTTAAACTTCCCTCCAAAAAACAAATACAAACGAACTTGAAATTATCCTGAACACCTACCGTGAATTTTGAATAACCCGAAGAAAAAATGCTGTGGTGTTGCCCCTCTTCAAAGATAAAACGGTCGTCTGCTACAGGCAGCGACCTACCGGATAAAGTAAAGTTCATCATCAGGCATAACGAATTGATCTCTACTGTAACTACAAGATCTTCTTTACAGCTGATATCAATATCAAAAATCATGATATCCGTTAATACTACGGGTTGTACCTTCAAATCGCCCCAATTGGCTGAATAGTTAAATATCGATTCCTGATGTGTACCTAAATCCCAAAGATCACTTAGGGTATAATTATATGTGCCTGCTAAGGGCGAAGTAATCCTGATCATCATTAATCCGTATCGCGTTTATTATAATCCCGTTGGCGTTATCATGCTATTTATAAATCGTCCAAATTTGCATCATTATTTTTAATTAGTCTAAATAAATGCAAATAAAATATATCCTTTACGTTTTAGCTATACCATTTACTTTCAATATGGCCGATGCGCAAAGGCGGGATACATTAAAAAAGGACACTGTAAATATTAAGCAGTTGAAAGAAGTAGTAGTTACCGGCACACGCACGCCCAAAAGCCTGCAACAGGTGCCTATACCTATAACACGGATTACTGCGGATGAAATAAAGAAAAAAGGTTTGGTACGATTAAATGAAGTTTTAGCAGAACAAACCGGCATGACCATTTTAGATGACCCGCACGGACAAGGCATACAAATACAGGGTTTTGATCCGGCCTATACAATGATCTTAATAGACGGATTACCTTTAATTGGCCGCAATACAGGTATCCTGGAGCTTTCCAGAATCACCACTAATAATATTGACCGGATAGAAATTGTAAAAGGCCCTACATCTTCCCTGTATGGCAGCGAAGCGATGGCTGGTGTTGTGAATATCATAACTGCCGATCCGGCTAAAGGCATTTCGGGAGGAGTAGCCACGCGGTATGGCACCAACAACACGGCTGACCTCACGTTAAATTCGGCCTACAAGAATGATCGGTTTTACATTTCGGGTTTTGCTAACCGATACAGCAGTGGTGGCTATACGTTACAATCTTCGTCTGGCCTGCCTACGGTTTCCCCTTTTGCTGGTTATACGCTGAATGGTAAATCATCTTATAAAATAGACGACAAAACGACGATCAAACTTTCGGTAAGATATTATACCAATGATCAGGATAGCAGATACCTGGTAGATAACCGTTATGCCGGGGGTACAGGTACCGAAAAAGACTTTAATATAGCACCTGTTATCACCCATCGCTTTACGGATAAGCTGCTTTCCACCTTGCAGCTCTACCGGTCTACTTATAAAACCAATTCGGATGTAAGGTATGAGAATGATAAATCGGTATATGACCAAACCTTTTTTAACCAGGCCTTTAACCGTGCCGAATTGCAGAACGATTACGCGGTAAAGGATAACCTGAAACTAACCGCCGGGGCAGGCGGCCAGTATGAAACGGTTGAAGCTACACGATACACCAAATTACAATCATTCACTTCCGGCTATGGCTATTTCCAGGCCGACTGGCTGCCGGTAAAAAAACTGGATATTATTGCCGGTGGCAGGTATGATGTGCATAGCGTTTACAAATCACAGTTTAGCCCCAAGCTGGCGGCAAGCTATGCGCTTAGTTCAAAGTTCACTGTATTGGGATCGGCAGGAAAAGGCTATAAGGCGCCCGACTTTCGCCAACTTTATTTAAACTTTACCAATGCCGAAGTTGGTTACAGTGTTTTTGGTTACGAAGAAGCAAGTGCGGGTATACAGCGCTTACAGCAGGCGGGGCAGATTGAAACCATATTGATAGATCCCGCTACGCTGAAAAGTTTAAATGCCGAAAGTTCCACCGCTTTTAATTTAGGTTACCGCTACAAACCTACAAGTAAACTCTACTGGACAGCCAATCTTTTCCGCAACAATATTACAAACCTGATTGAAACAGCGGCTATCGCTATCAAAACCAATGGGCAATCTGTATTTTCCTACTTCAACCTGAATAAGGTTTACACGCAAGGCGTAGAAACCGACCTGAGTTACCAGTTATTTAAATCCCTGCAAGTAGCAGCTGGCTTTCAATACCTGGAAGCTTACGATCAGGATGTATTGGACCAGATTGCCGCCGGCAAGGTCTTTACAAAAGATCCGGAAACCAACCTCACTAAGGTTATTAAAAGAAGCGACTACGGAGGCCTGCTTAGCCGGTCCAAATACACCTATAATATCCAGGTAAACTACCAGGAAGATAAAACCGGCATCAACGCTTCCATAAGGGCGATCTATCGCGGCCGGTATGGTTATAAGGATACCGACGGAAACGGCATCGTAAATCGCAATGATGAATATACCAAAGGATACGTATTGGTTAACGCATCCCTATCCAAACCCTTCCTCAAAGATGCCTTTAGGGTGCAGCTTACGGCGCAAAACCTGCTGAACTATAAAGATGCCCAGGTTATCCTTAACCTGCCGGGCAGGCTTATCTACGCTGGCATAACCTATAATTTCAATAAAAAATAACACACAAATTAAATAATAATTCAAACAATAGAACACATGAACAAATTCACAACTTTATCATTGGCATTAAGCAGCGCTATCATTTTACTGGCATCATCTTGCAGTAAAAACAGCGATGATCCCACTCCCGCAGTAAGTAAGCTCACCACAAAAACCGTTGCCGATCTTGATGGCTCAACAGCCGCTGCTTATTACAGCCTTTCAACCGGCGCGCAAATTACCGGCGCCGATACAGCGTCAACCAAATGGGATATAAAATTTAAAGGAACGAGCATATTTATAAACGGTGGCACATCCGGTACAGGAACCACACAAGCCCAAATAGTGAGCAGCACTTTTGAAACCTTAACTACAGCGCCAACAGCCAATTACAAATCGGATGCTTCAGGTACGCCTGCCATATCAGGATGGTATACCTACACAGCCACCACCGAGCCACAGCATGCTATACTTACCGTTCCGGGTAAAATAATAGTGCTAAAAACATCAGCGGGTAACTATGCTAAGGTTGAAATAATAAGTTACTATAAGGGTAACCCCAATACAACAACTGCCACGTTTGCTGACCTGGCAACCAGGCCGGCATCACGCTTTTATACCTTCCGTTTTGCGTATCAAGGCGATGGCACTACAAGTTTTAAATAGTTTTTTAGTTGGTTAATGAATGCTCCCCCGAAAGGGGGACTGTTTTTAAATTTTTGAAGATGAAAAAAATAATCATAGTAATGATGCTGGCAGTGTTTGTCACCGGCACAAAAGCCAGTGAACATGTACCTGATAATCAAAAGATCATATCCCTTAATGGTACGGTTAGTGAAATTTTAGCGGGCTTAGGTTTAGAGCATAATATTATTGGCACCGATGTAACAAGTAACTACCCCGAAAGCTTAAAAAGCAAACCCAAGGTAGGCCACAACCGCAATATCTCTGCTGAAGGCATTATTGCCCTGCAGCCTGATGTGGTGACCGGTTTAACTACCGAAATAAAACCAGAATTGGCCGCTCAGTTAAAAACCGCGGGCATCAAACTGGTTTTATTTACCCAGGAGTTTTCGGCAGATGGCACCCGTAAATTAATTAAAGATGTTGCCGCTTCATTTGGAGGGCAGCAGCAAGCCGCGGGCATGATCAAAAAACTGGATACCGACCTGGCCGCAGCAAACAAAGTGAATAAAACAGCTACTAAACCCAAAATACTGTTCATCTACGCCCGGGGAACCGGTACCATGATGGTTGCCGGGGATAATACACCTTTAACCAAGATCATTCAATTAGCAGGCGGACAAAATGCTGTAACCGGGTTCAATGATTATAAACCATTAACATCCGAAGCCCTTGTAGCCGCCAACCCGGATGTGATATTATTATTTAGCAGCGGTATGGAAAGTTTAGGTGGCGCAGCTGGTTTAGTCAATGTACAAGGCGTAAGCCAAACCAATGCAGGCAAAAACAAAAAATTCATCACCATGGATGGTGAGCTGCTGACCGGTTTTGGTCCGCGATTGGGGCAGGCTGTGGCACAATTATCACAAAAACTAAAATAAAAGTGCTTAAAAACCATCAACTGATCCTAACCGGGTTAACCCTTTTTTTGATAGCCGTGATCATTGCTTCGGTTTGCATAGGTGCGGTATATATCAGTCTGCCACAATTCTGGTCTATCCTTAGTTACCATTTCGGCCTAAGTAAGGAAGTTTTATTCAGCTCGCAGCAAACAGCTGTATTGTTCAGCCTGCGGTTACCAAGGGTATTACTGGGCGTAATCATTGGCGCCGCGCTGGCAATTTCAGGTGCATCCTTACAGGGTTTGTTTCGTAACCCGCTGGCCGAGCCGGGGTTGATTGGCATATCATCTGGTGCAACTTTGTTTGCCGCATTGATGATTGTTTTTGGCGGTCACCTGCTCAGTACCATTGGCAGTATTTACGGCTATTATGCATTGGCCGTTGCTGCATTTATAGGGGCTTTTGTTACCACCCTCACGGTTTACCGCATGGCCATGCACCAGGGAAAAACGGTGATAACCGCTTTACTTTTAACCGGGATAGCTATCAATGCGCTCGCTTTCGCTTTTACGGGGCTCCTCACCTACCTTTCAACAGATGAACAGTTGCGTAACATTACCTTCTGGAGCCTGGGCAGTTTAGGCGGCGCCAGTTGGGTATCATTCAGTAGTGTACTGCCATTTATTGCTATCCCGCTCGTTGGTTTACCTTTTATGGCCAAATCGTTGAATGCTATTGCCTTGGGTGAGGTACAGGCAGGGCATATGGGTATCCGTGTTAACCGTACAAAAAGAACAGTAATCATCCTGGCTACAATGGCTGTCGGTGCTTCGGTGGCCGTGGCGGGTATCATCAGCTTTATTGGCTTGGTGATTCCTCATATCCTGCGGATGGCTTTTGGGTCTGATAACCGTTTGGTGTTGCCAGGATCGGCCCTGTTAGGAGCCGCAGCCTTAACACTGGCTGATTTAATATCCCGTACTATTGTATCGCCCGCCGAACTACCTATAGGAATTGTTACCGCCCTTGGCGGTTCGCCTGTATTTATTTATATGATCTTTTCACAGCTTAAAAAACAGCAATTATGATAAGCGTACAAAATATTTCGTATTCGGCGGGGAAAAAGCAGATACTCAATAACGTTAGTTTTGAGGTAACATCCGGAGAAATGCTGGCCGTGATCGGTGCCAACGGCGCAGGAAAAAGCACATTACTAAAACTGCTTTGCAGGGAAATCTACGCAGCTTCTGGTAGCATCAGCTTAAATGATAGGGATCTTGTTTTGTATTCCATCAAAGAAATGGCGCAACTCCGGTCGGTACTAACCCAGCATAATACAGTAAGCGTAATGTTTACGGTTAAGGAATTGGTGCTGATGGGGCGTTACCCTCACTTTGAAAATCATCCATCAACAAATGATATCGAAGTGGTAAACAAAGTGATGAATGAAACCGGTATAACACATTTAGCAGGGCGAGATTATAATACCTTATCAGGCGGAGAGCAGCAGCGGGTACATCTGGCAAGGGTTATCGCCCAGATCTACGACCGGCCAAACGCCTTCCTCTTTTTGGATGAGCCTACCAACGGGCTCGATTTGTTATACCAGCAGCAAATATTGCAACTGGCACGCAACATGGCCGACAGGGGGTATACGGTGATCAGCATTTTGCATGATATCAACTTTGCATCCCGTTATGCCGATCAGATCCTAATCCTTAAAAACGGAGAAACAGTAGCTTTCGGGCCACCTCTGGAGGTGATCAATTGCGACAACATTCACCAGGCGTTCAACATTAAAGTAAAGTTAATGGATTACGAAGGCTTTAAATGCCCGCTGGTTATCCCAAGCGGCATATTGATTTAATTTAATAAACAGATAAAAATGGAAAATATAACAGCATCAATAAAAGAACAATGGGCAGCCTTGAAATTACAAGATCCCAAATTGCGCATCCGCGATGCCGCCAAACAATTAGCCGTAACTGAAGCTGAGCTGGTGAATACCGGCGTAGGTGAACACAACACACTGCTTAATACCGACTTTAAAGAATTAGTGAAGGAAACCGCGTCACTGGGGTATGTAATGGCACTTACCCGTAATGATTACTGCGTACATGAGCGTAAAGGCGTTTACAAAAAAGTGGGGTTTAACGGTCATGTGGGTTTAGTGGTTACTCCTGACATCGACCTGCGCCTGTTTATGACGCACTGGCATTTTGGTTTCGCGGTGAATGAAAACGACAGGCTGAGCCTGCAGTTTTTTGATGACGATGGCAGCGCCGTACATAAAATTTATTTAACAGATCAAAGTGACATCGAAGCTTATCACCAATTGGTTGCAAAATATGCGGCTGAAGAGCAGTATCAACAGCTGGCAATTCAACCCAGCCTGGAAACTCCCGCTGAAAAACCCGACAACGAGGTAGATATCAAAACTTTTAAAGATGCCTGGATAGCATTACAGGATACGCATGATTTTCATGGATTATTAAAAAACTATGGCCTAACCCGTACCCAGGCTTTAAGGCTGGCGCCAGATGGTTATGCGCAGCAAATCAGTTTAAATTCCCTGAAACAAATTTTAACCAAAGCTGCTGAAACAGCATTACAGATCATGGTTTTTACCGGGAGTGCAGGCTGCATACAGATCCATACCGGCCCAATAACAAAACTGGTGCAAACCGGACCATGGTTTAATGTGCTTGATCCTGAATTTAATATGCACTTGCGCGAGGACGGCATAGCGGCCATATGGCTGGTTAAAAAGCCAACTGTTGACGGGCTTGTACATAGCCTGGAGGTTTATGATGGTGACGGCAATACCATTGTGCAGTTTTTTGGAAAACGCAAACCTGGAATACCCGAAAATGAAGGATGGAGAACTATTTTAAATGAATTAGCGAACGCAATTTAAAAGAACAAGCCCTGTTTACCCGCGATAGCTATGTAATGGTTATCGTGGGTAAGACAGGCACAAAAAGAATCTACCATGTGCCAGACTCAAATTCTAAGTCATAAAGGGGCATCTGTGATCAGTCACTGCCCTGATTGTCAAATGATCAACATTTGGAACAACAACCTGATGTTGTATTTTACCCCACAGCAGTTTAATAGTTTTAGTGACTTTATTACTAACCTAATTTTCAGTGACCGCTCTTTCCCCTTTCCCGATGGAGAAGAAAGAGTGATACTTTGCACCCCCAACCGGGACATTAACTTTGTTTTTACGTTACAAGAATACAGGGAGTTATCCGAAGCAATGGAAGAAGCAGTTTACCTGCGGGAAGTTTATCACTTGCTAAACCAGTAAACTTATCCGCTCAGTACCGAATATTAAACGGATATATAACAAAGACTAATCCCGCGGTGGGTTTATACACAGTCCCCCGCAGCCTTTAGCGTCAGATTTGATGCAATTTTTCTATCTTGTCGCTCTATATTAAAATAGCTCATGATCAGATTTATGTTGACGGCGGGTATACTTTTCAGTATCCCTTTTTTTCTGAAAGCACAAAATAAAAGCACCACATTACCTGCTCAACTTGATTATCATCTCAGCTGGGACGGTAAATCACCAATCCTGAAAGTAAGCCTTGAATATAGCCCAGCAACCAAAGACAGTACCGTATTTATTTATGGCGACCTTAATTTTGGCGGACAAAAGGAAATTTTTAAGGTACTGCAAAACATAGATACTAAAGACAAAGTAAAGATTACCCCCCTCGAAAGAAAAATAACAGTATACCATACCGGGGCTGGGCCAAAGAAAATAAGCTATACCATTAACGGGCAACTGGTTGGCAACCCCAAACGGGCAACGGTTGATGAACTGTTTAGGCCGCTGATTACCCCCGACATATTGTACCTGGTTCCTCAATTTTTCATGATTAACCCGGTGGGGCATTCCGCTGTTACCGCAAGTGTTCAATGGGATTCATTTCCGGCCGGTTTACCCTACTTTATCTCAACCGCAGCCGGAACTAACCCTTCCTTAAAACAAAGCATCCCTGTAAATAAAGAACAGGATGTGCTGATCCTAATGGGTGCCGGGTTGGTAATTAATACTTATAAAGTACATGGCATCCCCTATTATTCCATTACCTCAAAAAGGGATACCATCAATAACATAAAGGCCGAGCTTGAGCCTTTTTTTGCGCATTATTTCCCCGGTCTGCGGGATTTCTGGAAAGATGACCAGGCACCTTATTATTACATCAGCATATTACCCTTACTATCAATTGATAAACCCTGGGCTACCGGATATAGCCAGAAACATGGATTTGTGATGAGATACTCCGGAAAATTTGACGACAACAAAAAACGGGTACTGGCACATGAAACTTCCCATTCGTGGATTGGAAATAACATGCAGATTGGGAATGATGAGTTTGATAACCAGTGGTTCGGCGAAGGGTTTAATGATTATGTTATGCTGATTAACCTGGTAAAATCGGGCATACAGGATAAAACTGCCTTCCTTGACTACGTAAATAAAGATAACTTACTGGCTCATTATAGCAGCAGTGTTAAAAACGCGCCCAACGATTCCATCGCCGCTAAGTTTTGGGTGGATAAAAACTATCAAACCCTGCCTTATAAAAGAGGATTCATTTATGCCTTTTACTTTGACAACCAGATTCGCCTTGCTTCTGGCGGAAAGCTATCGATCAGGGATTTACTGCTCACCTTGTATCAAAGAAACCAACAAATACACGCGGCAAACCCCACTGCTAATTTAACACTGGATGATTATATTGCAGCAGCAGCAAAGTTCATCCCCGAAAAACAGGTGAGGGACGAAATAGAAACGAATATGATACAGGGCAAAACGCTGGATTTTAAAACCATTAAACTGATTGATGGCTTTAAAATTGATTACCGGGATAGTATACCTGTATTAGAAATCAGCGAAACGACTAATATAAAAGAGATTTATACAAGGTAGTTTTTCAAGGCCAATAAAAACGACCGGACTTTACTTGATAAACATGATGAAGAACAAAGACATTTCTGATAAACCAGGTTATAGCCTATCGCGCCGAAACCTGCTTTCTTTTTTGGGCGTGCTCCCCTTTGCACCCCGCATGTTAACCCACATGAGTGAAAGCCAGTATAGTGCGCAGAAAGTCTTATTAAATGAGAATACGCTTCCCTCCAAAAAGCTATTTGCCATTAAAGGAACATTTTTAAACGCTGCCTACACGCATCCCATGAGCATCGGCAGTGCCGAAAGTATAAAAAGCTATCTGAATTTGAGGTTGGCTAATGGAAAGGCAGCAGATACCATTGACGAAGATCGAAATACGGCGCGCACTTTGTTTGCCCGCCTGATTAATGCCGATGCCGATGAAATTTCATGGGTTTCCAGTACCATGGCTGGCGAAAACCTGGTTGTAAATGGCCTGGGCTTGCCGGGAACAGGTGCCCGGATAGTTACTGATGCTTATCATTTTGATGGCTCCTTATACATGTACAACGAACTGGCCAAACGGGGTGCTGATGTTAAAATCGTTATTCCTAAAAACAACAAAATAGATTTGGCCGATATGGACGCGGCCATAAAACCAGGCACAAAACTGGTAGCCATTTCGCTGGTATCAATGATCAATGGTTTTCAGCACGATTTAAAGGCCCTTTGCAACATAGCCCATGCCAGGGGAGCGTTGGTTTACGCCGATATTATACAAGCCGCAGGTGCGGTGCCTATAGATGTGCATGACAGTGGAGTTGATTTTTGTGCCTGCGCTACCTATAAATGGCTGATGGGCGATTTTGGTGCCGGTTTTTTATATGTACGAAAAGACAGGCTTCCGTTAATAAAACGCAGCCAATTTGGTTATCGCCAGTTAAAAGACATGAAGTCACACATTTTTCCTTATGATAGCGCCGGAAACAGCCCCTTTGAATTTATCCAGGGCGAAAAGACCCGAAACTATTTTGAAGTGGGAACCCTGGGCAACGCCGCTGTGCCCGCGCTCATTTTTTCTTTAAATTACCTGCTCCATACAGGTGTGGATAAGATACAAAACTACCGCCAGCCCATGATTGATAAACTTCAGCAGGAGCTGGCCAGGCTGGGCTATCAACCCATGACGCCCCGCGAGTCTACTTCGCCAATTGTGAGTTTCGCCCTGGAAGGCGCTGAAAAAAAGCTTCATCAAAAACTGGCAACTGCCGGTATTAACATACAACTTTATGAAAACCGGTTCCGCATATCGCCATCGGTTTACAATACCATGAGTGATATTGACCACCTTATCAACGTTCTTTCCTGATTACGAAAGGGCCAAGAATATGCGGATCTCAATAATATCATCGCTGTTTTCAATGTAATTATCCCCGAGAGCCCTGGCTTAGCACGGATGATTACCAGGCATAACCCGTTCCCCTGTTTTTCACAATTTCCCTTGCTATTAATAGCCGCCAGATCTTTACTTTTTTTTAAAATCCGATTCAACATCAACCGCGTTGTTTTGGGAATAAAATAGTTCTACCTCCTGCCATATTATGGTTGAGCTCCATTAAATAAAGGTTAAGTAATTGTAAAAATCAAGGCATGTAAATGTTATTTTAAAGTGGGTTTGTTACCCGCAGGATAACATTGTATTAAGAAATTGTATTGGACATAAAAATTCAGGATTTAAACAGATTTGAGGTGGCTTATTTGCGCAAAACTGAATATTTGAATGGAACAAGTCCTTACTTTTTTACCTCTTCTTTCTTCCCTTTTATCATCTTCATCAGCGGCCAAAAAGCTGTTTCTCGGTATCGCATTACTTATTGGCTTTAGCACTGTAAAAGCACAATCTATTAAAGGCAGCGTTACCGATGCCAAAACCGGTGAGGCGCTTATTGGGGCTACCGTCCATATTGAAAAGGATAATTTTAAACTTAACTCAACAGTAAAGCTCGATGGTGCCTACCTGTTTAAAAATGTAACCGCCGGTACCTATAAGCTACATGTAAGTTATGTGGGATACAAAACAACTAAGGAATATACAATAGAAGCTTCGGAAACACGCCCTGCCGTGTTGAATATAGCAATGGTTGATAATGCCAACGGAATTAACGAGGTGACAATCACAGAGCACGCCAGCAGGGAAACAGATAGATCTGCAAGAAGCGATGAAAAGAACGCCGTTACCACCATGAATGTGGTTTCTGCGCATTCAATTGCCATTTCGCCCGATGTGTTGGTTGCAAATGTACTTAGCCGGGTATCGGGTGTTTCTGTAGATAGAGGCAATAGCGGCGACGCACAGCACGTGATCATCCGCGGTATGGATAAACAATATAATACCGTGCTAATAAATGGGATAAAAATACCAAGCCCTGATAATAAGAACAGGTATGTGCCATTGGATATTTTCCCTGCCGATCTGATTGAGAAAATTGAAGTTTCTAAAACACTTACACCAAACATGGAAGGTGATGCATCGGGCGGGGTTGTAAACCTGATCATGAAAAGTGCACCCGACAAACTGAGGATTGACGGTTATGTAGGAACGGGGTACAGCCAATTATTTTTTGACAGGGGCTTCAGCAGCTTTAACTCAAGCACTGTTAGCAGAAAGGCCCCCGGCGAAAAATTACCTCCTCTGGGACTGGCTTCGATAAGTGATTTCCCATACCAGAATCTAATAACCAAAACACAGAATCCGCCTCCAAACACTGATGTGAGCTTAACAATAGGCAACCGCTTTTTAAACAACAAGTTAGGCCTTTTACTATCGGGTACTTTTCAAAACAGGTATGAAGGCAATAACACTTTTGTAGTAGTACAAGAAAGTACTGTAGGACCAGCTCCGGATATCAATTCGCAAAACCAGGAAACTAATTTTCAAAGCTCATACAACCGCCAGTATTCTGCACATATTGACAGGTTGGGAACCGTAGCTTCAATTGATTATAAGTTTGACCCAAATAATACGATCAGTTTATTTGGCACCTATTTACAGTTAGATGATCATCGGGTACGTAATACTCAGAACTTTGTTTATGGCGGTTACTCTTACCAGGGGTATCATTATACCAATGGAATTGATAATTTGATAGAAACACGCACCGATCTGCAGCGGATATATAATTTTACTTTAAAAGGCAAACACAACATCAGTAAGTCATTTAACCTGGATTGGATACTTGCCGATTCAAAGGCATCACACCAGGTACCTGATATTGCAGAATTTAAAACTTCATATAACACCAGCCCGGGCCCGGGTGGTACTAATGCACCTACACCGGGTAATCCAGGAAGCTCTACCTATGTGGCGCCAACTATTGTTAACGGCCCAACACTGTTAGGCGATGAATCAAGAGTATGGACACATAATACTGATAAAGATATTTCCGGGTATTTAAACCTGAATTATGACGCCAGCATTTTCGGGCACAAAGCTACCTTGTCTGCCGGCGGAATGTTAAGGCATAAAACCAGGGATAATTTTGAAGACAGTTACAATTTAAACCACGGTTCTGACCCGGGATCACCCACCTCAGATGAGGTATTCGTTTCTATTCCCGCGTCAACCTTTCAGTTCAACTCTCCTGAGTATGCCCGTGGCAGTTCCTTTAGTTCAGCCGGTGTATATAGTTTCACAGAAAACATTCATGCGGAATATGGCATGGTTAAATACTTTATTAACAACAAATTCGATGTAACATTTGGTTTAAGGGCCGAACATACAGATCAAAGTTATTTATCAAGCCTTCCTGCAACCTTCCCAGGAAAATCGGGAAGCATTACTTATGATGATTTCCTGCCCAGCATCAATGCTAAATACGCATTGACCGATAACCAGGCAGTAAGAGCTTCTTATTTCAGGTCGGTTCTGCGCCCTGCATTTGCAGACTTGATCCCTTATCCAGATCAAACTCCCGATCAACCTTACGCAACATTAGGGAACCCATATTTACAGCATACTACCATTGATAACTATGATTTACGATATGAGTTTTTCCCGGCCGCTTTTGACGAGTTTATGGTTGGCGGATTCTATAAAAACCTAATGAATCCGATTGAAACAGTGCTTGGGCCAGGCCCATCAGGAGCCAGTTTATACCTGGAGCCGCAAAACCTGGGCAACGCCAGTAATTTCGGAGCTGAGTTTTTAGTGAAAAAGTTTTTTGGAGATGTAGGATTATCAGCCAATTACACTTACACCCAATCTAAAATTACCACCTCAAAAATTATTGATGTTCAAAACGTAGGCATAACCCACCGCGATCAAACCAGGCCTTTACAGGACCAGGCCGCACACATTGGCAATGTTTCCTTATTATATAAAAACTCCAGGAATGGTATCGACGCCCAGTTAGCCTTGGCATATACCGGTGAAAGAATTGCTTATGTATCGGGATACTACAATTTGGATACATGGGAGAAAGCCTCGACTTCGCTTGATTTCTCGGCTCAGAAAACTATCGGAAACCATTTTATAGTTTTTGTAAAGGTTAATAACATCTTAAATACCCCTTACGAGCTATACATCAAACAAAATAATACCAACAACTATACAGGCATACTTAAATACCCTCACCAGGAAAGCGCTAATCATACCACTGTAGAGTATGACCGATACTATTCACGGTATAACCTGGGCTGCAGGTTTAAATTTTAAAACCCAAAAACAAAATCAAATAAAATAACAATTAATTAATCATGAAAAAGCTAAAACTAATTTCTTTAGGCTTATCCCTTTTTGCGCTTGCAGCTTGCAGCAAAAAAGGCGACAAGGCAGTTATCTCAATACCCCTGGTACAAATTGGGAAACCCATCCCAAATACTGGTACCCTACCTGCAGGTACTTATAAAGGTACCATGCTTACAAACCAAACTTATACCATAGGCGGAGATATTACAATTAACGCCGGAGATACACTATTGATTCAAAAAGGTGTAAAACTAAATATGACAAATGGTGCCAACATTATTAATAATGGTACTTTCATCAGCCTGGGAACAAGTGATGCGCCTATAACCATCACCGATCCTCGTCGTTCCAAATTAACAGGAGCATCAACAGTAGCTACCGATTCTGCTTATGTAGGTGGTTGGGGTGGTATTTACAGCAGCAGTACTGCCAAGCTGGTTGTTTTGAAATGGACACACCTTGACTTTGGCGGCGCAGCTTTAAAAGCGCTTCCTTTTCCTAATGGTAACTCATTAAAAGCCGGCGCTCAGTATATTTTATATTTCCAGAACCCTACCGGCGTATTTATTATGGAGGATTCATGGATGTATGGCTCACCTGATGATGCAACCCGTTTTTATGGTGGTTACTATAACATCATGAGAAACACGATGGAAAAATGTGGCAGCACAGGTGGTGATGGTTTTAATGCTAAAGGCAGCTCGATGGGTAACATGGCTTATAACCTTATTATAGGTGGTGCAACCAACGGTACAAAAACTGCAAGCGACGGTACAACAGCCGGTGAGTGCCAGTTTACCATGTACAATAATACCTATGTGAATGATGGTTTTAGAAACAGTGGAGTTTATGGAGCACGAAGCGGCTCTGTTGAAATTGAAAACAACTCAAGAGCGTTGGTATACAATAACCTGATTGTAGACTGTAATTTTGGCGTACGTATTGCAGGCGGTCCGGGTGGTGCTAAAGTTTACCTGGCTGATACAACATCTAACCCATCAAGCGTAATCCCTAAAACAGCTTATGGTTACAATTTTTATTATGCCGACAACGCAGCTATGGCTGGCCAGTTTGTACCAACCAGTGTTGCACAGCCAGTAGTTACACATCCTCAGGCTACTGACATTCCTAATATGGCCGCATTCTTAGGCGCATCATATACTTTCGGGTTTGTTTATAATGGCAGTTCATTGGTAGGTAAAAACAATCCTATGTTTGTGAACTACCCATTGCCTGCCGCCAACAATTTCTGGATCACGCAAGCATCTGTTGATAGCTATAACTTCCATTTACAGGGTGGTTCTCCAGCAATTGGCAAAGGAACAACTACGGCTTTTGTGCCTATTACAGCAGGTATCCCTATTGATCCAACGTTTGGCTCAAGCGGCATTACACTTCCGGGTAAAGATATGGGTTGCTACCAGGTTGACGGAACGGGCAATCACCACTAATTTTTAATAATTATAGTCACCATATGATTTTTAATTTAACAGCTACCTTTAACAGAAGCATCAGTGCTTCTGTTAAAGGTAGCTTGTTTTGCTTTTTAGCATTTGCTATACTTTCCTGCAATAAATCTGGCAATAAGGTTTTACCTGCTAAAGATACAACCGTTACCGTAATCACTAAGCCTGTTGTTTTCCAGAAAACAACCTACGATCCTGCTGCGCTGGATACTACTAAATTGTTTAATCGAATACCGGTTACAAATAATCTTGCCCGCAAAGATCTGTTTGAAATTTCAGGCATAGCTGCCAGCAAGGTCAACCCGGGGATATTATATATTCATAATGATAGCGGTAACTCCAACCAGGTTTACCTTACTGATGCCAGCGGGGCAAATAAGGGAACACTTACATTAACACCAGTTAATAACCGCGATTGGGAAGATATTGCTGTTGGGCCAGGCCCCATTGCAGGTAAAAGCTATATTTATGTAGCCAATATAGGCGACAACGATGCTAAATACAGTTCGGTCTTTATCTATCGTTTCCCGGAACCTGATCTGACAGAGAAGACTACGCCTTTTGTTGCAGACATTACTTCAGTGGATATCATCGAACTAAAATATCCCGATGGCCCGCACAATGCGGAAACACTGATGATTGATCCCTTAAACAGGGATATTTTTATTGCCAGCAAGCAGAGCAATATATCTTTTGTATATACCGCAGCTTATCCGCAAAGTACAACATCAGCTACCATAATGAGCCCGGTAGTTCAACTGTATTTTAACAAAGCCACCAGCGGTGATATATCGCCCGATGGGTCGGAGATTTTACTCAGGAGTAATGAGTTAATCTGGTATTGGAAATTACCTGCCGGAACCAGCATAGCGGCAGGTTTAAAAACTCAGCCACAGATAGCACCCTATGCCAACAATGAACCACAAGGCGAAGGTGTAGGGTTTGCGGCTGATGGTACGGGGTATTATACTGATACTGAAATTAAAGACCACCCCGGTCATTTAGCAACAATTTCCTTTTATAAAAGAAAATAATTTGATTTGAATATGCGTCTTGCACTTCTAATACGCCAGCCTAAAATATCAGTCATTATCATCAATTTTTTGCTGACGGTTCTCATTGGTACATTTTATATACAAAAAGGTTACTGCCAGGGCAAATCACCTGCGGTTATCAACATGGTTTTTACTTCAGATGCGCATTATGGCATCACCCGAAAAAATTTCAGAGGTGATACCAATGTGACCGGTCACCAGGTTAATGCAGCAATGATCCGCGAGATAAATAGTATGCCCAATTTGGTACTGCCAGCAGATGGTGGCGTTGGAGGCGGAAACAAAGTGACCGCCGTTGATTATCTTATCCAAACCGGGGACATTGCTAACCGGATGGAAATTCCGATTCAAAGTGCTGCCACATCATGGACTCAATTTGAAACTGATTATATACAGAACGTAAAGTTAACCGGGCATAATGGGCAACCTGCTAAACTGCTCCTGGCGCCTGGCAACCATGATATCTCCAATGCCATCGGGTTTGCCAAGCCTATGAAGCCGTTAACAGATCCTACATCCATGGTTGAAATTTATAACCTGATGCTGAAGCCTAAAATCCCTTTGACCAATGCGACCTATAATTACGCTGCAGATAAAATTAATTATGCCTTTAATTTGAAAGGGATACACATGATGTTTATCACCCTATGGCCAGATTCTGCCGAGCGGATATGGATGCAGAAAGATCTGGATACAGTTAATTCAAAAACTCCTGTAATTATTTTTACTCATGATCAGCCAACCTCCGAGTCAAAGCATTTTACCAATCCATTGCCGCCTTATAATATGACGGCACTTAATGAGTTTCAAAATCTTGTTGCTGAACATTATAAAGAAGGCCAGGTTGCGGAAAAGGGAAGCGGGGCGACCGATATAGAACAGCGGGGGTTTGTACGTTTTTTAAAAGCACATCCAAACATCAAAGCCTATTTTCATGGCAACAGCAACTGGAACGAATTTTATGTTTACCAGGGACCTGATAAGGATGTTAAGTTGAATACATTCAGGGTGGATTCGCCTATGAAAGGAGATTTATCATCCAAAGACGAAAAAAGGCTTTCATTTCAGCTCATCAGCATGGATACTGAAAAACAGTTACTCACCGTGCGTGAATGTTTATGGAACACTAAACCAAATATTAAATCTCAAAAGCCTGCTTTTGGTGAAAGTGTAACAGTTTCTTTAAAAGTTGATGAAGCCAATTAAAAGGCGATGTAATCAAAAAATATACTTTCATTAAATTTTGGCAGCAGTGCATGTGAAAATGCCTGCTGCTTTAAGCGTTGCACACAGGCAAACTTCACCAGTTTCATCACCTCCCCCACCCATTCCGCCGCCGGCGTATATTTCCCTACCTCTTGTACAATAGGCTGCTGCCTGTTTACGATCCAGGCCTCCCGCAATATCCATTCCTGCAAACATTAGTAACGTTATGCTTTTGGTACAGAGCCACCATTAACCGTTTTCAGGGGATCGATTTAGCATTATTTAAGATGGAGAGGCGAGGCGGCGTTACTTATTGACAGAAAATAATTAACTAAATTAAAATAAATGCAACTATCATTAAACGAAACACATAGATTTATCTTTTTGAACGCCATAATTATTCATAACCATTTAAAACACCTATGTTAAAAGTTTCCTTTACCTTTCTTTTTGTTGTCGCCTTTTTAGGTATGTTCAAATACTTTACAGGCACCGATTTTCAAAAAAGTCAACCTCAAACTACTCATTCTTCGCTAAATCAAAAAACCGCTTTAAGTAACCGGCTACCAGATTCATCGCGATGGCCGGCTGGTTTAACGGTTACTACATTTGCAGGCCCCGATCTTACACCAAGTCCTGCCTGCCTTGCGGTAGCACCTACAGGTGAGGTATTTGTTGGTGTAGATATGATAGGCTCATTGGGCAAAACTCCCGGAAAAGGAAAAATACTCAAACTTGTAGACAGCGACAATGACGGTAAGATAGATAAGCATACAGAATTTGCCGAAGTTGATGATCCCCGGGGTATCCTCGTTTCAGGCGATCAGGTTTTTGTGATGCATACCGTTTTTTCAAAAGAAACAGGTAAAGCTGCCGGGATGAACCTGGAAGTTTTTGAAGATAAGGACCAGAACGGTATTGCCGACGGTCCCGCCAAATTGCTTATTGAACATATAAGCAATGCGCACATGCTGGCAGAAAGAGGCACAGACCATGCTACCAACGGAATACGTATGGGCATTGACGGTTGGATATATATTGCTGTTGGCGATTTTGGTTTTCATGACGCCACAGACCGAAGCGGCAAAAAACTAACCATGTTGGGTGGTGGTATCGTTAGGGTAAGGCCTGACGGAACCGAGATGGAGATTTACACACACGGAACCCGGAATATTTATGATGTGGCCATTGATCCTTATATGAATGTTTTTACAAGGGACAATACCAACGATGGTGGCGGATGGAACATTCGTTTTTCTCACCATATACAATCAGCCGAATATGGATATCCCCTATTGTTCCAGCACTTTACAGATGAGATTTTACCTGCCTTAGTAGATTTAGGAGGAGGATCAGGCACAGGCTCTTTGTTTATGGACGAACCCACCTGGCCCGAAAAATATAACCATGTACCGATGACGGCAGACTGGGGAAGAAGTGAACTTTATATTAACCGGGTGACACCAGATGGCGCCAGCTTTCAGCAAAAAGAAGAAGAATTTATTCAATTGCCTCAAATTACCGATTTGGACGTAGATGGATCCGGACGCCTCTATCTTTCTGCATGGGATGGTGCCGGCTACTCCGGCGATCCCGCCAAAGGCTATGTTGTAAGGGCAGTACCAAGCAACTGGACTTATAAGGCTTTCCCTAATCTTAAAGCTGCTTCAACAAGTGATTTGGCGGCTTACCTTAAATCAGCAAGTGCTGTAACCAGGTTAAGTGCATCTCAGGAATTGATCACCCGACCTGCAGGCGAAGCCGGCAAGCTGTCGCTTGCCATTGCAACTGATGCTACTCTGCCATTATATGCCCGGGTAGCAGGTATTTATACCTACGCCCAGGCAACCCGCGAAAAAGGGATACCCGCGTTGGTACAACTTTCGGAAGATAAAGATTTAAGGGAATTTGCCTTACGGGCAATCGCAGACAGGAAACCAGGTATTCAGAACGCCCCTATTGAGCCATTTTTAGCTGGTTTAAAAGATCCTTCCGAGCGAGTTCATGTAGCAGCTATTGTAGGCCTGGGTCGCCTTGGCAGAATCGCTGCAGCACAGTCCTTATTAACAACAAACGTTCCGGCCAGTTTTGTAGCACCGGGCAAAAATGAGGAAGGTCCACATGCCAAACCTAATTCGGCAATTATACCGGCGCATCTGGCAGTAAGGGCCCTGGTAGGTATGTATGCGGTTAATGAGTGTGTCAACGCCATCGGAACAGAGCATTCAACCCTGGCGCTTTGGGCTTTAAGATATATGTATGATACCAAAGCTGTTGATGGCTTAATTGCGTCTTATTCAAAAGTTAAGGATGTAAAAATTAAAAACCAAATACTGGTAACCATATCCAGGCTTTACAAAAAAGAAGCTGATTATGATGCTTCATGGTGGTGGGGCACAAGGCCGGATTCGCACGGGCCTATTTACAAAGGGGTTACCTGGAGTGGCTCTGCCCGCATTGAGAAATTCTTAAAAACCGAATGGACAAAATCAACACCGAAGGGAAAACAAGTTTTTGCCGATTTAAATGCCCGCCATCAAATGGGTATTACCATATTTGGCGGCGAGGAAAAAAGTGCAGCCACCAAAGAAGTTAAGATAGACCTTGCTAAGATCACTAATAAAAAAGGGCAGATTGGAAAATCATCTATTGAGGATGTGATGCTGATGATCGCAAAAATAAAAGGCGACCCTTTAAAGGGAAAGGTTCTTTTTGCCCGCCAGGGTTGCATTGCCTGCCATAGCCTTAGCAGAGGTGAAAAATTGAAAGGCCCGTTCATGGGGCAAATCGGTTCTATCATGACACGGCAACAAATTGCAGAGTCGGTTCTTAAACCAAGTGCATCAATTTCCCAGGGGTTTGCCACGGTTATGATATCCGCAAAAGGAAACAAAAGTTATATGGGCTTCATTACAGAGGAATCGGCCCAAAAGATAGTAATGAGAAATATTACCGGTGACGTTTTTACGATCAAGACTGCTGACATACTTAGTCGTAAAGAATTGAAAACATCTATGATGCCTGTTGGTCTTGCCAATGCGTTGTCATACGATGAATTTGCCTCCCTCATCACTTTTCTGTCCCAGCAAAAAAACTAAGTACTGTGTTAGTAAGACATCAGAAAAAAAGTCTTCTTAGAGCAATCTAAGGAGACTTTTTTGTTCGATAATATTGTAATTCTCAAGCTTCCGGATAAGATGCCACCCGGCTTTAATCCCCCGCATCTGGCAAAAAAATCATTTTACTGCGACTGTTTGAGGCGCTAATACCAGGCCTTGTTCCGGCACCCATTTGTCGTACTCCATGTATTTTGCGGCCTGCTTAGCAGCTTCCCGCCCTCGGATCTTTTCAACCAGGTGCAGCGCGCCGTCGATCCCTGCAGAGATGCCCGCCGTTGTGATCACGCGGCCGTTATCAACAAAACGCACATTGCTCAGCACTTTCGCTTTGGGCACCGCTTTTTTCAGGTTATCGATGCTTTCATGGAAAGTAGTCACCGTCAGCCCGTCAAGCAAACCGGCCTTGCCCATGATAAAGGCACCGGTACAAACTGAAAAATAATATTTCGGCTTTTGCTGTTGCAGCCAACTGATCACTGCCGGGTCATTGCTGGCCACGCCAGAATTGCCGCCAAAAAAAGCTACGATATCCGCCGTCGGCGCATCGGCAATGCTGTAGTCGGGTGTTACGGTCAGGATACCCTGGGATTTGATTGGAGTTTTGGTTTTGGAAACGATGGAAACGTCAAAACCGGCATAGGAGAACACTTCCAGCGGCCCTGCGAAATCGAGCACCTCTACACCATCCTGCAGGTAGAACAACACTTTATAGGTTTGATGCTCCGCCTTTTTTTGGTGATCTGCTACGTTTTCCTGCACCAACTCCATCCCGCAATATGGGCATTTACCCGGTTTGCTGTAAGCAGTTTCATCACAGTCTCCACAGGGCGGGCAGTAATAGGCGGTTTTGGGTTGGGCGAAAGCTCCTGCTGTTAACAGCAGTAAGCATATGTTCAATAAAAATACTTTCATGGCTCTTTTTTTTACCAAAGCTACCACTCGCAAAAGCAGAAATGAGGACAATAAAGACCGGAATTAAGCCAAGTTGAGCAACTACCGTTCGTTTAGTAATTCCCGCAGCCTGCTGGTGCTCTTCAGCCCAACGTGTAAAGCAGCGGACTGGTAGGTATGCCCATCCCCGAGCAGCACAGCCGCACGTTCGGTGCGCAGCCGGTCCTGGTATTCGCCAATTGTTATACCCGTGGTTTTCCGGAACAGGCGCGTCAGGTTTCTCGGGCTCATGCTCACCAGCTCTGCCAGTGTTTCAACCGGCTGCTTTTTATCCAGCTGTTGTGCCAACCGGTCCTGTACCCGGTGCACCCGCTCCTCCATGTGGTTGCGATATTGAGTAAACACGCTCAGTTGCGGGTCGGCCTCACCCCTTCTAAAATAGACGACTACTTCCTTCGCTACCTGGGCCGCGAAAGCCGCCCCCCAAAGTACCTCTGTTAAATACAGGGCCAGGTCGATTCCGGAAGCCACACCTGCGCTCGTATAAATCCCGGCTTCTGCAACGAACAACCTGTTACTTAATAAATTGACTTGCGGAAACCGTGATTTAAACCGATCCGCATATTTCCAGTGCGTGGTGCAGGAAAGTCCATCCAACAAGCCAGATTCAGCCACAAGGAAAGCACCCGTACAAACAGAGCAGATCAGTACGCCCCGCGCGTGCATCGCCTTTAGCCAGTACTGGAATGCTCTCGACGAATCCATAAAACCCATGTCCAAGAGCAAGGCCGAATCCAACCCGGGAATAAACACCAGATCGCCTGCTCCCAGTTCCAGTTCGTTGTAAGGTATCAGCTGGTGAAAAGCCAGTGCACAACTGCTTTCCTCGCTTGTATGCCCCGAAAAAATCGCACTGTAAAGCGCCCTAACAGGCGCGCCGTAACAGGCCGCCTCGTAAAATATATGGGCCGGGCCGGTAATATCCAATAGGTGCACCTTCGGCGGAATCATGAAAACAGCGGTGATCTTATCAGGCATATTACAAATCTGGTTATGAATTTCTAAATTTAGGTATTAGACCAACGCCCACGAAAACAATTGTTTGTTTTGAATTTTATTCAACACGTTTCTATCCAGACATGTCAGTCCTTGGAAATTATTTCTAAGGCCCCTTTGCATATCCTGCAGGATGATAAGCTAACGAACTTCAAGTTTATTTTCCACTCAGCTTCTTCAAATGCTCTGCAGCATAATCGTTTTTGGGGTTGAGTTCCAGGCAGCGTTTAAAATTTTGGATCGCGAGGGCTACATTGCCGGCGCTTTCGTAACCCTCGGCCATGCTGTCGAAAGCGTTGGCGCTTTCCGGGTGTAAGGCTGTGTTCAGTTTAAATATGTCAATCGCATTGTTGTTGTCGTGCTGTTGCAGCAATATATAGCCGAATTCATTGAGGTCATGTTCCATTAGTGTGAAACCGGGATCTTTGCTCTGCAGGTCGGCCATGACGGCTGCGCCGTGTGCGAAACCCGTTTTTAGCAGTCTGGCACGGAATGCTTTCAGGACATAGGGCGAATCATAACCTTCGCCTATCCATTTGATAGACCAGGTAGTTTGCTTGCCCAGGAACAGGTCGACCACTTCCGGCGCAATGAAGAGGCCTTTATTGCTGTGCGTAAAGTACACCAGGCTTTCGTGCGTAGCCGGGAAGAGGATATAAAAGCATTTAAAACTGCCGTTATCACCCCAGTGCCAGGCGGCTTTGCCTTTTTCATTTTGCTGCAAGCCAACGCCGAGGCCCCAGGAGATATGACTATTGGCCTCTGTAGCTTCATTCCCAAACCAATTGGCTGGCGTTTGTGTGGACAGCATCATTTGCCAGGTTTCTTTTTTCAGCCCTTTTCCCGAGGCCAGCGACTGCAAGAAAATGGAATAATCATGCGCGTTGGTTAGCAGGCTGTAGGCCGCGTTTTGAACGGAATGCCTTTTGATCTCTTCCGGGCCGTTGCCGAATGCGGAGACAGTATCGAATTTGGTAATCCATTGGTAGCTGCTATGCGTCATCTGCAATGGGCCAAAAACCTCTGCCTGCGCCAATTGGTTTAGCGTTTTACCGGTGATCTTTTCCACCGTTTTTTGCAGGAACTGGTAACCCTCGCCCGAGTAGGAGAAGCAACTATCCGGTGGGAACAGTAATTTAGCCCCCGAAGAATCACCCCAGTTGGGCAGTCCGGTGGTATGGCGCAGCACCATCCTGGCCGTGATCTTTCCGTAAGCCGGATTGGTGCGATCAAACCTTTCATATGTACCTATATAAGTCAACAAGGGAGTATCCAGCTGAATCAGCCCGCGGTCGGCCAGGCGTAATACGGCATAGGCAAATACGCTTTTACTTAATGACGCAGCTTCGAAGATCGTATTAGAACTGACGTGCTGATTGGCTCCGTAGCCAATCATCCCGATATTATAGATTTCCGGTTTATCGTTTTTGGTATGGATCAACTGGATCCCGGGCACATTAACCGACCGAATTATTTCTGCAAGCTGTGCCGCTTTCTCCTGCTCCTGCGCGAACGCAGAGCAGCAAAGGAATAAGAGGAATAACTGAGTTGTGATGAACTTTTGCATACCAATGAGTTTAACGTGTGCCAGGCAGTATAAACAAGACGCAGGTCGATGGCAGATGTTACAAATTGAACCAAATACTCTTCCGCGGCCAATACCCGAACATCGGTGTGATGAGCGCTCCGGCATTTCCTTATTTTGAATTTAAAATAATTGGCACTTTATCCTCGATGGTATGGCTAGAATGTTACTTATAATTCTCCGGCTTAAACAGCACACTGCCATCCCGTTTAATTTGCCAGGAGGTTACAGGGTTCATGTGATAACCACCGAGATCAATGCCCCGGGCCGCAACCAATTGGCCGATAGTAGGCTGCACGTAGCCGGTTTCGTCAACAGCCCTGCTCAATATCTCTGTTTCATCGCCATTCCACTGCCATAGATGACGGAAATAGGTATGCGCTTTATCCAGCACGGGGTCCTGCAGCCTGGCTGCGTTCCATGTTTTACCGGCATCCGTACTGATATCCACCTGAACAATCTTACCCCGGCCCGTCCATGCTATACCTCGGATTTCAATCCATCCCCGCTCTACTTTCTGGGGATATGACGGAAAGGTTATGATTGACCGCGCATCCATCTCAAAGCTGAACATTCTGATCTTTCCCTTAACCGGGTAAGTATATTTTGATGTTTCTTCACGGGTAAAATAAGGCTGATCTGAAATCTCGATTCTCCGTAACCACTTTACGTTGGTATTACCCTCCCAGCCGGGAAGCAGCAGACGGGCAGGATACCCTTGCTCGGGCCGGATGGCTTCACCGTTTTGTCCATAGGCTATAAAAGCATCATCCATACCTTTTTTAAGAGGTATACTCCGTGTCATAACAGAGGCATCTCCGCCCTCGGCCAAAAACCAGGTAGCTTTTGGGTTCACTCCTACTTCCCTCAACAAGGTTGATAGCATTACCCCTGTCCATTCACTCTGGCTGGTAAGTCCCAAAATATCCTGGGGAGTCATAGCCTCTTTACCCGTACGGAAGTTGCCCGCGCATTCTAAAAAGCACGTGCGCGTAAATGACGGAAAGCGTTTAAGATCGTTCAGGCTGAACTTCATAGGCCGCTCAACCATGCCGTGAATCAGCAGTTCATATTTATCGGGTGCGATATTTGGAATCCCAGCGTGATGGCGCTCGAAATGCAGATCAGACGGTGTAATGGTGCTATAAAAGTCCTGCAGGGGGCTGCGTGACGAGATATCAGATGCCTTACGCACGGGACTTTCGAACGGCGACCGCTTACCCAGCTTACCGGGCGGGATGCCCAATTTTTTAGTTGGATTATCAACGGCCGGCACACCCACCTGTATATATTTTGCAAATGAGGATGTAACCGGTAAAATAGCCGCCGCCATGACGCCGCCCAGTAAGGTGCGGCGGCTTATCTTTTTTTCAATTATTTTCCCTGTAGGGCTATTCTTTGACTGTTCCATTTAAGTGCTTATTTAACTTCCAGACCGCCTTTGCGATCATCAACTATAAAAAGCTTTTTGGCGGGCATCTCAATTTGCCACAAATTTTGCGCGTTCAGCACTGTTTCGGGCCTGATTATCTTATTGGCACTCAGCAGAAAAGCAGTAAGGCTATAAACCTCATTATCGGTCAATGACCTAGGCTGCGTATAGGGCATAGTACGCCGCATATAATCAAACAACGTAGTTGCATAAGGCCAATAATTGCCGATGGTTTTGGGTTTACTGGCCGCTGTAGTATCACTCACCAAAGCCGGACCCATTAACTTAATTCCCGGTGTTTCCAGCCCCGTAGCACCATGACAGGCCGCGCATTTTACAACATAAATAGCTTTTCCCTGGGCTGCACTACCTGCCCCAGCCGGCAGCCCTTTACCATCCGGACGAACATCGATATCCAGTTTAACGATGTCCTGGGGACTTGCTGTACTGCCAAAACCAAAGCTCTTAGGCCATTTGTCGGTATCGGTTGTTGCACCGTATCCAGGGTTAAAATAACCCCGCTTTTCTGATGTCATCACCCCGATAATAATCAGACCCGTTATAACGGCAACATATTTTTTATTTAAATGAAGCTTTACATTCATCGTTTACATTGATTAAAACAATATAAATGCAATACCCAGCGTAATGAAAATATTAAAAGTTTGGGCAATAAGGAACGCGTAAAGTGGCTTCTTGCTATTCTCGTTAAACAGATCGGCAAAATTTGTTTCGAGGCCTATACTTGTAAATGCCAGTGCGAACCATAAGCCCTGCAGGTTTTTCAAACTATCCTTTACCGTTGCCGCGGCAGCCGGTGAAAGAAAGAACGAGAACAGCAGAGAGGCGCCGATAAAACCTAATACAAACTTTGGAAAACGCTCCCAGATTACTTTAAGCGTTGGTTTTGTGGCTTTATCTTCTCCCGCGGGGTGTTTAGTGTAGGTCCAGTAAATGGAGATAGCAAAAGCAGCCAGGCCAAGCAACACATTTTGTGAAAATTTCACAATGGTGCTGATCTTCAAAGCTACTTCGCCCACCAGCGAGCCCGAGGCCACCACTGCCCCGGTAGTGTCAATACTACCACCAAGCCACGCCCCGGTAACTTCCTGCGAAAAATGAAAATAATGGGCGATGATAGGCATAAAGATCATCATCGGGATAGCGGTGATCAATACCATCGAAATAACATAGGATAACTTTTTTGAGTCGCCCTTGATGGCTCCCGCTGTAGCAATAGCTGCCGATACACCGCAAATAGATACCGCGCTCGATATCATCATGGCTATCTCGTCATCCACCTTGAGTTTTTTGCACACCCAAAAAGCAAAATACCATACCGATGTAACCACCGCCAGGGCCTGTATCAACCCCAAAGAACCCGCCTTTAATATATCGCCGAATATGACGCTGGTACCCAACAGCACCAGGCCTATTTTAACAAACAGCTCGGTTGACAGGGATGCCTTAAGCCATTCTGGCAGTTTGATAAAATTACTGATCAGCAAACCTAAAACAAGACTGAATATAACGGCTTCGAGGTTTAAAGCTTTGGCCTGACTACTGCCGGCCAGTATTAAAGCTATAATGGTAATTATATATACCAGCGGGAAACCTAAAGCATAGTTTTTAATGGATTTGCCCGTAATGAGGGCACCGATACCGCCAATAATAATGACGAAGCCAAACTGAACAAGTACTTTAATTAAATTGGCCGAGCCGAGGACCTTCCCGGTTAGTTCGGCGCTGTCTTTCCAGGCAAAAGCAGGTACGGGTAAAAGCAGGCCCGCCAAAGACAGGATGATAATTAATGAGCCTAAAATAACTACTGCCCAGTCTTCGTGCAATGTTAGTTTAGTGGTGGTGGTTGACATAAGTTGAGAATTTTACTGTGTGATAATTGAGTGATAAATTTATTTATTATAATTTGGTTTTAACTATGGATTGCATCCTTGCGGGCTCATTGCCCAAATGAACTAACTAATGTTTCGTTAATATTTCCCTGCTACTAATTTACTATCTTCCAGTGCATAAGGACGATTAACGCGTTCCAGTACAATATAGACATCATTTTTCTTATCGTCCTTACCGGTCAGCACAATGTGCGATCCGCTGGCATCGACAGTATAACTCAATACCATATGAGCGCGTTTGCGTTTATCCTTCAGTTCCTGGGGTATACCGCGTTCGCGGCGTGTTGATTGCGCCGCAGGATCTATAGCGGTAACTTCATTGCGGATATTAGCCTTTGCTTCGGCCGGCATGAACGATTTTGCTGTTTTATCCCCGGCATTATTATCCCGGCCCCTGTTGCCGCGCCTGCCTTTGCCTTTGGTAGACTCGGGCAATTTATCCTGCAGGTAAAGCACCTTGTTCACGGTATCTGCATCGTAATAAAAAACCCTTTTGCCCCCAGCTACACCGGTTAACTCAAAAGTACGGTTAACATCACGCATGGGAGCTCCGCCGCCGTTAGATAGGTCGAGCCTTAATGGTTTGTGAACGTTAAAGGTTAACGACGACCATTTTTCAAACGTTACCCCCTGCCAGCGAACGGAATCTAAAGGCGAATAAGGGATGTCCTGCCCGTTCAGTTTAAACTCGCTTACATTGTAGTTACCGCGCAATTGCCTTAAACCGCTGGTTGCCGGTTGCTTATACGGATCATATTTAAAGTTCACATATTGTAAATAGAATAACCAAACCAGGAAAATACCTATGGTTGCCGTTTTTAAAACAATGCGGCTTATTTTAAGCCACTTTTTAGTGAATACCGGAATCAGCACCGGCGGTACAGTAAAGCGCTCTTTAACTAAAAGATTATAAACCGGCACCGCATCGTACCATATTAAAAATCCCGCAAATAGCACAAAGTACGAGGCATAAACGTGCACACCACCGTCATAGGCAAAGTTCACATAAGTGATATCGCCCAGCGCGCCTAAAAGCAATACAGCGCCAAATGTGGTGGTTTTGCGAAAAAACAGCATAGTGCCTGCTGCAAGTTCAACTACGCCGGCAAATACCTGGTACCAGGGCACAATACCTACAGAAAGCCAATAGATTTTTTGCGCAGTAAGATCGCCGAAATGAGCGTTGAGTACACCTAATGAAGGGTATGGCATTTGAACCGGGAACAGCTTTGTAAAACCGAACCCAATTATACCGATGCCCGCCCTGTAGCGTACTATTACGCGCAGCCAATAATACAGGTCGGGATATGCAGTCCTTTTACGGTCGATGGCCGTCCAGATGAGGCCGCCGACTATACCTATCCCCAATGCCTCAACCCAGTCGATATAGCCTAACAAATTATAAGCGGGGTTTTGAAACTTATAAATACTGGGCGAAAAGCGGGCTATATCATACAGGTCGCGGTAATGCAGGTGAAACCAGTTGATGGTGATTAAGTTATTCCACCATTCGCCTGTTACCGGGATACACATGATGATCAGGAAAATGAACGCGATACGAAAGCTCACCAATTGAGCTGTTGTCCATGCCTTGCCCGGCTGTCCATTTACGGCGGGTTCAGTTAGCGTTTTTTTATTCGTTGAGCTATCTTTAAGGTCAGCGGGTTCCTGGGTAATTGCTGTTGTTGCCATGATTAATATTTTTGAGAATTAACGCCATTAAAGTTTAAGTGCCTTGTTCCTGCCCTGTGTTGCTTCCTGCAAAAGGTATTTCTTGTTGATCCTATCCAACTGTACATATACAGAATCGCGGTTAGGGCTGATACCTGTAAGGATAATCTTACCGTTTTCCGGTTTGGTGTAATGCAGGGTGAACTGATCGGCGGCGTAATTGCTGTTCTTATTTTTGAGCCGTAACTCTTGTTTAACAGTATCTGCCACATAGCTGTAATAAGCCCTGCCGCTGGTGCCATTAACCTCGTAATTGCGCTGCTGATCGTTAACGCTTATTTCTTCGGTACCGGCAGTATCAACTTTATATTTTTTAAGCGAGCCAATGCTGATGGTTGCCCATTTTTCAAAAACAACATCGTTCCACCGGGTAGTATCAGTTTGTGAATAAGGCAACGGTTTGCTGTTTAACCTAAAATCGCTTACATTATACAAACCGGCAAATCCTGCGAGTCCTTTTGCCTGCGGATATTGATAAATATCATGATGGTAAGCGGCGTAAGTTTTGTATCCGTACAGTATGAAAAAAAAGAAGATGAACAGGCCTTTTAATACCAGCCGTGGGGTTTGCCATTGTTTACTTAAGGAGTAAGTTATGGTATTGGCTGGTGTTGGTTTACGCAAAGCTACAAGGTTATAAATACGCTGCGCATCATAAACCGTCAGAAACAATGCTATGCTGATGAGGTAGAGCGCATAGATTCCCTCGCCGCCATCATAAGCCAGATTTGAGATGAACACATTGCCCGTAAATACCAAAATAATCACCGCGCCAAATGTGGTTGTTTTGCGGAACAGCAATAGTACGCCAACCACGATCTCCACCAAACCCAAAAACGACTCGTAACCAGGTACAATACCAAGACTTAGTGAAAACAGTTTCCAGCGGTTAAAATCACCATAAGCGGTATTGAGGTTACTCAATGATGGCAGCGGCGATTGCAGCGGGAAAAATTTGATAAAGCCATAAGCAATAATGCCAATAGCCAGGCGATAACGCAATATTACCCGTAGCCAGTAATAAAGGTTGTTATAGTTTTCGCTATTTTTATCGCGAATACTCCATATAGCTGTACCAATTAAAGCTATAGCTGCTATCAATGCCCAATCGGCAAGGGTAGCTAATCCCCAGGTTCCGGGTGTGCTGCCGCCTGATATAAATTGCGGCGTGTAACGGCTAATGTAAAAAATGTCGCCGAAATGCAGGTTTGTCCATTGAATATGAAACAGGTTGCCAAAGTATTTCCAATCGAGCGGAAGCGCCTGCAGCAAAAAGTAAATGAAGAAGAAACGAAAAATGGTCTTTTCGTATTCCTTCCATTTGGTTTGGTTGGTGGTTAAAGTGCTCATTTTAATTTTATGTTTAATTGATTTAGAAGACGCCGGGGGCAGATTCGAACTGCCGTAAAAGGTTTTGCAGACCTCAACTTAGCCACTCAGTCACCCGACTTTTTTTGTCCTTTTAAAAATTCATTTCAACTATTAATAACCGGGATTTTGCGTAAGCGATGGGTCAACATTCAATTGATCTACCGGGATGGGCAATACATATTTTTTTGCATCAGCTACCCCCAATACGGTAGCGGCCCTACCGGTGCGTACCAGATCAAACCAACGGTGACCTTCAAAAGCAAACTCAATACGACGCTCATTTTCGATTGCTAACAGTACATCATTCTTAGAAACTGCCGTGGTGGCAGTTAAACCTGCCCTATCACGCACTGCATTCAAATCGGTGCGGGCATCATCCAGTTTACTTTGCTGGGCCCGGGCCTCTGCGCGGATGAGATTTAATTCGGCAATACGGATAATGTAAGCCGGATCGGTAGCCGGGCTGCGATAGTACAGGTTACCGTACCACAAACCGGCAGACGTTTTGGCCACCAATGCGCTGCGGTTACCACCAATGGTTGGATCATTAACCAAAGTGATAAAAGTATTATTGGGTGCCCACTGGCGTGTACCACTGTTTGCAGGTGGCTGCCATTGCCCACGGTGCCCATTGGTATAGGTTGTGCTGTAAGCAAGCTCAAAAACAGATTCTCTTGTGCCCACCACGTTATTGGCAAACCAGGAGCCGTATGGTTTTAGTAATGCATAGTTCTTAGTATCCGCAAGTACCAGTGTGGCATAATTTTCGGCATTGGCCCAATCTTTTTGATACAGGTAATACCTTGCCTTTAAAGCATAAACTGTTTCTTTATTGGCCCTTACGGGGTTTTGAGCTGTTGGTAATGGCAGTAAAGGTTCGGCGGTATTCAGATCGCTCAATACCTGCGCGTAGGTTTGTTCAACGGTACTGCGTTGTATCCCATTTTTATCCGATGCGGATAGTGTTGGAGCTGTAACTATTTGTACGCCGCCCCAGGTGCGGGCAAGGTCAAAGTAGCATAAAGCCCTGATGAAATAGGCCTCGCCCAAAAGCTGGCTCTTTTCTGCCGCAGTCAATGATCCATCGGTAACTCCGGGGAGTTTGGCAATTACATAATTGGCCCGGTTGATGGTAGCGTAAATAGCCAGCCAGATACCAGACACAGTTGCGTTATCTGCTTTTACATTGTGATCAATAAATTGCTGTACGATGAATTGTGAACCTGTCCATTGTACGTTATCACCTGACAGATAACCAACTGATACGAAGTTTACACCGTAATAATTGTCGGCAGACAGTGCCCGGTAAATGCCGCGAACAGCGGTTTCGGCCGACGCGCGGTCAAAAATGGTTTGCGTATCAGATACAGAATCCTTTGGCTGCACCTCCAGGAATTTTTTGCAGGAAGCCAGCACTACAAGGGCTAAAACAGGTATTATATATTTTATAGTTTTTAATATTTTCATGATCATGCGCCTCCTTATAAAGTAATGTTTACACCTAACTGAACCGTGCGCGGCTGTGGTGGCGTGCCAAGGTCAATGCCTTGCACATCCTGCCCGCCACCTACGTTTGTTTCCGGATCAGGACCGGTGTATTTGGTGAAAAGCAACAGGTTGGTACCCACCACGTAAAAGCGCAATGACTGTATGTCAATTTTTTGCGTAAGCGCTTTTGGTAGTGTATAACCGATGCTTAATGATTTAAGTCGGATGAATGATCCATCCTCTAAAAAACGGCTGTTTTGCTCAAGTGTGTAATTGTTGCCATAAGCGGTAAGGCGCGGTACATTGGTTATGTCGCCGGGTTTCTGCCACCTGTTAAGCTGGCTGGCAAAAATTACACGGTTGGCATCGCGGGTACCACCACCTTCGCCAAAAAAGCGATTGAGGTTAAGCACTTTGTTGCCCTGTTCAAAGCTGAATAAAAAACTGGCATCAAAGCCTTTGTAAGTGATGGTATTGCTTAGTCCACCAAAAAACTTCGGCAACGCGTTACCTACAATCTGGCGGTCGGCGGTATTGATAACACCATCTTTATTTACGTCTTGAAATATGGCATTACCCGTTTGCGGATCAACACCCGTTTGCTTGTACATCCAGAAGGAAAACATAGAATAACCTTGTTGCATCCGGATCCAATCGCGGCTGTATTGATTAATAGGTACAGGTAGCGATGTGATCTTATTAACGTTACCCGATATATTGAAGCTGCTTGACCATGTCAGGTCTTTGGTTTTAATATTGGTTGAGCTGATACTTACCTCGTATCCCTTGTTACTTATTTTACCAACGTTGCTGTAGTAGGTATTGTATCCGGTAATCTCGGGCACGGGCAATTGCAGTAGCAAATTGCTGGTTTGTTTAGAGTACAGGTCGACAGCTAAGTTGAGGCGGTTGTTCAACAAACCGAGATCAAAACCAACGTTTGCCTGGGCAGTACGCTCCCATTTCAGGTTAGGATTAGCTAACTGCTGAGGCGCGGTTCCTGCTTTATCGCCACCGGTTACGTTATCCGGGTAACCTGCCCCACCTGTCCATAAACCCTGGGCCGCAAAGTTATTGATGCCGGCCTGGTTACCGGTAACGCCATAGCTGGCGCGTAACTTCAGGTCGCTGATGGCGTTTACATCTTTTAAAAAGCTTTCTTCCTTAGCACGCCATGAAGCGCCCACAGATGGGAAGTAACCCCACCTGTTATTTACCCCAAATTTAGATGATCCATCGGCCCTGGCACTTACCTCCAGATAGTATTTACTGGCGTAGTTGTAGGAGATGCGTGAAAAGTAGGATGAAAGATTTCCCTTTGTCCACGTTTGATTAGCGGTGCGGGTTGAAGCCGATGAAATATCGGTATAAGCATTGTTAGGGAAACCTGACCCTTGCGCCGACGTAAGCTGTACGATATTACTTTGCAGTGTATTACCGGCTACCACGTCTAACGTATGTTTTTCGCCGAATAAATGATGATAAGTTAAGGTTTGCTCATTTATCCAGGCGCTGCTTTGAGTTATTGCTGATGTGGCCAGTCCATTGGTCGGCGAAGCACCTAACTGGGTTTTATCATTCCAGTATTCAGCCTCATTATAATTATTATAGTCCAGGCTCCAGCTTGTGCGGAATTTTAAGCCTTTCAGTATTTCAATATCAGCATATAAATTACCGATGTAGCGAAGGCTGGCTGTATGTACATTATAATTATTGAGCAATACCTGCAGGTTATCAAAACCAGCATACCTTGCCGGTGTACCATCGGCGTTTACCTCGGGCAAATATGTTGGTGTATGCAAGGCTGATTGCAGCAAACCACCTGCCGGGCCATCGCCAGACCGGGCCTGGTTACGGTATGAACGGGAAATACTGTTGCTTGTACCCACCTGCACGCGGTCGCTTATGCGCTGATCCAGGTTTACTTTAAAACCAAGGCGGCTAAAATCGATCGGTTTGATATCAGCCTCTTGTTTGGTATACCCGGCACCTATATAATATTTGGTATCCTTACTACCACCTTCTAATGAAAGGTCATAGGTAGCGAGATTGGCTGTGCGGAAGATCTCGCCTAAACGATCATAGGTTTGTTGATCTGAAGGTAAGCCCCTCGGTAAAGGCGTTCCGGTGGGATTATCGCCCAATGCACGGAAAGGCAGATTTTTATAAGTATTGATACCTGCCGTATTGCCCGCCGCGATAGCGTCTGCTTCTGAGTTGCGGTAAAACTCGTTTACAATTTCGGCGTGTTGTGGGCCTGTTGTGAGCTTCCAGAGCTTTCCTTTGGGCTCCCATGCCAAACCTTGCGAAACGTTAAAATTGATTTTAGGCCTGGAATTGTAATTTCCTCTTTTGGTTGTAACAATAACGACGCCATTGGCACCGCGGGAACCGTAAATGGCTGTTGCGCTGGCGTCTTTTAAAACTTCTATGTTTTCAATGTCATCGGAATTAAGATCTGCAATTGGCGATGTAGCGCGGCCTCCTGTACTAATAGTTTGCAAGCTAGTATTGTTCAAAAAAACACCATCTACAATATACAAAGGGTCATTACTTGCATTAATGGATGTGGTGCCGCGTACACGTATAAAAATACCATCGCCGGGAACGCCGGTATTTGAGTTGATCTGTACCCCGGCCGCCTTACCCTGCAGCTGCGCATCAAAACTGGCAACAGGGATCTGTTTTACTTCATCGGCTTTTATAGTAGATACCGAGCTGATGAGGTCTTTGCGGGTTTTGGTACCGTATCCTACTACAACCACATCATTTAGCTGTTGCGGAATAGGTTTAAGATAAATTTCGACGGGGCTGCCGTTTACTACGATTTCCTGCTGCTCAAAGCCGATAAAACGAATGACAAGCGTATAAGGAAATTTTTGACCTGTAATGAAATCAAAACGACCTTCGGCGTTTGTTGATACCGCGTGTGTTGTGCCTTTGATGGTTACTAATGCACCGGGCAACACATCTTTGGATGCTGCATCATAGACCCGGCCTTTTAAAATTGAGTTGATTGTTGCCGGTGGCTCCTGCTGCGCCGATAGCGTGAACGGTATTGAAAGAAATAATAAGAACAGGAATTTTGGTAAAAACGTTATATTTTTTTTACGGATAAATATTTCCATATTTAACGAGGTTTTAAGTAAATGATTAATGCTTTTGCTTAAGCTTAAATGAAGATCAGTGAGTGATTGGCGTTACGTAACTGATCTTTCATTGCCGAACCGGCAAGGCTTCCTTGCCGGTTTAATTTTTAGGAGTAGTATATTTTATTTCATAAGCGTTTATCACCTTAATTTTTAACTGTATAGCCCATAGCGATACAGGGCGGATATAAACCCGCCATCATCAATTTTATCAATTTGAAGTTATTGTTTATAACAACAACAAGCCTGTACTTTTAGAGAAGCAGGCATTCGTTGGTTGCATTTTGAGATTACTCTTTGTTTGGTAAAAGGAGTATTCATTACTTTGTTTGCTTGTTGTTATAGCGCAAACATAGAAATTAATTAATAAACTACAAAATCTATAGACTTTATATTTATTTTGTTACAAAAGGAGAATTATAAAGCCACTGATAGCTTGGTAACGCCGGACGGCACAGGTGGTCTGAAATAGATGATACAACAATCAAGAATATAAAAACGGAAGAGTTATTGTTCAATCATTTAATCCTTGTCCCTCAAGAATTTGTTGCATACATTTTTCCACCCTCGCCTGGCGGGTTTTGGATTGTTTAGGTGCGGCAAAATGCAACAAGTATGCTTTCTGCCGTCCCGGCGTTAATGCATTAAAAGCAGTTTTCAGTGCAGGCATCTCGTCTAATTTATTTTGCAATTCTTCGGCAACGGTAAATTCTGCAGTCTTTTTAAAATCCACTTTTAATCCGGCCCTCTCTACCTCAACGGCTTCATAGACATAAGCTTTCAAGGTGGGTAACGTCTCAACTATTTCCCCGACGTTGGTGAACCTGATTTGGCGCGCGGCTTGCACATTCTCTGTTTGTTGCACCAAAATACCATTGGCATCATTTAACAAGGCGCCTTTAAAAAACAAAATCGCGCAGTATTCTTTAAATGTGTGTATTAAAACGATGTTATCTCCTTGAAACGTATAACAGGGAACGCCCCACTTCAATTCTTCGGTGAGTCCACAATTGAGAATGATCATTCTCAATTGTTCCAGTTCCTGCTGCCATTTTTTGCCGTTATTGAAATAAAAATCAACCTTAGGATTCATGATGCGCCTGGTTATAGTTATTAAACTTTCTGTACAAAACTCAGACCCGTAGCGAGCCCCTCAATCCTCTGGCTGCGTAATACGATTCTGCTCCGTTGTGATAAAGAAAAACGGTGTCGTAGCGACGATCGCAAAAAACAGCCCCACCAAGTTTCCTGATATCGGCCGGGGTTTTTACCCAGCTGGATGTTTTCAAATCAAACTTACCAAGTTTTTGCAATTCCCGGTATTGTTCTTCTGTTAACAGCTCTATACCTATGGCAGCCGCTATATCAATAGCCGTATTTTCTGGCTTAAATTCTTTCCTTGCCTCATGCGCTTCACGGTCATAGCAAAGGCTTCTGCGACCCTTAGGGCTTTCGGCTGAACAGTCATAAAAAATATATTCGCCCGATTTTTTATCATGATCAACTACATCCGGCTCACCGCCAGTTTGTTCCATTTCATTAAGCGACCATAGTTTTTCAGAATTAGCTTCCAATTTAGCTTGTACGCTCGCCCATTCAAGCCCCTGGTGACGGCTCATATTTTTCTCAAAACGAGCTTTCAATACTTTGAGCAATTCTTCACTTTGTTCTGATGACAATTTAGGTTTCATACAGTTTATTTTATTAATTAACGGAAATGATCTTTCTATCTACTGGCCTGAAATACCATGACACCACTGTAAGGATCAGCAACAGCAGCGAGGGAAATATTTCTTTAACGTAATCACCCAAAGCGATATGCGAAAGTATCGCTCCAGACATGATAAAGAAAAAGCCTGCATAAGCCCATTCCTTTAACAAAGGCAATTTAGGAATAAGCACCGTTACAACGCCTAAAATTTTCCAAACACCTAAAATTGTTAAAAGATAAATAGGATAACCCAAATGTATAATGCTATTGGCCCCTCCTTGCCCCTCTTTCATTTTGAGCAATTGTACTGCAGCGGTGGATACCATTCCTAATGCAAGCCAGATGGTCGCAACCCAATAAATGATTTTATTTCGCTTTGTCATGGTATCTTATTTTAATTTGCTTACGATATCTTGCAGGCGGTTATGTGCCATATTGAGCCCCTGGGCAAATGGAAGCTGCAACATCTGGTCGCGGTGTGCCACGGATTTGTATACGATATGTATATTAATTTTGCTGGTATCCTCTGTAAGTTTTTCAAATTCTAAAAACTCCAGCTGAACGGGAAACGGCGTGTTCTCCATTTCAAATGTCCGTGTAATTTTCTGGTTCGGAACAAACTCGTGAATCACGCCGTTGGCCCTGAATACCACGTTTCCTTTTGCATCTGTTGTTTCAAATTGCCAGCCGCCGTGCTTTTTTCCTTCAAGTTTCAGCACTTTGGTTCCCATCCATTGTTCCACAATTTCGGGCTCTACATGAGCTTTAAAAAGTAATTCCAACGGCAAATCAAATTCCCTTGTAATTACCAGGTACTGTTTGCCATCTTCGGCGGCAATCTTCGTTTTTAATTCCATAATATGCTATTTTTTGGGTTGGTAGTTTTTCATTATGGTTTCCAGTTTGTTAAACCGGTCATCCCACATTTGGCGGAATGGCTCAATAAAGTCGGCTACATCTTTCATTTTTTTTGCATTGATGAGGTAGTAAATTTCTCTGCCGTTTTGTTTTTGTTCAAGTAACTCGCACTCGGTGAGTATTTGCAGGTGTTTGGAAACGGTTGGTCTGGCAGTGTCAAAGTTTGAGGCTATCGCTCCGGCAGTCATGGATTGTGCGGCAACCAACAGTAGTATAGCCCTTCTTGTTGGGTCGGCTATGGCTTGAAATACGTCTCGTCTTAAATTCATTGCGTAGCTATTTGACTACAAATATAAATGTAGCTATTTAACTACGCAATTTTTTTGCTTTTTTTTTGTTGGATATGTTGAATCAATTATTCCAAGGCTTAGATAGCAAGCATCGTCAAAGAGTATGTGTATTATCCCGTTTTTATTATCCACAAATAGTGATTTTGATATTATATTTCCATAAATTTATAGTAATCAACTATTTAGTTCGTCAATTTAAAAAAACAGAATACTGAATAGCGTTAGCTTTATAATGATTTTAACACTCTAAAATCTGAAGCATATGATAAAGATCTCTGATATCGAAAAATGCTACCATATCGATGAACAGGATATTGTTGCATTAAACAAACTGTCCATCGAGGTTGATGAAGGCGAATTTGTGGCGATCATGGGCCCATCTGGCTGCGGAAAATCAACCCTGCTGAATATCTTAGGGTTTCTTGACGATCCCGATAGCGGAAGCTATGTTTTCAACGGCGTTGAAGTAACTCATTTTAATGAGCGTAAACGCGCGGAACTGCGTAAGCAAAATGTCGGTTTTTTATTCCAGAATTTCAACTTGATCGATGATTTGACCATTTTTGAAAATGTAGAACTTCCGATGATCTACACCGGTTTACCAACTTCAGTGCGTGCAAAGCGGACCGAAGAAATATTGGATAAAATGCATATCGACCAGCGCCTCAAAACATATCCACGGCAACTATCTGGTGGGCAGCAGCAGCGCGTTGCTCTGGCAAGGGCGGTGGTGAACAGGCCTAAATTGATACTTGCAGACGAACCAACAGCAAATTTAGACCATGACAACGGCAAGGAAGTTATGGACTTACTGGACGAACTGAATAAAGACGGGGCAACTATCATAATGGTTACACATTCTGAAAACGATGCCAAATATAGTCACCGGGTTATCCGGTTGCCTGATATTCCTATATCGATAAAAAAACACAAAAAAGCGGACGATCAATGATTATCCGCTTCGTGCCCACACTTGGGCTCTCACCAGGGGCGAAAAAATTATCGCGCAAAAAATTGATTTTTCCCTGGGGATCCCCCCCCTTTAGCGCCTTACGAATGATACTTTCGTGATTTATTTTTTCTTGCGATTTTCGAGCATGGTGGCGATGCTGATAACGGAGCAATCAGCAATTAATGCAGTTAAGATTTTGGGCGGCAACGCCTCCTCATCCGTAAAATTGATACAACCTTTTTGCAATTTGGCGGCAGGTAACAAGGCGGCGTATTTGGCATGCAGGGACGGGTTCATATAAATCGGCAGACAATGCAACGACATATGGTTCTTAGTGCTGGCCAACCCATATTTCATATAAGAGCGCTCTTCATAAAGGATCATTTCCTTGCCCATCATTGGCTTTATAACCGGGACCACGGTCGGGTCATTCGCCAGTATTACTTCATGGAGCGTAGTTAAGATGGCCTGCCTCTCCGCAGGCGCACTGCTGATGTATTCGGTTACGGTCATGGATTTATTTTATCGGTTATTATTCATTGTTTTTTGTGGTGACTGGTTTTTTATAACAGCCGGTAGGATTCCCGAAGATAATTAAATAAAGCCGGCCGCAGATCATCCAGCATCGCGATCCGGATATGATTTTCAAATTTATTGCCCGAGGCTATACTTTTAAGAACGGGTTTTTCCGGGTGTGCCACGCTGGAATAAAACTTCAGGTCCAGCTCCTTTTTTAACGGCCGGATCACCAGGAAGGTTAACCGCCGGGTAAAGACGATGCAGTTCGGCGTGGTGCCGACGAGCACGCCGTCCCAATCCGCGACTTCTGCAAGCAGCCTATCAAACACCAACACCAGTTCCGGCGGCCGGCCCAGGAACAAACTATCCAGGCTGACCCGCGCGCAATAATGCCTTTGCTCCGGTTTGGGGAATTCCCGCTCACATTTAGGACAGATCCAACTCATAAGCTATGAAGTTAGGATTTAGATCCTCAAAAATAAAATCGCAATCACATATTACTTATCTTTAAAGCATAAACCAGATGTCATGAAAAAGTTTACACTTCTCGGCTTGCTTTGCTTTGCCTTTTTGCTGGGCTATGGGTTCAGCCGTTTTACCAATCCTGTCAATAAAGGCCCGCGGGTAACGGGTATAGGCGGTATCTTCTTTAAGGCTAAGGATCCTAAGGCGCTGAAGGCATGGTATGAAAAAAACCTGGGTATGCGCATGGTGCAAAGCGGCACAAACTTTGAATGGCACCAGGGCGTAGACAGCACGAAAAAAGGCTTCACCTTATGGGCCCCCTTTAAGGAGACGACCAAATATTTCCAGCCTTCTGAAAAGCAATTTATGATCAATTATCGCGTAGAGGGCTTAGCTCAGCTTTTAGTGAATCTGAAAGCAGCAGGCGTTTTACCGACAGATTCGGTTGAAAAAGCCAGCTACGGCAGCTTTGTCCACCTGATGGACCCAGAGGGCAATAAGATCGAGCTATGGGAACCCAATGATGTGGAATATGCAAAGCTGGGCACCATAACCACCAAATAAACCTCGCATTACAACAAGGCCAAGCCATCACCGGGGCTTTTTCATTTGTTCAATAGCCGCCCAGCCTTCCTGCGTGATCCATTCTTCATGGTGGTGATGCTCCATAGATTGGAGTATTGAGTTTAGAAACAAAAAGCCGCTTTCTGTATCAGAAAGCGGCTTTTTTACTTAGTGCGCCCACCTGGGCTATATACCTAACTCTATTATCAATTGATTTTCAGCGCCTTACGAGGTCAACAAAAGGCTTGGTAGCCGCTTTGGGTGTTCACCTCTCTGACTTCTACAAAAATACGGTTTTTAAGCTTATTTCGCAACTTTTGAAAACTTGGTCCCTGGTTCGAGCCCAACTACGGCTATGCCCAATTTATTTTGCTCTTAACGCGCGTGCTGCTTTAGCAACCTCATGTTCTCCGCATACTTCAATGCCTGAATGATCCGCTTTGCCAATGATAGTTTGAAAGAAGCAGTTTTCGTCGCATTTTGTGTTAACTACTGACATATTGCCTAACACAAAATGGTACATCTGATGCCCTACATCCGCTATCTCGCCGGGAGCCAATATCAAACTCAGCATCTGTAATACTTCCATTGAAGCAAGGTGACTGCCAAATACAAAAACATTTTCGTGGGCATTCAGCTGTGCGGCTCCCGGCATATCTTTCATATAGGAAGGATCATCAAGATAACCCTGTTTCTCTAACATGGCATTTTCTGATTTATACTGGCCAATACATTCCAGGCAAGTACGAAGGTTACCAACGGTGTGCGAACGCCAATCCGCACCAACCAACCGTGTGTTGGTCTTGTTGGACCTAACCAAAATCCCACCATCAATTACGGGTATTAAATACGCGTACGCTATAAAGTTAAGTACTTGCCTTGGCCATGGGCGATCAACACAACTAAACAACAGGTCGCAATTCAAAGCTTCTAAAAACCCTTCTTTTTCACAAACGCTGTATTCGCTGTTAATCACTTTGATAGATGGTGATGTCCCACTCTTTAGGATCGCCTTTTTTAATACATCAACTTTTGCTTCACCAATATCTGTGCTGAAAACGTTCGCGAGCCTGTCAAGGTTTTTTTCCTCTACAGCATCAAAATCAATAAGGGTGAAATTTGATACACCGGTGCGCGCTAATATTTCCGCTACAATGCTGCCAACGCTTCCTAAGCCCACTATACCTACCCGCAGGCGCGAAATATCCTCCTGCGCTTTTTCCCCCCAGGCGGATATCGTTCGCAATTGCTTATTTCTGTCAAAATTAGGCGGAAGCAGATTATCATTAAATGTGATCGTCAATTTTTGAGAAACTACGCGAACATTTTCGCACCACTGCCTATTAAAACTTCGTTTGATGAGGGGATCTTTTTCCCAAAATCGGGCGCTCCAGGCACCGTCAGTACCCGCCGTTAACCCTAATAGTGGTAAACCTGTCATACCCATCACAGCCGGAGCCATCCGTGTCTCAGCAACCACATCATCTTTGCTCATACCTTGCCAGCCGGGAACGGGGTGAGAATGTAGAAACGCAATTCCTTCCTTTCGTTCGGCTGCTATCTTTAAAACCCTTTCAAAATAGGCCGGCATAAAACCAACGTTTCCGTGAACCTCGCGCTCACCCTCTACCGGCAATATCACATAGGCCAGGACACCTGTGAAACGCCTGCTTCCTTTCGCTGGTATATAGGTTGCGAAACATAGGTCTTCATCGCCATCCTCCCGTAAGAGGTGCTCTATTAACTGATCGTGGGTTTCGCCCTTCATCACTACACTATAATTTTTCATCATACTTTTGCTAAAATGTTTTTGATATGAGCCAAATAGGTTTTTGCTTTTTTATCGGATCTGTTCCAATCAGGAAATGGCCTGCTCCAGTAACGCCATTCAGCGCCAAAACCGCTTGCATGGATATTAGTAGCTGGCTCTAACCATCCGCTTATTCCAGACGACCGAAAATTCGGTCCGGTCGGACAGTTCATGGGGTAGTCGCTTGGCACATCAAAACCCAACTGTATTTTTTTACCAATATTTCTTCCAACGGGTATCTCATACTCAAATTGGATCTTAACGGTATCGGGCTCCTGGATAGTAAATCCAAGAGCCGTCAACTCGTTAATAAAGTCTATCCTTGCCATACCTTATGATACCGGGGTTTCACCGTTAAAAGCGGAAATAAACTTTAAGCCTGGGCATTTCATCTTAATAGGCTCGTCGCCTTTACCCTTATAAGATTTTTGTTCTCCGTTCGGCATCAGCTCCACCAGATAATAATCCTTAACAGGTTTGATGTCGGCCAACTCAAGGATCTGATTAGGCGTAAGTTCTTTTTCCTCGGTGGTTTCGGGATCGGTATCGACAGTGTAATGAAACACCTCCGGAGGTTTAACGACGAAGTGTTCAACGCCATGCTCAGCCAGGTCAACCTTATCGTTTAAGCCAATACGCCTGAAATCACCGTTACGAAAGTGTTGGTACAGGGCGTGGCATTCCGGCGGTAACTCACCGGCTTTCTCCAACAATTGCAAACCAGTGACCAGATGGTGATCAAACACATAATAGTGTTCACCGATCTTTACCCTGTAACGTTTGCCAACAGGAGGTTTACGATTTTCACGTGCAAATACCTCAATGTCGATGATGATAATCTCGATTTCGGCACCTTGTGTGGAGATTATGATGAATGAGACCACACCATTTCGGCGCAAGCTGACCCACTGTTTCGGGGCAAACTGACCAGGGCATTTCGGGGCAAACTGACCCACCAAAACGCGTAGCAAATGCTGTAGAAGTAACCATCTTTTGAGGGCAAAAGACCTGTCTAAGATGGCCAATTTGACAATCAGCATGAGTAAGATTAGAAAGATTTTAAGGATGAACAGCCAGGGTCGCAGCACGCGATTTATAGCTGCCCAGATTGATTCATCCCGGAATACCGTAAGAAAGTACCTGGCCGTCCTTAAGAAGAGCGGCTTTACCTTTGAAGAAGTTAATAGCCTGAATGATAAGGAACTGGAAGACATTTTCGGCAAGACCAGGGAAAACAACCAGCCAAGCAGCCGCATGCAATCCATGCTACGCTGCTTTCCCCACGTCGATAAAGAGCTCAAAAAGACAGGGATGAACCGGCAGCTCCTGTGGGAAGCCTATATCAAAGAGTTCCCTGACGGCTACAAGTACACCCAGTTTTGCACGTATTACAACCAATGGAAGACCAGGGTCAACCCGACCATGCACATGGATCACAAGGCCGGGGACAAGCTATACGTCGATTTTGCGGGTGAAAAGATGAGCTATACGGACAAGGAAACCGGTGAAGTTATTGAAGTAGAAGTCTTTGTAGCAATCCTTGGGGCCAGCCAGCTCACCTATGTAGAGGCTGTTATGAGCCAGCAAAAGGAAGACTTTATTGCAGCCTGCGAGAATACCCTGCACTTCATCGGCGGCGTTCCTGCCGCCATTGTGCCGGATAACCTGAAGGCTGCCGTAACCAAAAGCAGTCGCTATGAACCTACCCTCAACGAAACATTTGAAGACTTTGCCGATCATTATGGCACTACCATACTACCAGCTCGGGCGTACCGCCCGCGCGACAAGGCATTGGTAGAAGGTGCCGTTAAGATCATTTATACCAAGGTATACGCCCCTTTAAACAAGCAGGTCTACCATTCTTTAACCGAACTCAATACGGCGATCTGGCAAGCCCTGGAAGTCCATAACAGCCAATTACTCAAAGGTCGCAATTACAGCAGGAAGTTACAGTTTGAAGAGATAGAACGTGGGACCCTGGCACCGCTGCCTGTATTGCGTTACCAGTTCAAAAAGCACTTCTATGCCAGGGTGATCAAGAACGGCCATGTCAATCTCGGCCCTGATAAACACTATTACAGTGTGCCTTACCGCTTCATCGGCAAGCGGGTTAAGCTATTATACTCCCGCACTATTGTAGAGATTTACTCCAATTATGAGCGTATCGCTTTGCACCCGCGCGAAAAGAACCCCTACGGGTATACGACCGACAAAGAACATATGGCCAGCGCTCACCGCTTTAAAAGTGACTGGACACCAGATATGTTCCTGAATTGGGCGGCCTCCATCCATGAAGATGTCAGGCTATATATTCATCAGATACTGGAGCGTAAACAACACCCCGAACAGGCTTACAAATCCTGCCTGGGGGTACTTGGCTTTGCAAAAAAGGCAGGGAACGACCGGTTAATAATGGCCTGTCAGCGAGGGCTCAGTTATGGCCTTTATAGCTATAAAACGATACAAACCATATTGGAAAACAAGATGGACAACTATGAGGAAAGCATATTTGCCGATGAGCTACCCATGCCTAACCATGATAATATCAGGGGAAAAGACTATTACAAATAACCATTTAAAACAACAATAACATGAACACAAGCACCTTAGACAAACTGCGGAAGATGAAGTTCTTCGGCATGTTCCATGCCTTTAAAAGCAGTATGGAAACCGGTAAAACAAACGATTACACGGCAGATGAACTGCTGGCCCACCTGGTAGATGCAGAATGGGACGACCGGCAGAACAGGCGTATCGAACGCACGATCCTATATGCCCGGTTCCGCTATAAAGCTTCAATTGAAGATGTTCACTATCATGCTGATCGAAGTATTGACCGCAACCAGATCATGCGCCTGGCGGATTGTACGTTTGTTGACCGCTTCGAGAACCTGCTGATCACCGGGAGTACCGGCATCGGTAAAAGCTATATTGCTTCTGCTGTGGGCTACCAGGCCTGTGTATTGGGCTACAGGGTATTGTACACCAGTACGCCCAAACTATTTGCCAAGCTCAAGATGGCCAAGGCGGACGGCTCCTATATGAAAGAGCTGGCTAAGATCGAACGACAACAACTGCTCATACTCGACGACTTTGGTATCCAGCCTTTTGATGCACAAAGCAGGGCGGCACTAATGGAGATCATTGAAGACAGGCACGGTAAGACCTCACTGATCATCACTTCGCAATTGCCGGTCAGTAAATGGTTTGAAGTGATCGGTGAAAAAACGGTTGCTGATGCGATCCTTGACCGGATCGTTCATGATGCACACCGCATCGAGCTAAAGGGAGAATCTATGAGAAGAAAACGTAGTGTTGAACCGGAAAACAGCCACTAATGAAATTACCTTTTAAATAACTATTTTTGTACGTGCTTTTATAGCATTTGCTGCAACCCAAAAGTCAGCTAACCCCTGGGTCAATTTGGCCCGAAATAGGGTGGTCAACATCTCCATAATATACATACAGAAGGGCAAAAAATACATACTTCACGCATATCTCGAACTTTATTAAATATTCTTCTTAGAGTAATTTCAAAGGTTTAGCAATGCCTTGAGTAAAAGTAAATATAAGGATTTTCTTTTGAGAGACTTTAATCATACCATAATGTCCAGGGCATTAACATATACAATTGAAATGCTCCTTGGTATTAAAAAATTCAAGGGACTGCATTGACATTGATGGCGGTGAAAAAAGCCGCAGTTAAAACATTGAATTTTTAAGGCAATTATTTTTTAGTTTGGACAAAATTAGAATCACTTTAAGTGCCTTAAATCTTCTTACTACATTTGCAGTAGTCAAAGTAAAAGACTTTGGTCGGACATGCAGAAATATATTAGTTAGAGAGAAAGTCGAATATTTCTCACAGCCCCTCTAACTAATTGAAAATTATATTTAGGAATTATGATTTTTTCAAGCTACGACTAAGCGCATTCCACTCCTATATTTTTCGTGGTCAACGTTAGTAACGTTTTCAGGTATTGTTGGACCTTGTTTTACTAAGGCAATTACCTGGCATTGCACATCATCGACAATACCCCAATCTTTAGCAAGATAGATATCAGTTGTGAAATGACCATTATCGACATGATTCAATGCTTCAGCAATATCGTCAACACTCATACGGCATTCATTTCTTGCTAATGTTCCAAATGTATGACGAGCCCAATACAAGGTAAGCTCATTGATGCCGGTAATTTCTCTCAGGCCTTTCATGCCTTTATACAGGGCATAATCTAAATAATCATACGCGCCATATCTTGAATTAAGTTTTCCCAGGTATTTCTCCAGCAAAACTTTTGCTTCATCTACAATTTTGATACTAATAAAGGCTTCATCTTGCCTTCTGCCTTGGGTTTTCGACCTATTGTACTCAAATCTCCCGTTTACGACGTTTAAATCTGAGGAATGATAAAAATCTACTGCATTTGTTCCGCATAGGTAGAACGATAGCATAAACATATCTCTTGCCAATTCTATGCGGCTGCCTTCGGGTACCTTGCAATCACGAATCGCAATGAACTGCTGAACATCAAAATTCCGCTTCTTAGTTGCAGGCGGACTGCCAACCTTGTACTTGGTAAATGGATAGTGTTTTATCCTGATAATCCCCAACTCATCATTATTGAATTTCCTTTTAGCTTCATTGAATAAAGTGCGCAGGTCACGCATATGAGCATGCAATCCGCCCTTTGAAAGGCCTTTTTCTGAAGTGGCGACCATTTTCCCCAATTGATTAATTCGGGTTAATTTACGGGGTGTTTTAAGAAATCGCTCATATTGAAATAGCATGTTGGAATGTATTTCATTGATGGAGATCTGTGGTCTGCCAAAATAATCGGTCAGGCTGTTTCTTACTTTCCGGAAAGTCCGTGAGTATGGTTCCCGATTATGTTCTTTGAGGAATTCGATATGAGAGTTCGCAAACTCGATGAGATCAATATCCTTATTACTATCTCTTAAATAGTCGCGCAACTCCTCACAGGTAAAAAAATCGAGTCTTGAATTGATCGCACTGATTAGGATGCGATAATCGTCCATGGCTTCATCCAGCCATCTGAGGACAATTTTGTCTTTGATATCAAAATCTTTGGTGATTTGTCTTTTAGAGACAAAATGCGGGGAATCGATAAATTTTCTTTCCCCTTTGTGATAGACAACGTACTTCACATTGAAAGTACCGTCGGCTTTTTCATGGTGCGAATAAATCTTTGCACTTACGGTGGTAGCCATAATTTACATAAATAATGACGTAAATCCCGTTACATATTTGTTACATGGGTACGTCAAGTTCAACAAAAAACTATGTAAATCCCGTAACAAATATGTAACAGCCACGGTGCCGCAGGTGATCCTAACCCGCATGTGTAAGACGAAAAAACCCGCTCTACGTATGTAAAAAGCGGGTTTTGTACTCTGTGCGCCCACCTGGGCTCGAACCAGGGACCAAAAGATTATGAGTCTATAGAAATGATAAATTTCGCAAATAATTGAAAATTAGAAACTTATGATAAAGATATAAATCAATAATCACTTTGACTATTAAGGCATTTGTAAAGCATATGTGGTATTTCGGCCATCTCCAGGCTCTTTTTTTAAAATGCCTTTTTCAATAAGATCTTGTATATCTCTTAGTGCAGTATCCTGAGATCTCTTTGTCATCTTAGCCCATTTCGTACTGGCTAGCTTTCCGTAAAATTCATCGAGCAACACATCGACCATACATTGCCGATGGCTATTTACTTCATTTTTGGCCGTTTTTAATGTGCATTTAATGCTGGGAATGGGCTATTTTGGTTCGAGCCCACTAAGCAACAGAGGCTAATGTATCGAATCAATATGCTCCTTTAAGTCCATTTTTTTCTTAAGACTTACTTATTCCGAAGTTTATAGATTTGAAGGGATCTGCTTTTTGCGTGTTGAACCATTTCAGCGTGGTTGGTTACAGGAAAAGCGTTTGATCGATGTCATGATAATAAATTGAAGATCTTTATACCAGACTAAACTGATCACCAAACATTGGATTGCCGCTAACTGATTCTGCTTTAGTTACTTCATTTTGAATAACGTCCCAATGTTCGACTAGCAAGCCGTTTTCAATTCTTAAAATATCTACAATTATCCATGGTTTAAGCTGCCCCACATTAGTATAACGGCCATGGATCATCACGTAATCCGCGTTAGCAACTACTAATCCGGGTTCGTACCTCATGTCAGCAGGCGCCGAAGCTATCAGATTTTTCAGGCCATTTCTTCCGGGAGGAATGTGAGCACTATGCTGAATATAATCCGGGGACCAATAACGTTCAAAGGCATTTGGATCACGTTTGTTAAAAGCGGCATCAAAAGCTTCAAGAGCTAACGATTTGTTTAATTCTTCAATTGTCTTTTCCATGGCATAAGGTGGGCAATCAAGATGCCAATATCATAGTCTATTGAATTTCAAATATATAGACATACAAGCCAAGAGAAAATGCTTTGATATATCGTTTTTTTACCAAAAGGTTCCTGACACAGATAAAAGTCGAACAACGCAAGTTACGCCCTGTTTTTGTCATCGCGTTATTTTATGCCGTTGCCAAATGCTATTTGAAGGAAGGTTTTGACAAATAACGCTGTTAATCAGCGATATATCACTGAGAAAAAATTAGATGTATTTATTATACACTGATTATCAATCCGTTGCGAAAAGGAATAAGTTTTGGAACAGCCAGCCAAATCACTAATTCAATTCATCATGGAAACTTTTATCTTTTTGATTACCAGGGCTATTTCAATTTGCTGCATTGTCACGTTGTTTTATAATGTAAGGCCTCAGCATCTCAGATCAAGCGAGGACAGCGATGGTTTGTTCTAATATTGTTCACCCGCTTCACCTTTTATACAGCATTTAATTTCCCAATATGATCACCTAAAAAATAGAGTAATGACAAACGCTTTTTTAACCAAAAAAATCATTGCCCTGCATGAACTGGGGTATGTGCAGGACTTTCAGTTTGCAGGAGATGATCTCCTTGTATGTATTCAAACTGATAAATACTATGACCTGGCCTCGGTGACACTCCGCTTGGAAGATCAGCAATATGATCACCTCAGTTATTCCTTCAAATACCTGCATATCATTGAAACTAGTAGCGGTGAAAAAGGGATCCTGTTAACCGACGGTATATTGACATTGAATAATCATAAAGAGTATGGCGACTGCCGGGAGACAAATCGCCATATCCGATATGCAATGGGCTGATCTGCAATTATGCTAAACTTGCAGCCGCTTCTAAAATAAAGGCAGCTACCTCGGTACCGTGTGAGGCCAAGGAGGCATGTCCGGCAGCAAGCGTTATTGTTTTACGCGCTTTCATCCTTTCGGCAAACATCGCTTCTGTTTCAGGGGGTATCATCTGGTCATTGGCCGATACCTGGTACCAGCTCGGCTTATGTTTCCAAGCCGGCGTGCCTGAAGGCCCTCCGAAAGCTGCCCCGTTGATCGGTTTCTGCGAAAGGGCCATTATAAGCGCATCCTCATCAGATACACCCGGGCAAAATACCTCATGGTAATGTTCCGGATCTACATAAAGAAACCCCTGGGCATCAGGTTTTACAAAAGCAATGCCCGCAGGCGCTTCACGCAGACCCAAAAGTCCGCCGGCAGATTCGCCCGCGTCAGGCGCGAAAGCCGCGATATAAACCAGGCCAACCACGCTTTCCTGGTTACCTGCACCGGTGATAACCGCACCGCCATAAGAATGTCCAACCAATAAGACCGGCCCATCCATAGCAGCTACCATATCGCCGGCCCGTTTCACATCATCTTCCAGTGTAGTTAGCGGCAATTGCACCGCTCTCACATTGTAGCCTTCGGCTACCAATAACGGAATAACCTTTTTCCAGTGGGAACCATCACCAAAGGCACCGTGTACCAGCACCACATTCAATTTTTTTTTCATAATGAAATCATTTAAGCTTTGCCGGACCGTCGCAATTTGCCAGCCGTATTACAAATAGTTTGAAATCAGGTATTTGTTAATCTTTGTTGCCTAAAAGGTCGTCTTATATCGTCATTTTACTGCCGGATTTTTAGTGAAAAATCAGATATGACAGTGAGGGAAATAGCGAAATAAAAAGGATAATTATTTGAGATTATTTGTATGTGACTGATAGATAAATATTTAGCCGTTGGCATTAAAGTGGCAACCCAGCTTGCAAAAGCAAACCAAATGGGAACTTCAAAAACAAATTCAATGCTGCTCTTCTCTCCCTTCCGCCTTGGGGATTTGCGGCTAAGCCATCGTGTTGTGCACCCGCCGCTTACCCGGCTCAGAGCTAACCCCGATGACAGTGTCAGCGACATCATGATTGAATATTATCGTCAAAGGGCATCTCCCGGTGGTTTCATGATTACAGAATCGGTGCATCCTTCTTATGATAGCCGCGGCTATTTTGGCGCGCCGGGTATCTATGAAGATGACCACGTTACCGGTTGGAAGAAACTGGCTGATGCTGTTCATGCAAAAGGCGCTTACATATTTATGCAGCTCTCGCACGATGGCAGGCAATCCCATGTCGACCTGAGCGGAGGAAAAGCGCCGATCGCTCCATCGGTTGTTCCATTTGAAGGCCTCTCATTCACGGCTAATGGCTGGGTGCCTGTTTCACCTCACCGGGCCCTTGATTCCGATGAGATCCCGGCACTGGTTGATCAGTTCCGTAAAGCGGCAGAGCGGGCGAAAGAGGCCGGTTTCGATGGCGTAGAACTACATAATGCCAACGGCTACCTGGCGGATACTTTCCTGCAGGACGGCACGAATAAACGTACAGATGCTTATGGGGGAACGATTGAAAAAAGGGCGGCATTGTCATTGTCTCTCGTGGAAGCCCTCGTATCTGTCTGGGGAGGAAGCAGGGTTGGTGTAAGGGTTTCTCCAAGTGGAAAATGGGGTTCTATATCTGACTCAAATCCCGAGGCTACGTTTGGCTATTACGCCCAGCAACTGAATAACTATGGATTGGCTTACCTCCACATTATAGAGCCAAGAGTGATGGGAACAGAAACCATAGAAGAAAGCATGCCGCCAGTTGCTTCTTCTTTTCTGCGTCAGGTATTTAAAGGCCCCATAATCGCTGCCGGTGGTTTTGACCGCCAGGGCGCGGAAGCCATCTTGCAAAAGGGGGACGCCGACCTGGTGGCCTTCGGGAGATATTTTACGTCAAATCCTGACCTGCCGGAACGCCTTATGCAAAACCTCCCGCTAAACCCTTATGTCCGCGAGGCTTTCTGGGGCGGAAACGAAACTGATTATATTGATTTTCCAGTCTATAATTTCTGATAATGAAAAACCCATGTCTACAAAACAAGTAAATCAGCAGAAGGAACCAGTGGAAGTTGAGATCATGGAAGACAACTTAAAAATGCAGGTCTGTAAGTTCAGGCGATCAGTGTGTTTAGCGGTAGGAGAAGTTTCAGCAGCACTGGCCAACCACGACCAATTAAAAGGTCAAAATGGGTTTGTTAATAGCCACCTGACAGAGGCACAAATCCCACAAAACAATCCCCAGGCTTTATTTAAAAATAGTCTGACAGCCTACCTGGAAATATTCACGTCAAAAAACGGTTCGCTAAAAAATGAATCTGCAATAGCAACTAAAGCAAAACAACTTATGACCGCTGCCTCGGGCTTGTACCGCTCATTTGGCGGCGGAGGGAATGAAACAATTAAATAAAGATCATATATGGAAAATCAATCAAAAAAAGTAACCCTGTTTACACCGCTTAAGCTGGGCAAGTTCGAGCTTGCGCACCGGATCGTACTGCCACCGCTTACGCGAATGCGTACGGTCAACGGGTTTATTCCCAACGATTGGATGGTGGAATATTATTCGCAGCGTGCGACCAAAGGAGGTTTTATGGTTACTGAAGGAACGGTGATCAATGAAACCGGCCATGGCTACTATGGTGCACCGGGCATCTATACCGATGAGCAGTTAGAAGGGTGGAAAAAGGTGACGGCGGCTGTTCACGAAAAAGGGGGCATTATCTTCAACCAGCTTTTTCATGTGGGACGCCAGTCCCACCGGAGCTTGCAGCCCAATGGCGCGGAGCCAATCGGGGCATCAGCGATTCCACATGAGGACCTCGTATTTACGCAGCAGGGATGGGTTCCGGCAGAGCCAAACCGTGCGCTGGAAACCGCCGAGGTAAAAGCGTTGGTTAAAGACTATCATCAGGCAGCGTTACGTGCAATGGAGGCCGGTTTCGACGGCGTTGAACTGCATGGGGCAAACGGCTACCTGATTGATCAGTTCCTGCAGGACGGTACAAACCACAGAACTGATGAGTATGGCGGCAGTATGGAAAACCGCGTGCGTTTGATGATGGAAGTTCTCGAAGCAATGGTTGATGTCTGGGGTAAAGAAGCCGTAGGCATAAGGCTGGGGCCAAGCGGTACATTTAATTCTATGTCAGACAGTGATCCTATAGCGTTGTTTGGTTATGCTGCAGAACGTTTGAACGAGCTTGACCTGGCTTATCTGCATATTATTGAACCAAGAATAAATGGTAATATCGAGATAGCTGATGGTTTAGAGCCTGTTGCATCTATGCATCTTCGTAAGATCTTTAAAAACAAGCTGATCGCTGCCGGGGGATTCGACCAGGCAAAAGCCGAAGACATCCTTGAAAAAGGATATGCTGATCTTGTTTCCTTTGGGAGACATTTTATTGCAAACCCTGACTTGGTTTTCCGGTTTAAGAACGGTATTCCGCTCACACCATACGACAGGGAAACATTTTATGGCGGAAATGAGAAAGGATATACAGACTACGCATTTTACGAAGCGTATGTCGAGGCATAAAGCCGAAGACAGTCTTTTATTACCATTGCAGCCTTTAAGGTGCAATGGTAATTTTTTTTCTGCAGGCTGCATGATCAATTTGCGTTTGACAACGCGTGAACCAATTTTCCCAGTGTTTTTAAGGCATCGGCTATTTTGTTGCCCCACAAAGGGCAGCAATTGATCCGGATGCAATTATTATAACGATCTGAAGCCGAGAAGATTTGGCCGGGGCAAAACCCGATACCATACTTCAGTGCTTCACGCTGTAGGACCAGCGCGTTTAAGTTTTCGGGTAGCTCTATCCATAAACTGTAGCCTCCTTTTGGGCAGCTGATTTTTACCGTATCCGGAAAATACTCCTGTATCGCATTCCTGTATTTTATAATTTGAATTTGCGCAAACTCGCGCAGCTTTTTAATATGAGTATGATAATTGCCGCTCTCTAAAAACCGGCCTATGGTATCCTGCAATAATCCATTGGTTGAAATATTGGCCGAGAACTTGAGCTTTTCAATTTCGGCATGATACCTGCCTCCGGCTACCCATCCAATTCTGAAACCGGGAACCAGTGATTTGGAAAACGAAGAGCAATAGAGCACGTTGTTATAACTGTCATAGGCTTTGGCAGGCAAGGGTCTTGATTTGGCAAAATTGAGCTCGCCCAGGGTATCATCTTCAATCATGGGGATGCCTTTTTCACCCAGCATATTTACCAGCTTTATCTTACTTTCTTCGGACATCGAGCAGCCATACGGATTTTGACAAACCGGCATAAACAAGCAAGCGGCAACCTTATTGGTAGCTAATGCGGTTTCCAATTCATCAAGGTTCAGGCCGGTAACTGGATCCATGCTAATGGCTAAAGCCTTTAGGCCTTTACTTTCCAGGCATTGCAGGAGGCCTGCGTATGTTGGCGATTCGACAGCAACAATATCCCCGGGTTTGGTCAATACATCAAGGCAAAGCCCAATGGCCTCTGTTGATCCGTTGGTTATCAGGATCTCTTCCTGTTTAACGCTTGTTTTCCATTCAAATGACTGTAAAGCTATCTGTTTCTGCAAGCGGGGATGGCCTTCTAAAAAGGAGTATTGAAAAATATTTTTTTCCTCCTTTACCGAAGCCTGCATGGCCTTGTTGAGTTTGGTAATCGGAAGATATTCATTGATGGGGGCAAGTGAAGAAAAATTGATCACGCTATGTTTAACCGTATTTTTTAACATGGCCGCAGCCATGCTGCTTACTTCAACAATCTCAGGTAGCGGAGCGAAATTGCTGGCCGCCGATCTGGCCAGCGGATTTTTGTTAAAAGAGTTGATGTAATAGCCCGAGCCCGGCCTTGAAATAACGGCCCCCTTTGCTTCCAGGATAGCATAAGCCTGGTTTACTGTGGTTAAACTAACCTTCAGTTCATCCTTCACCTTACGTACAGAGGGTAGCTTATCTCCCGGTTGCAGCTGAAGGCCGATAATGGTTTCTTCTAATTTACGAACTACCTGTTCATAGCGGAAAGCTTTGTGACTCATTAAAGATCTCTATAAATACTTAACAAAAATACGCCTTATAAATGGGAGGCTGGCCTGTTGAGGAAGGAATATTGCAATTGGTTAACAGATTTATAAACAAGGGTTAAATGGGCAACTGATATCCTTTTTTTGATGCCAACTGTACCTTTTTGTGTGTCCTGTTAAACCTGAACTTTGACCCGAGGATCAATCGAAATAACCCGGTTATTTCGATTGGTTAAAGTTTAAAATTTATTCATTTAAAAATGCAAACAAATAATAATACTGAAGCAGCTGTAAATAGTACAGACCTGTTTACACCTGTTCAATTAGGGCCATACCAGCTTACTCACCGTGTAGTTATGGCTCCTTTAACCCGCATGCGTACCGAGTCGGATTTTGTTCCTAACGATCTTTTAGTTGAGCATTATAGCCAGCGTACTACCCAGGGTGGGTATATCGTGGCCGAAGGTACGGTCATCTCTGAAACTGGTCATGGTTATTATGGTGCCCCTGGCATCTACACCGATGAACAGGTAGAAGGTTGGAAAAGAGTAACTACTGCGGTACATAACAAAGGCGGGATTATTTTTGATCAGCTTTTTCATGTTGGCCGTCAATCACACAGTAGCCTGCAGCCAAATGGCGATCAGCCGATAGGCGCATCCGCTATCGAATTTGAAGATTTTGTATTTACGCCCACCGGCTGGGTGCCGGCTGACCTGAACCGGGCGATGACCACGGAAGAAGTAAAGGCTATGGTAGAAGATTACCGGAAAGCTGCCATAAGAGCTAAAGAAGCGGGTTTTGACGGTGTAGAATTACATGGCGCAAATGGTTACCTGGTAGATCAGTTTCTTCAGGATGGATCTAATCAACGGACCGATAGCTATGGTGGTTCGATTGAAAACCGCGTACGTTTTATGCTGGAGATCGTTGAAGCACTCGTTGAGGTTTGGGGTGCCAATCGTGTCGCAGTACGTTTAGGGCCAAGCGGGACATTTGCTTCCATGTTTGACAGCGACCCTATCGCACTATTCAGCTATGCAGCAGAACAGCTTAACAAATTTGGGCTGGCTTACCTGCACCTTATTGAACCGCGCGTTAAGGGCTCTGTAGAAGAAATAGAAGACCTGGAACCTGTAGCAGCAATACACCTGCGGAAAATTTTCAAAGGCACCATCATTGCCGCCGGCGGTTTTGACGGCGAAAAAGCCAATGATATCCTTCAAAAGGGAAACGCTGACCTGGTAGCATTCGGAAGGCATTTTATTGCCAACCCCGATCTGGTTTTCCGTCTTAAAAACAACCTGCCGCTTAATGCTTATGACAGGGATACGTTTTATGGAGGCGATGCACCCGGGTATAACGATTACCCGTTTTATGAAGCAGAAAGAATATCTGCATAATATTGGAGTTGAAGATTCAAAGAAAGAAACACGGGTGATCCGTGTTTCTTTCTTAAATATACTTTGAAACCCGCTTTGTCAGGCATGCTTCATCGCCGCATTTCTTTCGATGAGTTCCATCAGTTTTTGAGGTTCATAATAAGCTACCCATAAAGAAATAGCTTTTCCTTCTTTGATCGACCAATGCTCTGAGATCCGGACTGAATAATCGGTTCCTTTAAGGCCAATGTCAATTGCAATTACCACCAATTCGTTTTCGCCTACGAGTGAAACGATCTTACAACGTTTAAAGTCGAGTACCGCAGTTACCTGGTGAAGCACGTTATTCAGGTAGGCATTTAAATCACTGGTGCCGCCCCAGGGCAGGTAATCAGGGGCAGAAACTTTGAATTCGGGATCGAAAATCTCTCCATATGCTCTGGCTTCACTGTCTGTGCCCCCTTCATAGAAACTACGGACTAAAGCCTTATTCTGGTCTGTTAATAGTTGATCTGTCATGATGTTTTATTGCTGATTTTTAAGATCGATAACTACATTTTCTGTGGCATATATCCAAAGAATATGCTCCCTGTCGATAAATTTGGCTTCATCCGGGGCTATGGTTTTCAGGTAGTTTTCTGTGCCAAAAACCTGGTTGATGTCCTCCATTTTCTCAAACCAGATTTCAGCAATGCCATCAAAAGGCGCAACCGGGAACTGTTCAAGAGATTCACCGGTACTATGCACCTGGATATATTTTTTAACATATTGTTTAACCTCCGGCTGACTTGAAAATAAGGGGCCGTGAATATTCCTCCAGTGTGCGCTGAATTCTTCGAGCGTAAGGTCTGACCTTCGCGGGACAAGTATGGATAGTTTGATCATGGCCCAATGCTTATTTTGCTGAACCTTTTGCCGCAGCTTCGATTACTGCCGATACCTCTTCAGGATGCGTCATGTAAGCCACATGGCTCGCTTTTATCTCAGTAACCTTTGCTTTAGCTCTTTTGGCCATAAAACGTTCGGCATCAGGCGGAATCATCCTGTCCTGGGTTGACACGATATACCAGCTCGGTTTATTGTGCCAGGCAGCTTTTGTCAGAACTGTTGTAAATGTAGGCAAGCCGGATGGAGTTTGTGCATGAGCCATAAAGTCTGCCTCCGCTGCGGGAAGATCCGGGCAAAAGTCCTTAGAAAACTTTGCTACGTCATACCATACTAATCCGTTTACCGGAGGAAGCACAATTCCTGATTCAGGATTTGGAGGGCCAGCCTTTAAAAGGCCAAGTAAAGACTCCCCTGCATCAGGAGCGAATGCTGATACATACACCAGGCCGGCGACGCTTGACGTGTCACCCGCCTCCGTGATGACTGCTCCGCCATAAGAGTGGCCAACGAGGATCACTGGCCCTGTCTGCCTGGCCAGCACGGCCTTAACAGCCGCAACATCGTCGGCAAAGGTAAGATTGGAGTTAGCTACGACATCTACGTGGTACCCTTTGGCAGTCAGTATTTTATAGATACCTGACCATCCCGAACCATCGGCCCAGGCACCGTGTACAAGTACAATGTTTTTAACCTGCGCTGAAGCACTTTCGCCGAAAAGTAATCCGGAGAAAAAGATAATGGCAATCGTCAGTAACGCCCTTACCTTTTCTTTTTTGAAGAATTCTGTTTTCATGATTGAATTTTTAAGTTTTATTAAATATTTATTCACTCATGAAAGACAAGAGTAATACCAAAACACAAGGATTTGATATTCAGTTATTTATGATTTAATTCCGAGAATAACCCGTTTTATTTCGTTATTCCACCAACTGATTATCTGTGAAGCTAGTCCGCCTGCACGTTCCTGGGACTGTCGGTAAGCGCATGTATTGGAACATGGTGTAGATTGTCTTGCAAAATGCAGACTAAACGGTTTGTTTCTTTGAAGCTTTGATAAAGCTCAGAAAAATCAGCAGCCACACCGATGCGAAAAACAGAAAAGTACCGCCCAGCCAGGTCGCATTTTTTATCGTAATCAGATTGACGGTCCCATAGCTGATTATCGAGGTTAATATAAAAAGGCCGCCACCGGTAATGCCACTTACTATTCCGCCGTATGAAGAAAATCTGCCTAGGCAATAGGCAAATACATTGTTAAATAGAAACCCTGAAAATAGGTGGATAAGCGCAGTAAACACGATTAGTACTATAAGACTATTATAAGCATAGCTGATGGCAACCATTAATAGTGAGAGCAAAAGCTGGATACTAATACCGCCGAGTAGTTTTCGATTCAGTGGTTTATTGATCAATGTCCTGGATATAATGCCGCCGGTCATCAGCGAAAGCCCGGAAACCAGTGAACAATATCCGGTGACAACAGGTTGCAGGTGAAAAACATGCTCGATGATAAACGGAGAAACCATTCCGTAAACCACGAGCATCGCGTAGCTGATCGAGATCATCAGTAAGCCAACCATGTAGTCGCGGGCCCTCAACGTTTCAGCATAAATATTCAATATGCTTTTTAACCTGAAAGGGTTCTTGTTCTGCAATGATTCACCGCCATAAAATATTTCCAGAACCAGTATAGCGGCTGTTGTAATTCCTAAAAACCAGAAATTACTTCTCCAGCCAAACCAGTATTCCAGGTAACCGCCGAGAAAAGGAGCAATGATAGGAGATGCTGCCCATACAATTGAAAATAGGCTTGTATAACTTTTTAATTTTGGTCCGGAATAGAGATCTATAAAATAAGCGCGTTTACCAACCACAATTAAGGCGACGGTCATCCCTTGGATCGCACGCATTAGGTATATCAGCTCAATCGAAGCAGTACAAGCTATGGCGAAGCTTGAAAGGGTAAATACAGCAAGTGAAATAAGCCCAAGGCGATAACGGCCAAAGCTATCCAGCAAACTGCCGACAAACAACTGGGCAAGTCCGGAAGTAACCATAAAGATTACCAATGTGAGCTGTACATTTGTTGATTTTACCCCCAGGCTATGCGCCATGGCTGGCAGCGAGGGGATATAAATATCCGTGGCAAAACCTGAAAGAGGAATAAGCGCAAATGCAAGCACTGTGCTTATTCCATGATGTTCTTTTTCAAATACTCTCACCCTGTACAGATTACCATGGCATTTCTTCACCCATATGGATCATTTTTCCGGTCGGTCCATCCTCTCCAAGCAATGCCAGGCCCACACTTGTCTTTGCACCATCCGTAATACTCATTGGCGCCTGGTCGTTGCCCCCCAGTTCTGTTTGAACCCACCCCGGATGTGCTGAATTGACTTTTATGCCAAGCGGAGCAAGTTCGTCAGCAAGCTGAATGGTGAACATATTCAGCGCGGCTTTTGCAGAATTGTAGGAAAGTACCCTGAATCCGGCAATGGGGCTTTCGGGTTGTGAATGGATCGTAAGCGAACCCAGGATACTGGATAGATTGACGATCCGGCCGGAAGTGCTCTTTTTAATCAGGGGTAATAATTCCCTGGTGAGATAAACTACACTGAAGAAGTTAGTTTCATAGATATGTTCAAATTCTTCTTTGGAGGTTTCCAGCGTTTTGCTTACGAAAAGTGACTCCTTTGGGGCCACACCTGCATTATTAATAAGAATATCCAGCCTCCCAAATTTTTCTGAAATATAGGCTGCCGCGGCTTTGCGCTCTTCCTCGTTGGTCACATCCAGCTGTATCCCGTAAGCATCAATACCCTGACCGATCAGTTCCCTTGCCGCGCGCTGCGCAACGTCCAGCTGGCGTGCAGTAATAATTACGGTTATTCCTTCTTCGCCAAGTTGTTTGGCTGTTTCAAACCCGATACCGCGATTTGAACCGGTTACCAGGGCTATTCTTTGATCTTTCATGAATTTGGTTTTAAAATGTGTCGTGAAAGCGGATTAAACAGTTTGTTTTTTTACCGCTTATTTACTATAAGATTATTTGGCTTGTTAGTTGCAAATGAGAAACAGGTACTAATAAAGTAATGTGGAAATTGCCGGTTCCAGGATTTTAAGACGGTTTGAAATACCAAGAGCAGCGAAAGAACCCGTTAAAAGATCTTCCCCTTCAGAGTAATGCGACCAGCCCTCATAATGGACAGGAATGATTATGGCATCAGGAAATGCCGCAGCGGTATCAACCACGTCGTTGCTGTCCATGGTCAGGCTGAATGGTGTGCGTGGTTTTGCCGCCCCTGCAAATACAATAACATATTTGGGTTTGAACTTTCCTGCAACTTCAGCAACGCCTTGGTAAAAAACACTATCTCCCGTCAGATATATACCCGACTCGCCATCACCGTTGATGGCGATCATAAAACCTGTAACATCTCCCGCAAGTTTTTCAACGTCTGCCGGACCATGCCTTGCCGGTGTTGCTGTAATGGCGATCTCATCGCCGGATGGCGCAGTGATACGTATTGTTTCCCATGGTAGCATACCTTTGACGGTGCCTCCAAGTCGTTGGGCAGCGGCCGGCGTAGACAGAACCAGTGGAACGATACTTAAGAGCTGACGCCCAGCCTTGTCTAAATTATCATCATGCTGATCGTGACTCAAGAGAACGAGGTCGATGACTCCAATGTCTTGAAGCGCTGGCCCTGACAGCTTTTTAATGATGTAATCAGGCCCGGCAGGAAAATCTCCGGGCGGGTCAAGTGTAGGGTCTGTTATGATCCGCAAACCACCAATCTCAAAAATGACGGTCGGGCCGCCAATGTAAGTTACATGAATAGCTGTTTTCATCTTTGTTAGCTTAATTTAAAATCCAAAATGTCAATTGATACCATAACAGGTTCAGCGCTATAACTGCCATCAGCGTTTCTCAGATAAATTCTCCGGGTCGTCGCTATTTTAATTCCATTAAACTCTTTATAATCCTTTACATAGTGTGAAGAGGGTACGGACTGCAGGATATCCGGCGCGTAATCATGCCGTCTTAATAAATGATCTTCACCGAAAAAAAATACCTGTACCTTGTTATGGGTTTGAATATAATCAGGGAAAGTAACTTCCAACCGGCGCCAGGTTTCGCCATCCTGTAGCCATGGTTCCAGTTCATTTAAAACAAAACCCGGAAGTTTGAAATTAAAAGGAGCCGTAAAGTATGTCCACCAGGCATAATTGCAAAAATAATACGGTTGAAAATCATTCCACTGACTTTCCAAATGTTCACCGTCAAACATGGATCGCGGATGCTTTACTTCGCGTATTTCACCATTTTCCCCGTTCTGAATGGTGAGTTTATCTGACGCCCATTTTGAAATTTGGTATGGGTCAAGTAAAGAATGGTAGCTGCTGCGCTGTTCACCTATGTTCGCCTCATAAAACCCGTCAGCCAGTAACCCGGATTTTCCTTTTATTTCCCAAATATGGCCACCTGTTTTCAAATGAACTTTCAGATGGTTAAATTTTTCCCATTGTGCCATTCCACCATGTGCATCAATTACCAGGTCGATCAATTCATTCATGATTTTTTATTTCCAACGGAATAGCCAATTATATGCCTATTTTTAAATAGCTGAATATCAAATAGTTGTTCCGGATTGAATTTTTCTTGCTGTCTTATTTCGTCATTTTACCGGGAGGGATGAGATGTTATTTTTTTTGACCCCTAACGATACGTGACTGATTGTTTTGGTGAATTCTCGAAATAAAACAAATAAATCCATATGGTTTCTTGTTAATAAATTGATTTCCAGGTATTTGTATTCTGGCAGTAAAGTGGCTTGGGAAATGAAAATATTAGTAATGTAACAGGAAACGTTTCGGTGTACTGGTCTTTGCTTTTTAATATGGAGAAGTGAATTTGGTAAAATAGCGATATATCACGCCAAAATTTCACAGCGCCCTTGTAATAATTTGATTATTAGTCTGATAGTATTGGTGTGAATATTGGAATAGGGGTTGAACATTATGAGAAAATTTATCTGGAATATCTCTGAACGACAATCTGTCCTCCATTTCAAAGCCAGCTACTTTACAATCGGGCATTTGTCGGGAAGCTTTAATAAGATTCGTGGACAAGTGATCGCAGGTGCACAGTTTGAAGAACCCGAAGTTGATCTGATTATCAGTGTATCTTCAGTGGAAACACTGGATGCTGAATTAAACAGAAAAATAAGGTCCGCAGACATATTGGATTCATTGGCATTTCCTGAAATGTCATTTACCTCAGTTGGTGGTTGCCGGGCCAGCAGCGGCGTGATCTGGGAATTAGAGGGGGATTTTAAAATTAGGCAGATCAGTTCGTCAATTAACCTGATTGTCAATTTTTCAACTGTAAAAATCAAAGGCAGAAGAACAACGGCATTATTTCATCTTTTTGGGGAAGTTGATTTAAAAAAAAGCGGCTTAAGCGTGTTATATAACAAGGGAATTATTGAAAGATTAGATGTAAGTGCGGAAATAGAACTAACAAAATCCGGAGAATCAACCTGAACAATAATGATGGGTTTTAAATTGTACATTTAGATGATGGAAAAGTATCTTGCCGAAATAGAAATGGATAACAGATATGCCGTTAGGCTGCTGAATCTTTCTGTCGCGGTATGGCCGCTAACTGTTATCAGAGAATTCTTTAAAACAGTGGCGGAAGAGATACAGGAAATGGTCGATTTTGAGGCTGCCGATCTATTCATTTTTGACGATGAGGCTTCAGCAAAGCATTCGGGGTATACCTTTAAAAACGGACTGATTTATGAATTTCTGAGCGTGACAGACCCGCTTTTTTTTTCCGCACAGGGAAGAGCATCGATTAGCAGTTTATTTCTCCCGGGCATATCAAGACAGATCAGCGGGTCTTATTGGATGAACAGAGTACCAGCGGCGTCTCTTTTCTTTAAAAAGGAAACGGAATATAAATTCACCTTTTATATCCCATTTTTTCGTCAAAGCGATTTGGCAGGTTTTTTCCAGTTCAGGACAGGTAACAGGGATGGATTCAGTAACGCTGAGCAGGAGATACTTGCGTTAACGGGAAAATTACTGACACCAAAATTGGAAAATTTGCTGAACGCTCATACGGCAACCGCACCAAAAGTTCATGAAGCAGGGCTTGATCAGTTGAAATTAGAGCTGTTCACTTTTAGCAATGAAATTGCCGCGATACGAAATAAAGAAGATTTTAACAGGCTTATTCAACAAAGAATTACCAATTTGTTTCCAGAGCTGGCCATATTGGTTTACAGGACCGGCAATGGAGGCAAATCCTACCAGCCCGTAGCAGCAAGCACAGGGACTGCCATGGAAGGCGGAGAAGAGCTACTGTTCGCAGGGGATTCGCTTGACCAGGATCTGCAAGCCCTAAACACCGTTTTTCGGTCGCTTAAAGAATTGGCAGGTAAACGTAGTTCTCCTAAGCTTTTTAATGAGTTGGTAAACCGGGGTTGGGTTAATGCCGTTTTAACGGTCATTGACAGTAAAAACCGAAATACCGGGCTACTGATCGTCCTTTTAAAAGAAACATTCCAGGCACCAGCTTATTTCGCCGAGGCGCTTCGTGAGATTGCCAGGCAGTTATCAATTGCCTTGAATAATGTGATAACGAGTGAAAAAATTGAAGAACAGTTTGACGAAATAAGAAAATACAAGCAACAGCTTGAAATTGAAAATAATTACCTACAGGAAGAAATTGCCACGGCTTTTAACTATAATGATATTGTTGGGTTGAGTCCGGTGATGCAAAAAGTATTTTATATGGTCTCCCAGGTGGCTGAAACACAAAGTTCTGTTTTAATTCTCGGAGAAACAGGTACAGGGAAAGAACTTATCGCACGGGCCCTTCATAACACCTCATCAAGGAAAAAGAAGATGATGGTAAAAGTGAACTGCGCGGCACTTCCGGCAAATCTGATAGAAAGCGAACTTTTCGGTCATGAGCGCGGTAGTTTTACCGGTGCCACAGAACGGCGCATAGGAAAATTTGAGCTCGCAAACAACAGTACACTGTTCCTTGATGAGATCGGCGAGTTACCGCCGGATCTTCAGGTCAAATTGCTGAGGGCATTACAGGAAAGGGAAATAGAACGTATCGGTGGAACCGCCGTCATAAAGGTTAATGTCAGGATCGTGGCGGCTACCAACCGTAACCTCCTGGAAGAGGTGCACGCCGGAAATTTCAGAAGTGATCTGTATTTCAGGCTAAACGTATTTCCGATATTATTACCTCCACTCAGAGACCGCAAAGAAGACATTCCATTACTTGCCAGCCATTTTTTAGAGAAACATATTAAAAAAGCAACGCGCCGGATCACTGGTTTTTCATCTAAAGTACTCAAGCAACTTGGTGCGTATGACTGGCCAGGCAATGTAAGAGAGCTGGAGCATTTGATCGAGCGATGCGTGTTGCTGACAAATGGACCGATTATCAACCAGATTCCGGTTTTGATGACTGGAATGGAAGATATGGGTGATGCTGTCCCGGATATTCGGATAAGGACAATTGATGAGATCGAACGGGAGCATATTATGATGGTGCTCAACAAATGTAGAAACAAGGTAGCGGGGATCGGCGGAGCTGCTGATGTTCTGCAAATACCGGCGTCGACTTTAAATTCCAAAATGCGACGCCTAAACATCAAACGTGCTTACAAGAATTAACAAATTTTTCTTTTCTGTTTTATATAACACCGCGTTTTGGGGAATTAGCGAAATAAAACAACTCCCTTAATTTCGCATTGCCAATATAATTGAAAATCAGCCACTTAATTTGTGGTATCTTTATAGCACTCAGTACAGGCCAGGTTAACTGGCTATTATCTATTTACAATTTCAGGTTGCTTTTTCATAAAAGGCAGAATTCAAGTTAAATAAATGGGAAAGCAGCATGTATAAGCAGCTAATTTTAATCAGTTTATTGATATTCAGTTCAACTGGTTTGAAAGCGCAGCGGGAACTTCCGCAAAAACCAAGCGAGCTATTTCCTTTAATTGAAAAAAGCAATCCGGATACAAATAGGATCAAGCTCCAATTGCAATTGGGAAGTTATTACCTTTTTAAATCTGGTGAATATAAAAATGACCTGGACAGCGCTTTAAATTTTTTTACCCAGGCCATGCAGTTAAGTGCCACGCTCCATTCTATAAAATGGCAAAATGCCGCTTTGACCCTTAAAGGAAATTGTTTCCTGGAAGGGAATGATATCAAATCTGGAAAGGCTTGCCTTATGCAGGTAATTAACTATTATCACAAAACCGGTCAAATGAAATTGGAAGCGGAGACCTGGGTCAGATTAGGTGACAATATCCCCGGGTTTCCAAATCTTTTAGATGACAAAGCATTTTGTTATACCCGTGCGCGAATTTTATTTAAAAAACTAAATGACAGGTTAAGTGATATTACTATGTTAAAAAACTTGGCGGATATGCATCTTAATCAGGGCAAAATTGACCTTGCCGAAAAGGAACTATTTGATGTACTAGGCCAGTTTAAGGCTATTCATTATCAAAAACTGCAATACACTTATGATTTACTTTCATCTGTATATAATTTAAAAGGGGAACTGCAAAGAAGATTGTATTATCAATTAGAGGCTATAAAATACGCCGAAGGTACTTTACCCCCTTCCGAAAGGGAATATTTTTACCTGAGAGCTGTAACGGTCTATGCCGACTTAGGAATGCACGATAAAGAAGAATTCTATTGCTACAAGGCACTAGGCGTTTCGAAAAAAGGTAAGGGCTCATATTTCGTAAATGAACTATCATGGTTGACCAAAGATTTAATATTAACAAATAGAAGCCAGGAAGCACTTCGCCTTTTAAAACAAAATTATAAACCGGGTGATATATTGAATCTGGATCAAAAAAGAGTTTTATTTAAGCTGTTCGGAAACTGCTACACAGCCCTCAAACAATATGACCTGGCTGAAAAATATTATGTGGCAATGCTAAATATAAACGAAGCCCTCGCCGACGAATCACAATACCAAACAATCGCTAATTTTTATATAATCACTCAACAGTTTACAAAAGCAGCCTTCTTTTTGAAAAAACTACAGGGTTTTCCAAAAGGCTTAATTGGCCCGTTAAACTTACGCGAAATTGAGTTGATGAGGTTCAAAGTTGATTCGGCTTCTGGAAACTACCTTTCAGCTATCGGGCACTTTCAAATATTTAAAAAAGTAAATGATTCCTTATTTAACGCTACAAAAAGCAAACAAATTTCAGAGCTTGGCATAAAATACGAAACTGCCCAGAAAGAAAAATCCATTACCTCTCTGAAAAGTCAAAGCCTGGTACAGCGCACCCAGCTACAAAAGGCAAACCTGCAAAGGAATATAACATTTATAGGAACCGCTATGCTGTTAATTATAGCAGGGCTGGCCTATAATGGTTACCGTAACAAACAGCGTGGTAACCTGAAATTAAAGGGGAAGCAATATGAGATCAACAAACAAAACCTTGCGCTGCAAAGCTTATTGGGTGAAAAAGACTGGCTTCTGCGTGAAATACACCATCGGGTTAAAAATAATCTGCAAACAACAATTAGCCTGCTGAACATGCAATCAGCCTATCTTTCTAATGACGAGGCATTGGCCGCGATCCGGAATAGCCAGCGGCGAATGCAGGCTATGTCGTTAATTCATCAGAAGCTATATCAGTCTGAGACTATGACCCATGTAAAGATGTCTGACTATGTAGCAGAATTGGTATCCTATTTAAAAGAAAGCTTCAAGGGGGCGAAGGAGATAAATTTCATCCAAAGAATTAAGCCAATAATGCTGGAAGTAACACAGGCTATACCTTTGGGCCTTATAATAAACGAAGCGGTAACTAATGCCATTAAATATGCATTTCCTCTAAGCCAAAAGGGCGATATTTCTATAATCTTAAAAAAAGATAATGAGTCAATAATCCATTTAGATATTGTTGACAATGGAGTGGGGATGCCAATCGGCTTTAATTCCTATGAGCAAAATAGTTCGCTGGGACTGAACCTTATCCGGGGCCTGGCAGACCAAATTAACGGCGCACTTACAATAGAAAATGATGAGGGGACTATTTTAAGTATTGCGTTTAAAGATAACGGCATTTTTAACAAGGAAGAATTTGACAGTATTACTCAGGAATACTAAACACTATTGATATGGACGGTAAGATTTTAATTGTAGAGGATGAATTTATTATAGCCAGCGATTTGCGTATGATATTGGAAGGGGCAGGTTATGAAATAGCCGGGATAGCAGCCTCTGTCGCAAAAGCACTGGAAATTATTGAATTAAAACGGCCTGCCTGGGTGTTCCTCGACATTTATTTATCGGGTAAACTAAACGGAATAGATTTGGCTAAGATGCTTGTAGAAATGAATATTCCGTTTATCTATGTTTCAGCTAACTCAAACCAAAGCGTTTTGCGCGAAGCGCGTATGACTAAGCCTTATGGGTTCCTGGTCAAGCCATTCCGGGAACAGGATGTACTGGTAACACTGGACGTAGCCAAGTACCGTCATGAAAATGATGTGGAAACACAGTTGCAAAGTGAAATGGTTCTCAAAGACCAGGTCATGAAAATTTTTGCAGAAACTATATCTTCCGATGAGGAGGTTGCCCGGATTGTCACTGCGCTGGAGTCCCATATCCCTTTTGATTTTTTCACGATCAGCTGGAAGGATAAATCGGGAAAGTTCTCCGAGGTACGTGCATTTCAAAAAAGCGGAGAGGGATCATTCCGGCTTCTTGATAAAAGCGATTTCTTTTTAGCGATAAAGAAAACTCCCGGAGAGTTGCCGGCTCTGACAAATTTTTCATCCCTGACCAACAAGGCGATTTACCTTACCGGCAATGCCTTCCTGGAGATTTGCAGGCAGAACAGTTTTGAACACCTACTCAGGCGAAACTTTGAGCTGAATTCAGCGCTCATTAAAACTTTCGAAATCTGCAGTTGGGGACAGCTTAACTTTGCGCTATATAGCCATAATGATAAAGGGTTTAATAAACAGCACGCTACACTACTGGATCGCCTGGACCTTTTACTTGTCAGAATTTCGGATCAGTTACCTGAAATAAAAAAACTTGGTACCGTAGAAACGCAATCAAATGTTCCGGAAACTGCCGGTGAAATAACTAACGATGGGCTAATTCCTGCGATCTTACCTATCGAGGTCGCCAGCAACGGTTTAGTCGGAAACGCCCGGGTGTTTACTAAAATCAAAGAACAGGTGAGCACGGTAGCTGCTTTTGACATATCGGTATTGATCCTCGGCGAAAGCGGTACAGGCAAAGAAAAAATTGCCCGCGCTATTCACGAATTGTCTGATCGCCGGGCTAAACCCATGATCAAAGTCAATTGTGCTGCAATCCCAGCTACACTTATAGAGGCAGAATTATTTGGTTATGAGAAGGGAGCATTTACGGGGGCCTTTGACCGCCGGATCGGGAAATTTGAACAGGCTAACGGGGGAACCATATTTCTGGACGAGATAGGCGATATCCCATTGGACCTGCAGGTTAAGCTTTTATGTGTCCTACAGGAAAGAGAGATTGTGAGATTAGGTAGCAACCAGGTTATTAAAGTGGACATCAGGATCATAGCGGCTACCAACTGTAACCTGGAAAAATCTATTGCCGCAGGTCGTTTCCGTCTTGATCTATACTACCGGCTCAATGTTTTTCCAATAACCATGCCACCGTTAAGGGAAAGGAAAGAAGACATTCCGGACCTGTCGCGGTATTTTATCTCCAATCTCACAACTAAAATGGGCAGACGCGCAAAGGATATTTCAACAGCAGCATTAAAATCATTAATGGCGTATGACTGGCCGGGAAATATTCGGGAACTGGAAAATATTATTGAACGTAGTTTGGTGCTGAACAGGGGCGACCTTATTGAAGAGGTGGAGTTACCTGAAAATCAGCTAAACGAAATGCCGGTACTACTTCCTGATGGCAAGATCAAAACAATCAGGGAACTCGAAAAGGAACACATTATGTCGACACTGGAATATTGCAACGGAAAAGTTTCCGGTGCCGGCGGTGCTGCTGAACTCCTTGATATCCCGCCTAATACACTATTCGCCAAGATAAAGAAACTGGGCATTTTAAAGGGTTTTTAATATTAGGATTGAGTTTCAGAAACTGATAAAGTCAAATAATCCATTGAGGTATTCTAACTACCCTTAAATAAATATTTGTTTTTTTGATAAAGCACCTGTTAATAGGTTTATTATAAAAAATAGAATATTCATAAACATTAATCAATTGGAAATGAAAATATTTGTATCAGGGTGCTCGCTGTTAATTTTATTTTTATTAAATGTCACGTCAATATTTGCACAAAATACAGCAGGGTCACTGGCTGTACTGCCAAATGATAACATTCCCATTGACAAGCTTTTCAGCCAACTAAACCAGGCTTCTGTAGACAGTCAAACTAATATCCTGCTGAAAATAAGCAAATATTATTGGTATGAAGGTACATCTCCGGGGCTTGACAGCTGTTATATATATGCAATTAAAACCCGCGACCTAAGTGTCGCACAAAATAATGTCGAAGGGAAAAACGAAGCGAATTTTATGCTTGATAAAGTATTACTGAGCAAAAATAAGGTTTCCGAGGCTGTTAGGTTGTCAAATTTTGTATACGGTGAGGAGAGGATTCGGCTGTTAATGCTTTTGGGAGAACATTTTCTCTTTATGCCCGACATGAAAAAGGAGAACACCGAAAGAGCATTTACTTTTATTTCAAGCGCCAACAAGCTTTGTGATTCGATTCATTCCAAGGCGTGGAAGTATCCCTGTTTGCTATTAACGGGGAAATATTTTTTTGCAATCGGCAATCGAAATGCCGGTAAGCAATCCATTATGCGGATCATTAACGACTGCGCGCGAACAAAGGACGTTGCGTTGGAAGCTCATTACTGGTCTGAACTTGGAATATACATGCCTTCTTCGGATAGCACCTATCTTGAAATAATACACTGTCACGAAATGGCTGTAGCATTGTTTTCTCAGATTGGTAATAAAGAGGAGGCAGCCTATTCCCTTAGAGACGTAGCTGAAATGAATGTTTTTCATAATCGTATCGATAAAGCTGAACAGCAGATGCTTCAGGTGATTTCTATCCTTAATTCAATAAAATCAAAGATTTCGTTCGCCACCTACAACCAAATGTACATTGTTTACAGTTATAAAGGCGACTATGGAAAAGCGCTTCACTATTTATTACTGGGCAGTGCCTTGTTAAAGCCAGGGCAATGGCGTGAAAAAAGACTTTGTTATAAAAACCTGGCCTGGTTTTATCAATATTTAAAGATGCCTCAGAAAAGCCTATATTTTTTCAACAAAGCTTTAGCCATTGATGAGGTAGAATTAGATAGGAAATGGTCATATTCTATTGCTTGCGATATGATACATGAACAGATAGCAATTGGCCAGCAAAAAAAAGCCTATGCTTGGCTAAAAAATTTTATAAAAAAATACCCGCCACTAAGCTACAGCGATAGGGTGTATGAATCAACCTCATTTGGTGAATTGTATAACACTTTAAAAATGTATCCACAAGCAGAAAAAGCTTACCTGCAAATGATATATTATAGCCGCTTTGTTGAAATGAATGGAACAACAACACCAATGTGGGACCATAAACAGCCAGGGAAAATGCCCTACTATAATATTGGAAAGTTTTATGTGGAGAGACTCCAATATTCAAAAGCTAAAAGCTATCTACTGCATGCTTTAACTATGAATAATGATAATGATCCTGCTGTAATTATGGATACTGAATTTCAGTTATATAAAGCAAATGTTGGCCTAAAGGATTTTGAATCCGCACTTCACAATTTTGAAGCGTATACCAAACTTAATGATTCAACCGCTAATGTGACCAAGACAAAGCAGCTTCAAGAATTGCAGATCAAATATCAAACTACACAAAATGAACAATCTATAAAGCTGTTACAAAGTAAAAGTAAATATCAGCAAGCAGAATTAGCAAGTTCAAAATTTCAAAAAAAAGTATTCATCGCGGGTGCAGGCACAGCTTTACTAATAGCAGGAATCGCTTTTTGGGGTTACCAGGGTAAAAAAAGGAATAACTTAAAACTGGAAGCAAAGCAGATCGAAATCAATCTCCAAAATGGTGTTCTGCAAAAGCTGCTAACAGATAAGGACCAACTGATTGGGGATAAAGACTCCTTGTTATCGGAAAAAGAATTATTGCTGCGCGAGATCCATCACCGGGTAAAAAACAACCTCCAGACGACCATGAGCCTGCTGAACATGCAGTCCAATTATATCGACAATGAAGCCGCGCTTGACGCAATTCGCAGCAGCCAACACAGGATGCAGGCAATGTCACTTATCCATCAGCAATTGTATCAGTCCGACACGGTCGCGTATATAAACATGGATATATATATCAGGGAACTGATCAATTATCTAAAGCAGAGTTTTAATGGTGCCGGAAACATCTCCTTCAATTTACGGGTAGAAGAGCTGACCTTAGATGCAGTTGAAGCCGTTCCATTAGGTTTAATTGTGAACGAAGCAGTAACCAATGCGATTAAATATGCTTTTCCCGGTGGCCGGACAGGAAATGTCGATGTTATACTGACGGCAATGATTGATTATACATATATTCTTAAAGTCAACGATGACGGGATCGGGATACCGGAATCTTCAGGGCAGAAAGCTACAAGTACGTTGGGGATGAATTTAATGAAGGGTTTGTGCGAACAACTGGAAGGGGAATTTACGATAGACAGAAGAAATGGGACGAGCCTGATCTTTAATTTTAGAGTTAAAAGAAATATTCAGGAGGAAATTGTAGCCTGATGTGGATTTTTTATTTTTATCCTTCAAAATTTGTTCTACAGCCTATAGAAACTCCGATAAGTGTTCCAAGAATTTTCCTTCTGGCTACCTTAAAAGAAGCGTAGTTGGAATCACAAACTCACATATTCGTCATGTTGATAAGCTAATAAACCCAATTAAGAAATCGCAGATAAATAACATGGTGGTTTAAATAATTGAAAAATTCGCTCCTAAATTTCAATTCGTCGTAATTTTTCAATGAATTGGTTCGAAAAACAGCCTGTCTGGGGAGTTAAAACTTCGATACTACCAAAGAGTACTGAAGAAAATTTAAAAATATTTTTAAAGCCTGTTGATTGTTCAACAGGCTTTAATTTTGGAGGGTAGCCTGTTAAGAGAATTTTGTTATCTTCGACTTAAACAGCTTTCAGATGAATTTTGTTTCGAACCTATTCCGACGTAGGGTACCAATAGAACCCATTGAACAAGAAGAGCCATTTGCACAGAAATCATCAGACATGACTGCCAAAGAAAAGCGGTCGACGTTTATTGGCCTGGGTTTGTATCTTTCAAAAAAGATAATAGAAATGCACAAAGGAAAAGTGTGGGTGAATAGTGCGTTAGGCAAAGGTTCAACTTTCGGATTTAGTTTGCCCCTATAGCTAATAAACGGGAAAGAGCAGATATGTTTTTTACCCAAAATTGAACATTTCTACTCTTTTTTGATGCCGAAAGTACAGCATAGTAACAATTAAAATACCGTTCAAGTTAATCAAATTCGTTTTTAGGTGGATATTGGGGGACCGTTGATTAGCTCACTCCGAAAAATCCAATCAATTGTTCTGAAACACTTTGACCATGTTTTTGATCATCAGCTAAGTCGCAATATGTTTATATATTGTATAATATGATGAAAATATGCATCATTTGAAATGGTTAGTTACAGTTACATCCAATTCTTGCACACATTAAACCATAGTTATTGTTTTTTGCCATTAAACAAACTAATTCTCAAACAAATGCAAGAACCGGAAACTGTATTCTCTGATTCTTGCGAACATCTCTGAAAAGTCACAGTTGAATTTAATAATGACTTTATAAGACCTGTTGCTTCTTTGTCTTCAATTTCTGGCTCGTCATCTTTTTTTTAGATAATTCACCAATGACTCTTTCTTGCACCTCATCTACTATCTTCCAATCCTTCGAAATATAAATATCGGTAGTTCGATGTCCTTCATCAATGTGATTCAAGGCTAATGCTACATCATCCTTACTCATCCTGCATACATTGCGTGCTGTGTTAGCAAAAGTATGCCTGGCCCAATAAAGCGTAATGCTATCAATATCTGTTATTTTCCGTAGTTCCACCATCCCTTTACTTAAAGCTGTATTTAAACCATTATAATTGGAAAATCTATTTGGCAGTTGCTCAAGATATTTATACAATAAATCCTCAACTTCCTTAATGATTTTTATGCTGATGAATGCTTTATCTTTTCTTCGGCCTTTTGTTTTTGATCTATTATATTCTATGCGACCTTTATAAATATTCTTTGATGTCAGGTTATATATATCCACTGCATTCATCCCGCACAAATAAAATGACAGCATAAATATATCTCTCGCTAATTCCACCCGGCTTCCTGCCTTTATTTTACAATTTTGAATAGTCTCGACCTCTGCAATTGTGATGTTGCGTTTTCTCGTTAAAGGGGCTGACCCAATTTTATATTTTTTAAATGGATAATGTTTTATTTTTAAAACTCCTAAATCTTCGTCGTTGTAGAGTTTACATGCAGCATTAAACAATGTTCTCAAATCGCGCATGTGATTATGAAGTCCAGAATCAGATAAACCCTTTTCGGTAGTTGTAATAGTTTTGCCTAAATGATTTATTCGCTTTAATGTACGTTCTCCCCGCAAGAACTTTTCATATTGATAAAGCATACCGGATGTTATCTCATTAATAGAAACTGAATCACGTTTAAAATAATCAATCAGACTATTTCTAATTACTCGATGGGTATTAGCAGTACCATTTCGATTTTCCCTTCTTAACTGCGCAATATGGCTTTCACAAAAGTCTATAAAATCAATTTCCTTGTCTTTATCTCGTAAATGATCTCTTAACGCCTCACAAGTGAAGAAATCTAGTTTAGCGCCTAGCTGACTAATTGTTTCACGATAATTATCGAGAGTGTTGTCGATAATCCGTAGTAGAAATTTGTCCTTGATCTTAAGCTCAGCAGTTAACTGTTTACTAACTACAAAATGATTAGTGTCAATAAATTTTCTTTCATTTTTGTGATAGACAATGATTTTAACATTGATAGTTCCATCAGCTTTTTTGTGGTGTTCATACACCTTAGCACTTACAGTTGCCATAATTGATTTTTTAGCACGCAAATTCGCCTGTTACAGTTTAGTTACAGTTTTGCGTAGAGTTCAACAATAAATTATGTAAATCCTGACAGAAGCGCCAGTGCCGCAGATTGACCTAAATCCACTTGTGTAAGACAAAAAAACCCGCTCTACGTACGTAAAAGCGGGTTTTTAACTCTGAAAAGAAGGTATTTTATACTTCTCTTTTCTTGTGCGCCCACCTGGGCTCGAACCAGGGACCAAAAGATTATGAGTCTTCTACTCTAACCAACTGAGCTATAGGCGCGGTTATTTATATTTATTTAACGGGTGCAATTTTACATATTTGCAGTCAAATTACAAAGTCATTTTATGCAAAATATTAAAAATATCATCTTCGACTACGGTAACGTCATCTTCAACATCGATTTCCTGAAGGCTCAACAGGCGTGGAACCAGTTGGGTATCAATAATGCAGCTGATTTTTTTGGTCATAAACAGCAAGACCAAATTTTTGATAAATTTGATAGAGGAGAGGTCTCTGCGGAGGAGTTTAGAGACTATATTCGGCTAAAATCGGGTAATCCAAAGCTTACAGATGAGCAAATAAATGCGGCGTGGAACAGTATGTTACTCGGAATTGAGCCAGGAAACCATGAATTGTTGCTGAATTTAAAAGGCAGGTACCGTACTTTCCTCCTTAGTAATATTAATGCCATCCATTACGATCATATTATGAACTACCTGAAAACTGATTTTGATTTTGATGGTAATGATCACCTATTCGAGAAAACTTATTACTCTCACCTAACAGGTAAGCGTAAGCCCGAGTCAAGGATATTTGAATTGGTGCTTAATGAAAACAACCTTGAACCTGCTGAAACTTTGTTTATAGATGATAGCCCTCAGCATTTAGCTGGTGCCGAAAAATTGGGGATACAAACCTTTTTGATGACCAAACCTGATACTATACAACAGTTTTTTAAAAGAGCGCAGTTATAAATTAAATTGGAGTCCATCTAAAATATTTTATCTTGTTTTTTTCCTGGGCCCTATTCAAATGGAATTATTATTTAATTAATAATTCCATTTGAATATTACTCCGTTCGTATGGCGAATTACGGCTTGCAACTTTATTAAAACCCAGTTTGTGGTACAGGCTAATTGCTGGTTTTAGTATAGTATTGCTTTCAAGGTAGATTTTTTTTGCACCCAATAATCTGGCTTTTTCAATGATACCTTTACCCAATAAGAAACCAATATTTTTCCCCTGTGCTAAAGGCGATACCGCCATTTTTCCCATTTCGTATTCATAGTCCGGATCATTCATTTTAATTAAGGCGCATACGCCTACAGGTACATCATTGTACAAAGCAACCAATATACAGCCACCTTTATCTAATATATAGCCTTGTGGGTCATCTAATGCCCTGTAGTCGGCTTCCTCCATCTTGAACCACCTGGAGATCCATTCTTCATTTAAATCCTTAAATACCTGCTTATATTGCGGATCATAAGCGATGATCTTTACATTTAGACTTTCCCGTTCTTTCTTTTGCTCACGAACCCTGGTAAGCAACGATTGCTGATCTAACAAAAACTCCCACTCTTCTATTGCCTTCCAAAGATCGTTACGGGTTTGTGTTGTGAGTTGTTCAATTGCCCGGTTGATATCGATATATTGATCTTTAATTTTTTCACTAATGGTATTCCCTTTGGCAGACAGGCTAACCATATTCAATCTTCCATCTTTTTTATCCTTTTGTTCGGTAACCAACCCCTGCTTAACCATTTCTCTGATGATTTTGCTTACAGAAGGATGCGAATGCCCAATCTCCTTTGAAATTTTTGTAATGGTTTTTGCTTCTCCCGCCGATAAAACATAAAAAACAGGAAACCACTTAGGTTGCATATCGATATCATACATTTTATAAATACTTGCGGCATCCTCGGTAATTTTCTCGGTAAGCATTCTTAAACGGCTTCCAATGGCCATCTTGCCGGTTTTGTTAAAAAATTCCATATATAAATTCAATTACGTAACTGATTACGCAAATATATCAGAAATTAGATTTATCCAAAGGCAATCGGTATAAAATGACAAAAAAACAATGATTTTAAGAGGGCGCAAGTTGCATATAAACATCTTTTATAGAACAATTAAGGGGTTAGAGAACCATATACATTGATGATCAACATATAGTATAATGTCAAAAATCGCCCACGCAATATCAGCATTGATTTACAATATATTAACTTATTTTAAAGAGATATTAAAAATCCTATGCCCAGGCTTTCCTCAAAAACCTCAACCAGTTACCATGCATCATGTTCTCGATATCCAGATCGGTATAACCTCGCTTTTTTAACAGATCAGGTACCTTTTGCAGATCGGCGATGGTTTCCAGGTCGTACGGACACTGTTCGCGACCGAAAGCGCCGTCAAGATCGGTGCCCATGCCTACGTGCAGGGCGTTACCGGCTATCTGGCATATATGGTCGATATGATCAATCATAACCTCAAGGTTACAGTTCATTCCTTTTGGTGTAGATACTCCCCTCACCCATCCCGGCACCATCATCCAGGCATCAAGGGCCGCACCTATTACCGCTCCGCGATCAATCAGGGCCTTTATCATTTCATCGCTGTACTGGCGGTTATGGTTTACCAATGCACGACAATTGTTATGACTCGCCCATACGTGGCCATTAAAATGATCCAAGGCCTCCCAAAAACTATCATCGCATAAATGAGTAGCATCCAAAATAATATTCAAGCGCTCCATCTCTTTTAAAAGCTCGTACCCTTTCGGCCCCATATAGCCAGTAGCATCAGTGCCTTGCGCATACCTGCCGGGGCCATAATGAGCCGGCCCAACAGCACGCAAACCATAATTATAGGCGCGCTCCAGGTGTTGAACAGTAATAATAGAATCTGCCCCCTCTAAGCTCAGGATATAACCGATAGCTTTATTTTCTGTGGATTGGCCATCATTCCAATACGATAAATGTTTTTCTAACGATGCAAGATCATTCACCTGCACCATTTCGCCGGCATCTTCCATGGCTTTATACCACGCCACCTGTCCCTGTGTTTGTGCCCAGGCTTGCTCTGGCGAGTGCCAACCCGGCAGTGGATTACCAGGTGCAACGTAACGCCCTATTTGTGTGGCTACTACCAAACCAATATTCCCCTTACGCAACTCGGGCAAGGTAATCACGGCTTTGGCTCTATCGGGTTTATCGGTCAGTCCTTCTTCACGCCGGTTAAGTTCGGCAAGTGGCCGGGTAAGGTCGCGGTTCCACTCCAGCGCATTCATGCTGAGATCTAAATGAGCATCAACTACAAACATATTTTTTTATCAGATGGTAATCTTACGGTCGCGGGCTGAGTTTAGCCACTCACCCGTAAGTATTTTATTTTCAATTGTATAAACACGTTCATATAAAGCCACTGTTGGGCAAACATGATGCGGAATACCATAAAGCACATCCCCTATTTTATAGTGATGATCTTTACCGGCTTCAACTACCAAATGCTCTTCACTTTGGCCGGTTGGTATCAATTCCGGGGCGTTTAAAAAGTATATGCGTTTTCTTAATTCGTTCTCGGCAGATACGGATTTATGCCCTACATCCAAACAAAGCTTAGTTTCATCCGGCAGGGAAACTACTCTTGTAGCAATTAGCACTGCTGGCAAAAATGGCTGTTCGGGTATCCCTATTTCGTATCCCCTATCCCAATATACAAAAGTTCCGGGGCTGCATTCTACAAAATCCCTTTTGGAATGAATGGTAAATGTAGGCGAACCACCGACAACAATAATAGGTTCCGGATAGCCCTTGGTTTTAATATCCCGCTGTAGTTTTAAAACCGGTTCAAACGCCGCATCGCAACGTTTTTTTCTTTCATTGATATCAACATCATGAATATGACCGTCATAAGCATGCAAACCAACCGGATTTACTCCTGGTAAAACACTGCAATCTATATATAATTGCAAGGCTTCTAACCCAGCGGCAATCCCTGTACGGTTCATCCCAACATTCAAATCCAGGTAAACATTGATAGTGAGGTTATATTGTTTAGCCACCTCAGAAATTTCGTTGGCAGCTATAACACTATCAACCAGGCAGGAAAATTGAGTTTGCGGATAAGTGTTGATCAATTTAATGAACCTATAAAGTTTAGGTCCCACCGGCTGGTAAGCAAGCAATACATCCGGTGCACCGCATATTGCTAATAATTCGGCCTCAGCAATGGTGGCACATTTAAACTTTTTGATTCCGGCCTTTAGCAATAATTGGATAACCTCTTTGTTTTTAAAGGTTTTTACATGCGGGCGCAAACGCTTAACATCGTCTATCATTGTTTTAAGCAGATCGATATTGGCCTGTACCCGGGCCGGATATACTACAAGGGCCGGTGTATCCAGCTTGTCTATATCTTCTATTTTGAACCAATCTTGTTGATCAGCCATGGCTACACTAATTCAAACAGGGCCTCTATTTCAACCGGAATATTATCAGGTAACGACCCCATACCTACAGCGCTGCGTACACCAATTCCGTTTTCTTCGCCCCAAATTTTGGCAAAAAGTTCACTTGCTCCATTGATGATGAAGGGGTGTTTTTCAAAATCGGATGTACAGTTAACCATACCTAATACTTTTATCACCCTTTTAACCTTATCAAAACTTCCGATATTAGCTTTTATAGTAGCCAGCATAGCCAAGCCAACCTGGCGCGCAGCCAACTTACCATCTTCCATATTAATGGTATCACCAATTCTGCCAATAATAAGAGTGCCGTCATCCTGTACCGTTCCGTGACCAGATAGGTAAAGGTATTTACCATCAACTAAACAAGGTTTGTAAACACCAAGTGGTTTTGGCGCCGGCGGCAGGTTTAAACCCAATGCCGCAAAGTTTTCTTCGGGAGTGTTCATAGCGTAAAACTATTGTTTTTTTAATAAATACGGTATCATAAAAAGCAAAAAAGCCGGGGATCTCACTCCCGGCCTCTCCTTAAATCATAAAACCAATCTCTATTTAAATCTGTATGTAACTCCAATATTGATGGCGTAATCGGCAAATGCCGCATCGCCCTGTGTATATGTTCCTGTTAGTTGTGTTGAAATTTTATCCGGAACACTTTGAGTACGATCACGTTTTAAAGCAACCGGTACAAAAGCATAAATTGAAAGCGATTTTAAGCGATAAGTAACACCTGGCTCTGCAGATATAATGTAACCTGGCCTTCTGAAGCCATTGCTACCACCTACAAGATCCTTTACTGGCAAACATTCGTAACGTACACCGGCAGAAAAATCAAATTTACCTACACCATAGCTCGCACCACCTCTCAACATTACCTGGTCTGGTACGCTCATGATATCACTGCCATTGGCAACAGCTTTAGCACTTGGAGTACCGCCACGTGCCGATGAAACACCATTTTGTTCTCTCGGGCTAATAAGGTAATAGAAACCACCATATACTCCAAACTTATGGGTGAAGTTATAATAGGCATTAATTTCGGTAGTTATACCAGTACCACCATCTCCCAATTGTATAGACTGATCAACCGGACCAAGCGTTTTGGTATCGTTTGCACCAGTGTGGTAAAAATAATCCTGGTAGTTATAATTACCGGTTGGCAGTTTTAAGCCCAGGCCTACCTGTATGTTTCCCTTGCGGGCCTTTGCAGGATTCAATAACCAGGCATAAGCTGTTAAACGGATATCGCCTAAGCCAAAAGAATGTGTGCTTAAACGCTCTTTATTACCATGCTCATATAAAGATGACCGGCTGTTATCAACAATAGGTACATCAACCGCAAATGACCAACGGTTGTCAAAAATGCGGGTAAGCGTTAAATCCTGAGTATAGGAATGGTTAATCACATTTGTACCTAAAGCAATACGTTGCTTTTGTTCCTGGGTACCAACAAAGTGTTTGTATGATTTGAAATACCTGCTGTTGCTATTGAACAACCAGCTTCCATTGCCTGTATTAGAACTATCCGGGTGTTCATCCATGGTACATAAGCCACCTGTGCTTCTGATTGCCACACAACCTTGGGCCTGTACATTGATGTAATTAAAAAGGATAAGAAAAGCGATACCACAGATAGATTTTAGAATAAATTTCATAGTTTTTTTTAGGTGTTTATAAATGATAGAATGATAAAACCGGTCTTTTTGACCCAGTTTCGACCTGACTTGATACAGGATTTTATGTTAATTAATGATGTTTAAATTAGATGTATTTTTAAAAGGCCATGCAATGAAGCCCGAAGGTGCTTTTTTAACTGCCAACCATAAGGATAATAATACACCGTAGCTGCCGCCACGTTCTATCCATTCAAATATTTCATATTTAGGATAAAAAAGTTCGCTCGCTATTTTCCAGGCAATTAATACCAAAAGTATATTAGCAAAAGGACGAATGAGTACCGAGAAGGCAGCCACAATTTCAAATAGGCCTACTATATATGCTGTTTTACCGGGATCATTAAACCCTAAAGAATGATATTGATTGATAAGCCCGGCTTTTTGGATAAGATTTAGCCACCCATGACCAAGCAGTAGCAGGAAAGCGAATACCCTTAAGCAATTAATTACTGCTTTTAAGGTAGATGCATCCAAATTTACATGATCATCCATACGGGTAAACCATTTCTTCAAAGGCATTTTAAAGCCTCCCTGTAATAGCAGCAACACAAACGGAGCACCAAAATTACCTGCACGTTCAATTAATTCGGCAAATGGCTCGCCCGATAAAGGGCGCATTGATGCTGTTATAAATCCCCATATTACCAGCCACCCCGCTACAACACGCAAGGGATAAACCAAAAGAGATAAGCCTAACAGTATATCAATTACCCCTACATATGGCATCAGCGTATATGACATGTCATGACCAATGCCTACTACCGCAAAGTAATTACACCATATTTGTTTGGTTATGATACCAAATGCACCATGCCCAATAAAACACATGGCACAGGCAAAGCGTAGTGTATAATATATTTTTTGATCGGTGGTTAAACGTTGCATTTTTTAGCTTACTTGATAGTACTTATTAAAGTCCGGCTCCGTCTGCTTTGCCCCTGTTAACTGCATATTGCCCTACCTTGTTACCGGTTACCAAGCCAACTTCACAATCACTGCGGAAGTGGATACCACCGTACAACCTTGACATAGCAGCATCATTCGCCAGATCAGTAAACTTACTTCCCCTGTCAGGTAATAAATAAGTAAGCACGGTTGCAGCTGCACCGCTAAAGTTTGAGTGGCCTGACGTATAAGCTGGAAAATTGGGTACGCCTGTCAGGGTTTTTACCAAAGGATCAACTTGTGATGGGCGTTGATTAAAGTAAAAATATTTGGTATCCCAGCAAACAATTGCAGCATCCATTTCGGCCATATTTAATAATGCAAAATTACGGGCCCAGCGTACTTCGCTATAATTTTGTTTTACAAACTCATCTGCCGCTATAGCATCCCAATGGCCCGCCGGCGTGTAAGTTCCAATACCATCGGCCCAAAAAGCAACCTGCTCTTCATGTTGGCGGCTATGGTTTTTGCTCATTGATAATACCTCATCAACTTCTTTCTTATACTCAACTGAATTGGATAAATAAGGCGCAGCGGGGCGAAGAGCAACCACTGTTAAAGTATCAAACAAAAACGGAAGAACTTTTGAAAACAAAGGTAACATTGGCGGCCGTTTAGGCGTTTCTAAACTTTCCCAGAATTTCCCTTTTTCAAATGCTGTTGTTTGAAGTTTTGCCCATACTGTAGCATCACCGATAGCCTTACCGGCGCGATCACCACGGGCACGGGCTGCAAATAAGGCAGCAACTTGCTTACCCAATGATTCTCCTGCTGTAATTTCGCCACGGGTGTTGGCGCCCGCCATTATACGATATAATTTTTCTTCCTGAGCTTTCTCGTTAATGAAGGCTAACTCTGTTGGGAATAAAAGCTTCATCATCTCAACTGTAGTACCCGCAACAACAGCATCTTCACTTGGATACGATGGCAAATCAGAAACAGGCACCAGGGCACGTACAGTTGCATCGTTTTTGTATGGTGCAGTACGTTTATAAGTGTTTTTAAAATGCCAGGCCGCTACTAAGGCATCATATTGAGCAGCACTCACATAGGCATAAGCACGTGCGGCATATGGAGGATTCGAGAATGGAAACTCCGGATAATTAAACGGATTGGCCGAGCTTGGTGCTGGGTAAGTACCATCAATATTTTGATACGGCGCAACGTTATGCTTAGCCACCAGTTGGCGCATAATCTCATTCCACCTTAATACAGCACCCGCACTCCAATATTTTATAGAGGCTTTCTGATCATCTGTTAAATTCCTTTGCATCGCCTTAATCTCGTTGATATCGGCAAGGTAAGCGGGTGATGTCACTGCATCAGGCGCAGATATGGTAAGAACGCTAAAGTCCTTAACTAATACCGGTTTCCAGGTATCTGCATCAAGGTCGAGCTTTGCAGGTGTTAATGCAGGGTACAATGCTGTACGGTCAACTATATCTTTTTTACACGATGAGCTAAAAATGGCTACACCTAAAAAAACTGTTGGAATTATATGAAGTAAAGATCTTTTCATCAGATTATTATTAAGTATTATGAAATTATTTAGCTTTCCTGGTGTTGAATACGTAATAAACACCACCAAACATGGTTCTTGCCTGGCCCACATTTCTGCCTTTTAATACGTAGTTGCCACCAGCAGTCAACTCCAATCCGGCTATCTTCTGAAAACTATATTTAAATATAACACCGGCAAGTGTGGAGTTCATCTTATTACTTGGAAAAGGCATGTCATTTTTCCTGATGTCAAAACCACCTAACGTTGTAACCTTTGTAAGTACAGCCTCCGCGTTAAATTGCAAGCTCCTAAAACCAGCGCTTACTAAAAAATTAGAAACATCAGGCATTTTCACTTCATTGGTATAATGCATCTCGGTAGTATAATAAGAGTTCCTATCGATATTGATATTGCCCCTGCGAATGTATTGTGCCGCGCCGGCTACAAAGAACTGATTAACCTGGTAATTGAGTAAACCGCGTAAAGCAATATTCTTGCTATGCAAACCAATAGATAAAGGCAAAAAATCGGCCTCATAATTAGTTGCCGGTATTGATCCGGATAATATAGCGTGAAAACTAAGTAATCCTTTGCCTATCTCCTGTTTAACAGCCAGCCATTTTACATAGGCGCTTACATCCTGTAAATTGCGCTCACCTCGCAGTGTGCCGGCACTTGCATTTGTGGTTACATAAGGAAGTGCAATTGATACGTTGATTTTGTTTGTAAGACCATAAACAAAGCCCAGCATATATGAATTTGAACTTACGGCACCCAGGTTTGGGGCATCACGTTTAAAAGTACCTTCCCAATAGTGGTCCCACTGACTGTGCGTATAAACGCCAGCGGCACAAACATAGTTTTTAGGTATCATTAGGGCATCAGCATCTGTCTGCGCCTGCGCATAATCTGAAAAAGTAAGGCAACATGCCACAACAATACAGCATCTGTAAAAATACAGCAATGAATGTTTCATTCGATTTAAGTAAGTAAGGAAAAAAAGTAAATTAATAAACAGGCCGAAAGAAAATTATTAATAGCATTCAATAAGGCTATCAAATATTTGCTCAGCATTAAAATTGAGAAGCATATAGTAATAATTAAGTAATGGGTCAACACCTCTTATTGCAAATGATGGCGCAACAATCAGTATTGGTCAATAATTAAATCAAACTGCGCTTTTGATAAAGAACAATTCAACATCATAAACTATAGGCTATAATTAGCAGGTAAAGTTAGGCGGTTTGCCGGGAGACTCGATGTAGGGAGAATTAAGGTGGTAGATTATAGGGCTGCTATTAGTCTTCAGCAGTATGGAAAATGATGAAAACTGGTAATTAATTACCGTAAAACTATAGTCGTTACCTAAATTTACTTTTTTCAGGGAAGAATCATGCCCTTTTTTACTCAATGGCACGTCATTTATTTCTTTGGCTATGACCAGGTTGGCAGATACGAGCCTGGTTTTAACGCTATTAGCAATACAGATGAATGACATTGTATCGGGCGCCATTTTATACCTTAAATAGTTATAATAAACACCTTTTAATTGCAGCTGCCCATTTATGCGAATGTAGTCTTTCCATTTGTGTATCCCTGGCAAATGTACCGGGATCTTGATCTCGACAAGCTTGGTAGCGTCTATCTTATTTTCGTAGATCTCTTTTACTATCTGCACTTCAGACTGATGAATGAAATATTGAAATACTAAATTGTACCCGCCCAAATTGAACAGATGTACATTTAATAATAGTATCGCAATAATCCTTTTCACCTCTCAGAATGTGTTATTATGTTTTATAATTAATGGTAAATATATTGTTACAACGCTATTAAAGCAAATAAAAAGTAAAATTATAGAAACTCACGTTATACACATGGGTTGAAAAGTATATTTGCACATACAATAAATATATATGCTACAGCAGTCATTTAAATAATATGAGTCTATTAACACAACCATGGCCCTGGTATATCGCTGGCCCCCTTATAGGCCTTGTGGTTCCAGCCCTTTTGCTTATGGGTAATAAAGCATTCGGCATATCATCTTCGCTCAGGCATATTTGCGCAGCCTGCCTCCCATCCAACATCTCCTTTTTTAAATACGATTGGAAAAAAGAAAGTTGGAACTTGTTTTTTGCAGCAGGTATTATTTTAGGTGGATTAATTGCCGCTCAATACTTATCCGGCAACCAGGTGGTTGATATTAACCCAAAAACTATAGCACTTCTTAAACAACAAGGTGTGCAGGATTTTAGCGGTTTATTACCCGGGGATATTTTTAGCTTTAGGCAGCTGCTCACTTTACGTGGTTTTATTTTTATAGTTGTAGGTGGCTTTATGGTAGGCTTTGGTACCAGATATGCAAGTGGGTGTACTTCAGGCCATGCTATTATGGGGATATCAAACCTGCAATGGCCATCTATGATAGCAACATGCTGCTTTATGATAGGCGGCTTTGTAATGACCTGGTTTATTTTACCTTACCTTATACAGCTTTAACATGAAAAATATAAAATACCTGTTCATTGGTTTACTTTTTGGGATAGTGCTTGTAAAATCGCAGGTAATCTCCTGGTTCAGGATCCAGGAAATGTTTAGGCTGCAGTCCTTTCATATGTACGGTATCATTGGCAGCGCCATTGTTGTTGGCATGTTATCTATTTTAATCATCAAACGGTTCGGTATTAAAACCCTATCCGGTGAAGAGGTTGTCATTCAACCAAAAAACTTCAACTGGGGTAATGTGTATGGCGGTTTAATATTTGGCTTGGGTTGGGCCATTACAGGTGCCTGCCCGGGTCCCTTATTTGCGCAAATTGGAAGTGGCTTTTTAGTTACTGCTGTAACCCTGCTTAGCGCCATTGCAGGTACATGGGTATATGGCTTGCTTAGGGATAAATTGCCTCATTAAATTTGCCAAGCAAGAAAAGTAATTCGTTAATTATGGTTTAAAGCAATACATCAGGTTTGTTTATTGAATCTCCCCTTTTTTATACCAAAAACTATCGCGCATGATAAAAAGCAAACATTTCTCTAAATCAAACATCATATTTACTGTACTTATGGCGTTGGCTTTAGTTACTTTAGTAAATCCCACGGCTAAAAGCTTTTTTATACGTGGATTAATGTCCATTGGCTTTTTTCAGCCAGATCCTGAAGGCTATTTACGTCACCATAAAGTTATCGCCACTTTACCCGATTATCGCTACAGAGATACAAGCGGCCATATAATAGCTTTATCCGCTTTAAAACATAAAGTAGTATTTGTAAATTACTGGGCAACCTGGTGCCCTCCCTGCCTGGCCGAAATGCCATCCATTAACAAATTGCATGAAAAATTTAAAAACAATCCTAAAATAGTTTTCATCATGGTTGATGTAGATAATGATCCCGCCAAAGCCACAGCCTTCCTGCGTAAACACAACTACAACTTGCCTGTATATACAACACTAAATCAACTGCCCGATACTTTGTTAGATGGCACCATACCTACCACGCTGGTATTTGATAGGAATGGAGTTTTAAAATATAACCATTCCGGAGCAAGTGATTACAGCAGTGATAGCTTTACAACTTTTTTGAACAAAGAAGCGATAAAAAATTTTTAGCTAAACATTAAGAGTGCATCTTGATTGGAAAATCTTTTATCTATTTTTTTTATTGTTATTTTCACACTTATTAATAATTTTTCTTTTCTTTACGGTATAAACCTGTTTTCAATGAAAAGAAATTTGCTCTCCTCACTTGGCATTGCCGCGCTGTGTTTAATTTCGACAGCCGGATACAGCCAAACCGGCACCCTCAGTATCAGTAATGATTCAAAAACAACCATTAGCAAGCACATTTACGGGCAATTTGCCGAGCATTTGGGCCATGGTATTTATGGTGGTTTTTGGGTTGATAAAACCCTGCCTGTTAAAAAGCAGAACCGTATCCGTCTGGATGTGGTTGAGGCCTTAAAAAAGATTAAAATCCCTAACCTGCGCTGGCCTGGTGGCTGCTTTGCAGATGAGTATCACTGGCGCGACGGCGTTGGCCCTTCAGCCCTTCGTCCGCGTATGGTAAACACCAACTGGGGCGGCGTCACCGAAGATAACAGCTTCGGTACACATGAATTTCTGGAACTTTGCGATCTATTAAAATGCGAGCCCTATGTTGCCGGCAATGTTGGCAGTGGCACTGTTGAAGAGATGTCGAAATGGATAGAATATTTAAACTCCAACAGTACCAGTACCGTTGTACAAATGCGGGCCAAAAATGGCCACCCTGCACCTTATAAAGTAACACTTTGGGGTGTTGGTAATGAAAGCTGGGGTTGCGGTGGTAATATGACACCTGAATATTATGCAGATCTGTTTAAACGCTACGCCGCATTTGCCAAGGATTATCCGGGTGCAAAGCTTAAGAAAATAGCTAGCGGACCAAACTCTGATGATTATAACTGGACAGAAGTTTGTATGAAGAACATACCCAATTGGATGATGTCTGGCTTATCTATGCATTATTATACTATCCCAACAGGTAACTGGGGTAAAAAAGGATCGGCAACCCAATTTAGCGAAAAGGAATACTTTGGCACCATGGTTAACTGCCTTAAAATGGAAGAACTGGTTACCAAACACTCGGCAATTATGGATAAGTATGACCCTGAAAAGAAAGTGGCTTTGGTAGTTGACGAATGGGGAGTTTGGACCGACCCTGAACCGGGCACCAACCCTGGCTTTTTATATCAGCAAAACAGCCTTCGTGACGCGCTGATTGCCGGCACAACACTTAATATATTTAATAACCACAGCGATCGTGTTAGAATGGCTGCTTTAGCACAAACCGTTAACGTGCTGCAATCCCTTATTTTAACTGATAAGGAAAAAATGGTACTAACCCCAACCTACCATATTTTTGATATGTACAAGGTTCACCAGGATGCCAAATACCTTCCGATTAAATTGAACGTACCTAATTATGAGGTGGATGGTAAAAAGATAGAGGCAGTAAATGCTTCAGCTTCTCAGGATGCTGCCGGCAAAGTGCATATCTCGTTGGTTAACCTGGATATCCATAACGCGATAACTATTACTACGGACTTGAAAGATGTGAAATGGAATACAGTTAGTGGCCAGGTATTAACTTCGGCTAATATCACTGATATCAACACATTTAGCGAGCCAAATAAACTGCACCTGGCAGGCTTTACTGGCGCTAAAAAAGATGGTGACAAACTGGTTGTAACATTACCTGCAAAATCAGTAGTAACGCTGGAGTTGAATTAATACTTAAAGGGCTACTTAGCATATATTAAACTGACAATCAGTTTAATATATGCTAAGCCAAAGCCCGAAGCAACGATTATTTAAAAAATCACTTTGAGCCTTCTATTTCCTGCATATTTACTGTCATACCATTTATCGGCTTATCCGAATAAATAATTGCCTCCCCCGGATTAAGCCTGTTCATATATTCACTGGATGGGTTTTTAATCTTTAACTGAACTACATGTTTTCCTTTAGCGAGATCGTATTTCCAACATAATTCGTTTCTTCGGATAGTGAAATTTACAGGCAGATCCGGCGATTCAATTAATTGTCCATCTATATAAAGCCCGGTATGAAAAACAAAGTTACTACGATCATTGTACCCCGTTGTTTCACCTTTAAGCACAAACCCTGTCCCCTCAAATTCAAAACTTAGCATATCCTTGCTTTCCGACCATTTAACGGCAATCTTTCCAACAGGATAAATTCCAGCAAAACTTTTCTCAAATTTCACCGGCTTTGGATGTTGTAATTTCACGCTAATTATGTCTCCGTTAATATTGCCTCCGTTTTTTTGGATATTTTTCAACGCCTGGTTAAAGCCTATCCTATAAACATCGTTAAGGCTCATGGTGGTGTATTTAAATTTAATATCTTCAATATCCTTTAACCCCATTTTCCAGTAAGCCGGGATTTTATCATATCCAAGTATAGTACCTAAAATGCCTCCTGCAGAGGATGGGTTGCAATCAGCATCCTGCCCGCAGCGGGTTGCAATTTCAAGGGTTTTGGTAAAATCTTTTCCGCCATATAACAAACCCATTACAACATAAGCAGAATTTACTTTCGAATCTATATCAAACGGAGCAAACACACCATCCGGACAGCCAATATCATTGGCATATTTCTTTTGTACTTCCAACCAGGTTTGTTTCCAGTCGGTCGGATATAATTTGTGCCATTTTACCACATCACTAATGCATTGATAAAATTCACTTTGCCTGGGTATGGTTATTAATGCCTGGTTTACTATATAATCAATATCGGATGATGTAAAAGCCAGGGTATACATTGCCCCAATAAATACCCCGCCATACCAACCATCGCCGTAATTCATAATATGGCCCACCTTATCACTTATTGTCGAGGCGGTATTTGGCATTCCCGGGCTCATCAAACCAGCAAAATCTGCTTCTATCTGATAGTCAATACAATCGGCATGCGGATTATTTTTCCATTCGCCGCTCATCGGGGCCTTAATGCCATGCAAAATATTGTAACGCCCACTCTGATTAGCATGCCAAAGATCATAGCCCGCATGCGCAAAAGCGTTTGCAAATGAATCAACCGGTGCGTCCAGCCCATGTTTTTCAAACACATCAACAAACGTTAAATCCATATAAAGATCATCATATAAGCCAGGGTTATTAACCATATTTTGCTTTAAATACCCAGCATTCCACTTTAATGGCTGATAATCTCCGATAAATGTTCCATTATACCTAAACTCATATGGTCCGCCGAAAGTAACCCCAATGGTTTGCCCGGCCCATCCACCCATTATTTTATTTTTTAGCTTTTCCTTGGTTATCGAAATTGTCGGTGATTGCCCTCTTACAGTAGTAGCCATAAGAAATACAAGCAAAAGGCCAGGCAGATATCTTTTCATTACGTTACAGGTTTTAATAGAATTTGGTTTTGATTGCGATTGAGCAAAGAGAGAACAAAAAACAAGGCGATTATATTTATTTGATAACCAATAAATACATTGACACAGGCTTGCTCCCCAGTGATAAAACTATTGAATTTTTTCACTAATCGTGGCAACTACAATTAGAAATGCAAGAAATAAAAACAGATAGGGCTATTTTACTTTAATGCCGAAAATATCGCTCAAAGCTTTTTTACCCGCATGATACCCACACATGCCATGTACACCACCGCCGGGAGGGGTTGATGATGAGCAAATATAAAGCCCTTTAGCAGATGTTTTATAAGGAGAGGCACGCAGCACAGGCCTGGTGAATAGCTGGCCTATATCTATTACACCGCCGTTAATATCACCACCAATATAGTTGGGATTATATTGCTCCAATTGCGCGGTGTTGAATGTATGCTTTGCTAAAATGGTATCCCTGAAACCAGGCGCAAACCGTTCCACCTGCCGTTCAATAATGCTGGTCATATCTTTATCCGATCCGTTTGGTACATGACAATAAGCCCAGGCTGTATGTTTTCCCTCGGGAGCGCGGGATTTATCAAATATGCTTTGTTGAGCCAACAGTACGTAAGGTTTATCGGGATGCCCTCCCTGCCATATCAACTGTTCGCCCTCGGCCATTTCGTTGAATGTGTTACCAATGTGTACTGTTCCGGCTTGTTTTACGCTTTCTGCTTTAAATGGAATTGGGGCATCCAGCGCCCAATCAACCTTAAATACACCGGCGCCATAACGATAGCGTTCAAGTTGCCATTTATAGAGAGATGAAAATTTGTGACCAGCTATTTTCAGCAGCTGTCTTGGTGTAATATCAAACAGAATTGCATGTGCAGACGGCAATTGATTTAATGACTGAACGTAGAAATTAGTTTCGATCTTTCCGCCAATGCTAATAAAATATGACGCCAGGGCATTGGCAATTTGCTGAGAGCCCCCTTTGGGTATAGGCCAGCCCTTTAAATGCCCCTGGGCCATTAATACAAGTGCAATTGCCGACGTAGCTATGTTACTGAGCGGCTGAATAGCATGGGCTGCCATTCCACCGAATAAACCTTTGCCCTCTTTGGTTTTAAATACTTTTGATAACAAGGTTGCCGGGGTAAGCGCGGGCAAACCAAACTGGGCCATTAATAAAGGATGTTTTGGAAAATGAAGCGGCCCCAGTACATCGGCGGCAATTAAAGGCCAATTTTTAACCACCGGACTCATAAGATTCAGATACGCTTGTTCATCACTCCCAAGCAGCTTTGCCGTTTCGCTAACCGATTTTAACAAAACAGCAGCCGTTCCATCATCAAAGGGATGAGCGGCTGCCATTTTGGGGAAAATATATTCAAGCCCATGCTGCGCAAGCGGCAATGTTTCAAAAAACGGCGATCCTATTGCCAGTGGATGAATGGCTGAGCAAATATCATGTTTAAAACCAGGCAAGGTAAGCTCTGCAGTACGAAGGCCCCCTCCTATTTCATTTTTACCTTCAAGTAATAATACCGATAATCCGTTTTGCTGCAATAAAATCGCAGCGGCCAAACCATTGGGCCCTGACCCTACTATTATCGCATCGTAATCGCGCTTTTCAAGCTTCATCTATAATGTACAGAGGTTTTTGTGCCTCTAAGGTATCCAAATTAACAGTTCTGTTTTGATATAGTTTAATTTAAAACCTCCCCGGCGTGGGTGGCTTCAGGCACCTCGATCAGTTTGCCCGATCTTACATCGTACACGTAACCGTAAATCGGGATATTACCCGCAACCAAAGGATGATTCCGGATGCGTTCGACATCTTCGACAACGCTGGCTTCCAGATTTTTAAAAGTAAGGAACGCCACATGATTTGCCTCATCAGAGCCGCCGCTTTCATCTGTATTGCGCCAACCATTCTCATCAATAGTTGCTGTAGTTAAACTTGTAGATAACAGATTACGGATGATATCATCGGTAAATAAGCCCATACCACAGTCGGTATGGTGAATTACAAACCACTCTTTAGTACCCAATAATTTATGCGAAATAACCAGTGAGCGAATAGCATCGTCACTTGCACGGCCGCCGGCATTGCGGATAACATGCGCATCGCCTTCGGCAAGACCCGCGTATTTTGCCGGATCAAGCCTGGCATCCATACAGGTTAAAATAGCAAACTGACGCTTAGGTGGTATGGTAAGCTCACCTTTATCGCCAAAGTGTTTTACATATTCACTATTAGCCAAAAGCACCTGTTGATGTACTTTGGTTTTCACTTTCTGAAGTTCATCTATCGTGATTGACATAGTTTTAGTTTTTTAATAAATATCAGGCAGATCTTCTGCTGTTAGCTATTAATGAGGATTCATAAACCGAAGAAATAATTTCTTCGCCAGAAAATGTTCCCAAAAAATCCTGATCGATATGATTATAAATAACCTGTTTATTGTTATCAACAATATAAGTAGCCAGTAAGGGTACATTAACATCGATGCCCGAGAACCTGTTCCAAACGGGATCATTGTCTGAATAGATCCTGAATATTTGGGCAATGTTTTTTTCTTCGTCGTGATAAAAATTCAGGGTTAAGCTGTTTTCCCAGGCTTTTTTCCCCAGTTCATCATTACGTTCATCGCTGATGATCAACAAATTGCCACCGTTGGCCTTTATTTCCTGTTGAATATTATTCAGTTTTTTTAACAGCTCAAAACCCTGCTGCCCCCAGTGGCGCGAATAAAAAGCAATTACCAATGGCTTATTTAACAGCTGTCTTAATGAAATAGGTCCGTGAGTTTGCGCGCCGTTAAAAAACGACTGCCAACGACTGTAATCATTAAGAAATTTAAGATCGGGGATGTAGTTACCTGCTTTTACCGGTTTTAAAGACTGATATGGTTTAAACGGAATATCATTATCAGGAACAATTTCCGAAAGATCAAAAAATGGGTACTTATTATTAGTAGTTAACATTTGTAATGAAATAATGGGTATATAAATTATTTTTTGTTGGGGTTTCGTGATCAATATATCACGTTCAACAACGGCATAACCCATAAATTACCTGGCTGTAATGTAATACACAATCTATCGGTGTATTAATTTGAGTAAACAGATAAGTATTCATAAAATAATATATTAAATAACGAGGTCAGTAAACTTTTTAAATGGTGAGGGGTTTTGCAGGAGGAGAATTCAGCAACAACACATACGGCACATGGCTTTAAGATCATGATATCTTAAAAAACTATTTGTATGGTATTTTTGCACTTTATCCGGCATGACTTTGAGTTAATGAGACAAATATACTACAATGTCTATAAATTTAGTATACATTTATATAAATATTTTATTATTTTTTAGTTCCCTATCTTACAAATAAAAAAACGATGCTAAAGAAAGCTCATAATTATTATCCAATATATCTTATCCTATTCATTTTCAATACATTTAGTTGCAGGCAGATTATTAAGCAGTATGAACAAACAAAAGCCGATACTATAAAAAAGAAAATGGTTAAAGAATGGAATAAGACGATTCCGGGTAACTTCAGTGATCAGACCAAAGCTGTTTTTGATAGTACAGAGATCATTAAATTCCTTAAAAAATATCCCGCGTTTGGGCCTTATGCCCATGACATACATGTGTTTTACAGCAAGCGCAAGTTTGCCTATGCCTGGTACGCGAACGGACAGCTGATTGAGCAAGCCGGAAACTTATCAGACAGGCTGACAAACCTGCAAAGTGAAGGTATCTATAAAGCTACCCCCTATCCAAAATCGTTAGATTCGTTGGTATTTGAGGCTCGCCCCAAAGATCAAAGTGCGAAACCCAATATTTCTTCAGAACTAATGCTAACCGCCCAATACTTTGTTTTTTCAAAACTGGTGTTCCAGGGAATGAGCGATGCCACAAGTAAGGCTGTAAACTGGTACCTGCCCCGCAAAAAAGTATCCTATGATAATTATCTTGATACCTTGTTAAAACAACCGGATAAAGGTGGCAATGCCCTATCCGAACCCGTTTACAGGCAATATGACTTATTGAAATCCTTTCTTGGCAAATACAGTGCTTTAGATGCCAAAGAAAAATGGCCTGCTATACCTTCGGCTAAGGGTTTAAAACCCGGTGACACCTCGTCAGTTATCCCTCAAATTAAAGCCCGCCTTTATAAACTGGAGGATTTTAAAGGCGATACGCTAAGTAATGTATTTGATGATGAAATACAAGAAGCCATTAAGCGGTTCCAATCTCGGCATGGCTTAACTGATGATGGCTTGCCCGGCCCCGGAACTATCGCCGAAATGAATGTTTCTCTGAAAACCCGTATCCGCCAGATTATTGTTAATATGGAACGTTGCCGCTGGCTGCCGGTGAGTTTAAATACCGATTACCTGGCCGTAAACATTCCCGAATTTAAATTACATGTATATCATGCTGATAGTTTCCTTTGGAGCTGTAAAGTAGTAGTTGGCCAAAAAGTTCATCAAACCGTTATTTTTTATGGCCAAATGCAATATGTTGTATTCAGCCCGTACTGGAACCTTCCCGAGAGCATTATCCGCAACGAGGTATTACCGGCTATGCGTAAAAACCCTAATTATATAAATGAACATAATATGATCATTACCGGGCAGCTAAATGGCCTGCCTGTGATTAAACAAAAACCCGGACCGGCAAATTCATTGGGCCTGGTAAAATTCCTGTTCCCCAACAGTTATAGTATTTATTTGCATGATACCCCCTCCAAATCATTATTTGGTGAATCATACCGTGCTTTTAGCCATGGTTGTATCCGGGTAGGTGAGCCTGCAAAACTCGCATCTTTTTTATTGAAAAACGACACTACCTGGACCACTGAAAATATCAGTAAGGCCATGAACTCTGGTATAGAAAAGCAAATAACCCTAAAACAAAAAGTACCGGTATTTATAGCTTATTTTACGGCATTTACCGACAGGAGCAATAAACTTAATTTCCGTAAGGATATTTATAACAGGGATGAGCAACTGGCCTCTATGATTATTTCGGGGAGTGGGAAGTATTAAGAAAAAGTCATCCCGGTACTAATAAGAAAAGCCATGCCGAAACAAATCGACATGGCTTTTCTCATTTTCTCGGCAGTTTTTATTTCAACACCGATACCGCTTTATTGGCGTCACCAACGCCCCAAACAGTACCTGGTTTATCACCCATAGTAATCTCCAATTCACCGCCCTTCATTAAATCTGTATGCGCGAAATAAGTTTTGGTATAGTTTTTACCATTTAACTTCATGGCGTTGATGTATATGTTTTTAGGACCATTGTTTTTGATTACAATATGGAACGTTTTATTACCTTTTAATTTAAGTGTTGCCTCATTGATAACAGGGCTCCCGAAAACATATAGTCCGTTTGCCGGGTTAACCGGGTAAAAACCAAGAGCCGACAAAACATACCAGGCCGACATCTGCCCAACATCTTCATTGCCTATAATACCATCCGTTTTATCGGTATAAAAATCATCCAGTATATAACGCACCTTTTCGGCTGTTTTCCATGGCTGACCGGAGTAGGCATAATAATAGGTCATAGGATGGCCAGGCTCATTACCGTGTGCATATTGGCCTATTAAACCGGACACATCGGGTGATTTAAATTTACCCATATCGCCCTGAGCTATAAACAACGAATCGAGTTTGATATTAAACTTAGCTTCGCCACCTAACATATTAATCATCCCCTCCACATCCTGGGGCACCAAAAAAGTATATTCCCAGCCATTGCCTTCGGTAAAGTCGCCGGTTTCATGGATAGAAATGAAGGGGCTATAAGGCGTACGCCATGCTGTTTCTGATAAACGGCCCCGCATAAAGCCAGCTTTAGGATCGTAATAATTTTTATAGTACTGACCGCGTTTGCTGAAGTACTCATAATCGGCGGTTTTACCTAATTTTTTTGCCACCTGTGCAAGGCACCAATCATCAATAGCGTACTCCAATCCCATCGAAACAGATTCGGCAGTACTATCAGCCGGGATATAACCTAATTTCTTAACAAACTTAATACCGCGTGCATCCTGCATCGCCGTAGTCTTCATAGCTTCATAAGCCAAATTTGCATCAAAACCTTTATAGCCTTTCAGTAAAGCATCGGCAACAACCGGTACAGCACTGTATCCAACCATACAATTAGTTTCGTTGGCCATTAAATGCCAAACAGGTAAACTACCCTGCTGCTGGTAAATAGCCAGCATAGAGTTAATCATATCGTTGGTATGCTCCGGGTGGATGATGGTTGATAATGGGTTGTTTGACCGGTAAGTATCCCAAAGTGAAAACGTAGTCACGTTATTAAAACCTACATTTTTGTGTACTTTTTTATCCGTTCCCCAATACTCGCCATTCACATCATTAAAAACAGATGGAGCTACCATAGAATGATAAAAGGCCGTATAGAATTTTTTTAACTGTGAAAGTGAATCCGCTTTTATAGTGATCTTTTTAAGTTGGGTGTTCCATGCCTCATCTGCCTGGGCTACAACTTTATTAAAATCCCATCCCGGTATTTCCGCTTTGATATTCAGCATCGCGTTTTCTGAACTTACGGGAGAGATACCAACTTTAGCGTAAACTACTTCGCCTTTTGTGGTGGCAAAACTGATAACGCCTTTTACCTTTGCTCCTTTTACCTCTGTACCCGCCCTGGCGGTGCTATCATAAACGGCAAAGGTTTTTATTGGTTTCGAGAAAACAGCGGTAAAGTAAATACGCTGGTCATTTGCCCAGCCTTTTGAAAAGCGGTAACCAACAACGGTGTTTTTATCCAACTGTTTAATATAGGTTTCTTTTGCCTTATCCCAACCTATACCTTCCTGCAGGTCAATAACAATATGCGCGTCTTTTGATGCCGGGAATGTGTATTTGTGCATCCCCACTCTTGTGCTGGCTGTAAGTTCAACACCAATATCATACCGCTTAAGTTTCACTTTATAATAGCCTGGCTTTACTACCTCATCCTTGTGGCTAAACAGCGATACATAACCGCTTTGCATGCTTTTAAGCCCGCCTTTATAAGTTTTTATAGGGCCGGTGATTGGCATAAAGGAAATATCGCCCAGGTCACCAATACCGGTACCGCTGAGGTGGGTATGCTGAAACCCGATGATGGTAGAATCGGAAATATGATAGCCAGAGCACCAGTCCCAACCTTCGGATAAATTGGTTGGGCCCAACTGTACCGCGCCAAAAGGCACATTTGCGCCAACAAAAACATGCCCGTGAAAGCCTGTACCTATGTAAGGGTCAACATATTTTGTAAGACTGGCATTTTTTGTAGCCACGGTCTTTTTATGCGATTGGCTAAATGAATTTAAAGCTAAAAGTGCCAGCATTCCGGCTAAACAGATCTGTTTTTTCATTTTAATTATAGATGATAGTACTGAGATTTATAATATTTTTCAAACCTAAATCACAGCACATAATAGTTTATTAATAAACGCTTAATTCGGCTACAGTAATACCATTGCCTGCAATTACTCTTGTAGCCTCAAATTTAAAATATCTTGCGCTAACGGGTTTACTTAAAACCACAGGCTGCTCAATTGGATTCGACTTGATATTAGAGAACTCGCCTGATGCTGCTTTAATCCACTCCTTACCATCGTTACTGGTGTAAAACACATAGCTATCAACAATTCCGTCGACTTGTTTATCCTGCCTTGGTAAATAGCCAAAGGCTTTAATATCATGAGCCTTACCCATATCAACCGTTATTTGTTGTGGATAAGTGGCAGCATCCTTTTGCAATGTGCTATACAATGTGCCGGGATGTTCATCTATAGCATTTTCGGGCCGGTTACCATTATCATTGGCAGCTGCAGCATCCAAAACTTTCCAATCAGCTTTGGCATAGCCCAACGATATAAATGTTACATCACTTTTTTGTGATTTACCTTCAAAACTCCTTGCCTTAACTACTCCATCATCAATTACCGTAAATGGTTTTGTATATAATGGCGAACTTTGTGTTGGGTCCTGCCCGTTTAAAGTATAACGAATTGCACTTACGGGCGCTTCGGTAGTAATACTTACCTCACCTTTTTTATTCCGAACTATTTTTGGAACTGTCAGGTGCACCGGCTCCTTAAATAATCCAATATCACTTAAAGCAATAGATACGGGGGATTTGGTCACTCTTACCCTGATTTTATTTGAAGTTATATTCTGCGTTAAGCGGATCAGCCTGTTTCCACCAATACTTGTTGCGGTGCCTATTTGCTGCCATTTGCCATTTATATAAGCATCCACCTCCAAAGCCTCAATACGTTGGCCCAGTTTAATATTTTCGCGCAGCCTGATCACATTAAAGGTTTTAGGCGTGTGCATATCAATAACCACATTGGCTGCTGTTACCTTATCATCAGTAGCCCAATAACTGTAACGGTCATTATCAACTAAAAACTGCGGGCCATATTTAGCTTTGTCGCCACCACGCACATTGCTTGCCGTAATGGTTGCCCCCTTTGCCAGGTTAACAGCAAAAGTTTGTTTCAATAGTTTACCAAATTCGGTAAGTGATTTAACGTCTATCTCGTTTACTATTCCCCGCGGATCAGGAGACAAACCCAAATCAAGCGCCGCCCCACGACCTACACTTTTATAATAAAGATCAAGCAAGGTATATGGTGATTTTACGCCATCATCCTGGGTTTTGTGGTAAAACCAGCCTGGCCTTAATGATACATCACACTCTGCGGGCATCCAGTAATCGCCGTTACGGGTTCCTTCTGTTCCTTCGTAATCTTTAACAAAGCCATTGCCCGGTTTCTTACCTTCTTCGGGGGCATGGGGAGTATAAGTTGCCCAGCAGGTTTCGCCGGCATGCCCTTCCTCGTTACCAACCCAACGTACATCGGGGCCAACATCTCCAAATATTACCGCATTGGGCTGTAGTTTACGGGTAATTGCCCAGGTTGTATCCCAACCATAATAAGTGGAGCGATCAATCTTTCTTACTTCCCGTTTGCCACCGTAATAGCCATCGCCACCATTAGCACCATCATGCCATGAAATAAAAAGCGGACCATAATTGGTATACAGTTCTTTCAGTTGTTCGCGATAGATCTTTATATATTCGGCCGTGCCATAGTTAGGGTTGTTTCTATCCCATGGAGAGCAATAAACACCTAACTGCATGCCTAATTTATCGCAGGCCTCACGGTATTCTTTCATCATATCGCCCTTACCGTTTTTGTATGGGCTTTTTGAAATATTATGCTCAGTTGTTTTTGTTGGCCAAATGCAAAAACCATCGTGGTGCTTAGCTACAACCACCACACCTTTAAAACCACCTGCTTTGGCAGCCGCTACTATCTGTAACGCGCTAAATTGCGAAGGGTTAATAAGCTTTGGATCTTCATCTCCATAACCCCACTCCTTATTGGTATACACATCAACACCATAGTGAATAATGCAATACATTTCCATCTGCTGCCAGTTTAACTGCCCCTTTGTAGGCAAAACACCATAAGGTTTAGGTGCGGTTTGGCTAAAACCTTTTAGGTGGATAATAAGTAACAATAAAGCAATGCCTGTAAACTTCTTCATAATAGGTATTTAATTTTTAAACCAATCGGCCGGTACATCCTGCGGAGCAGAACCATTAAAACTGTATTTTAATTTCAAGGTAAAACCACCTCCACCTTCAATAAAATCAAGTTTGAAGGGGTGCGCTCCCATCTTTAAAGCAATTTGCCCACTGCGTTCCTGGGCAGAGTGGTTACCATCGTTATTTACAACCACATTGGGGCCTATGTTTAATACACCACCATCATCGCAAGTTAAATAAAAACTATAAATGCCATCAGCCGGTACATCAATGTATCCCTTATAAGTAATGCCAAATGAGGGCGCCTTTACTGTAGCGGGTACTTCAATTTTATCGGAAATAAAAACACTATCAGCTTTGGCATCCTTCATTAAGGCCGTTTCTTTAAAATAGGCTTTATAGTAAGTGCAAGCCAATCCCGCTTTGGATGGGGCTATTTTTACCGCACCAAGCATATGTTGTTGGGTATAGTTAAGGCTATAAACATCCCCACGGGTACCTGTTGGTGTAAAGGCTGCAACTTTTACCAACTCTGATTTTTTTATAATTAACGGATACGGCAAAAGGGGCGATTTAACATCGGGCAAAGTACCATCGGTGGTGTAATGAAGCGTCAGACTTTTTAATGGTGAGGTGATGCTTAATTTACCTTCATCCGTAAACGCGTATTCATTTAAAAGGTTAGGCAGATCGGGTAAACGATAATTGATCTTTAAGGCGTCCATCCTGCTATATTGCTGTACCAGGCGCTCTAAATAAGAATCATATTTGTCTTGTTTATTCGTCCACAGCAATTCTGCCAGTGCGGTCATCCTTGGCATATACATATAGTCGGCGCGGCGCTCTGACGGGATTTGTTCTGTCCAGATGTTTGCCTGCGCTCCTATTATCGACTTCGCTTCTTCGGCATTTAAAACCTGCGGGATAGGATTAAAATGATAAACCTTATAAATAGAATACTGATCGGCCTGGTTATCAAAGTATAAAGGTTCGCCAGGTGTCATGATCACCGTATTTCCATTTTTAACCGCTTTTACCGGTGCTTGTGGCACCCAGGTACGCCAATACATTACAATTGCCGTTGGACTGATACCACCTTCAATTATCTCATCCCATCCTATTAATTTACGGCCTTTTGAGTTGAAAAACTTCTCCATCCGGTTAATGAAATAGCTTTGCAGCGCGGGCAGATCTTTGATACCCTCGCGCTCCATCAGGGCTTTACAGGCATCAGATTTGCCCCAGTCAGTACGGTCAACTTCATCGCCACCTATGTGGATGTATTTGGATGGAAAGATGTCCATAATTTCGCTGAATACGTTTTGGGCAAATTCAAATGTAGTTTCATTACATGGGCAAATAGGCTTGGTAAACAATGTACCCCATTTATTTTCGCCGTTGCAGGTTAAAAACGGGTATGAGTTAATTGCCGCCATCATGTGCCCGGGCATATCAATTTCGGGGATGATATCAATGTGCTTTGCAGTTGCATAAGCCACTATCCCTTTCATCTCCTGCTGGGTATAGAAACCACCATACAGGGTTTTACCATCGCGCTGGATAATGTGCTCTTTATCAATAATAAAATCCGGATTATCTTTAGCGCGTTTCATACATGACGAATCCTGGTTGTTGAATGTTCGCCACGACCCTTCTTCGGTTAGTTTGGGATATTTTTTTATTTCGATGCGCCAGCCCTGGTCGTCAGTTAAATGCAGGTGCAGCTTGTTCATTTTATAAAGCGCCATCCTGTCAATAAACTTTTTGAGATAGCTTACCGAGAAGAAGTGACGGGAAACATCTAAATGCATGCCCCGCCATTCATACGCCGGTTGGTCTTGTATAGCTGCTACCGGTAAAGATAACTGCTTACATACCATACCTGTTTCAACAGAAACCGGCAGTAATTGCCGTATAGTTTCCACTGCATGGAAAACTCCTGCGCCATCCTTCGCTCTGATTACTACTTCATTTTGGCTTATATTTAAGGTATATGCTTCTGGCGCGGTAATGCTGGCATCGTAAATCAATTTTATGGCATGAGGCTTATTAACTTTGCTCAACAATAACGGCTTACCTAAACCCCTTTGCAGTATATTGTTGAGCTCTAAAGCTTCGCTGCCAAATTCTTTTGCTGTTACAATAGGTGTTTTTGATGTTATTATAAAAGAGCCACTCCCCATAACCAGTTGATTTGGATAAGGAATTAAAGGAAACTTAGTGGCATCCTGCGCATTCGAGGTAAAAGAGGCGCATACTAACAATATCACCAGCTTAAAAGGAGTAAGTTTTTTAGCAAAAGCTATCATTGATGGTTTGTTTTATTAATAAAGTTCTGAAAATAAATCTAATCGATCAGCCTACCAAAATAAAGCAAACGACTATGTTTTTTACGGGTGCGACAATCGATAGTAATTATTTTATAAACATATCAAAACTTTTTAATTTTATTGTAAAAGTTAATAAAATGTTACGAAATCACTGTATGCAAAGTATGGGCATTAATGCCTGGTTAAAATTCAATCTCGCCGGAAGATCCTTCTGATCTGGTTAAAATCAAACTCGTGGCCATGAAGTTAAATAGTTACCCAAACTTTTTTTTCACAATCAATTTTAATTGTTGTTGATTGTCGCTAATTAAAACAAATTCTATCAATCTAAACCAGTAAAAAGTAGTTAACAAATGGAAACAATCCGGCACTACAGTTCATATTATTTAGCGTCAATTCGTAACATTCGCGGCATTGCTGTGTTTAATAATTAAATACATTAATCATGATAACAAGTGGCGTAACATTCGGTATAAACAAAGAAGACGGAACTCATATCACCATTGCAATAGATCCGGCGGATATCAATAAGGTTGAAGGTAATAACGCAGGCACCTATAAACTATATAAAGAAATTGACAGCTCGAAAACTTTTGATAAAGGATATTTGGGCGCCATATTTTTAGATGATGCAGATCCCGGTTATCACTATTCCGGCGGTACAGAACTAACGGATTTTGAATTAAAGCAATTGGCCAAACTCATCAGGGAGTATCATGCAACAGGTAAAGAGTTTGATGACCATCATCGCGATATCAGCTCGAAATAAATTGGTTAAATTATAGCCGCATTAAATTTTTCGAGGTATTTGGCTATATAATCCTGTTTTGTTTTTGATTTGTATTGCATTATAAAGCGGGGATGTTCAAGGGCGATGATCTGCTTAAAGAATTTCTTTTCTTCATTTAGCTTTTGCAAAAAAGCCTCGTTCTTTCCTGTGCCGAAGCAAAAGCAAATATCAGTTTCAAAACCCAGGTCTATCTGTTTTTGAATATTTTCAACGATGAAAGGATACACCGCTTTGGTTAACGCCGGTGTATCGTAATAATTATAATTCACTTCCTTACCTGCAGTACCGGTTATTGTAAAACCAAGCGGACAAACCGAATGGATATAAAACTGCTGATAAAATGCGGCAATACCACCAAAAGCGTTGATCACATCATACACATACTCTGATGATGGCTCATGAGTTATAGGACCATTATATGGAATATGGCATTGATTGATCATCCGTTTAGGATCGGTAAAGGCAACACCCGTCATTCCTGAACCAAACCTGCCAGGGTTTATGCCGAGGATTAAATGCCTTGGATGGTTATCGTTATAATATTTATTGTAAAACTGAGACGAAACATCAAATGCAAAATCATTATCCCTAAAGGGATTCATGATACTGATTCCGGGCGGAAGAGTGCCCGTATATTCAAGCTGTTTATTAAAATTGATTATCCTATCTGCAAATGTGCTCATATCAAATGCTAACCTATTAAAAATTAGTAAAAAGCAAAAGCTTTCTTTAAGTTCTCATATAATTACCTTTGCATTATGGGAATCATCAACTTCACTACTTTTCTGCTAACATCTTTCCTTTTTATAATATCTCCCGGCATCGACACTATTTTTGTGCTCAATAAAGCTATTGCCCAGGGAAAAAAGTCTGGTATTTACTCAACATTGGGTATTACTACAGGTGTACTTGTACATACCACCCTGGCCGCTTTTGGATTGTCGCTAATCCTTTCGCAATCGGCAATGGCATTTAGTTTTGTTAAATATGCAGGTGCGGCTTATTTAGTTTGCCTGGGGATTGGCAAATTATTGCTTGGGGCTACCTATGCTTTGATGAGTTTAGTATGGTTTATGATACTCACTTTTTTTGCCGGTTCGCTTTCAATCCGGTTAAAGCAACGCCCTTTATTTGGCGTTTGGCTTAATAAATTCTCGGCTTTAGTTTTTGTGCTGATGGGCGTTAAAATTGCGTTAACAAAAAGGTAAAAAAAATCCCGGCGCCCCCACAGCAACCGGGATCATTAAATCACCCTGCACAAAATCGTTATTTCATATACTCCTGATCAAGAAACAAATACCTGGCCCTGTCATTTTCAGTTTTCTGTTCACTTTTTACGTTGATATCCATAAACTTAACCGGGCTTTTACCAGTATTGGCATCCCATTTAGGCAAACCAGATCCGTTTGGATTACCGTTTTTAATAAAGTTGGCAAAGTAGTTTTCCATGGTTTCTGATACCTTGTAGTCATCAGGTGTCCAGGCGTACACTTTGTTACTCGCCAGGTTACCCATCGCGTATTCAATTTCTGATGCATGCGCAGCGCCAATTTGCGCCGGTGCTTTTGGAGCAGGTTTAGCAGCATCCCCTTTCACAACTCCCCCGGCAAGGCCCGGAGTGGCATTACCCATTTGCGCAGTCATGGCCGGGCGGATGCGCGAAAAACAATAACGATAAACCGGTTTGCCACCTGTTTGAATTTGCAGATCGGCCCATTTCCAGGTGCTGTATACTATAAACCTATCACTTGATAATGCTGTGGCCGATTTAATAACTTCCTCATCTGTTGAGGCAGGATATAATTTCATTGCCTCATCAGCCTTATCACCATATGTAGTTGTAAGTGTCTTTTTATAATTTTCCAATGTTGGTGCATCGGCACGCATTAAAAACTGGTATGGTACTTCGGCCGAGTTCCATCCAACCAGGATAGGTATTTTAGCTTGTTCGCCTGCTTCAAAAATAGCAGGTAATGATTTTGACAATAAATAACCATCAATAGTAGGCGTCATTGGCGTTGAGCCTGGTTTAAAAACAGCGTCGAGCAGATCTGCCGCGGATATTGCCCTTAATTCAGTCAATGAACCGGCTTTTACATGCGCAGCAAACGTTACTCCATTTTTCTCGGCATCGGCCAGTGGTATGGAGTTTAATGTTGGCTTTATGCCCGCGCCGCTTTCGCCGATTGCGCCCATGATAAGGTCTTTTGATAACGGCGATGCCATTTGTACCGATACAGATATAGAACCTGCCGACTCACCGGCTATAGTTACATGTTTAGGGTCGCCACCAAATTTGGCCACGTTTTTTTGAACCCACAGTAAAGCCGCGTTTTGATCAAGGTAGCCATAGTTGCCCGATGAATGATTAGGCGACTCTTTGGTTAATTCGGGGTGCGAAAAAAAGCCGAAAACGCCTAATCTGTAATTCACAGTAAGCACAACGATACCTTTTTTAGCCATACTTTCACCATCATAACGAGGTTCAGATCCATCGCCGGCAGCAAGGCCTCCCCCATAAAAATAAACAAGTACCGGCAATTTTTCTTTCATGGTTTTAGCAGGCGTCCAAACGTTAAGGTACAAGCAATCTTCGCTCATACCCGAAGAACGGAACCCCATATCGCCAAAGATTGGCCGTTGCATTGGGTTGTTTCCAAAATGATCGGCTTTGCGCACACCATCCCAGTTTTTTGCAGGCTGTGGTTCTTTCCAGCGCAAATCGCCAACGGGTGGTTGGGCAAACGGAATTCCTTTAAAAACAGTGATAGGCGAACCTGTATCTTTTATTCCCTCCAGGGTACCATTCTCAACGGTTACCTGGTTTGTTTGTGCAATTACCTCTACAGTGGCAATTTGTACCAGCAGTAGTACTGCTAAAAATGGTTTCATCATATGGGTATAATTAAGTTTTTTGGTTTAATACGAAGATAAGATATCTTATTGTATCATTTTGTTACAATAGTAATTAATTTTATCCGGGGTAACATTTTTTTTTGTTATTTGCTGTAAGTTTTATTTATAATGTATGAGTAACGAATTCAGAAACCAGGAAGCTAATGCCCACGGCGATGGTTATTTACCCGGTTTGGCTATTGATGCTGTTATTTTTGGTTTTCATGATAATCAGTTAAAGGTATTGCTGCTCACCTACAAAAACACAGGTCTGTTTGCCTTACCGGGTGGTTTTGTACACGATACTGAGGATGTAAACGAAGCGGCCCGCCGGGTTTTGTTTGACCGTACAGGCTTAACCAATATCTTTTTGGATCAGTTTTATGTTTTTGGCGATAAAAGCCGACACGATACGGCTCCGCTAAAGGCTATCATGGCGGTTAGAGGGGTTACACCGCCGGATGACCATTGGCTGTTGAAACGCTTTATATCTGTTGGCTATTATGCCCTGGTTGATTTTACCAAGGCTATCCCCACTCCCGATAGCATATCAGATAGCTGCGATTGGTTTGGTTTGGATAATTTACCCGAGCTGATGCAGGATCATAAACTCATCATTAAAAAAGCGCTGGAAACTTTACAGGCAAACCTCGATCAAAAACTTATCGGCTTTAATTTATTAACTGATGACTTTACCATGGGCGATTTGCAAAGTCTGTATGAAACTATTTTAAACAAGAAACTTATCCGTGCGGCGTTTCAGCGTAAAATACTGAGCCTGGGGATATTAGAGCGAACTGCAAAAAAATGGACCGGTGGAGCCCATAAAGCCCCCTATTTATATAGATTCATATCTGAAAAATATTTTCTGTCATAATTTAACCCCATAATTGTCGTATTCTGCCCTGTTTAATTATCTTTAATCGCCGTAAATTTACTTCTGTAAATCACAAAAAATTATAAACTAAAAACCTTAAAAATGGCCACACTTAATCCGTATTTAAATTTCCCCGGCAATACCGAGGAAGCTTTTAATTTTTACAAATCAATTTTTGGTGGTGAATTTCTGACCGTAATGCGCTTTAAAGATTCTCCCGAGGCAGGGCATATAGCCGAAGAAGATAAAGAAAAACTGATGCATATAGCGCTCCCAATTGGTAAAGGCAATATACTAATGGCTACAGATAGTGTTGGCGAAATGGGCATGGGCTATAAGCAAGGCAACAATTTTCACCTATCTTTAACTGCAGAAAGCGAAGAAGAAGCAAACACATTATTCAATGCTTTATCTGCAGGTGGCAATATAATGGTTCCACTTTCTCCTGCTTCATGGGGCGATCTTTTCGGATGGTTTTCTGATAAATTTGGTATTTCATGGATGGTAAGCTATTCACCTAACCGCCCGCAGTAAATATTGATAATATGAGCGCGAAAACAATTAAGATCACCTATTGGATATTAACCGTTTTACTTGCTTTATCAATGGCCGGGGATGGTTACGGCGGCGTTACAAAACAACAGGCAGGTGTTGACGTATTGCAACACCTGGGTTACCCGGTTTATTTCATGGTTATTGTTGGGGTTGCCAAGCTATTGGGTGTAATTGCCATATTACAAAATAAATTCAAAGCAATAAAAGAATGGGCATATGCCGGTTTCGCTTTTAATTTCCTTGGAGCAATTGCATCCAGAGCTTTTGTTGGTGATGGCCCGGCCGATCTTATACCGCCAATTGTAATAGTTGTATTTTTATTTGCAACCTACTATTTCTGGAAAAAGTTCAACCAAATTGAAGTAAATCCTAAAACTAAAAATCAATAATAATTTAACTTTAAAACATGAAGATCGCAGTAATTATTGTACGTACCCTTGTTGCCTTAATGTTCCTGTTTGCTTCGGTAAGCTGGTTTTTAATGGTCTATTTTCATGCATTCCAGATGCCACCTGTAACCGGCAACATGAAAGTGTTTAATGACGGACTTGAGGCTTCGGGCTACTTAATGATGCTTATAAAAATAACAGAGTTGGTTTGTGCATTATTTTTGTTATTCGGCAGGTACGTTGCGCTGGCTTTAGTAGTTCTGTTCCCGGTAATGCTAAATATTGTGTTAGTCAACGCATTTTTGGCACCTTCGGGCCTTACCAGTGTAATCCCGTTGCTACTTGGGGTTTTATTCCTGGCCTATACCCAGCGGGATAAATACGCGCCCTTGTTCGTTTCAAAATAAGCACCTTACTCACGGAATAAAAAACAAACTATTATGACGGTAGAAGTTTTTAAAACCAATGTAAACAAGCGCAAATACGCTAAAATTTTATTAGATCACATTCATAAAACATTCTCGGGCTATAATGCCAATTTTGATCTTGATGATTGCGATAATATTTTGCGTGTACAGTGTAAAAAGGGCACTATCAGATCGAAGGCATTAATCCTTTTTTTAAAAGATTTTGGGTATCACGGTGAGGTACTGGTAGATTAAGCTCTATCATGCAAAACAAAAACCAACTTGACTAATTGTTATAATAAAGGAGAACTATTATGTTAAAAGACAGTAAAGCATTTAGCGGATTTTCTGTAAACGACACTGCAAAAGCCAAAGAGTTTTATGGTCAAATCCTCGGACTCGAAGTAAAGGACGAAGCAATGGAAGGTTTAATAAGTTTGCAACTTACCGGTGGAAACTATATCATCATATACCCAAAGCCCAACCACGTGCCTGCCACTTTTACCATACTCAATTTCCCTGTAAATGATGTGGAAAAAACAGTTGATGAACTTACCGCACGTGGTGTAAAATTCATTGTTTATAACGAGGAACATTTTAAAACCAATGAAAAAGGAATATTTACGGCTGGCGGCCCTACCATTGCCTGGTTTAAAGATCCGGCAGGTAATATTTTATCCGTTATCGAACAAAAAAATTAATTGAATATCTTATTCTTATTAAATAGCAAAAGTTCCTTAAGCCAGCTTAAGGAACTTTTACTATTATCATCAAATATTGCCTCAATACCCCATTGAGTATTAGTGGGAAACTTTTTAAAAACCTCACCCAATGCAGCAAGGCGTTCATATTCCCGTCTATACATCTGTAGAAAACACAACGGCGGCTAAAGCTTAACTTCAAAATGCCTTTAAATAGCAATCAGGCAAAAACTTGCCCAATTTATAAGTTTTAACCCCAAACGGGAATATATTCCACAATAGGGAAAATAAACCAATATAATACGTTACTTATAACCCATAATTAGTCAATTTTAAACACTGCGGCAACTGGCATATTTGCTTAATAGTAAATAAAATAATCGTATATAAATATAGTAAGCATTTTATATGTATTTTCGGTACAGTAATTGTTTACATGGATTAAATCACTACATCAGGTTAAACATTTTATGAATATTTACAAAAAACAAAACTCTGTGCATTGTTTTAACGTACACCTATTAGCTTTGCAAATCATTAAATTAAATATTCATTTGCAAAAACCCTAAAGCCTGATCTACTTATTAAATTGATAACAATTACATGCTTATAACTGCTTTTTAATTCAGATCCACCCCAATCAATAACATGAAGAGAACCTTACTAATTGTCGATGACGATTTAAGCATACTAAAATTACTCAATTTTATTCTTTCTAAAGATTATGATGTTGTTGTTAAAAACAATGGCATCGATGCCTTTGGTTGGTTGGAGGATGGCAATATGCCCGACTTGATACTTTCTGATCTTCAAATGCCTTATTTTGATGGCCAGTCATTTGCAAAAAATGTTAAGATAAGTGGTTTTTATCGCGACATTCCTGTTCTGTTATTATCTGCAGCTCATGATCTGGATGAGCAGGTAAGCAATATGCCATTTAAAATCGATGGATATATGCACAAACCATTTAAACCTAACGAGCTAAAATCAGCCATTAATCAACTCTTACAAGTTTATGAATCACCAAACGTCTGATTGGAACGAAAACTCTGGTTCGCACATTAAGATCGCTTACGCTGGGTTGGCTTTAAAAGACCTTATATTAACCGGCCTTAGTAATTTCAATATCCATCTTAACGATTCTATTGCCGAACTTGACCGTTATCTGGGCGAGCAGTCTATTTTAACAGTTCCGGATATTATCCTGATGGAAGTAGATGCTCATGGAAAATGCTTTGCTTTGGTTGAAGAAATTAAAAAAAGCTTTTTACTCAATGGCTCTATCATTGTTTTACTATCTGTTCAAAACGATAATACCCTTAAGAAAAAGGCGATGCAGCTGAAGGTGCATGATTTTTATAGCCTTCCTTTTTCTATTGATGACCTGCGCGAAAGATTAAATTTCCTGGTAACCTTTAAGTTGATAAAACCAAGGTTACTTGAACTTTCAAAAGAGGTTGATACTACTTATAAAATGCCGTTTGGAAAACGCATTATTGACCTTACCATATCAGGTTCGATGTTGTTTTTCCTATCTCCACTTTACCTGCTTATAGCGATAGCTATAAAGCTTGATTCAAAAGGGCCTGTGCTTTATAAAAGTAAGCGCGTTGGCACAGGCTACAAAGTATTTGATTTTTACAAATTCCGATCGATGAGGACTGATGCGGATCAGCTATTGGCTCAATTATCAACAGAGAATAATCAATACGCAACAGAAGGAGGCGGCGGCAATAAAGCTGCGTTTGTTAAAATTAAAAACGATCCGCGTATAACAAAGCTTGGCAACTTTTTACGCAACTCCAGCTTAGATGAACTTCCACAGCTCTTTAATATATTAGTTGGCGATATGTCTGTAGTTGGCAATAGACCATTACCTGTTTATGAAGCCGAAATGTTAACGTCGAACGAATGGTCGATGCGTTTCCTGGGCCCTGCCGGCTTAACAGGTTTGTGGCAAATCAGCAAACGTGGCAAAGAGGATATGTCTGAAAGAGAGCGGAAAAAACTGGATAACTTTTATGCTCAGAAGTACTCTATTTGGTTAGATTTACGGATTATTGTTGGAACGGTGCCAGCCCTCTTTCAAAAAGAAAAAGTATAAACAATGACTAAACATTTAAGAATTTTTTGTTTCTTATTAACTATCACCCTGTTTTCTAACCAATTACATGCACAGGAAACTTTTATAAACAATGTTAATTTCGCCTATCTTGATAAACTGGTAGCCGTTGCAAAAAAGAATTATCCCGAGGTTAAAGTAAGGCAAAGCCAGGTAAATGCTGCTCACAGCAATTACAATGCAACAAAATTTGCCTGGCTGGATGGATTAACTGCATCTTATATTTATAGTCCGCAAAATTTAGTTAACCAGGCGCAGCCCACCATATTTAAAGGCTACCAGCTGGCTATAACATTGAGTATTGGTCAATTATTTAAAAACCCTGCAGTTACTAATGCAGCGCATGAAACTTATAAAATTGCGCAATACCAGCAGGCTGAGTACATGCTCAACCTTGAAGCCCAGGTAAGAAAACTTTATTTTGCTTACCTTTCTGCCATGACCGAATTGAGGTTACGCTCGGGCGCGGTAACCGACGCCAGTAGCGCGGTTAAGCAATTAAAATATTCCTTTCAAAAAGGAGAAACAACTTTTCAGATCTATAATGAGCAATTAAATAGTTATTATAATCAAAATTCGTTTATGGTACAAGCTGAATTAGCAACGTGGACAACCAAAACTAATCTTGAAGAACTATTAGGTGTTAAATTAGAGGATATTAAATAAAAATGGAGATAACCAATTTTTTTAAGCTTTTAAAGAAATACAGATTAATACTAATTTTTTTACCGCTTGCAACCATAGTTGTATCATTTTACTTTGTTAAAAAACTACCGGATAACTATGTATCCCATGCGCAAATAGCAACCGGTATTATCGATGCATCGCGCCACCTGCTTGATAAGGATGCCAATACTAATGTTCAGGAACAACAGGTATTAAGTGAGTTTAGTAACCTCATGGCCATTATGAAGTTAAAGAAAATGGTTAACCAGGTTTCTTATTCGCTTATCATACATGACCTCAAGAATCCAAATGCGCCTTTTCGAAAACCCAGCAAGCAACTTGCAGAAATGCATGAATATGAGCGGGAACATGCACTAAAGGTTTTCCAGTATAAGTTTGATCACCTTGAAGCTTTATTGCTTTATAACAAACAGGAAAGCATTTTAAACGAACTGCTGCGCTCCATGAAATATGATGACGTTTCTCTGCGCAAGGAACTGTTAATATTCAGGGATGATGAAAGTGACTTTATATCCGTAAGTTTTGATTCAGAAAATCCACAATTATCCGCAACGGTGGTAAACGTATTGTGTACGCAATTTATTAGTTACTACACGCAAACAGTAAAGAAAAACGAATCAAACGCGGTCGCTTTTCTATCAGAACTACTGGATCAAAAAAGGAATGCCCTAAATAATAAAACAACTCAGCTTCAAAAATACAAGATAGATAATGGCATATTAAACCTTGATGAGCAGTCAAAAGCTATTTTTAGCCAGATACTTGTTTATAATGATAAAAAACAAGAAGCCGAAAAGAATATTGCTTCGTTTGAGGGTGCCCTTAAAACTATCAATGGCAAATTTGAGCCTTCAGACAGAAAATACTTAGAGTCAACCATAAGCAAATATAACCAGGCCATTACCTCAACCCAGGATGAACTTCATAACATTCAAAACAGGTATATACGCAGCAACTACGATCCTAAATATAAACCGGCATTAGATTCTGTTCAAAAAGCATTAGCGTCAGAAATCAATCAATCGTCAGATAAATACATAAGCAGCCCCCTTGTAGCTAAAGACGATCTTGTTAAGCAAAAATTAACGCTGGAAGTATCGCGCGATCTGGCTAAATACAGCATTCAATCTATCAATAGTGAGTTATCAGATCTAAACACAAAATTTGCCCGCCTGGTACCCTTTGATGCGAAGGTTAAAACTTATGATTTTGATATCGACATCGCCAGCAAAGAATACCTGGAAGTTTTAAATAAGTACAACGAAACTAACCTTAAATCAAACTTTTCCATTAAACTGATACAGGTAGAAATAGCTGCTCCAGAAGCACCGGAGCCATCAAAAAAAATGCTCCTTATTGGCTTAAGCGCCGTAGCAGTACTTTTTGTTTGCCTGTTTGTTTTGTTTTTATTGTTCTACCTTGATGATACCATTAAGGAACCTGCCGAACTGGTTAATAAAACACAATTACCATTGCTGGGCTATCTTAACAGAGTACATGGATCAAATCTTGATCTTAGAAAACTTTGGGACGTGGAGAACCGCGATAAAATGCGACAGTATAAAGAACTTTTACGATCAATAAGGTTTGAAATTGACCAGGAGCTTCGCGGAGAAAAGGTGATAGCGGTAACCAGCATGGGGGCTCACGACGGTAAAACTGTGTTTGCTACCAGCCTGGCTTACTCCTACTCCATGATCAATAAAAAAGTGTTGCTGATTGATGGAAACTTTGATAATCCCGCCCTTACACAGGCCACGCAACCTGCCTTGTTCCTGGAAGAGTATTTCAAAAACACGCCCTTTAATAACGTTGAAATAAGCAGCAGCACATCAAACGTTTTAGGTAACCATGCCGGCGATGTAACCCTACTTGAAATTGGCGACGAAGTTTTTATTAAAAGCCGCTTTGATAATCTTAGATCAAAATACGATATAATAATTATTGATACAGCGCCGTTGAGCTCATTAAACAAATCAAAAGAGTGGTTGTTGTTTGCCAATAAAACAATAGCTGTTTTTGAGGCCAACAGGAGTTTAACAAATGCGCAAAAAGCTCACCTGGCATTTTTAAAAAATCTTGGCGGTAAGTTTGGCGGCTGGGTGTTAAATAAAGCAACTTTTGATCTCAAAAAGAAATAGTTACTATTACAACCATTTCTAAATTATTGTTGATACACCTTTAGCTTTAATATTTATGAGAATAGACCCTATTGAAGCAAAACCAGATCCTTTTGAAAATTTAACACCACTGCAAAACAGATCGCGTAAGGCAGCTATCGCAATAGCTTTTATAGGTGTTTTTGTTTGGGTAATAAAAATTTTGGTTTTATAATTTCCTTGTCTACCACAAATGCAGAATGATAAAACAAATAACACCGAGGCAAAAGTAACATTTGGGCAAAGGCTACTTATGCAAAAGTTTTCTAACCCGTTTGTGCTTGTTTTTTTAGCACTAGCAGTAGTGTTTATCAGCCTGATAGTTTATAAGCTCGGCATTATTGGCTTCGGCGCTATTGTAGTAATTACCTTCGGCTTACCAATTTTATTTGGTATTGTGGCCTACCCCCAATTTGGGATAACCGTATTAATAATCACGTCATTTTTTATCAATTACGTTTCGGAATTTTTACCTGATGCGGTACCGATAGGAACCTTACTTGATGCAATAACCTACCTGCTTATTTTAGGTTTTTTTATCAAACAAAAAAGCGAAAATAACTGGACTTACTTTAAAAACCCAATCAGTACCTTAATTATAATATGGCTGGCGTACAACCTGCTGGAGGTAGCCAATCCATCTGCCTCATCCGTACTTGCATGGATTTATACGGTGCGCACGGTTGGCTTTATTATGCTCATGTATTTTGTGTTTGTTTACCATATCCGTTCGGTTAACTTCATTAAATACGTTTTTAAACTTTGGATTTTACTTGATGTTATTGCCGCTATTTCGGCCTTTCAGCAGGAAAACTTTGGCTTTTTACCTTTTGAAAAAAAATGGCTTTACTCCGATCCTCTTAGGGTGGGTTTACTGTTTATAAACGGACACATGCGTAAATTTGGCATTTTTTCAGATCCGGTTACCTTCTCCTATAACATGGTTATAGGTGCCTTGTTGTGTATAGCGCTTACCATGGGTAATATAGCCACCCGTAAAAAAATAATTTTAGGTTGCACGGCAGCATTTTTTCTGTATGTTATGCTTTACTCGGGCACAAGGGCGGCTTATGTTTTGCTGCCTGCCTCACTTGCTATATTAGCTGTGCTTAATTTTAACCGAAAGGTATTGATGTCAACTATTATAGCCGGCTTAATGCTCACTTTTTTAATTGTAGTACCAACATCAAATCCATCAATTAAAAGGTTCCAAACCGCCTTTAGCCCATCGGATGATCCATCGTATAATGTAAGGGCTGAAAATCAGAAGCGGATAAAGCCTTTTATTTTATCTCACCCATTGGGCGGAGGCCTTGGCTCTGTAGGTATTTGGGGCAGGCGTTTCTCGCCAAATTCCATGCTGGCTAAATTTCCGCCGGATAGTGGTTTCGTGCGTGTGGCTGTTGAAATGGGCTGGGTAGGATTAATCCTTTTTTGCACACTGTTTTTTGTGGTATTACGCAGTGGGATCAACTATTTCTTCCTCATTAAAGATCCCCGGCTTAAAAACTATTGCATGGCCATGGTACTGGTAATTTTTGCCTTTAACATAGGTAATTTTCCGCAACAGGCTATTGTACAATACCCTTCAAATATTATATTTTACCTGGCAATTGCCATAATAGTAGCTTGCAAACGCCTGGATACAGTGCAACAAAAACGCCTGGAAGAGAGCAACAATATGAGTAAAGTATTATTACCACAATAGCATTAAACCAGATGTCAGTAATAGCCCAAATAAAATCAAGCCCGAGGTTAAAAAGTTTAGTTCATTGGATGCTGATACCTACCGGCGAATCAAGGCCAAGGCTATGGGTACGTTGGTTTATTACTCCTTTTTATCACCATCGCGGTAAAGGCGCCGTTGTAAGGTATTATGCCCGTTTAGATATATTCCCTTTCAATAAATTTTCATTAGGAAGTAAAAGCATTATTGAAGATTTCGCCACTATTAATAATGGCGTTGGAGATGTGACAATAGGCGATAATTGTGGCATTGGCATAGGCAATGTAATCATTGGCCCGGTAAATATGGGCAACTATGTAATGCTTGCTCAAAACATTGTAATATCGGGCCTTAACCACGGCTATGAGGATGTAACTCTCCCACCAAGGGTACAAAAAGTGGTAACCAAACAGATAACCATTTGCGACAATGTTTGGGTGGGTGCCAATAGCGTAATCACTGCAGGCGTAACTATAGGTAAGCATGCTATTATAGGTGCGGGCAGCGTGGTTACAAAGAATATTCCCGAATATTCCGTGGCTGTGGGTAACCCGGCAAAAGTCATTAAAAAGTACAATTTCACAACAAACAACTGGGAAAAAACGTAATAAACAATTAATGGGGGTTTTTAAAAAACTTATAAACAAGCACACTCTTTCTTTAGCAAGTAATGCCATAATGCCTGTTTTGGGCATGGCTATATTAGCACTAATGGCGCGCCATCTCACCAAAACCGACTTTGGCGATTACATTTTCTTCTTGGTTATATTCACCCTGGCAGATACCTTCAGAACAGGATTCCTGCAAACATCCCTTATAAAATACTATGCTGGTACCAGTCCCGAAAGGGCGGCAAATGTTGCTGGTTCGGCCTGGTACATCGGTTTAACTATCGTATTTACTTTTGGTTTGGGTAATTTGCTGGTATACCTTTTCTTTTGCTACTTTGGCACCAGCCCCAATATGTTCACTATATTAATGTGGTTCGGTATCACTTACCTGTGCTCGCTACCAACCGCAATAGCAACCTGGATATTACAGGCCGAGGAACGTTTTGATAAACTTTTCCTGTTACAACTTATTAACCAGGGTGGCTTCTTTATATTTATTTTACTGCTGATAGTGTTTCATCGTGCCAATTTTCAAAATGCTATTTATTGCTATTGTTTAAATAACATCATCAGCAGCTTAATCACCGTTTTTAATGGCTGGTCAAAAATAAAAACCATAAGCAGTAAAAGTTGGGCATCTGTAAAGGAGCTTGCCCATTTTGGTAAATTTAGTGTGGGCACATCCATCAGCTCCTATCTGTTGCGCAGTTCTGATACCATTATTATTAAAATGATGTTTCCTGATAGCTTGCTGGGCGTTTATTATATTCCGCAGCGGTTGATGGAGATCTTTGAGATTCCGTTAAGAGCATTTATTGCAACTGCATTACCTGTTATGTCGGCAGCAGTGCACCGGGAAGATAAAAAGCATGTATCCTACATCATGAAAAAGTATGCAGGGATGCTTACCATCGCCCTGATACCTGTAGCTGTAGTTGCTTTTTTACTGGCCGATTTGATTATAGGTTTATTATTTGGCAGTGCCTACCAGCACTCAGATGCAGGTAATATCTTCCGCATATTTATGTGCTTTGTAATGCTGCTACCTATTGACAGATTTTTTGGAATAACACTGGATATTATTGGAAAGCCCCATTTAAATATGATAAAAGTTTTCATCATGCTGGCTGTAAATGTAAGTGCCGATTTTGCAGGCATATTTATATTTCACAGTTTGTATGGCGTAGCAATAGCATCCATTTTCACATTTTTTGCCGGGGCTATTTTTGGTTACTGGGCACTTAAAAAACATTTAGAGTTTTCAATTAAAGATATATTCTATTTAGGATACCTTGAGTTGATAGAATTATTAGGCGTTTTTTATAATAAGATCAGAAAAAAGGAAACCGGTCAAATTTAATATGGAACTCAGGAACCGTAATATCATCATATTTTCGCAGATGCAGTTTGATGGCCGACTTGAATCAACAAACTACACTATGGCCAGGCACCTGGCTGAGCATAACAATGTGTACTATGTAGACAGACCCTTTACCTGGAAAGATTATATTAAATTTAAAGATACCCCAGAATTTAAGATCAGGAAGCCTCATTTCTTTTCTTCGGTGAATAGTATTATTCAAACAGAGATACCCAATCTTAAAATTGTTATATCTCCACCGGTACCATCAATTAATATGCTGCCCGAAGGAAAACTTTACCGTATTGCAGCAAGGATTAATGAATTGATAGTTGGGCGGCGACTAAAAAAAGTGATCAAAAATTTAAATATCACCGATTACATTTACATTAACTCTTACAATTACACCTACCCTACTTTTCACAACCTGATAAAGCCGGTGCTAACAGTTTATCACTGTGTTGACCCATTGGTAGAGATCTACCAAACCAAACATGGCTTAATATCAGAGGATATCGTGGTTAAAAGTGTCGACCTGGTAATTTGCACCAGTAAAGCGTTAAGGGATAACAAACTTAAATTAAACCCAAATTCGCATTTTATACCCAATGCGGCAAACATTAGCCATAGCCAAAAAGCACTTGACCCTAAATTGCCTGTTGCTGATATTTTATCAGGCATTAATAAACCTGTAATAGGTTACTTTGGCAATATTGAGCGCCGCATCGATTATAATTTACTTACAGAGCTACTGGCACAAAACCAGGATAAAAATTTCGCGTTCATCGGCCCGGTTGATGTTGATTACGTTGACATGCCCGCGTTTAAAGAAAACAATGCCTTTGTAAAAGGCGCTGTACCCTATGAGCAAATGCCGGCCGTTTTAAAAGGCTTTGATGTTGCTATTATTCCCTTTAAAAAAGATGAAGTGAGCAATTCCATATTTCCGTTAAAACTATTTGAATACCTGGGTTCGGGCAAACCGGTAGTGTCATCTAATTTTAACAGCGACTTACAGGAATTTACCGGCGATAGTGTTGCGTATTGCAAAACATCAATAGAGTTTACACTTGCCATAAACAATGCGTTAAAGGATACACCTGAATTGCAACAAAAAAGGCTGGCCGTTGCAGCAGAAAATACCTGGGAGCATAGAATTATTGAAATAGAAAAGCTTTTGGCATTAAATTTAGAAACTAACAATAACGCATTAAATTCATAATAATGCAACATTACCCTAAAAAAGACAGTAAAAGTCTTTATAACATATTATAAGCATGGAGATTATTAGGTTTATTGCTTCTTTAATAATGAGTATAGCTTTTATATATCTCGGTATATATTGTATTTATCTGTTTATATTCTCTGTATTGGGGAAATTAGTTCCCATTAAATACCCACCCGCTGCTACCTCGTTAAGTAAATTTGTTATTTATATATGCGCTTATAAAGAAGATGAAATTTTATTAAACTCGGCGGTGGGTGCATTGACACTTGATTACCCGGCTGATAAATTTCACATCTGCATTATAGCCGATTCGCTTCAACCCGAAACACTTGAAAAACTAAGAAAACTGCCCCTGCAGGTAGTGGAAGTTTTTTTTGAGAATAGTACAAAATCAAAAGCACTGAATAAAGCCATTGAAAATACCGCGGATGGCTTTGATGCGGCCATTGTATACGATATTGATAACGTTGCCGCTCCCGATTACCTTTACCAGATCAACAATTATCTACAGGCTGGTGAAAAGGTGGTTCAAGGGCACAGAATAGCAAAAAACACTAATACAAACGTTGCCATACTTGATGCGATAAGCGAAGAAATCAATAACCATATTTTCAGGAAATCCCAACGGGTATTAAACCTTTCGGCAGCCATTATTGGTTCGGGGATGGCGCTTGAATATAATTTATTTAAGGTTACCATGAGTCAAATTGACGCGGTTGGTGGCTTTGATAAGGAAATGGGGCTAATACTTACGCGTCAAAAAATAAGCGTGGCCTATGCCGAAAAAGCTTTTGTATACGATGAAAAGGTAAGCAACCCCGAGGTATTTAAAAAACAACGCAAAAGATGGCTATCTGCACAATTCAATTTATTGCGTGTATATGGCTTGAGCGGCCTTCGTGAATTATTCATGAACGGCAACTTTGATTATTTTAATGAAATATATCAAATGTCGATATTACCACGGGTATTGATGTTGGGAATAATGCCATTTATGTTATTCATATCAATATTAACGCCAGGCATCGGCCCATCATGGCATTTATGGCTTGTAGCTACACTATGTTGTTATATTGCTATTGTTGTTGCTATACCCGGTGATTATTTTAACAGCAAATTATTCAATGCTGCACTTAAATTGCCACTCATATTTTTCACGATGTTATTGCTGTTGTTTAAATTAAAAGGTGCAAATAAAAAATTTATTCATACACCGCACGACCATACAGCAGTATAAATCGTAAGTATGAAAATATAAACGGTCGATATATATAGTTTAATTATGTAAATCCCTTGTTGTTCAGATTAAATATTAGAAAGATACCCCAATATGGATGCTCACGAAAAAACCGATAGTTTAAGCTTATTAAACAATACCGTGGCTGATTATCCTAAAGATAAAGCGCTGCATCACCTGCTTGCCGAACAGGCATTTAAGAATCCTGATAAAATAGCTATAGTATTTGAAGATCGTTCGCTAAGCTTCAAAAATGTAAATGAAGCTGCTAACAAACTGGCTAAACATTTACTAACATACAATATCAAAACCGGCGACATTATTGGGTTAGCACTCGACAGATCGCCTGAGATGGTAATTTCTTTGCTGGCGATCTTAAAAACAGGTGCCGCTTATGTACCTCTTGATCCTGAATACCCGAAAGACCGCGTTGAGTTTATGATGGAAGATTCGGCGGCAAAAATATTGTTGACGTCTGAAAAGTTTAAAAATCATTTTATCACGGTTGCAAAGGAAGTGTTGATAGAAGATGCTTTTGATAAATTTGATAACTACTCTGCAGATGAGCCCGAAACAGTAGTTAGTGGAGATGATCTTGCTTATGTCTTGTTTACCTCAGGTTCCACAGGGAAACCTAAAGGCGTACAAATAAAACACCATAACCTGGTCAACTTTTTGCTGAGTATGGCCAAGGAGCCAGGCCTCACTCCTGCTGATAACCTATTGGCGGTAACTACTATATCTTTTGATATAGCTGGCCTTGAATTATTTTTACCTTTATTGGTTGGATCAAAACTTATAGTTACCGATGCCATAACTGCAAAGGATGGCCGCGCATTGCTCGATTTGTGCAATAGCCAAAAAATTACCGTTATGCAGGCCACTCCTTATACATGGCGCGTAATGCTGGAAGCTGGCTGGGAACAAAAACTACCTCTTAAAATACTTTGTGGCGGTGAAGCTTTGCCAAAAGACCTCATCAATAAACTGATTGCACGTAGTTTAGAATTGTGGAATATGTATGGCCCTACCGAAACTACAGTATGGTCCACAGTAAAACTGATCGTGAACGATACCGACATCACCATTGGCAAGCCAATTGATAACACACAGGTATACATACTGGATGAGAAGCTTAATAACTTTACCGATGGAACCGTTGGCGAAATTTATATAGGTGGTGATGGTGTTGCTAAAGGTTACTTAAACAGGCCCGAACTAACTGATGAAAGATTTGTTGATGATATATTCTCGGGGATTGCGGGCAGCAAAATGTATCGTACCGGTGATTTAGGAAAAATCCGTGAAGACGGTGAGATAATTTGCCTTGGCCGGATTGACCACCAGGTGAAAGTGAGGGGTTACCGCATCGAACTTGAGGAGATAGAGCAAAATCTCATAAAAGAAGAAAATATAAAACAGGCTGTTGTTATAGCCCGCGAAGATACCCCCGGAAACCCACGTCTGGTTGCCTATGTTATTGTAAACGAACTGATAAACAGCACTGATTTAAAACAACAGTTTGATTCCTGGCAGCAGGGTTTACTTGCAGCATTACCAGAGTATATGGTGCCCGATGATTTTGTGATAATGGAAGTTATACCGATAACGCCCAATGGCAAAATAGACAGGAAGGCATTACCCAAACCTGATTACGGCAATATACAACGCACAGGCGAATTTGTTGCGCCGCGAACTGCCAACGAAAAACTGGTTGCAGAAATATGGCAGCAATTGATGGGAATTGAGAACATCAGTATGACTGATAACTTTTTTGAATTGGGTGGCAGATCATTAGTTGCTGTACAGATCATGGCACGTATTGAAAAAGAAACCGGTAAACGCCTGCCCCTGGCTACCTTGTTTGAATACGCTACTATTGAAAAACTGGCTGCAAGACTCGAGATCGACCCGTCATCAATAACCTGGGAATCTCTGGTGCCTATTAAGCCAAGCGGCAGCAAAATGCCCTTATACATTGTACATGGTGCAGGCTTAAACGTTTTGCTTTTTAACGCGCTGGCCATGAACATGGATGCAGAACAACCCGTGTATGGCTTACAGGCAAGAGGGCTTAACGGTGTTGACGAACCATTGGATGTAATGGAAGAAATTGCCACTAATTATATAACAGAAATAGTAGCCAAAAACCCGGATGGGCCATACGCCCTTGCGGGATACTCCCTGGGAGGAATTATTGCTTTTGAAATGGCAAAACAATTAATGGCTGCCGGTAAAGAGGTGAAAATGCTGGCCATGTTTGATACTTTTGCAGAGCAATCAACCGTTAACGACCCTGCATTAAAGAGAACCATTAATAATACTACTTTCCTGCTTAAGCAAATCGGCCATAGCCTGGTGTTACTTACGGAAGACCCCAAACGGACCATTGAGTATAAAAGCCTTGTTATTAAACGCAGGATCATCAAATTTTTCTGGAAGCTATTTCCTGGTAAAGATGAAAAGAAAGAAGGCTTTTTTGCTTATGATAATGAGATAGACGAAGCCAGCGAAAAGGCTTTGCGCAATTATATTTTAACACCGCTAAATATTGCGATTGAATTATTCAGAGCAAAAAAACGCACTTTTTACATGGTTGATTTTGATTTCCTGGGTTGGCGCCCCTTTGCACTAAAAGGCGTTAACGTACATGAAATACCTGGCGAACACAATACCATATTTGCACCACCAAATGATAAAGAATTTGCTGTTGTATTACAGGAGTGTTTGGATAAGGTAACAAAAAGCTAAGGTATATATGAAGTGGTAACATTAATTGGATAAATGGTGCCAAAATTGGATAACTAAGGTTAGGTATGCCAAACACTGCAGTTCTTGAAAAAAATAAGACAAAAGTATTCTTCCCCAATTTAAATGGAGTAAGGGCTTTGGCTGCGCTCATGGTTGTAGTATCACATATCGAGCTTCATAAAACCATTTTTAATTTAAATAGAATTCCCGGGGTCGACCTTTTGAATTTTGGCAAAACAGGTGTTACCATTTTTTTTGCGCTCAGCGGGTTTCTGATAACTTATTTATTGCTCGAAGAAAAACGAAATTTTACCACCGTCAATTTCAAAGGCTTTTATATGCGAAGGCTTTTGAGGATATGGCCTTTATATTTCCTGGTGGTTTTTATTGGGTTTTCGTTTTTCCCCGGTGGCTCAACTTCTGCTTTCTGGCTTTCGGTTTTGTTTTTACCCAATTTAGCTTTTTGCCTGCAAATGCTCCCCTCTATTTTTGACCCCATTTGGTCTATAGGTACTGAAGAACAATTTTATATATTTCATCCTCATTTCTTCAGGCTCAAAAAGCTCCAGCATATTTTTTACGCCCTGTTAATATTCATATTGTTCATTTGGGGGCTGCAATTGACGGTTGATTATTTGCTGCAACATCACCCAATGTATTCATCATTACATCAATTAATGTATTATTCACGGTTTGATAATATGATGATTGGGGCTGCCGTAGCAGTTTTATATTACAATACAAAACATCCGGAATTTGATTTTAAGTTTCAAAACACCTTCAATAGCATATTTAAAAAATGGTTTCAGGTAACATTGCTGATTGTTTTTGCGGCGTACCTTGTACTGTATTTATGTTACGATATCCCTCATGGTGATGTGTTGATAGCGCTATTGGCTTCTTTGCTAATTGTTAACCTTTGCGAAACAAAAACAAGTATTTACTCACTTCAGCATAAATACGTTAACTATATAGGGCAAATTTCCTACGGTATATATCTTTTACACAAATTTGTGTTGTTTTTGGTATTATACCTTGTTCAAAAATATTTTACACAGGGAAGCATGATCATTGAAAATGTAATTATTTATGGAGCAACCATAACTGGCGTTATTGCTTTGGCTTCCGCATCTTATTATGGTTATGAAAAACCATTTTTAAGGATAAAAAAAAGATTCCAGAAAATCACACAATGACAATCTTATCCAATTCATTTATCAAAATAAATGGTCAACTTTTAGTACCCATAATCCGTAAAACCGTAGCTATCACTATATCCGCGTAGATGAAAAAAATCTCTATTGTTACCGTAAATTTTAATCAGCCAACTATTACCGAAGAACTGCTTTCATCAATAGAAAAAACAAACACCTACACCAATATTGAAATAATTATTGTTGATAATGCCAGCAAAATAAACCCGGTACCGGATTGGGCCATAAAATATCCGGGCATTAAGTTAATCCGGTCGGATATTAACCTTGGTTTTGCCGGGGGGAATAATCTTGGTATAAAACAAGCCTCGGGCGATTACCTGTTCCTGGTAAACAATGATACCGAATTTACTGCGGGTTTAATTGAAAAGCTGGTTGATATATTGGATACTCATGAGGACGTGGGTATGATATCACCCATGATAAAATACTATAACGATAAACAACTGATACAATACGCGGGCTACACCCCTATGAATTATTATACCTGCCGCAATAGCTGTATTGGTTTGCGCCAAAAAGATGAAGGGCAATTCAATCATATCATTGGCCCTACCGCTTATTGCCATGGCGCGGCTATGATGATCAGGAATGAAGCCATAAACAAGGCAGGTTTAATGGCCGAAAACTTCTTCCTATATTATGAAGAGGTAGACTGGTGCGAAAACATTCTGCGCGCGGGCTATAAAGCCTGGGTGAATACAGATGCGTTGATCTATCATAAAGAATCGGTATCGGTAGGCAAAAAAAGCAAGCTGAAGGAGTATTTCATGAACCGTAACCGCATACTTTTTACCCGCCGCAATGCGCCTTTGTTTAAAAAATTGTTTTTTTATGCCTATTTCCTGTTAATGGTTGTGCCCCGTAACCTGATAACCTATACTAAACACAAAAACTACAACTTTATCCCCATGCTATTTAAAGCAGTCTGGTGGAATTTTACCCACTCAAAAACCAGCAATAACTTAGGTTACCCCATTAATACCATATCATGAAGATCATTTTAATAATAAGCCTGATTATTGTTTTTTACACTTTTGCGGGTTATGGCATACTACTGTATTTTATTATCAAACTTAAAAGGCTGGTAAAAGGACCTAAAAAAGTTGTGCCAGAAAACCTTGGACTATTACCTACCTGTACACTGGTAATAGCCGCTTATAATGAGGAGTATTTTATTAAGGATAAAATAGCTAACAGCCTTTTGTTGAATTATCCGGCAGGAAAACTAAAAATAATTTTCATAACCGACGGATCATCAGACAATACGCCAGCTATTATTGCCAACCATCCTCAAATACAGCTACTTCACCAACCACAGCGCGCCGGTAAAATAGCAGCCGTGCATCGTGCTATGGATTTTGTAAACACCGATGCCGTAGTTTTTACCGATGCCAATACATTTTTAAATAAAGATGCATTAATAAAGATCTGCAGGCATTACATCGATCCGACAGTAGGAGCTGTTGCCGGCGAAAAGCGCGTACACTTTGACGAAAACGCCGATGCCAGTGCCGCCGGTGAAGGTTTTTACTGGAAATACGAATCAGCTCTTAAAAAATGGGATTCGGAACTTTATTCCGTTGTAGGTGCCGCGGGCGAATTGTTTAGCGTTAGGCGTTCGCTTTACCAGGCGGTTGAGTCTGATACAGTGCTGGATGACTTTATGATATCAATGCTCATTGCCGAAAAGGGTTACCGTATTGTATATGAGCCGGAAGCTTACGCTACCGAAACCGCATCTGAGAATGTATCCGAAGAATTAAAAAGAAAAATACGGATTGCGGCAGGTGGCATACAATCTATATTACGGTTAAAAAGCCTGTTCAACCCCTTCCCTTACCCAATATTATCATTTCAATATATTAGTCACCGCGTATTAAGGTGGACGGTTACCCCCTTCCTGCTCATATTGTCATTTGCCTTAAACCTGGCATTGGCTTTTGAGCCCGATAGCCAGGGATGGAAACTGCTTTTATTTGCACAGGTATTATTTTACCTGCTGGCCTTTTTAGGTTACGTAATGGAGAAGAAACAATTACGCATCAAAATACTTTTTATACCCTATTATTTCTGCGTAATGAATTATGCGGTTTTGGCCGGAATATTGAGGTATTTTACAACAACTCAAAGCGCGGTTTGGGAAAAGGCACAACGAAAACAATAATGAACTGTATGGTAAACTAATTTTTGTTTACAGCGTTTATAACAACTTAATTAATATTATTGCGTATAAATAAATATACAATAAATTTGTTAGTATAAAATGGTGTTTACAACTAATTGAAATGTAAAAAATGCCTATCTTCCACTGCTTTTTAAAGTAACCTGCAACATTATTTTAAATCCCCCTGTTATAATAACGGTCAGGCAGTGAAGATAGCTAACCTTGTCATGTTTAATGAATATTAATACCGGTAACGTAATTGAAAGAGGTATAGATAATACCATATTAATACACCAATTATTTGAGCAACAGCAAAAAAAAACACCCGATGTTTTAGCTGTTACCCATGGTAATTTGCAATTAACTTACAGCCAGTTAAATCAGCAAGCCGATAATCTGGCGGCAGCTATTTTAGTAAAATCACCTCATTCAACAATAATTGGTGTAAGTACGTTTCGTTGCATTGAAACAATAATAAGTGTACTGGCAATACTGAAAGCCGGCAAAGCCTATTTGCCCTTAGATGCCGATTACCCCAAAGACCGGCTGGAACAGATCATAGCCGATTCAGGCATCGATACCTGCTTAATTACCGAAACACAAAAGCATTTATTTGAAAATCTGCCGGTTGGTATTCTGCTTACAGATAAAGTTTATCCCCAGGCGGCAAAAGTATCAACCCCAAGCAAGCCCGACGCCGCTTATGTGTTGTACACTTCCGGCTCAACCGGTAAGCCAAAAGGTGTGGTGATGAGTCACACAGCTTTGGTGAATTTGCTTTTATGGCAGCAGGAAAATTCCATATCAAAAACAGGTATAAATACTTTACAATTTGCGCCTTTAACCTTTGATGTATCATTTCAGGAAATATTTGCCACGCTAAGCACAGGTGGCACATTGGTACTTATTGCCGACGAACTGCGCATTGATCCGGTTAAGTTGTTGTTGTTTATGGACGAGCAATCAATAAACCGCATCTTCCTTCCTTTTGTAGTGCTTCAATATTTAACCGAAGCGGCTATAGCAAATTCACAGATACCAGGGCGCTTACAGGAAGTGATGACCGCAGGAGAGCAATTAAAGATAACTCCGCAGATTGCCGCTTTTTTTAAAGCTTTACCAAATGCTGTTTTATATAACCAATATGGCCCAACAGAAACACACGTAGTTACCCAATTAAAACTCGACGGAGATCCATTGACATGGCCTGCATTACCTTCAATCGGGATTCAGATCAATAATACAGAGATTATCATTTTAGATGAGAACTTACAGCAATTACCCGTTGGCGAAACCGGTGAACTTTGTGTTGCCGGTTTAAGCCTTGCTAATGGATACCTCAACAAACCAGACCTCACGGCCGAAAAGTTTATAAACTGGAAGGAAAACGAAAGTAAAAGCACCCGCCTTTATCGCACCGGAGACCTGGCCCGGTTTATGCCCGATGGTAATATTGAATATTTGGGCCGTAAAGATACCCAGGTAAAGATTCGCGGAAACCGTGTAGAACTGGGTGAGATTGAAGTACTGCTCAATCAACTCGATAACATTCAGCAAGCAATTGTTATCGCCCGCGAGGATGCCGCAGGACAAAAACGCTTATTAGCTTACCTTGTATCATCAACCAATCAACAAAACACAGCAGCAGTAAGAAAAAGTCTTGAGCAGCAATTGCCCGATTTTATGCTGCCTTCTGCTTACGTATGGATCAAAGACTTACCAAAAACAAGCAGCGGCAAAGTTGATAGAAAAGCATTGCCTAATCCCGGCCTGGAAAGGCCTGATCTAGCCATTTTATACAAAGCGCCATCCACACGAATAGAGAAGAATATAACAGCGGTATGGATGACGTTGCTGCAATTAGAAAAAATTGGTGTTGATGATGATTTTTTCCTATTGGGTGGAAATTCTTTATTAGCGTTAAAAACTGTTTCGGCGTTAAAACAGGAATTAAATTTAGATGTACCCATCACCAAACTATATCAATACCCAACCGTAAGCGGCTTGGTAAGTTTTTTAAGTGGCAGTGATAAATCAGCCATATTTCCTTCAAAAAGGAAAAATAAAGATAATAGCGCGGATCATGATATCGCCATTATAGGCATGGCTGGAAGGTTCCCGGGGGCAAATACCATTGATGAATTTTGGAAACTACTTTCGGAAGGACAGGAAACCATTAGTTTCTTTAGTGCCAGTGAAATAGATAAATCGATACCGGATAACGTTAAAAACAATCCCGCGTATGTAAAAGCACGAGGGCTTATTGATAAAGCAGATGAGTTTGACGCGGGATTTTTCGGTTTTAATCCCAGAAACGCCGAACTCATGGATCCGCAACAACGGGTGTTTTTAGAGATAGCCTGGGAAGTTTTAGAAAAAACGGGCTATTTACCACAAAAATACACCGGCCCGGTTGGCGTTTTTGCCGGCTGCGGATATAATACCTATTACAATAACAATGTATTAACAAATCCCGAAATAGTTGAGCGTACGGGGCATTTCCAGGTCAGGCTTTTAAATGAGAAAGATTATATAGCCACCAGAACCGCTTTCCAGTTGAATTTAGAAGGACCAGCAGTTGCAGTTTATGCAGCCTGCTCTACCTCACTCTTAGCCATAGCACAAGCAGTAAGCAGTATCCGCAACGGGCAATGCAATGTGGCTATAGCAGGAGCAGCATCTATCACCTCCCCCATCAAAAGCGGGCATTTTTACGAGGAAGGCTCCATCATGAGCAGTGACGGGCATTGCCGCCCGTTTGATGCGGCAGCAACAGGCACCGTATTTAGCGATGGTGCGGGTGTAGTACTATTAAAATCATTAGCGGATGCCAAACGCGATGGCGATAACATTTACGCCGTTATAAAAGGCATCGGTATCAATAATGATGGTGCCGCCAAAAGCAGTTTTAGCGGCCCAAGCGCTCATGGCCAGGCTGGCGCAATAGCGATGGCTATTGATGATGCCGGTATAGATGCCTCAAGCATTAGTTACATAGAAGCACATGGCACAGCCACCCCGCTTGGCGACCCGATAGAAATTGAGGGACTAAACCTTGCTTTTGGTCTGCAGGATAAAAAACAGTTCTGCGCAATTGGTTCTATCAAAAGTAATATGGGGCACTTAACGGCTGCATCCGGTGTTGCGGGCTTGATGAAAACAGCTTTGGCTTTGCAGCATAAGCAGATACCAAAATCGTTGTTTTTTGAGCAGATAAATCCCAATATTGATATCGCTGATAGTCCTTTTTATATTAACAATGAATTGAAAAACTGGGAAGCAGATACAGTTCGTCGTGCCGGTGTTAGTTCGTTTGGTGTGGGTGGAACCAACGTACACGTGGTATTGGAGGAGTTTGAAACTGAGCCTACCCCTATATCAGACGGCAAACCCTTAAAACTAATTAGTTGGTCGGCTAAAACAGAAAGTAGTTTAAACAATTACGCCGGCAAGCTTAGTGGCTTTATCAAACAAAATAAAAACGCCAGTCTTGATGATCTGGCTTATACCTTGCAAACAACCCGTGCCGATTTTAATTTTCGCCGATTTGTTATTGCTGCCGATAATGACGAGTTACTTATAAAACTTAATACACCTCAAACCGAGCCATCAGCTTCAAAGAATTTAAAGAACAAAGCTGAAGGTGTTGTATTTATGTTCCCCGGTCAGGGTTCCCAATATGCCAACATGGGAATTGATCTGTATAAAACCGAACCTGTTTTTGCCGCTGCTGTTGATGAATGCATCAACCTGCTAAAGGGTACAGTACATGAAAACTTACTTGAGGTATTATACCCTATAGTAACTGACAACCAATCAATTGAAAAAATAAAACAAACACTTTACGCGCAACCTGCCATATTTATCTTAGAGTATGCAATGGCCAAACTGTGGATGAGCTTTGGCATACAGCCCGAAGTACTGACAGGCCACAGTATAGGCGAATTTGTTGCGGCACACTTAGCGGGAATATTTAGTTTGGCCGATGCTTTAAAACTGATTTCGGAAAGGGCCCGCCTTGTAAATGGCGTGGAAAAGGGCAGTATGCTTTCGGTAAGGTTAGAGGCCGAAAAACTGGAAGCCATATTACCATCAAAACTATCGATAGCCGCAATTAACTCACGCAAGCTTTGCGTGGTTTCAGGCCCATCAAATGCCATCAATTCCTTTTCGGAATTATTGGCTGAACAGGGCATCCCAAGCAGGTTATTGCTCACCAGCCACGCCTTCCATTCTTCCATGATGGATAGCATAGTTGAACCTTTTGAGGCGGTTGTAAGATCGATAAAATTAAATCAACCCGTAAAACCCATCGTTTCAACAGTAACCGGTAATTGGATGAGCGGCGCTGAAGCTACCGACCCAACTTACTGGTCGCACCATCTCAGGAAAACAGTTCGTTTCGCCCACGCCATTGATACACTACAGGAAAATGAAAACCGACTTTATTTAGAGGTGGGTCCGGGTAATATATTGGGTACATTAACCCGCCAACATATTGCCGATAAAAATGTAACAGTTATAACCGGATTTGAGAAAAACGAAACAAATTCGGAGTATTATCACGTATTAAAAGCATTAGGACAATTATGGTTAAGCGGCGTTGAACCTGAATGGACTGGCATTTATAACAAACAGCAAAACAGCAAAATAGATCTGCCAACTTATGCTTTTGATCATAAACGTTATTGGCTGGAACCGGCCATAACCTATAATACAACGGAAACAATTGCAACAAACCTTATACCACAGCCACAAATTACTACCAACCCAATTATGCAGACAAGGAAAGATATATTAATTGATAAGCTGAGAGCAATATTTGAAGATGCATCGGGCATTGAGATTGATAATTCGGGCACCGATCTGAGCTTTATTGAAATCGGCTTTGATTCCCTGTCTTTAACACAGATAGCCACAAATCTTAAAAAGCAGTTCAATATACCTATCACTTTTAGGAAATTGTTTGAAGAGTATAATAGCCTGGTATTACTGGCCTCCTATCTTGATGCTAACCTGGCCCCCGATGTTTTAAAACCGGAGACCATTGCCCCCCCTTCTGTAGTAGCCGCAACAACTACCGTTCAACAGATATTTAATGCGCATACTCCATCAAGTAACGGTGCAGGCACAAACAATAACGATCTCATTATTAATTTAATATCGCAGCAACTTCAACTATTAAGCAGCCAGTTATCTTTAATTCAGGGCGGTAACGGGCAGGCAGTTTCTGCTCCTGTTTACAGTGCGGCGGCACCTGCAATTACCGCAGTTAAATCGCAACCGGCAACGCATGACCTTACGCCCGAGGAGCAGGTAGAAATAAAAAAACCTTTCGGCGCTACGGCCCGCATCGAAAAACAAACCCTTGTTCTTGACGAAAAGCAATCGGCTTTTTTAAATGATCTTACCATTAAATACAACGCTAAAACCAAAAGCAGCAAAGCTCAGACTCAAAAAGATCGCCCGTTTATGGCCGATCCACGCGTGGTTAGTGGTTTTAGGCCGCTTACAAAAGAGGTGGTTTATCCGTTGGTGGTTAATCGCTCAAAAGGCAGCCATGTTTGGGACATAGATGGTAATGATTATGTAGATGCGTTAAATGGCTTCGGATCCAATCTTTTGGGTTACCAGGCTGATGTACTTAAAAAAGCGGTGCTGGACCAAGTAGAAAAAGGATATGAAATTGGTCCGCAGCATGAGCTTGCAGGTGATGTTTGTAAGCTGATATGTGAGTTTACCAACTTTGACCGCGCCGCGCTTTGCAATACCGGTTCAGAAGCAGTGTTAGGCGCTATGCGTATTGCACGTACGGTTACCGGCCGCTCAATTATCGTTGCATTCAGCGGATCATACCATGGTATTAACGACGAAGTAATTGTTCGCGGAACTAAAAAATTAAAAACTGTACCTGCCGCTCCCGGTATTATGCCGGAGGTAGTGCAGAATATGCTGATTCTTGATTATGGCACCGAAGAATCGCTTAAAATAATTGCCGAAAGAGCGCACGAATTTGCTGCAGTATTAGTTGAACCTGTACAAAGCAGAAGACCTGAATTTCAACCGGTTGAGTTTCTGAAAAAGGTAAGGGAAATTACCCAAAAATCTGGAACGGTTTTAATATTTGATGAGGTAATATCAGGCTTCAGAATGCACCCGGGCGGTGCGCAGGCCATGTTCGGCATTAAAGCAGATTTAGGTACCTATGGAAAAGTAATTGGTGGTGGTATGCCTATAGGTGCCATAGCCGGCATCAGTAAATACATGGACGCCCTTGATGGTGGCAACTGGCAGTTTGGCGATGATTCATCACCTGAAGCGGGTGTAACTTACTTTGCCGGTACATTTGTGCGTCATCCACTGGCCCTTGCTGCAGGCAAAGCCTCCTTACTTTACATGAAAGAAAAAGGACCCGCCCTACAGGAAGAATTAAACGCCAGAACCAAACGTCTTTCTGATGCTTTAAATGCGATATGCGAGAAAGAAGGCATTCCACTATACTCACCATCCTTTGGCTCATTGTGGAAGATAAAATTCAAATATGAACTTGCTTATGGCGAACTCCTGTTTACGTTGATGCGTTATAAAGGAATTCATATATGGGATCTTTTCCCATGTTTTATAACGGCGGCACATACAGATCAGGAAGTAGATCAGATAATTACAGCATTTAAAGAAAGTGTTACTGAATTGATCGAATCCGGTTTTATACCATCAGAAAAAAACAGGGAAACCAATAGTGATCCTATTAAATTACCCGCGGAACCTCCTGTTGCGGGTGCCAAACTTGGCCGCGATAATCATGGCAATCCCGGCTGGTTTATCAATGATATTAATAATCCCGGAAAATTTTTACAGGTTAAATTAAGCAGTAACTGATTTGGACACTTCTTTTACATTCGATATAAGCCCTGTAGATTTTGACCCGTTTGCCGGTCCGGAAATACAATTGGTTGCGCCTGCTACAGAATCCCAGCTGGAGATCTGGACATCATGCCTTATTGGAGGGGATGAGGCCAATTGCGCCTACAATGAGTCATTCTCACTGCTTTTAACAGGCCTGTTTAATTACGATGCCATGCTCCGCGCATTGCAGGATATTACCAACAGGCACCAGGCGCTACGCTCGGCCTTTAGCGCTGATGGCAAATATATGTGCATTTATAAAGAGCTGCAATTAACGGTTGATTACCATGACCTTTCGGCACAAACTGCTGCCGGGCAACAGCTTTTTATTAGTAAGCAAAACACCCAGGTGGCTCTAACGCCGTTTAACCTGGTAACAGGGCCGTTGTTTAAAACTGCTTTAATCAAGTTAAAGGAAAATGAATACCTGTTAACCTTTATTGCCCACCATATTATTTGTGATGGTTGGTCAATAGGGATTATGATGCAGGACCTGAGCAAATTCTACTCAGCTTATGTCAAAAACGAGCCAGTCAAGTTAGGCGATGCTGCTCTTTTCAGCGAATATGCAACGGAACAGCTTACATTTGAGCATAGCCCGGAGTTTAAAGAAACGGAACAATACTGGCTTGATCAGTTTAAAGGCAGCAATCACTACTTAAACCTGCCAACAGACCTACCCCGCCCTGCAGTGCGCACTTACAAAAGCCACCGCGAGGATTTTAATTTAGATACGCTGCTGGCGCTTGACCTTAAAAAGCTTGGCAAAGCAAACGGATCGAGCTTTGTAACTACCCTGTTGGCCGCATTTGAAATATTTTTGCAGCACTTAACCGGGCAGGGCGAGATCATTTTAGGCTTACCAGCCGCCGGGCAATCGGCTACAGGCAATTACAGGCTTGTAGGGCATTGTGTTAACTTATTGGCGTTAAGGAGCCATCCTACAGGAGACCAATCCTTTAAAACCTATTTAAAGATCCGTACATCAGCCATCCTAGATGCTTACGATCACCAACAATATACCTTCGGCAGTTTACTTAAAAAGCTGAATATTGCCCGTGATGCCTCAAGAATACCATTAGTACCCGTGATGTTTAATATTGATATGGGTATGGATGACGATGTTGACTTTTATGGCTTGCAGCATCTATTGCAAAGCAATCCGCGTGAATATGAAAGCTTCGAGATTTTTGTAAATATATCCGGCCGTGATGAATCGCTGGTACTGGAATGGTCATACAATACCCAACTCTTCCAGTCATCCACCATTCACCACATGATGGATGAGTTTGAGTTTTTACTGAGGCAGATCGTCTCTGATCCAAATATCCTGATCAGCAGCATCGAATCAAAAAATGCAGGAGCACTCCTCAATGAGTTAAACACCTGGAATAAAACAGCTGCTCCTTACGATAAAAATAAACCGCTGCACCAGGTTATCAGCGAACGCGCTAAGGAATTTAGTGATAACATTGCTATAAAATTCAATCAAGCTACCCTAACTTATAAGCAGTTAAATCAAAAAGCAAATCAGTTTGCTGCTTTACTACTTGCACAAGGCATTAAAAAGGGAGATAAAGTAGCTTTCGCACTGGACAGATCGGCAGAAATGGTTGTGGTGATGCTGGGCATCATGAAAACCGGGGCTACTTATATCCCGCTTGATCCGCAGTTTCCATTAGGACGTATCAATTATATGCTCTGCGATTCTGGCGCGGCGATATTGTTTGCATCCTCAAAATATAAAAACCATTATCAATCTGGTGCCAAAGAGCTAGTTTTAGAGGACGAATGGCTTAAACTTAACCAATACCCGGTAACAGATCCGGCTGTTGAAGCAAGTGGGGACGACCTGGTTTATATCCTTTATACATCAGGCTCTACCGGGAACCCTAAAGGTGTACAAATAGCGCATAGCAGCCTTGTTAACTTTTTGTACAGTATGCAAAAGGAGCCCGGCATAACCGCTACTGATAAGCTATTGGCGGTTACTACAGTGAGTTTTGATATATCTGGCCTTGAACTGTTTTTACCGCTGATAAGCGGCGCCCAGGTAATTATTGCAAATAGTGATACCGCCAAAGATGGCAGGGACCTACTTGATATTATCAAAACCGAGGGTGTAACCATCATGCAGGCAACACCTTATACCTGGCGAATTATGCTTGAGGCTGGCTGGGATAGCAGTAACCCGATAAAGGTTTTATGCGGCGGCGAAGCCCTGCCTAAAGAACTGGCGAATAGAATTCTTAAACAAGCTACCAGCTTATGGAATGTTTATGGCCCTACCGAGACAACCATTTGGTCGACAATTAAGCAAATAAAGGCGAATGAGGAGACCATTACTGTTGGGCGGCCAATTGACAATACATCAATTTACATTTTAGATAAATTCCTTCACCCGCTGCCACCGGGAACTGTAGGTGAAATTTATATTGGTGGCGATGGTGTTGCCAGGGGTTATCTTAATCGCCCTGAATTAACAAACGAGAAGTTTGTTAACGATCCATTTTCATCAACTTCCGGCGCTAAAATGTATAGCACAGGTGATATGGGTAGATTTAAGGCAGACGGCGAAATAGAATGCCTTGGCCGTATTGATACACAGATCAAAATTCGTGGTTATCGTATAGAGGCCGGCGAGATTGAACACCACCTGGTAAACGAATATAATATTAAAGAGGCCATTGTAATAGCTGTGCCCGATAAAAATGGCATTGATAAACTGGTAGCCTATATCGTTATAAATGATGCTTACCTGGCCGAAAGCAGTACAGCACAAATAAAGGGGTGGCGGGATAACCTGCGATCTTTAGTGCCTGATTATATGCTGCCTGACGATTTCATTACCGTGCCGGCAATGCCATTAACACCCAATGGTAAAATTGATAAAAAGGCATTAGCAAATCAAAACAGCAAACTTGCAGAAAGTATCAATGTTTTCATCGCGCCACGCACCGATGTAGAAAAGTTGGTAGCTGATACCTGGTCTGAATTTTTGGAGATCGGGAATATTGGCATCTATGACAACTTTTTTGAATTAGGAGGGCATTCGCTGATTGCCGTACAGGTAATGACCCGCATAGAGAAGCTCACCGGTAAACGCCTGCCGCTTGCCACACTATTTGAAAACTCCACGGTTGAAAAATTGGCGCTAATGCTGGAGATGGATGGCAAATCCATTGTGTGGGATTCCCTGGTACCTATCAAAACCACCGGCAATAAGATGCCATTATACATAGTTCATGGGGCCGGGCTAAACGTTTTGTTATTCAATACGCTTGCATCAGGCATGCATGCCGACCAGCCCATTTATGGATTACAGGCAAAAGGCCTTAACGGAATTGACGAACCATTGAGCAATATCATTGACATAGCCGCGCATTACAATGCATCCATCATGGCGCAAAACCCTACCGGGCCTTATGCGCTTGCCGGGTATTCTTTCGGCGGTATCATTGCTTTTGAAATGGCCAAACAATTTCAGGCTATGGGTAAAGAAGTAAAAATGCTGGCTATGTTTGATACTTATGCCTACCGCTCGCCATATCATGATCCGTTTGTAACCCAATATTATAAACGGGGCAAGTTTTTTATGCGAAAGCTGGTTTATAACTTATCGTTTCATGAAGGTATCGGGCATACTATAGCGCATAATAGTACCGGCATAAAACGCAGGCTAACCAAAGTGTTATGGAAAATATCAAATGACGAAGAGCAGCAGGGCTTTTTTGGATACTCCAATAGAATTGATGAGATGAATATCCTTGCCGAAAAACGCTATCAGCTGCAACCTCATAATATAGCTGTAGAAGTTTTCAGGGCAGAGCAACGTACATTTTACCTTGATGACTTTGAAAATATGGGCTGGAAGCAATATGCGTTAAAAGGTGTAAATGTGCATAAGATCCCAGGCGGTCATAATACCATATTTAAAGCGCCAAATGATAAAATATTTGCAAGCATACTGCAAAACTGCCTGGATGAGGCAGCCAAAAAATAGCTATTAAAATGGGGGCAGTTACGGTTAACATTCAGTTTTTAGATGCTGTTACATGGTTAAATGAAACTGAATGTACATTTCAACTGAACGATGAGGTTGACCTATGGCGCGTCAACATTTCGGCAAATCAGTCAAATATCGCCAAACTGTTATCGTTGCTGCAACCCGATGAAATTGCCAGGGCCAACCGTTATCTGCAGGAAAAAGATCGAACAAGATTTATTGTAAGCCGTGCTGCATTAAGGCAAATCCTGGGTAAATACACCAATCAATCCGCTGCCGATATAAAATTTAGTATCGGCACGAATAAAAAACCGTATATCAGTGGCACTGATATCAAATACAATGTATCCCACTCGGCCGATTGGGTGCTGATCGCGATAGCAAATACAAATGTGGGAGTTGATACAGAAACAATTAATCCCCTATTTGATTTCACCTTCATACTGGAAGATAATTTCAGTAACGCGGAAATTGATTTTATAAGCCAATCGCCCCAAAACTTCTTTTTACTCTGGACACGTAAAGAAGCCCTAACCAAGGCCACAGGCCAGGGTTTAGATGAGAATTTGAAATATATGCCTTCTTTGGATGGTTTGCATCCGGCGGAGGACAGGATACTGCTAACTGATAGAAACTGGCAAGTAAAAAGTTTCAAAATAGATGGAATGAACTGGGGAAGTGTGGCGTTGGAATCAAAAATTCAGCAATTGAACTTTTTTGATCATATATAATCGCCTTGCAAAATAGTCCTTCGTTGCGTTACCTGCTCTTAAACAATCCGTATTTCAAAATACAGTAAATAGCCCTTACGCCATCTTTCCATCCTATTTTTTTACCCTCCTCGTAGGTGCGCCCGTAGTAAGAAATACCCACTTCGTAAATCCTGATCTTTGGCACCCTCGATATTTTGATGGTTACTTCAGGTTCAAAGCCAAAACGTTTTTCGGTTAGTGAAATACCCTGGATTATCCTGGTATCAAATAATTTATAACAGGTTTCCATGTCAGTAAGGTTTAAATTGCTGAACATGTTTGATGCAAACGTAAGCCACCTGTTACCTATGGTATGCCAAAAGAACAATATTCTGTGCGGGTTACTGCCCATAAACCTTGATCCATAAACAACATCTGCAAAACCATTCACAATAGGTTTCAACAGGTCATTGTATTCTGTGGGGTCATATTCCAGATCGGCATCCTGGATGATAAGATATTCGCCGGTAGCTTTGGATATGCCAGTATGCAGGGCTGCGCCTTTACCTTTATTCACTTCGTGTTTAAAGTACTGAATATCGAGATCAGGATTGGCTTGTTGGTAAGCTTTAATGGCCGATTCAGTATTATCGTTCGAGCAATCGTTTATGATGATCACTTCTTTTTGAATATCATTTGTGAGGCTAACCAATTTAATTTTATCCAGAATTAAATGTATGGTGTTACCTTCGTTATAAGCCGGGATAATAATTGATAATTTTTGTATGCCCATTTATTGTATTTTATCAAGCAATATCCTGTTGCGGATAAGGTAGTAGTATAAAGCTTAGTTATATCTTTATTGAAAATATATTAATGCAAGCCGTATTAAAGCGAATAAAAATTTATTTACAAAAGCCAAAAGTAATATTTCTGCTTGTATTCTTAGTTGTTTTAACCTTGCTGTTTTGGTTTTGTTTGCCCAGCCCGCTGTTTAAAAGCCCAACATCCTATGTAATAGATGATGACGAGGGGCAATTATTGGGTGCATCCATTGCACAAGACGGCCAGTGGCGTTTTCCGTATAATGATAGCGTGCCCCAAAAATTCAAACAATGTATCATTGCTTTTGAGGATAAACGCTTTGAAAATCACCCTGGTTTTGATGCACTGGCATTTAGCAGAGCTATTAAACAAAACATTTCATCAAAAAAGGTAACCAGTGGCGGTAGTACTTTAACCATGCAGGTAATACGGCTTGCAACCCGGCACAAACGTAACGCATGGAACAAGCTACTCGAAATTTTTATGGCGCTGAGGCTTGAGCTCACCTATAGTAAAAGCCAGATATTGGCTCTTTACGCCAGCAACGCGCCATTTGGTACTAATGTGGTAGGTCTGGATGCCGCATCATGGCGATATTTTGGTCGTAATCCTGATCAGCTTTCCTGGGGCGAAACGGCGGCTATGGCGGTTTTGCCAAACTCTCCATCATTGGTGCATCCCGGTAAAAACAAGCTCATCTTATTAAAAAAACGAAATTTATTACTAACCAGGCTTTATAAACAGGGCGTTATTGATAGTTCAACGGCTGCCCTTGCACAGTTGGAGCCCGTGCCCGAAAGACCAATGCCCCTGCCCTCGCTCGCCCCTCACCTGTTGCAGCGTTTTAAAAATGATCATCATGCCAAACCATCCGGAGATACCAGGATACAGACAAGTATAAAATCGACTTTACAGCAACAGGTAAATGATATATTAGAGCAGCATCACCAGGTTTTAAAAGCCAATGACATCAATAATATTGCTGCCATTGTACTTGATGTAGAAACCGGCCAAACCCTTGCCTATGCCGGTAATATCACCCACCACGAAGACCCGCAGATGGAAAGTGATGTTGATGTTATCGATGCTCCCCGCAGTCCGGGTAGCACACTAAAGCCCCTGTTATATGCTTCTATGCTGCATAGCGGGCTGATACTGCCCAATAGCCTGATTCCTGACGTGCCCACACTCATAGCAGGGTATCATCCCGAAAACTTTGACCTGGGTTATGATGGCGCTGTACCTGCTTCGAGGGCATTATCGCGCTCGCTGAATGTGCCGGCGGTAAAAATGTTACAGCAATTTAAATATGAGCGCTTTTATGATTTTTTACGGAAGGCAGGTATCACCACATTAACGAAACCGGCCGACCATTACGGACTATCATTGATATTAGGTGGCGGCGAAAATACCCTTTGGGAACTAAGCGGCGCTTATGCCAATATGGCCAGGGTGCTTAATCACTACTATAAATATAATGGCAAATATGATCCGGCTGATTTTCATAGTCCGGTTTATTACAGGCAGGATATAGCAAAACCAACTTTGGAAAGATCGGGCTTGCTGGATGCGGCTTCTATATATTACACTTTTCAGGCGATGGAAGAAGTAATGCGCCCCGGTGAAGAATTGCTATGGCAGCAATTTAGCTCCACGCAGCGGGTGGCCTGGAAAACCGGCACCAGTTTTGGCTTTCGGGATGGTTGGGCAATAGGAATTACGCCTAAATATGTTGTGGGTGTGTGGGTAGGCAATACCGATGGCGAAGGAAGGCCGGGGTTAACAGGGATCAATACAGCCGCACCAGCCCTGTTTGAGATCTTCAGGTTGCTGCCTGTTTCCCGTGATTGGTTTGAGATGCCGGTAGGCGAAATGGTGAAAGTTAACATTTGCCGGCAAAGTGGCTACCGTGCCGGCCAATATTGCGATAACGTAGACGAAATGCTGGTACCTAAAAGTGGTTTAAAGGCTCCTGTTTGCCCCTACCACCAACTGATTCATTTATCTGCCGATGGTAAATACCAGGTTAATGGCAATTGCGAATCACCTGGTAATATGATCAACAAAAAATGGTTTGTACTGCCCCCCTCCATGGAGTATTATTACAAAGCACGCGACTACCAATACCATGTATTGCCGCCATTTAGGCCAGGATGTACACAGGCCGAAAACAGCAACGCCATGGAAGTGATCTACCCAAAAGATGGTGCTAAAATATATGTACCACTTGAAGCCGATGGCACCCGTGGCCGGATGATATGCAATGCCGCCCACCGCTTACCCGGAATGAAGATATTTTGGCACCTGGATGATCAGTACGTTGGCGAAACAAAGGATTTTCACCAGATGGCTCTTAATCCACCGCCGGGTAAACACATCCTTACTTTGGTTGATGGCAATGGGAATACGATTAATATAGGGTTTGAGATACTGAGTAAGTAAACGCTGGGTACCCGGTTGTAACTGCTGTGTAATCTCATCGGGCAAAACCTGCTACTCAAAACTTAATTATTATATTGCTCCATAAAATTAATATAGCATGCTTGAGCAGTATGATCTGCATAATTTATTGGTGCTTGATATTGAAACGGTACCGCAATATGCCACTCATGATGAGGTGCCCGGGCATTTCCAAAAGCTATGGGAACTAAAAACTCAATATCAACGCAAAGATGAAACTCCAGAGGAGTATTATCAGCGCGCGGGTATATGGGCCGAATTTGGCAAGATAGTATGTATTTCTGCCGGGGTATTCACCAAAGGAAAAGAAAACGTCGGTTTAAGGATAAAATCATTTGCCGGGCATGATGAAAAAGATCTGCTTACCCGGTTTTCTGCAATGCTGTTCAATCAGCCAGCCAATTTAGTATTGGTTGCACATAATGGTAAGGAATTTGATTTTCCTTATATCTGCCGCCGGTTACTGATCAATGGTCTGCCCTTTCCGCCACAATTGCAGCTTGCAGGTAAAAAGCCATGGGAGATAATCCATCTGGATACAATGGAACTATGGAAGTTTGGCGACTATAAAAATTACACGTCGCTAAACCTGCTTACCGCTATTTTTGATATCCCTACACCTAAAGATGATATTGATGGCAGCATGGTTAGTCATGTTTATTGGAACGAAAACCAGCTTGAACGTATTTGTACCTACTGCCAAAAAGATGTTGTAGCCACCGCGCAATTAATAAGACGCTACCGAGGCGAAGAATTAATTAAGGATGAAATGATAACCATAGTAGGGCAATAATGCTGAAAGTAAAAAACCTTGGGATTAGTTTTAAAACAGGAGACGGACTATTTAATGCCGTAAAAAATGTATCCTTTAATTTAAAAAAAGGAGAAACTATAGGCATCGTTGGCGAATCGGGCTCTGGTAAATCTGTGACATCACTTGCGCTGATGCGTTTGCTAAATGAAGACAAAACAGTAATTAGCGGCGAAGTACTTTTAAATGATGTAAGCCTCTGCAAAATTTCTGAAGCTGATATGCGCGATATACGCGGCAATCGGATGGCAATGATTTTCCAGGAACCCATGACCTCTCTTAACCCGGTACTTACCTGTGGTTTTCAGCTTACCGAGGCCATACAACTGCATTTAGGCTTATCAAAAAAAGAAGCAAAAAAGAAAACCCTCGAACTTTTTAACGAGGTACAGCTCCCGCGTCCCGAGGCTATTTTTGACAGCTATCCGCACCAGATTTCGGGCGGGCAAAAGCAACGGGTAATGATCGCCATGGCCCTATCCTGCAATCCGGAGATATTGATAGCTGATGAACCTACCACCGCGTTGGATGTAACAGTACAAAAAACCATCATTGAACTTTTGCTCAACCTTAAAGCCATCAGGCATATGAGTTTGATATTCATATCACATGATTTGGGTGTGATAAAAGAAATTGCTGATCGCGTTATGGTGATGTATAAGGGCGAAATTGTGGAGGAAGCCAAGGTTACCGACTTATTTGAAAACCCTAAACATCCATATACCAGGGGCCTGCTGGCTTGCCGCCCCTCACCTAATCAACATTTAAAAAAACTGCCGGTTGTGGCCGATTTTTTTGACGCGGATAACACTGGTAATAAGGCATCTGTAACGATAGAAAACATCAGGGCTTTATACAACTATCCCGACAAGGAAATTGCCGAAAGAAAAAAGGAATTGTATAAGCAGCAGCCTTTACTTAAAATAGACCAGCTTTCTACCTGGTTCCCTGTTAAAAATGGCTTTTTTGGCGGGTCGCAAAATGTGGTTAAAGCTGTTAACAATGTAAGTTTTGAAGTTTATCCCGGCGAAACGCTTGGCCTGGTTGGCGAATCTGGCTGTGGCAAAACTACTTTGGGCAGATCTATTTTAAGATTAATAGAACCAACCGCGGGCAATATCAACTTTGAGAACACGGATTTGCGAAGTTTAAAAAAGAATGACCTGCGCGAAATCCGAAGGAATATCCAGATCATTTTCCAGGATCCCTACTCCTCTTTAAACCCACGCCTAACGGTTGGCCAATCAATAATGGAACCTTTACAGGTTCACCAGTTTTATGTAAATAACACCAAACGCAAGAAACATGTCTTGGAGTTACTGGAAAGAGTGAACCTGTTGCCAGAGCATTTCAACCGTTTTCCGCACGAGTTTTCGGGTGGGCAAAGGCAACGGATAGTAATTGCCAGAGCTTTGGCCCTGCAGCCCAAATTCATCATTTGCGATGAATCAGTTTCGGCGCTGGATGTTTCGGTACAGGCACAGGTACTCAACCTCATCCGCGAATTACAGCAGGAGTTTAAACTGACTTATATTTTTATCTCGCACGATCTGGCCGTCATCAAACATATATCCGACCGGATGATGGTAATGAATAAAGGAGAGATCGTTGAAACCGGTTATCCCGATGATATTTATTACCACCCCAAAGAGGAATACACTAAAAAACTGATAGCGTCTATACCGCAGGGATGATCTGTTATTGAGTTATAAAACAGTTTATAATTATTATTGCTTATTGAAAGTAAACGTTGTCCCTGATGAGGTTAGTTTTAATACTTTCTTTGTCGCATCTATCGTTCCGCTATAACTCTTTACAGTTTGATCATCAAATACCAAATCAAAAGTAAATGATGTGTTGTTAATTTTGCTATTGTTAACCGTTCCGTTTCTCCCCCCAAATTCCCCCGAGCCTCCAAGTTTGCTATTGTCGTCCTGAAACGTAAATGAATCAGTACCGCTTTGCCAAAAACCTATAAGGTCGCCCAAAAGAACTGCAATACCACCGCCACCGCCGCCACCACTAGACTCTTTGCCGCAGGATGCGGTACAAATAAATGTAATAACGATTAAAATAGTATAGAGTGATGAATTTAACTTTTTCATAATTTATATATTTTAGTTATTAGTGAATATTAGTTTTTTAACCTACTCAGAAATTGTTTTACACGCAGCTCCATAGCATTAAGCTGATCTGTAATACCAGGAACCTGTGCCTCTATCTGTGATTGAATTTCCTTTTTAACCTTGTCCTTATCCTTATCAGGTACCTGGTTTTGAAAATATTTATTGATCTGATTTTTCAGGTCATTTAAAGGGACGATCTGATTTTTTCCAATACCATAAATTAATGAATCAGCTATACCTTCAAATGTTTTTTGGAGTGATGGGTCGTCCCAGTAATCGCCTATTTTTTTTGAATAAGTAGGATAATTGACATACAATTTCTCAAACGCCTGGTTGAACCCGCTTTGGGTTTGCGCGTATTGGGTAAGCGCGTTGATATTAACGAAGGCATATACCCCTATAAATTTAAAAGCAATCATTAAACTTTGCGCCTGCAGGATATAATTTTGCAGGGCACCGCTAATCTCGGGGTAAAACAGATCGATGCCATCCTGCCTTTCCCGGGCCATTCTCAGATCATCATTGCTATAACCTGCTTTTTTAAGATTGGCAGCGATGGAATCAATTTTTACTTGCAACGCTTTTGTTTCGGATTGCCCTTTTTTGGCTGCGTCTTTTAATTGGGCCAATGTTGCCAGGTAACTTTTGATCTGGTCGTTTGACTGAAAACCTTCCAGAACAATCTGCGTCAATAATAATGGATCTTTAGGTACCAGTACCCTTCCACCCGTTGGATACGAAATGATGTAATTTTTATCAGACGGCTGAACGGTAAGTTGGTTGGCGCTGCTGCTTATAGCGGTTGAAAACACGCCCGAATCGTCTGTTGTTGCCGGTTTTCCGTTTATAATTATAGTATAGTTTTTAAGCACCGAGTTGTTGGCCAATAGCTGGCCCTTAAAAACAGTAGTTTGACTATAACCGCTAAACCCGGCCACACATAAGCTTGATATGCAGATGATCGCTTTCATAACTCTTTCAACTGAAGGGTAAGCGGTATTTTTGATGAAAAAATTTGCGTGTTGTTATAACGCAACTTTTTTTCACGGTAAACCCTTACCGGAAACTCGGTGCCATCTTTTACCGGTAAGATAAAACGGAAATTGCCTAAATTATCAGCACTGGTTTTATATAGCCCATTAGCCAACACGATCAACACATTCGGCACAGGTTGACCTCGCATATCTACTACCAGGCCGCTTATAGTTAAGGATTCAGCTTGTTTTTTAAGATGCACTTCAATAGGCGTACGCCCGTCAACAGGAATAGTTACCTGTTGGCTTTGCCGGTAATAACCAATCACGGCGGGAGTAACAGAAATGGTTTTGCCTAACAGATCGGTGGGCAGCTCGGTAAAGGTTACAACACCATTTTCGATCCTTGCAGAATCGGGTTTGTTGAATAAAACCTTCAAAACACCACCGTTTACAAGCTCATTTTTGCTTTCATCACCAAAAACTATGAACTTGATATTAAATGAGTCTGCCTGTGGAGAAAGCTTTAGGCCGAAATATATGATAAGGCAAAAAATCACTGCAGGTCCGCCAAGTTCTAACGTGCCATTATTTACATTGCCGCTATATTTAGCATGCGCTTTTAAAGCGCCAAATAAAAAACCTGATGCAATTAAGGCCACAAAAACCAGTAAAAAAAAATAAACCTGCGGACTTAAATTTGCAGCTTTATTGCTAAAGATCATTAGTATTACTGCGGCGGCCACAAACAACACGAAGCCCAACCCGGTTATAATAACCCAACTTAAAGGTGAAACAGTTTTATTGGTTTCGACTGACATTGTAAGTAATAGGCTGTGTATTATAAAGTTAGATATATTTTTCTATTTATATAATACAAATTACTGATTTCCAATTATGAGTGCATGACAAAGTCAAAAAGCAAATGAGAACGCCAAACGCTGACGGTTATTCACCCTTCAGAGTTTGTACGCTTTCAGGCATAAACAAACCCGCTAACAATAGTGGGCCGGCACATCATATCCTCCCTGTTAACCCCGCTTCCCAAACGCCGAAATTCCGTATCTTTGATCAAATACTTCTGTATGTCTAAAAAGAAAAATAATTCTTCTATAGTTCAGGTACTTACACAAATGGTACTTGATATATTTGAACAAAACGGTAATACCCCACTAAACTATAAACAGGTTTCTGCTAAATTAAACGTTCGCGATCCCGAATCGCGCGAGATTATATTTGATATTTTAAAGGATGAGGCCCAAAAATCAGTCCTTAAAGAAATTGCTCCTGGCAAATTCCAGCTGCTTGAATTAAAAACATTTATTGAAGGCCGGGTTGACCTCACCAACGATGGATCGGCTTTTATTGTTACCGATGACGAATTTGAAAGCGACATTTTTGTTGCACCACGCAAACTCCGTAACGCCTTACATGGCGATAGGGTTAAAGTTTACGTATACGCCATAAGCAAGGGTAAGCGCAAAGAGGGCGAGATCATAGAAATACTGCAACGTGCCAAAATGGAATTTACGGGAATTGTAAAGCTATCAGAACGCTTTGCTTTTTTTATTCCGGATGACCGCAAAATGATGCATGACATTTTTATCCCGATGAGTGAGCTCAACGGCGCCAAAAACGGAATAAAAGCTGTTGCAGAAATAACCGACTGGCCCGCCGAAGCAAAAAACCCAATTGGCCGGATAAAACATATTTTGGGTGCCCAGGGCGAGAATGACACCGAAATGAATGCCATCCTTGCCGAATATGGCTTCCCTCTTTCATTCCCGGCAGAGGTTGAGCATGAATCTGAAGAAATAGGTGATATTATCACCAAAGACGAAATTGCGAGAAGGAGAGATTTCAGGGATATCACAACCTTCACTATTGATCCGTTTGATGCTAAGGATTTTGATGATGCTTTATCTTACAAATTACTCGAAAACGGTAACTACGAAGTGGGTGTTCACATTGCCGATGTTTCGCACTATATCGTGCCCGAATCTGCTTTGGATAAGGAAGCGCTGGAGCGTGCAACGTCTGTTTACCTTGTAGATAGGGTTATACCGATGCTGCCGGAACGCCTGTCAAACGGATTATGCTCTTTACGCCCCAAAGAAGAAAAGCTTTGTTTTTCGGCGGTATTTGAATTGGACGAGAATGCCTACATTATCAATGAATGGTACGGTAAAACCATCATCTACTCAGATAGGCGCTTTACTTATGAAGAGGTTCAGGAAGTTATTGAAACCGAGCAAGGTGATTTTAAAGATGAAATATTAAAACTAAACGCATTGGCGTACAAGCTACGTGATCGTAAGTTTAAGAACGGCGCCATCAGCTTTGAAACTACCGAGGTTAAATTTAAGCTTGATGAAAAAGGCAAACCCACCGGCGTATATGTAAAAGAACGCAAGGATGCGCATAAGCTCATAGAAGATTTTATGTTACTGGCTAACCGTAAAGTGGCGGAGTATGTAAACAAGATGGGCAAAGGAAAGCATAAATACACCTTTGTTTACCGTACACACGATTCGCCTAAACCAGATGCATTGGCAAACTTTGCGCAATTTGCAGCAAGGTTTGGATATAAAATAAATACCAAATCGGATAAAGAAACGGCCAAATCACTCAACTTCCTGATGGAAGATGTGGAAGGTAAAAAGGAGCAGAACGTACTTACACATTTGGCAATCCGTTCAATGGCAAAGGCAATATATACTACAAAAACAAGTAGTCATTATGGTTTGGCATTTGATCATTATACGCACTTCACCTCTCCTATCCGCCGGTATCCGGATGTGATGGTTCACCGTTTGCTTTTCCATTATTTAAATGGCGGGCAATCTGCCAATGCAGAGCATTACGAGAAACTATGCAGCCATAGCTCACTAATGGAGAAAAAGGCGGCTGATGCGGAACGCTCTTCAGTTAAATATAAACAGGCCGAATACCTGCGCGACCAGGTTGGAAACATGTTTACGGGTATTATTTCGGGTGTTACCGAATGGGGTATGTATGTAGAGATAATAGAAAATAAATGCGAAGGTATGATCCGTTTACGTGATATATCTGATGATTTTTATACTTTGGACGAAAAAAATTATTGTATCATAGGTCAGCGTAAAAAGAAAATTTACCAACTGGGTGATGAAGTAAAGATCAGGGTTAAAAATGTTGATCTCACCAAAAAACAAATTGATTTTTCGTTAGTACAGGACTAAGTTGATGGGTTGATTAATTTAATCAGCCTGGTCAACCACACAACAAAAAAATGAAACAACTTACAGACCTACAGGTATTGATTAGTAAAGCTGTAGACGCGCTAAAATTCCCTGACTCTCCTGCCGAACTCTATGAACCAATAAGTTATATATTGGATCTGGGTGGTAAACGCCTTCGCCCCAGCCTGCTTTTGATGGCTTGTGACCTTTTTGGGGGTGATGTAGATAAAGCTATTGAGCCGGCCCTGGCAATAGAGGTATTCCATAACTTCACGCTGATGCATGATGATATTATGGATAAAGCTCCACTTCGCCGCGGCAAAAAAACCGTACACGAAAAATGGAACGCTAATGTGGCCATCCTATCCGGAGATGCTATGATGGTAGAGGCCAATAAGCTGATGATGAGGGTTGACGACGCCATTTTACGCCGGGTGATGGATGTATTTAATGAGACAGCCACAGGCGTATGTGAAGGCCAGCAGATTGACATGAGCTTTGAGCAGCGCAATAATGTGCTTATTGACGAATACCTGGATATGATCAGGCTTAAAACCGCCGTATTATTAGGCGGAACTTTAAAAATAGGTGCCATTATAGGAGGTGCTTCCTTAAATGATGCTCAGCTGCTTTACAGTTTTGGCGTTAACCTGGGCATCGCTTTCCAATTACAGGATGATATCCTGGATGTTTACGGCGATCCTGAAAAGTTTGGCAAACAGGTTGGCGGAGATATCCTATCCAACAAAAAAACATACCTGCTTATTAAAGCGCTTGAACTGGCCCGGGATGAGCAAGCCGATAATCTGAACAGCTGGCTAAACCTGGAACAATTTGATGCTGCAGAAAAAGTATTAGCAGTAACAGCAATTTATAACCAGTTAGATATAAGGCAATATGCCGAATATGCCATGCAAACCTATGCAGAAAAGGCTTTTGACGCGCTTGATCAGATCAACCTATCCGAAGACCGTCGCCAATACCTGAGGCAGTTTGCCGATAGTTTGCTGGTGAGGGAGTATTAATTATATTTAAGGGATGAAAAGGATACTATTTATTATAATTGGAATAGTTGTTTGCCAATCTGCAAAGGCACAATTTATTGACACTACAAAAACGACACATACAGAGAAGGTTATCCATTTTATAATGGATCCTGAATTTCCTGGTGGTCCGGATAAGATGAATCTTTGGATAAGTAATAATATAAAGTATCCTGAACAAGCAAAAAAAGACAAAATTAAAGGGAATGTAATAGTTACTTTTATCGTTTACGAAGATGGTAGCCTGAATGATATTAAAATAGTACAAAGTCTTTCTAAAGAGACCGACGAAGAAGCAATTCGAGTTGTGAGCCATATGCCAAAATGGAAACCAGGCATGAAAGATCGAAGGCTAATGAAATATCTATATACTTTACCTGTGAAGTTTAAATAGCATAGTTAGTGAAGCTATTGCAGATAGTTTGCTGGTGAGGGAGTATTGATTATATTTAGGGTATGAATAGAATACTATTAACTATAATTGGAGTAATTGCTTTTGTTACTACAAACGCCCAAACCCTAACCTCCGGCGGTAAACTCAAACCCGAGCAAGCCATTATGGATGTAAGGCATTACACCATTGCCTTAAATGTTGATCCGGCTCAAAAAACTATTGATGGTTATACTACTATCGATGTGATCATGGCACAACCTACTCACGTATTGCTTTTTGATCTGTTAGATTCCTTACAGATCAGCAATGTGTTAGTCAATGGGAAAAAAGAGGCATATACTTATAAGAACAACCTCATCACCATAAACACAACGAAAGAATTGCCTGCCGGTAAGGCAAATATAAAAGTAATTTACGGCGGTAAACCGCATGTGGCCCGTCGCCCGCCTTGGGATGATGGCTTCATTTGGTCAAAAGATTCCACAGGGCACCAATGGATGGCCATTACTGCCGAAGGAACGGGTGGCAAATTATATTTCCCATGTAAAGATCATCCGTCTGATGAGCCTAATGAAGGCGTAGATATGATTATCACTGTTCCCAAAGAACTCGTAGTTGCAGGTCCGGGTTTATTACAAAAAGTCACAAAGCAAAACAACACCGCTACTTACCATTGGAAAACCAATTACAGCATCAATAACTACAGCATAATATTTAATGCCGGCGATTATAAAGTAGTAAGCAGACCATACAAAACCATTGATGGGCATATAATACCCATCCAGTTTTATGTATTAAATGAGGATGCGTCAAAGGCTAACCGTCACCTGGATATTTTTGAACGTACAATTCACATCCAGGAAAAATATTTTGGTGAGTACCCATGGGTTAAAGAAAAAATAGGAATAGTTGAAACGCCGCATTTAGGTATGGAGCACCAAACCATGAATGCCTATGGCAATAAGTTCAGGTATTCGAAATTGGGTGGGCAGGATTTTGATTGGCTGATGCACCATGAATTTGGCCACGAATGGTGGGGCAACAAAGTAACAGCCAAAGATTGGGCCGATTACTGGATTCACGAAGGGATCTGCACCTTTGGTGATGCTATGCCAATAAGGGAGCTGGAAGGCGAGCAAGCCTACATCAAACACTTTCAGCAGGCCGCATTAGCATTTGGTAATAAAATCCCCTTAGTGATAGGTAAAGATATTGATGAAGAAGCCGCCTACAACGGCGATATCTACGGCAAAGGAGCATTCTTTATGCACACGCTGAGGTATATCATGGGCGACACCGTCTTCTTCCCTACCCTGAAAGGTTTCGTAACTGATCCTAAATACACGTACAGCAACCTGGTAACCACTGCCGATGTACAGGAATATTTTAGTAAAGCGGCAGGTATTGATCTGAAACCATTGTTTGATTTATACATCTATTCTATCAATAAACTGGAAGTGCATGTAAAAGCGCAGCGTGGCGATAAGTATCTCATCCAGCTTTTAAATATTGATATGCCCTTACCAATAGATATCACCGCTGATGGCGTTACAAAACGTTATATATTGGATAAAAAAGGAACAATCATTGTAAGCAAAACTATGCCGGCTATTGATCCGGATACTTATTATTTAAAGAAGCTGATCTTAGAATAATCCTTAGAAGCTGTTTAAAAATAGAGAAAAAGATCGTCATTGCGAGGCACGAAGCAATCCCCACCTTACAGAGTAGCTTTACAAATCCGATCTGCACAGTTTGGGATTGCGAGTTTTACTATCCGGGGGATATTGAATGGAAAATGACGTTTGAAAAGTTCGTGATCCTGAGGAACGAAGAATCTATTAGCAGACTGTATCCGGCGAATAACAGATCCTTCACTGCGTTCCAGGATGACAAAAGCTTCTTAGTAAATATGTCATAGGTAGGTACGAAATTTCGCGAAACCATCTGTTCGCGCCAAAATTCAATTGCCCAAAACAAATTAACCAAAAAAAGCCCTGATCAAATTGACCAGGGCTTTTCTATATTCTTAAAGCGCTTGCTAATTACTCAGCTGCTGCTTCTGTATCTTCTTTTTTAGCTTTTGGAGCCGCTTTTTTAGCTTTTGGAGCTTCTTCGGCTGCAACTGCTGCAGGTGCTGCTACTTCAGCAACTTCTTCTGCAAAAGGAACAACAGAAACGTATGAACGGTTGTCAGCTTTCTTTCTGAAAACTACATGACCAGCAGTTAATGCAAATAATGTATGATCCCTGCCGATACCTACGTTAACGCCTGGGTTGTGTTTAGTACCACGTTGACGAACGATGATGTTACCTGCAATTGCTGGCTGACCACCGAAAATTTTGATACCTAAACGTTTGCTATGCGACTCGCGGCCGTTTCTGGAACTACCGGCCCCTTTTTTGTGTGCCATTTTTTAATATCTTTTATGGAATTGAAGAACAACTCCGGTTAAACTTTAAATTATAATGTAATACCGGTGATCTCGATCTTGGTAAATTGTTGACGGTGACCGTTTTTCTTTTTGTAACCTTTTCTTCTTTTCTTTTTGAAAATGATCACTTTATCACCCTTTAAATGAGACAAGATCTTAGCTGAAACTTTAGCACCTTTCAAATCAGAACCTAATTTGAATGAACCTTCATTTTCTGCTAACAATACACTGTCAAATTCAATACTAGCGCCTTCGTCACCTTGTAACCTGTGTACAAAGATCTGCTGGTCTTTTGCAACCTTGAATTGCTGTCCGGCTATACTTACTATTGCGTACATGTTTGTTAATTATTGTTTTAAAATTCGAGGTGCAAATATAGGGATTGATTATTTAATAAACAACATACCTATACTTTATTTTTTCAGCCTGTTTTCGGCTGTTGTTAAACTTTGATCTATCTCCTTGATCAATTGTTTGTTGGCATCAATTAATTTAGGGTCGCCAGCAAAATTTGAATCAAAGGTAACCTTCTTGGTTTTGGTTTTATATTTAAACTCAATAATATAACGCGTAGGTTTATCTGCAGATGTAGTATCGCCTCTTTCATTTGCCGGGAAGTCCCAAAAGCCCAGGTCTGCCGCTTTGTGGTGCAGGTATAACAGATCATCATCAGTAAGTCTGATATGTACTTTTACTAAGGAGTCCCTTTTGTTAAGGTATTGATAATCTCCTGTTTTTGAACTGAATTGATTGATCAAACTATCTTTAGGGCCATACTTAATAGATATCGACTGAAAATCAGAATATCGGTATGGTGCGTTCTTAATCATCATACCATAATAGTAAAAACAGTATAACAGGAACGGAACTACAATTGTAAAAATTAAAAATATTTTTTTAGTACGACTGGTCATATATCAATTAGTGAATTTGCGAGTTAGTGAATTAGTGATTTTAGAATTATTTATTATATTTTAATCGTCATTGCGAGGTACGAAGCAATCTCTAAACCATACAGAGCGGCTCTGTTAATCGGGGATTGCTTCGTACCTCGCAATGACGCTTTATTATTTGCGTTGCGGGTATTATTCCAGCTCTCCCTCCCATTTACTTACCACTGCAGTTGCCATTGCATTACCCAACACATTTGTAGCCGATCTGCCCATATCCAATAATGGGTCAATGCCTATCAGCAGGAACAACCCGGCTTCTGGTATATTAAACATCGATAAGGTGCCCGCAATAACAACCAGCGACGCCCTGGGCACGCCAGCTACACCTTTACTGGTAAGCATCAGTACCAACAGCATAGATAATTGGTTCCCCAACGACAAGTCAATATCGTAAGACTGCGCCAAAAACAACGAGGCAAAGGTCATATACATCATTGAACCATCGAGGTTAAATGAATAACCTAATGGTAAAACAAAGCTTACAATTTTATTGCTGCATCCAAAGCGTTCCAGTTCAAGCAAAACCTTGGGATAGGCAGCCTCGCTGGTTGAGGTACTAAAAGCAACCAGCATAGCATCCTTAATATTATTTATCAACCTAAAAACCGGCCTGCGTAATACTACAAAGCCAGCCAATATAATGATCAGCCAAAGTAACACCAGCGAAAAATAAAATTCACCAATAAAAATACCATAGGTTGATAACACACCAAGTCCCTGTTTAGCTATTACTACCGTAATAGCACCAAATACAGCAACGGGCGCCAGCTTCATTACATAACCTGTTATTTTTAAAATAACATGGGCAATGGCATCCATGGCTTTGATCACTATTTTCCCCTGTTCGCCAATAGCAGCGGTAGCAACACCAAAAAACAGGGAGAACACTACTATTTGCAGTATTTCATTATCGGCCAAAGCTTTAATAAAACTTTGAGGAAATACGTGCCCTATAAATTCGGTTAATGACAATGCCGATTTTTTTATACCGGTAGTTAAATGACTATCCGGCAATGGCAGGTGCATGGCTTTACCGGGTTGAAACAAGTTTACCAGCAGCATACCCAATAACAACGAAACCAGGGTAGCGCTAACAAACCAAAGCATGGTTTTACCGCCAATACGGCCAACCTCCTTTATATCCCCTACCTTGGCAACACCAACAACCAATGTGGTAAACACCAACGGCGCTACAACCATTTTAATAAGATTAAGGAAAATCTTACTTAAAATAGTGTACAGTTCCAGCTTGTCCTCGCGAAGGTTATTGTTATCCAGTTGTATTTTTGCCTGCGTTTTTCTTTGTAGCTTTAGGTTTCTAAAAACTTCGGTTGTTGTATCTGTAGATGCAAGCAGGTTTTTATCGATGGTTTTTATAGCAGCATCTGCAGTACTGATGTTGGCATTGATGGTGTTAATTACATTTGTATTGTAAATATATCCCATTACAACACCAGAAATAAGAGCTATAAAAATATAGAGCGTTAGTTTGCTTTTTTTTTGCATCGATTTTATTGAGGGTGTAAAAGTACAAAATTTACTGTTTTAAGAGTTATGAATCAGGACACAAGAATCAAAGCTTTTAAATTAAGCCGGTTTGCTTGGGGAAACTTGTCCGTAGCTTAATTCTTGTCTCTTGATTCTAATTAGTATTTTGCCTAACTTTTAACACAGTATGACGGTTACCACTTACGGATTACAGCACATAAAAAAAGAAATTCAGCACATGCCGCTTGAGCAGTTGTCTGAGTTAATTCTTCGTTTGGCCCGTTATAAAAAAGAAAACAAGGAGTTGCTGGCTTATTTATTATTTGAGGCATATGACGAAACCGCCTTTCTTGAAAAAGTGAAAGCAGAGGCCGGGTTTATGTTTAGCCAGTTACCGGCTTTAAGTTACCATGCAGCTAAGGGCATGCGTAAAATTTTACGGTTACTCAGCAAATACACTAAATTTACAGGATCAAAAGGGGCGGAAATAGAGTTGTTACTGAACTTTTGCAGCAATTACCTTGAATACGCTGACAGGCGTACATCCTACAAACCTATCCGTTTAATTTTGACAAGAACAGTAGAGAAAATAAAAACGCTGATAAACAAGTTGCATGAAGATCTTCAATTTGATTACGCTGAGAATTACAACAATTTAATCACCGATGCAGAAAAAAAACTTTCCTGGTTTAAAAAGAGTGATTACTTGTTGTAACATATTTAACCATCGTCAATCTAAACTATAAAAAATCTATTAATTGTGGCCAACAAAGAAGCAGCGTTCAAGCAAATATATGAAGCTAATTCTAAAAAGATATTCCATTTGTGCTATGGTTATACCGGCGATGATGATGCCGCGAATGATCTTTTACAGGAAACCTTTTTAAAAGTATGGCAAAACCTCGACAAATTCCGCAACCAGGCCATGATCTCCACCTGGATATATCGCATTGCTGTAAACACGTGTTTAACCTACCTGCGATCGGAAAAGCGACAGGCAAAAGACGAACTTACTGATCAAATAGCTGAAACTAAGCGAGAGGAATTTTCTGAAAAGAATGAGCAGGTTGCTTTACTATATAAGTGTATATCAAAATTAGAAGAATCAGAAAGAATAATCATAACATTGGTACTCGACGAAGTACCCTACCCCGAAATAGCAGATGTTTCGGGCATATCGGAAGGAAATTTGAGGGTGAAAATTTATCGTATAAAACAAAAGTTAACAGAATTATATAACCAGTATGAAAGACTTTGATCATTTGATGTCGGTTTGGCAGGGACAGCCAAAGCAAGATCAGCTTTCAGTGGATGAGGTGCTGAAGCAGGTAAAGAAGGGGATTCGCAGCATAACTAATAAGTTGTACTGGACTATAGTGGCTATGGTGGCTATCACCATATTTGCAGCCATTGTTACATTTTTTCTGGCATTTAAGTCGGGAGTTACTACGGCGGGTATATTAATTGTATTGGTTACCATGCTCATGTACCTTTCATTAACTGTAAGGCATTATCATATACTCAGCAAGCGCGATGCTACAATAAATCCAGCTGAGTACCTTGAAAGCTTAAAGGAATACCAAAAAAACCGGTCGAAAGTTATCGGCTGGTTCTACTACATTTATATATTGATGATAAGCGCCGGGCTTGCGCTTTACTTTATTGAAGTATTGGAAAGCTCATCGCTTGTATTTAAAATAGTCACTTATGGCTCTATTATCGTCTGGTTTTTATTCACCACGTTTTATTTAAAGCCAAGGATGTTTAAGAACGAGGAAGAAAAGCTTAATCTGATGATAGATCGCCTGGTACGCCTGAAAGAACAATTTGATTAATTATTATTGTACCGAAATTTTCATTTTAAAATGACGGACAATTCTATTACACTTCAAAAAGTAACCGCGGCTGATGTTGACACCTTGCTGACCATTAGTAGGGATACATTCTTTTATTTTTTTGCTCCGCTGAATAAGGCTGACGATATGGAAGCCTATGCAGTCAAAGCATTTACTACAGAACGAATACGCGCCGAGATCGAAAACCCCGGCTCTCAATTTTTCTTTGCGCTGTTTAACGGCCAAATAGCCGGCTACCTTAAATTGAACTTTGCCAATGCCCAAACTGAATTTAAAGATCCGGATGCCCTTGAAGTAGAACGCATTTATGTATCAAAAGAGTTTCACGGTAAAAAAATTGGCCAGTTGCTTTTAAATTTCGCTATTAAAACAGCAGTTGATCATCATTTTAAATACATCTGGCTTGGCGTTTGGGAACACAATCATAACGCCATCGGCTTTTATGAACACCATGGTTTTAAGGTATTTAGCAATCATAAATTTTTATTAGGAAATGATTTGCAGAACGACCTGTTAATGAAGAAGGAATTAGCCTGAAAAGCATTTTACTTCCCCTGATTGATCAACATATACATTACCTGCTCCCTTAATTGCCTGCTAATGGGGATTTGGTATTGCCCAACATTTAAAGTATTCCCCTCAATAGAGCTAACCTTATTGTAAGCAACGATATAGGATTTATGTGTTTGCAGAAACCTGCTTTGCGGCAGCTTATCGGCAAACGCTTTTAACGTACTATGGGTGATGATCTTTTTACTAAGGGTTTGTATCACCACATAATTTTCCATGCCCTGCACAAAAAACACTTCATCAAAAATAACTTTTTCCAGTTTGCCTTCGCTTTTTACAAACAGGTAACCAGCCTCGCTCCCATTACTTTTTTGGTCAAAATAATCTTTAGCCTTAAAGGCAGCCTTCATGAAGCGTTCAAAAGAAATAGGCTTAAGCAGGTAATCCAATATATCCAGGTCGAAACCATCGGTGGCATATTCTTTAAAAGCGGTAGTAAATATCACCTTTGGCGGATTTTGAAGCGACTTTAAAAAATCCACACCCGTTAAATGCGGCATTTGGATATCCAGAAAAAGCAGGTCAACCGGTTGTTGCTTCAACACATTGTTCAGCTCCATGGCATCCTCGCATTGAGCCTTCAGGTCAAAAAAGCCTGCTTTTTCTATATATCCCTGCAGGCCTTTTCTTGCAAAAGGTTCATCATCGGTTATAATACAATTAATCCGGCCCATCCTATTAAAATTTCAATTCAACTTCGGCTATAAACCTATTTTCATGTCGGTTAACAACCAGCTTATTTTTATCGGGATAAAGTAATTGCAAGCGTCTTTTTAAATTTTCCAACCCTATACCAGTATAATTATCTTTGGCTTGTAATTGCGCCGGCACGTCGTTATCAACAACAAAAATAAATACGCCATCTGTAATTTTTGCAGTGATATTAATTTCATAGTCGCCGCCTGCATACTTAAACGCATTCTCAACCAATGGCAATAACAGCAATGGATATATTGACTGATCGGTCAGCTTCGTATCAAAACAAACATTTAAGCACAGCTTATTGCTTGCCCTTATTTTTTGAAACTCAATATAATTTTGCAGGTATTCCAATTCCTGCCTTATGGGTACCTGCTGTTGCTGATCATAAAGTTGATACCTAAGCAAACTGGAAAGCAATTCGGTACTCTTTTTTGCTGCCGGCACATCCTCATCCATTTGGAAATAAATGGTGTTTAAAGCATTAAACAAAAAGTGCGGATGATATTGGGCTTTCAAAAACTTAAGTTCGGTTTCTAACTGATCGGTAGTCAACTTTTCCAGTTGTACCTTGTTGGCAATGTAGGCCTTTAACCATGTGCTGCTACGCGCTATGCCATAATAAATAATGGCATATAAGGTTGGTATCATGGTGAGGTCTGCCAGATCACCCCAGGATAGGCCGTCGTCAGTCAATGCAGCCATTGGAGTAAATATCAGGTTCACCAAAACCAGGTTAGCAAACACCAGTATAATTAATTCTCTTACTACTCCCCTATAATTAAATTGCAGTGGCCAGCGCCTGTCATAAAACCGAAAGAGCCACTCAAATATATATATGCCCGCATAGCCCACCAATACACTGCAGCTCATTTCAAGGACATTTAAACCCCAGTCTCTTTTCCAAAACATTTCATCATGTTCAGTGTCATGCAGCAGCCTTACGGTAAAATATACCAGCAGGCCATACAACGCGGGGGAAATATATTTCCGAAAGAATTTCATATCATTAAATTACAAGTCACATGCAGCAAGCGTTACAACCGGTTTTACTTCTTTAAGATCCATTTCTGTTACGGAACCAGCTTTATCCTTTGGTTTCATGCCGAATAAAAAGCGGGTTAAAGCATAGGGGCGTACCAATAAATGATAAATAAGCACTGTTATAAAAAAGGTGATCCCAACGGTATAAATATACTTAGATAGGATGCTTTCGTTAGGTACCTGCACAATATAATAAACTATTAAAACTATTACCGTTTGGTGCAGAATATAAAAAGGATAAACCGCCTGGTTTAAATAGTTTAATGTTTTATGCGTACGGTTAAGATATTGCTTACCATAGCCAACCAGTGCCAAAACCCATCCCCATGCAATTATTGGCCTTAAAGCGGTAAAAGCATAGCTAAAGAGCACATTTTGAAAGGGCCAGCGGGCCTCACCGGGTTCAATTCCATTCCACCTTAAACACTCCCACAGCATCAGGCTCAAAAAGCCGATGGTTAAAGCAAAGCGGCGGTTCCGTTGCAGGCTATCCATCAGTTTCGGCTGCACAATGCATATAAAACCCGCCAAAACAAAAAACAACCAGTAAACAAAATAGCAGCCATCATGTATCAGGTCATTGGTTTCGGGCAATTGCCAGCTTAATAGGGTAAACCAGACTACACCGGGCAGCATTAACAGGTAAACCCATTTCCCGTTGGCTAATACAGCAAGTTTTTGTTTAAAACCATCACTTTTAGCTGATACCATCCAGGAAAATAGAGGGGCAAACATTAAATCGTAAATAAGCAGATAGGCGATAAACCACAGGTGATGCCAGCTAAAACTGCCTTTAGGATAAGGTATAAAATTAAATACAGTTGGATAAAAATCCCAAAAGCTTCCTTTGTACCCATGCGCCAGCCGCTCCATATAGATCTGTGGCGGCACAATGATAAACATGCCCACCAAAAGCGGTATGAACAACCTGCGGAAGCGTAAACCGATGAAGTTTAAAGTAGATCGCCGCTGCATCATGTAGTAACTCACCGTACCAGAAATAAAAAAGAGCAGCGGCATGCGAAAAAGGTGCAAAAAATGATTTGATTCCATCATTAAGTTACTGGTCTCTGCATTTTTAATATGCCATCCATCTTCGGCAACATAAGGCATGGCCGAGTGAAAAAATAATACCCCCAGTATGGATAAAATCCTTAACCAATCCAGGTACGTTTGACGTTGCGTGGTTTCCATAAAGTTTTCTTTTTTTATCAAAAGAAACAACTCCAGCAGCCGCTATAAAATTAGTTTGACCAATGGTATTAATGCTTTGACCAATGGTAAAAATTCCACTGAGGCAGCCAATCACAATGCCGGCCTCCATCCGCTTTCTCTATCAAAATAACGGCAGAGCGAGGTTAGTATTCAATCTTTCAAAAACGGATTGAAATTCCTTGTACCAATTTCCATTCCGGCTGCCCGGCAAACGGTTTTATCGCCAAACTTAAAGTTGATATTATCCATAGCCTGGTAAAGCCTGATGCGCTCTTCATTATCCTCAAACAGGTTAATCTGGTATTTCCCGGTACATAAATCACTTAATTTAACCCCTATCAACCTGATGGGCCGGTGTTGATTCCAGGCTTTTTTAAGTAGATTTTTTACGCCGGGCAGTAATATATGCTCGGCCGCGGTAAAGGCTATTTTTTGTTGTTGCGTGTGTGTTTCAAAATTGGCATAACGTATCTTGATGGCCACACAAGAAGCGAGCTTATCCTCCCGGCGCAGTTTGGATGATAATTCTTCTGTCATAGATACCAGGATGGTTTCTAACGTACGCAGGTCATTCACATTTACATCAAATGTATGCTCAATAGATATGGATTTACGATCGCTATGCGGAATAATTTCACTATGATCAATCCCATGTGCCTTTTCCCACAGATACGTGCCCGCCTTGCCAAAAACCGTTTCCAGGAAACGAATATTGGTACGTTGAAGATCGCCAATTTTTTCAATGCCGTACTGATACAATTTTTGGCTGGTGCTTTCACCCAGGCCGGGAATTTTACCGATTGGCAGCGGGGCCAGAAATCGTATTTCTTCCCCGTGTTTAATATAAAGCTGGCCGTTAGGTTTAGAGGCGTTAGTAGCCATTTTAGCTACCGTTTTGCCAGATGCCATACCAAATGAGATAGGTAACCCTGTTTCCCTGATCACCCTTTGGCGCAGATTACACGCTATCTGGTAACAATCATAAAAACGATCCATCCCGGTGAGGTCGATATAAAACTCATCAACGGACGACTTTTGGTAAAGCGGCACCGAGTCCCGGATAATCTCCGTTACCTCACGTGATGCCTCTGAATAGCGCCCATGCGTACCATGAACTATAATAGCATGCGGACAAAGCTTCATAGCCTGTTTCATAGGCATGGCAGAGTGAATACCAAATTTACGCGCCTCATAACTGCATGAAGCCACTACTCCCCTTTCTGCCGAGCCGCCAATAAGCACAGGCTTGCCAATGAGCGCCGGATTAAATTTGCGCTCCACAGATACAAAAAATGAATCTAGATCGATATGTACGATATGCCGCTTTTGATCCATGAAACAAAAATGCTAATAAATTTTGCATTTTACTAATTTAATTAGTATTTTTGAAAACACAAAAACACATGATTATGCGGATGTATGAGGACTATCTGATGCTGCTATCACCGCCCGAAACGGTGAAACAGGAAATTGCCCGCTACAAAAAAGCATCGGCAAAACTTATAGGTGATTTCAAGAGCATGGATTCGCCGGCACATATCTCTATTATGCACATGGAACGCCAGAAGCCGTTTATGGAAGATAGAAGTATGCAGATGATGGAAAGCAGCTTAGCGGCACTCCCTCCCGTGCTGCTGCATGTAGATGGGTTTAACTATTTCCCTCACCTGCATAACAAAATGACCATTTACGCCCATATCCGTTCTACACCATCGGTTGAGCAGTGGTTCAGGCATTTAAAGGCCGTTCTGAAGATTAAAAAAACACTTTTGCCCCATATTACTATTGCCAGGAACATCCCGGAGGATGACTTTAATATCCTTTGGCCAAACTTTAAGCACAGGCACATGGTAGAGCCATTTTGGATCAACGAACTGAAAGTTGTAAAACGTGAAACTTTTGGCTATTTACCTAAATGGGAGTCCTTTAAAACATTCCGATTTAAAAACCCAGTTGGGTTTGAACATCAAATGGGTACGCTTATTAAAAAACATATTCAACCGGGAAACCAGAATCAAATCAATCTTTTTTAAACCTAAACTTTATCACTACCATTTAAACCTTATCACTACCATTATTTATTTTATTACTTAACCCTAAAATCACAAATGAAAAAAGTTCACTTAACACTGATGTTATTAGCCGGCCTTACAACATCAGTACTGGCCCAAAAATTAGAGAAACCTGAAATTGACAAGATCAAAGGCGATACAACCTGGAGAACTTCAGATGAACGTATCTATACCCAGCTTGGCCTTGTTACGGGGCGCTTGCTTTACGTGTACACACAAAAAATAGGCAAAAGCTATGTGCTTGCATTCAGATTAGATAATGTGAATGGCCCGCGTGTATTTTCGATAGGTCCGGCCGACATAACCAACATTAAATTTACCGATAACAGCGTTCTTGACCTTTCGCCAACTGTTGGCGGCGATCCACATGTAAGTTATAATACGGAGGCCAACAGGGTTATTACCTTGATATATTACGATCTGGCAAAAGAAGATATAGAAACATTAAAAACAAAGTCGATATCAATTATCCGGATTGCGACCGAAGGCGCCGGAAACTTCGATTATGAGATAAAACCTAAAAATTCAAATCTGGTAAAAAAGGACCTTGAGTTAATATTGACAAAGTAATGCAATCAGCCCATAACGATGGCTTTGAAATCGTAGGTGTTTGGAGGATATAAAAAGGCGGGGGCAACGTGCCATTCCTTCCTCGGGGAAGGAGGAGATAGGGGTTAAATCAGGCGTTCAAGCACCGTTGTATGAGGCATGTCGCCCCCCTCCCTACCATTGTGCACTTTTTAACCCCACCCTGCCATTTGGAGAGAATTAAAGGACTGTTAACAAACCTTACGAACACCGATCATTTGAAATGCATCCTTATGAAAAAGATTGCCCTCATATTTTAAAACGTTTTCACATATATGCAATGGCAAATGCGGCTGAAATAAGCCGCATTTGTTATTATCCTTTGTCCTTGTTCACACCGGATTGTCTCCAACTAAATCATCCCAATCATACAAAGGCCCCTAAATAATCCCAGAAATGGAGTTTAAGGAAATGATAAAACATGATACGCTTTCATCAAATGGTATTTTATTGGCGCAATTGAAAAACTATCAGCTTCACTATCAGTAGCTAAGCTTTTTTTAACAATTTATTAACCAAAAACGTATCATTTTTCTATATTTGCGCCGGGGTAAGTCTTTTACGGCCAGCTCCTCTTGAACTCCCCCAGGGTGGGAACACAGCAAGGGTAGAGAGTTGAGCGGCGCGATAAAAGTAGCTTACCCTTTTTTTATTTTTCTATTTTTGCCAATTGGCAACAGGCTTAAAACCTTTCCACAGGTTTTGCATTCTATCAAAGTCTTAATATAAATTAAATGCTCGATATACTCATCATAGGTGGTGGCCCTATAGGCTTAGCTTGCGGACTTGCAGCACAAAAAGAAGGTTTAAGTTTTGTTATTATTGAAAAAGGCTGCCTGGTCAACTCACTGTACAATTACCCTTCAACCATGACATTCTTCTCCACATCAGAAAAATTGGAGATTGGCGGAGTGCCATTTGTAACTGTACATAATAAACCAACCCGTAATGATGCACTTGAATATTATCGCAGGGTGGCCCAATCAAACCACTTACCCCTTAATTTATTTGAAGAAGTTACCAATGTAAAACCCGAAGACAACGGTTATACCATCACCACCAGCAAAGCAACTTACCGTGCTAAAAAAGTGATTGTATCAACCGGCTTTTATGATATCCCTGTTAAACTCAACATTACAGGTGAAGACCTGCCCAAAGTGAAACATTATTACTACGATCCGCATTATTACACATCGCAAAAAGTAGTGGTTGTGGGTTCAAGCAATTCCGCCATTGATGTGGCTTTGGAAACCTACCGTAAGGGTGCCGAAGTAACGCTTGTAGTGCGTGGCCCGGAGATCAGCAGCAGGGTTAAATACTGGGTAAGGCCGGATATCATTAACCGGATAAAGGAAGGTAGCATCAAAGCATACTTTCACTCCAACCTGGAAGCGGTACGGGAGCACGAGGTGGATATAAATACACCCGATGGCCTGATCACCATTCCTAATGATTTTGTGATGGCCATGACAGGTTATAAACCCAATTTTGGTTTCCTGAAAAAGTTGGGCATCATTTTATCCGAAGACAAGTGCATCCCACAATATAATCACCAAACTATGGAAACCAATTTACCGGGCCTATACCTTGCCGGTGTAGTTTGTGGTGGAATGGATACCCATTTATGGTTTATTGAAAACTCGCGCATTCATGCGGATATGATCCTGAATGATATTGTACAGAAAGTGAATAGTTGATTAAGTAAAGCTTATTTCAGTTGTTTGCAGCTACATTTGCAGCATTAAAAAGTCTTCTTAAAATGCCATAATTGATCTTCAAACTTTCAAATTCTCAAATCTTCAAATTAACTTCCATCAACTAAATCATTTTTTTCTTGTATAAGTAAAAATTTATGCGATAATTTGCACCCAAATTAAAAACACAGTAATACAATCGAAAAAATGAATCAACCAAGCTTAAATAAGCCCGCAATAAGAGCAACATTTGCTCCGGTTGCCGCTGCTTTGGGTTCAACTGTTTTTTTATGCTGCCCTCCCCGACGAAGGCCCTATATGCCACGGGTTTGAATTAATTTCTCGCACTAAGCCCTCACAAAAGAGTTATTAAACTTCTTTTAAGAAAAGCCATCTAATTATTAAGGCCTTTAAAAGCCAATTAATTTAACGGTAATCATCTATTTAAATGACCATACAAGATTTTGATATTCAGGTTGCTACAGCACAGCATGTAGATTTTGCCCCAATGATATGTGATGAAATGGCCGAATCGGCCAAAGCGCGCGGAACGGGTATTGCACAACGTTCACCAGAATATGTTGCCAACAAAATGCTGGAAGGCAAAGCAGTTATTGCATTACATAAAGACGGTACCTGGGCCGGTTTCTGTTATATTGAAACCTGGAGTCATGGCGACTTTGTGGCCAATTCCGGTCTTATTGTTAACCCGCAGTTTCGTAAAGTAGGCTTGGCGAAAGCCATTAAACATGCCATTTTCCAGCTTTCACGCAAAAAATATCCAAACGCTAAAATATTTGGATTGACTACAGGTTTGGCGGTAATGCGTATCAACTCAGAAATTGGGTATGAACCTGTTACCTATTCTGAACTTACCCAGGATGAAAATTTTTGGGCCGGCTGCAAAAGCTGCGTTAACTACGATATCCTGATGAGCAAAGATCGTAAGAATTGCATGTGTACCGCCATGCTGTTTGATCCCGCCGAAAAACAAAAACAGGACGAGGAGAAAATGAAAAGAATTACGCACAAAGCTACCTTGCTTGAGCGAATTGAAAATGCTATTAAAAAGCGGATGGGGCAAGATTAGGTGAAAGGGCGATAAGCCAGGTTGATAAATAAACTGATAAAAAGCACATACAAATTGAAAACATAAAAAGCTTTAAGCCTTTCGCTTTTAGCTTTAAGCCCACAAAAAATGAAAAAGAAAGTAGTATTAGCATACAGCGGCGGATTAGACACCTCATTTTGCTGTATATATTTAACACAGGACCTTGGTTATGAAGTTCACTCGGTAATTGTTAACACGGGCGGCTTTAGCGACGAAGAGTTAAAAGGAGTTGAAGAACGCGCTTACCAAATGGGCGTTACATCACATCACGTAGTGGATGAAACAACTAATTTTTACAATACCTGTGTTCGTTTTTTGATTTATGGCAATGTTTTAAAGAACAACACTTACCCGCTTTCGGTAAGTGCCGAGCGTGTGAGCCAGGCAACCGCAATTGCCAACTACGCGAAAGAAATTGGTGCTGAATTTGTAGCACACGGCAGTACCGGCGCCGGTAACGACCAGGTGCGTTTTGATATGATCTTTAATATCCTGGTTCCGGAAGTAAAGATCATCACCCCTATCCGCGACCTGAAATTAAGCCGCGAAGCAGAGATCCAATACCTGAAAGATCATGGTGTAGAAATGAACTTCGAAAAAGCAAAATACTCTATCAATAAGGGAATTTGGGGTACATCAGTTGGTGGTAAAGAAACGCTTACTTCAAACTTAGGTTTACCAGAAGAAGCATGGCCTACACAGGTTACCGAATCGGAAGTTAAAAACCTGGAATTGGTATTTGAAAAAGGCGAGCTGGTTGGCATTGATAATGAAAAATATGATCATCCAACCAAGGCAATCCAGGCATTACAGGCAATTGCGCAGCCTTACGGCATTGGTCGTGATATTCATGTCGGCGATACCATTATAGGTATTAAAGGCAGGGTTGGTTTTGAGGCAGCCGCGCCGATGGTTATTATCAAAGCCCACCATACTTTAGAGAAACATGTGCTTACTAAATGGCAGCTTTCATGGAAAGACCAGCTATCTGCATTTTATGGCAACTGGCTGCATGAAGGTCAGTTTCATGACCCAATTATGCGCAACATAGAAGCATTCCTGAGCGATACTCAGCTAAATGTAACTGGTAAAGTGTTTGTACAATTGCACCCTTATCGCTTCCAGGTAATAGGTATTGAGTCTGCTCATGACCTGATGTCGAATAAATTTGGCAGCTATGGCGAAATGAATAACTCATGGTCTGGTGAAGACGTTAAAGGTTTCTCCAAAATATTTGGCAACCAGGTGATGATCTATCACAAGGTTAATCAAGATGCGAAATGATAAACACCATCTTTTCAAAAGGCGAATGTTTAAAGCATTATAAATGGGGCGACGACTGCTACGGGTGGACATTTATTGATACCGAAGAGCTATCTGTAAAACAGGAATTGATGCCGCCTGATACTGCCGAGCAATTGCATTACCATGAAAGGGCTAAGCAGGTATTTTTCATTTTAAAGGGACGAGCGACTCTCCATATCAATGGAGAAACAACGGTTTTAAAACCAGAGCAAGGCATCGAAATATTACCGGGTCAAAAACACTTCATTAGCAATAACGACAGAAGTGACCTGGAATTTATTCTATATTCTTATCCATCAACAAATAATGACAGGATCAACATTAAATAAAGTACGGGCAGGTATCATTGGCGGGGCAGGTTATACTGGTGGCGAAATGCTGCGCATCCTTATCAACCATCCCAATGTAGATATTGCTTTTATTCATAGTAACAGCAATGCAGGCAATTACGTTTACGAGGTACATACCGATCTTTTTGGTGATACCGACTTAAAATTCGCGGCTGAGTTTTCTACCGATGTTGATGTGCTTTTTCTTTGCGTTGGTCATGGTGATGCTAAAAAGTTTTTAGAAGCGAATGACATTCCCGATGCAGTTAAGATCATTGACTTAAGCCAGGACTTTAGGTTAAGTCAAAATTCAAAATTTAAAACTAAAAACTTTGTATATGGCTTGCCCGAATTAAATCGGGAGGCGATTAAAACAGCTGATAACATTGCCAATCCGGGTTGTTTTGCTACCTGCTTACAATTAGGATTGCTTCCTTTAGCATCTAAAGGATTGCTGAATAACGAAGTTCATATCACAGCAACAACGGGCTCAACTGGTGCCGGCCAAAGTTTGGCCGCTACCTCGCATTTTACATGGAGAAACGATAACCTTTCTGTTTACAAGGCCTTTAGTCACCAGCATTTAAATGAGATTGGGCAGTCATTAAAACAATTACAACCTGATTTTGGTAAAGCGATTAATTTTATTCCATATCGGGGCGATTTTACCCGTGGAATCATAGCTTCCATGTATACAGAAAGTGATTTGAGCGAAGAAGAAGCTTTATCACTTTACCAGGGTTATTACGACGGGCATCCATTTACACATGTTACTAACCGCAATATTGATTTAAAGCAAATTGTAAATACCAATAAATGCTTTATTCAAGTTAAAAAACACGATAATAAAATATTTATTATCAGCATAATGGACAACTTACTTAAAGGCGCTTCGGGCCAGGCAGTACAGAACATGAATTTATTGTTCGGTTTGGACGAGCGCACAGGACTACGACTTAAGGCGACTGCTTTTTAGCTAAAAGCCGAAGGCTGAAAGCAAAAAGCTGTTGCCCTGAAAAATAACTATGAGGGATTACAAAAAGTATGAAGTATGGAAAAAAGCACATGAACTTAATATGTTCATTTACCTAACAGTACTTCCAAAATTCCCTAAAAGTGAACAATATGATTTAATGAGTCAAACAAAACGAGCTTCATATTCAATTCCCTTAAATATAGTAGAAGGGTGCGGAAGAAATACAGAGCGTGATTTTGCTCATTTTTTAGATCAGTCGTTAGGTTCGGCACATGAACTTGAATATTGCTGTTTAATGTGCAAAGATCTCTCGTACATCACTGAAGATTTGTTTCAGCAAACAAATAAGTCAATAAACGAAGTTAAGGCAATGCTGATAGGCCTGATTAAAATACTTAGAAAATAAAGCTTTATGCCTTTAGCCTTTAGCTTTCAGCTTAAATGATATGAAACTATTTGACGTATATCCAATCAATCCAATAAATATAGTAAGAGGGCTGGGCAGCCTTGTTTATGATGCCCAGGATAATGAATATCTTGATATGTATGGCGGTCATGCCGTTATATCTATCGGCCATACCCATCCTCATTATGTAAAACGACTGGAAGATCAATTACATCAATTAGGGTTTTATTCAAACTCCATTGAGATCCCTATTCAAAAAGAGCTGGCGCAAAAATTGGGTAAGGTATCCGGTAAAGAAGATTACCAGTTATTTTTATGTAACTCAGGTGCAGAAGCTAATGAGAATGCTTTAAAACTGGCGTCTTTTTATAACGGTAAAAAGAAAGTTATCGCGTTTACAAAAGCCTTCCATGGCCGTACGTCGTTAGCTGTGGCCGTTACAGACAATCCCAAGATTGTTGCGCCCATCAACCAAACCGACAACGTAATCTTTTTACCATGGGCCGATGAAGCAGCTTTAGCGCAGGCTTTTGCCGATAACGAAATTTCATCTGTAATTATCGAAGGTATCCAGGGCGTTGGTGGTATCCAGGTAGCCCCTGAAAGCTTCCTGCAAAAGATCCGTTCGCTTTGTGACGAATATAATGCTGTTTTTATTGCCGACTCTGTACAATGCGGTTACGGACGTACCGGTAAATTCTTTTCACAGGATTTTGCAGGTGTTGATGCCGATATTTACAGTATGGCAAAAGGAATGGGTAATGGTTTCCCGGTTGGTGGTATCATTATCTCGCCAAAAATACAGCCTGCTTATGGCATGTTGGGCACCACTTTTGGTGGCAACCATTTGGCTTGTGCAGCTGGTTTAGCGGTGCTTGAGGTAATGGAGCAGGATAACCTGATGCAAAATGCTGCAACCGTTGGCGAATACCTGATAAAAGAGCTTAAAAAGCTGGAACAAGTTAAGGAAGTTAGGGGTCGTGGTTTGATGATAGGTATTGAATTGCCGGAAGAATTGGCGCATGCACGTAAAGAACTTTTATTTAAACATCATATTTTTACCGGTGAGGCCAAGCCAAATGTAGTAAGATTACTGCCGGCACTTAACCTGACTAAAGCACATGCCGATAGGTTCCTGGAAGCATTTGTAAATGTTTTAAATCAATAAGCTCTTTCTAAATCATCCCCTGTTGGCGGCGACTTTTAACTAAATATTAATTTGCAAAATCATTATTAAATAAGGCTCATGAAATTATTTTCTTCTGTAAATGATGTTACTGATATCAACGCACTTGTAAAAGAGGCATTGGCTCTTAAACAGAATCCTTATGCTCATCAGCAATTGGGTAAAAATAAAACACTGGCTTTAGTGTTTTTAAACCCAAGTTTGCGTACACGTATGAGTACTCAAAAAGCAGCGCTTAATTTGGGTATGAATGTGATGGTGCTTAATATAGATAAGGAAGGCTGGGCATTAGAGCTGCGCGACGGCGTGATCATGGACGGATCAACAGTAGAGCATATCCGTGAAGCTGCCGGTGTTATGGGACAATATGCAGACATTATAGGCGTGCGTTCATTCCCTGGCCTGCGCAACCGCGAGGAAGATTACAGCGAAATGATTTTTAACAAGTTTGTGGAGTTTTGCAAAGTACCGGTGGTGAGCCTGGAATCGGCCACCCGCCACCCCTTGCAAAGCTTAGCGGATTTAGTAACCATAACAGAATTAAAAACTACTGAGCGCCCAAAGGTTGTATTAACCTGGGCGCCTCATATAAAACCGTTGCCACAGGCGGTTCCTAATTCATTTGCTGAATGGATGTGTAAAGCCGATGTTGATTTTACTATAGTTCAACCTAAAGGATATGAGCTTTGTGCCGATTTTACACAAGGTGCCAAAATAACCTATGATCAGGACGAAGCTTTAGCTGGCGCTGATTTTATCTATGTCAAAAACTGGTCGGCATATGAGCCTTACGGTAATATACTGGGTAAAAATGAAGAGTGGATGCTAACTACCGAAAAGCTGAAGGCAACCAATGATGCCAAAGTAATGCATTGCCTGCCTGTACGCCGCAACCTGGAGTTATCAGATGAAATATTAGATGGCCCAAATTCAATTGTTGTACATGAAGCCGGAAACCGCGTTTGGGCTGCACAAGCTGTGTTAAAGCAGATGTTGGAAAGTTTGTAACTTGGATAGACTTATACAAGTCTTGTTTCTTGAATCTTATATCTTGACTCTTTTCTATGTATATTCCGTCTTTCAATAAATTCCCCAACCAGCAGGAAGCCATCAGCTTTATGCAACGGTATAGTTTTGCAACCATAGTTACGGCAGAAGATGATGTGCCGGTAGCCTCACACCTCCCCTTTTTGGTTGAGCTTCGCGGCGATAAAATAGTTTTGCTCTCGCATTTTGCAAAAGCAAATCCCCAGGCTGGTCAAATTATAGGTAAATCTATTTTGGTAATATTTACCGAGCCTCACGCCTATATATCACCCGCAAATTACGAGAAAGAAACCAACGTACCTACCTGGAATTATTTAGCAGTACACGCCTATGGCAAAGCAACACTGATACCAGAGGGTGAAGAAACAGCTACCCTGCTTAGCAAAATGATAAGCAACTACGAGCCGGGCTACCTTCAACAATGGAATAGTTTACCTGAAGAGTACAAACAAAAAATGATGAAAGGTATAGTAGCTTTTGAAATTGTTGTTGATGACCTGCAGGGCAAACAAAAGCTAAGTCAAAATCGCTCGGCTATAGAGAGAGATAATATCATTAATTCTTTAGATAAAAGTCAAGACACTAATGAGAGCGAGATCGCTAAATATATGTCAAAATTAAAATAGGCTTAACCTATAAATTTGGCGGACCTGTTAATCATGGCATTAAGCGTTAAACCCTGCACAATTACCGAAAATATCACAATAAAATAACTGCCGGATAATATCAAGTGGCGGTAAGGTGTATCGGGCAATGTTAAAGCCAGCGCAATGGAGATCCCTCCTCTTAGTCCGGCCCAGGTCATTACATTGATATTGCTATAGTTTACCTTTAAAGAGTGGCGCAAAAAGGTAAGCGGCAGCATAATGCTTAGCCAGCGCGCCAACAATATAAATACAATAGATATACTTCCCGTAACCCAATAATTATTTACAAATGGTAAGTTGATAAGCTGCAGGCCTATCATTACAAACAGGATGGTATTCAGCATTTCATCTACCAATTGCCAGAATTTCTCCAGCGACTCGTGTGATTTTTCTTTATTATCCTGGTTTATGGAGTGGCTGCCGGCAAACAGGCCCGCGGTTACTATCGATAAAGGTATCGAGAAACTAAAAATGGTTGCCAATACCGATAAACCCATAACCAGCGCCAATGAAATTAATACGATGGTTTGAAAATCCTTAACCGATTTCATTAATCGCTGGGCAACGTAACCCAGGAATGCACCGGCCAATATCCCCCCCAAAACTTCTTTAACGATGAGCAACAAAACTTGTGATGCCTCGATATTGCTCTCTCCAACTTTTGTTATCTCCAAAATAATTACGAACAGGATCAGCCCTATACCATCATTAAACAACGATTCGCCCGAGATAATGGTTTCGAGGTGAGCCGGAAGTTTGGAGTTTTTTATGATCGCCGATACCGCCACCGGATCTGTTGGTGAAACCAATGCCCCAAATAACAAGCAATACATAAGGGGCATATGAATATGAAAAAAAGGCGCCAGGAAATACAGAAGAAATCCGAAAACAGCAGTTGATATGATTACACCTAACGTACTTAATACAAATACAGGGCGCATCTCTTTTTTCAGCTTTTTACCATCAAGGTTAAAAGCGCTTGAAAAAAGCAGGAAACCCAACATAACATTAAGTACTACTTTGGAGAAATCGATATTCTTGGTAAGCGTAGTTAAATATTTGGCAGTATGAGGATCTAACTTATCAACAACCAATATAACTATCGAAACAATGGTTGCTATCAAAACGGTTCCAATAGTACCTGGAAGTTTAACAAAGCGCGCATTTATATACGAGAAAAAGGCACTTACAATAACCAACAAAGTAATTACAACAAACAGATCCATAGGCATTTAATAATTCAGTAAGAAAACAAACGCCATAATGTTTTAAAAAATAACGCCTTTTTACTTCGACTCGGGATCTGTCATGCGGGTTTCTAAATTAAAATACCGCACAATCAACCTGTTATCGCTGTTCTTGGTGAAATAATTAATAGCCCAACTAAAAAATACCGTTCCTTTATTGGTAAAACCGGCTAAGGACATTAAATGCACAAATCCCCAAAGTAGCCATGCAAAAAATCCCTGGAAATGAAGCCTCCCCAAATCGGCCACGGCCTTGTTACGGCCTATGGTAGCCAGCGAGCCCTTGTCTTTATATTTAAACGGAACAGTGGGTTCATTTTTTAAAATTCGAACCAGATTTTTGGAAAGCCATTCGCCTTGTTGCATAGCCGTTGGTGCTACACCCGGATGCCCGTTTGGCGTTTCGGGAGTGATCATGGCGGAAACATCACCTATGGCAAAAATATTGGCATAACCATTTACCTTGTTTATTTCATCTACCTGTATCCGGTTTCCCCTCACAATACTTTGTTCTGGCAAACCTGCAGGCACCTCACCCTTTACCCCGGCAGCCCATAAAACGTTGCGGGTGAGTATGGTAGTGCCATCGTCTATTTTAAGCAGCGCACCATCGTAACTCTCTACGTGTACGTTGTTAAAAATAGTTACATCCATATCCTTCAGGAACTTTTTGGCTTTGGCAGATGCCGCGGGCGAGAAAGCAGCAAGTAACTCCGCCTTACCTTCTACAAGGTAAACCTTCATGCTATGCTTTCTTAAACCATGGTAATCCTTCATCAGTATCAGCTGCCGCATTTCTGCCAGTGCACCAGAAAGCTCAACACCTGTGGGGCCTCCTCCTACTACTACAAAGGTCATTAGCGCCGCCTTTTCTTCCGGATCTTTGGTTATTAATGACATTTCCAGGTTTTGAAGAATCAGGCTGCGTAAGTTTAGCGCCTCGGGTATATTCTTCATGGGCATGGCAAAATGTTCAATTTCCTTATTGCCGAAAAAGTTGGTATTTGATCCGGTAGCTAAAACCAGGTAATCATAATATACAGTGCCCACATCAGTTGTAAGAGTATTGCTCTCAGGATGAATTTCCTGAACCTCAGTTAGCGCAAAACGAAAATTATCCTGTTTGGTAAAGATCCTGCGAATAGGGAAGCCGATAGAATCGGCAGCAATTGAACCTGCAGCAACCTGGTAAAGCAAAGGTTGAAAAGTATGGTAATTATGTTTATCCAGCAATAAAACATCTACTGGCGCATTTTTCAAATTTTTAGCTAATTCAAGTCCGCCAAATCCACCGCCAACAATTACTACACGGGGCTTGGCACTTTTCTTTTTATCCATAAGTAAATTTTACAACAAGTTTAATGCCTTAATTTCAAGTTTACTAATTATTTCATAATCAAATTGTAAACTTATAATACTGTAAGTAAATAATCATTTTTTAGTCATTTCAGTAAAAAATACACGATAATTTCCTATTTTTAACAGATTTCTATTTAAAATGGTAGTAAATTGGCAAAGCTGGTGTTAAATTAATGTGAAGAATGAACAAAAGTGTGACAGATCCTATAAAATCGACTAAAATAACAACTAAAGAAAGCCTGTATGTTATAAAAATAGGTGGAAACGTTATAGATAACTCAGAAAACCTATATCATTTTTTAAGGGATTTTGAAAAGTTAGATGGATTTAAAATATTGGTACACGGCGGCGGTAAAGTTGCTACCCAAGTCGCTGAGGATTTGGGCATTGAGGCTCGATTGGTTGATGGCCGGAGAATAACTGATATTGAAACGTTAAGAGTGGTAACCATGGTTTATGGCGGCCTGATTAATAAGAATATAGTAGCGCAGTTACAACGCTTTGGTAATAACGCCATAGGTTTAACCGGGGCCGATGGTAATTTTATACGTGCCAAAAAACGCCCGGTAAAAACTATAGATTATGGTTTTGTAGGAGATATCGACGAAAACTCCATCAATCCGGATAATATAAGCCGTTTGATGGAAGCAGGCTTTACCCCTGTTTTTTGCGCTATAACACATGATGGCGAAGGCCAGCTATTAAATACCAATGCCGATACAATAGCATCAGCGTTGGCGGTTAACCTATCATCATTATATGAAACAACCTTAATTTATTGTTTCGAAAAAAGGGGGGTTTTACAGGATATTGATGATGATGATTCGCTGATCAGGGAAATTAACCCTGCGCATTATGAAGAATTAAAAACACAACGGATTATACATAGTGGAATGTTGCCAAAACTGGATAATGCTTTCACCGCTATCGCATGCGGTGTACAGGCAGTTATCATTGGCAAAAGCGACGAATTAGGGAATTTAAAGAATAACAAACCATTTGGAACACGTTTAAGTAAAAACGCATGAATGCATCACAGCAAATAGCCATTTTAGGCTCTGGAAATATAGGGCTGTCATTAGCCAAAGGGTTGGTAAAAGCTGGTATCTGCAAGCCCCAGCAAATTACGCTTACGCGCAGAAATGTGGCAGCACTGGCAGAATATGCACAAGAAGGCTACGCTACAACTGATAACAACTTAAAAGCGGTTAAAAAATCAGATATCATCGTATTGGCCGTACTTCCACAACAACTTAACAAATTATTGGATGAAATAAGGCCATCTATAAAGCCCGAAAAACAGCTGTTGATATCTGTTATTTCGGGTGTGAGCTGTAATGATATTCGCCAGCAGCTTGATCTTAACGTACAGGTGATTCGCGCTATGCCAAATACAGCTATAGCCATTGGGCATTCCATGACTTGTATTGCTACTGATAACGGTACCAATAAAAACATCAACCTGGTTAAATCACTTTTTGATACAGTTGGTGTAAGCATCCAGATCAATGAGGAACTGATGACCTCAGCCACCGCGCTTTGCGCCTGCGGCATCGCTTTTTTCCTGCGCTCCATTCGCGCCGCATCACAGGGAGGTACCGAAATTGGTTTCCACGCGGGTGATGCCTTAAAAATGGCTGCTCAAACAGCCAAGGGTGCCGCCGACCTGCTGCTACAATTGTCATCACACCCCGAGCAGGAAATTGATAAAGTTACTTCGCCAAGCGGATGTACCATTGCAGGTTTAAATGAGATGGAACATAACGGTTTTAGCTCGGCAATGATAAAGGGTATTAAATTATCCGCCGAAAAAGCCGGTGATCTTTACAAGAAGGACGTTCATTGATTTTGATAACCAGGCTATCAATTTGATAACCCTCTTAAAATACTAACCAATTATAAAAACCTAATATTCAATTTCTTAAAAGTGCCTATACCAATGCTATCGCATTGGTATAGTTTTTAGCACATACACTTATACAGTGTTTATTTTTTAGCATGTTAACAGTAGAAAAAATCGGCGGCACATCAATGACCGCATTGGGCGATGTTATTAAAAACATCGTTCTGTTTGAACGCAGCGGGCAGCAATTGTACAACCGCATATTTGTAGTATCTGCATTTTCGGGAGTGACCAACCTCCTGTTGGAGAATAAGAAAACCGGTGCTCCGGGGGTTTATCACCGCCTGGCAACCTACAAGGATTTTCATAAGCCCTTAAATGCGCTTATTGTTAAGCTAAAACAGATCAATAAAAGTTATGAAAGCCTTGGCCTAAACATTGCCGAAGCCGATGCGTTTATTGAGCAACGCCTTAAAGATGCACAAACCTATCTTGAAAATATAGCTAATATCCTGGCATCGGGTTATGTAAATAAAGATGATATTTTACTGGCGGCACGGGAGATCCTGGCATCGATAGGCGAAAGTCATTCGGCTTTTAACTTTGCCAATATCTTGCAAAACATGGGTATCAATGCCACGTTTGTTGATTTAAGCGGTTTTCATGATCACCGGTCCTTTACCATAGATCAACGGATCAAAAAAGACTTACAAAACATCAATTTTGAGGATACAATCTCTATTGTAACAGGTTACGCCAAGGGCACAGAAGGTATTATGCGCGAGTTTGACCGCGGCTACTCTGAGGTTACCTTTAGCAAAATCGCTGTAGCCGTAAAACCGCAGGAAGCCATCATCCACAAAGAATATCATTTATGCACTGCCGATCCTAACCTGGTTGGTGTTGAAAATTGTTTTCCGGTGGGTAATACTAATTATGATGTAGCCGATCAATTAGCCGACGTAGGTATGGAAGCTATCCATCCAAAGGCATCAAAGCCATTGGAGATTAATGATATAGACCTGCGTATCAAAAACACTTTCCAGCCAGAGCACCCCGGCACACTGATAACCCGCGAATACATTTGCGATAAAAAGCGTGTTGAGGTAATTACAGGTACCGAAAGAGTGATGATGATAGATATTTACGACCCATCAATGGTGGGCAATGTAGGTACCGATTTCCATATCATGCAGCTGTTTTACAAATACGGCGTTAGCTATACTTTTAAGGCCACCAGTGCCAATAGTATCTCCATTGTGATATGGGATAAGGACTACAACAAAAAACTGATACAGGAACTGGAAGATGATTACGAAAAGGTAACCGTTGAGAAGATGGCCATGGTTTGCCTAATAGGCTCCAACATGGATCAGCCCGGCTTACTGGCCAAATCAGCAACAGCCTTAGCCAAGCATGGCATCAATATAAAAAGCTGTGGCTTTGCCCTGCGTAAAGTAAATATCCAATTCCTGGTAGCCCGTGAAGATTTTGCGGAAGCCATTAAAGCGCTAAATAAGGCAATGATATAGAAGGCTAAAGGTAAAAGGTGAAAGGCAAAAGGTTATTTTACACCCTCTAATTCCTTTCACCTTTCTCCTTCCACCTTTCTCCTTTCTCCTTTCACCCTTCACCTCTCACCTTGTTTGTAACTTTCCCGTGGCTAATTTTAATAAACCGGCTATTTTGAGCATATTTAATGCTTAACAAGGTTGACATGGGTAGAATTTTACTAATTATTTGTTTATCTGCAATCTGCTTTAATGCATCTGCCCAAAAGACCTCTAAAAAACCATTAGATCATTCTGTTTTCGATGGATGGCAAAGTATAAGCGATCAGCGCATCAGCAATGATGGTAAATGGGTTCTATATGTTATAAAACCGCAGGAAGGCGATGCCGAGCTGGTGATCACCAGCTCAAAAAATACCGGCAATGTTCATATCTCAAGGGCTGATACTGCACGTTTTACCAGCGATGGCAAATTCGCAGTGTTCCGCGTGAGGCCGTTTTATAAAGATACCCGCCAGGCTAAGATCAAGAAGAAAAAACAGGCAGAATTCCCCAAGGATACCCTGGGGTTTATCTCGCTTGCAACCAAAACCATTACAAAAATCCCCGCTGTGAGGAGTTTTAAAATTGCCGAGAATGCTGATGTTATCGCCTATCTCGCCGCAGGCGATACATTAAAAAAGCCTGCATCAAATGATACTTCAAAAAAAGCGATAAGTACAACCATTGCGCCGCCTACCCGCGAGGGGACTGACCTCACCGTAAAACAATTAACAGGCAACACAAACCGCACCTTTAAATATGTTACCGATTACCAGGTAAGTAAAAACGGTAAACTGGTAGCATTTGCTGTTACTGCTCCGTTAAAACAAAAGGAAACCATCTCGGGATTATATGTGTTTGACATTGATAAAAACACGGTTAAAGCCATCAGCACAGGCAGGGGCAATTATCATAGTATCACTATTGATGATGCCAGCCGGCAGGTAGCTTTTGCGGCAGAGAAAAATCCAGAGAAAGCCCTGGTGAAACCATTTAAACTATATTACTATAACTTAACCAGGGACAGCGCTACGGTGATTGCCGCTGAAGGCCTGGAAACTATGCCCGCCAAATGGGCGGTGAGCGGAGACGGAAAGGTTTATTTTAGTAAAAGCGGTGCTAATTTATTCTTCGGCACTGCCCCTATCCCTAAACCTGCGGATACCACCATTGTTGATTTTGAAGTGGCCAAACTTGATATCTGGAATTACAAGGACGATTATCTACAGCCGCAACAACTTAAAAACCTGCAAACCGAATTGAAGCGAAGTTACCTGGCAGTTATCCGTCCCGAAGATCCGGAATCTAAACAAGTGCAATTAGGCAGTAAGGCCATACAGGAAGTTTTTGTAGCCGAAAATAAAAACGCCCGGTATGTTTTAGGAGTAACCGATACCGGCGCACGTGTACAATCGCAATGGGAAGGCGATACCAAACAACAGGCCATTTTAATCGACACAAAAAGCGGCAATAAGAGATTGATCAGCTCGGGGGTAAAGGCCCGATACAGAATCTCCCCGGATGGCCGGTATGTAATCTGGTTCAATTTTAACGACCAGCAATGGTACAGTTATACCATCAGTACCGGTACCAAAACCAACCTTACAAAGTCAATCGGCACCAAACTGGGCGATGAATTGAATGATGTCCCCAATTATGCCTCTGATTATGGTTTGGCCGGATGGACAAAGGATGATAAAGCGGTACTGATATATGACAGGTATGATATCTGGAGCATTGACCCTGCGACTGGTGTTGCAACCAATTTCACAAATGGCATTGGTCGTAAAAACAAATTGATCATCAGGTATAACATGACCGATCCCGAGCAAAAATTCATTCCATCAAAACAGGTAATGTGGCTATTGGCCCAGGATGAGGAAACCAAACAATGGGGATATTTTGTAAAAACTCCCGAAAGCAAAAGTGCCCCCGAAAAGGTGAACATGGGTAAATTAAGCTATAACGATTTAACTCGTGCTAAAAATGCGGCCATTTACATTTACACTAAAAGCAATTATGAGCTGCCTCCCGATCTTTACGTATCAACAGATTTAAAAAAAGAGATAAAGCTAAGCGACATCAATCCTCAACAGGTCCAATACAACTGGGGTACGGCAGAGCTGGTTACGTGGGCTACTCCAAAGGGCTATAAATCAAAAGGCATTTTATATAAACCAGAGGATTTCGACCCGAATAAAAAGTACCCGATGATCGTTTACTTTTATGAAAAACTATCTGAGGGCCTTTATAATTATATAGCTCCCGCCCCAACCCCTTCGCGTTTACCTATTTCTTTTTTTGTGAGTAACGGGTATTTAGTTTTCGCACCGGATATCAGCTATGAAAACGGCCATCCAGGCGCGTCAGCCGTTGAATTTATTAACTCGGGTGTTGAATCATTAAAGAAAAACACGTGGGTTGATGGCGCTCATATTGGCCTCCAGGGACAAAGCTGGGGAGGTTACCAGGTGGCATACCTAATCACCCAAACCAATATGTACGCCGCAGCATGGGCAGGTGCACCAGTGGTAAACATGACATCAGCATATGGGGGCATCAGGTGGGAATCGGGCGTTAACCGGCAGTTCCAGTACGAAAAAACACAAAGCCGCATAGGTGCTACGCTTTGGGAAAAACCAGAACTGTATATTGAAAACTCACCACTGTTTCAGTTACCCAAAGTGCAAACCCCGGTAATGATTATGAGCAATGATGCCGATGGCGCCGTTCCGTGGTACCAGGGAATAGAAATGTTTACTGCCTTGCGTCGCCTCAATAAGCCTGTTTGGCTATTGCAATATAATGGCGAAGCCCATAACCTGGTACAACGCCAAAACCGTAAGGATATCACTATTCGCGAACAGCAGTTTTTTGATCACTATTTAAAAGGCGACCCTATGCCGGTTTGGATGGCTAAAGGTGTGCCTGCCGTGGATAAAGGAAAAGATTGGGGTTTTGAGTTAGTGAAATAGCATGACAGATAGGGTGTTGCATACAATTTTAACAAAAGCTATATAATGCAAAAAACAGGCTGATTTAGCCTGTTTTTTGCATTATATATTGTGGTGAATTATATCTCTCTGTTCAAATCCCATTTCTCCAGGTAATCGGCAACCCTGCGTACAAATGATCCGCCCAATGCACCATCAACTACACGGTGATCATAGGATAACGACAGGAACATCATATGCCTTATAGCGATAACATCACCCTCGGGAGTTTCAATTACGGCCGGCTTTTTCTTGATGGCGCCAACCGCCAGGATAGCTACCTGTGGCTGATTGATAATTGGCGTACCCATTACATTACCAAACGAACCAACATTTGTAATAGTAAAGGTTCCGTCTCTTACATCATCCGGTAATAGTTTCCCGATACGGGCCCTGTTTGCAAGATCATTAACCGCTTTGGTTATTCCAAGCAGGTTTAATTGGTCGGCCTTTTTTATTACAGGCACAATAAGGTTACCACTTGGCAAGGCAGTTGCCATGCTGATATTAATATTAGCTTTTTTTATGATCTGCGTACCATTTACCGTAATATTGATCATCGGGAAATCCTTGATCGCTTTAACAACAGCTTCAATAAATATCGGGGTAAATGTTATTTTTTCGCCCTCCCGCTTTTCAAAGCTGTTCTTTACCTTTTCGCGCCACAACACCAGGCTGGTTACATCAGCCTCAACAAAAGAGGTAACATGCGGCGAGGTTTGCTTACTCATTACCATATGATCGGCAATAAGGCGGCGCATCCTGTCCATTTCAATTATTTCATCACCACCCGAAACCGAAGTTGCCGGCAATGACTGGGCTATACCAGCTTTTTCTGTTACAGGTTCGGCAGCTTTTTGCAGCGTTGCAACTGGTGCCGGTTCATTTACAGGCAAAGTTTCCCTTTTGGGTTCAACAGAGCCATTGGCACTCATCCCGGGAGCGGCCTCTGCAGATCGTTCTGTATTTTTAGCTGTCGCAAATACATCTGGCTGTATCACAGTTTGCGCAGCAGGCGATTGCTTATGTTGAATATAACTTAACAGATCATCTTTAGTTAACCGGCCTTCCGAACCAGTTCCGGGTATACGATCAAGTTCATGCACGCTGATACCTTCCTGGCTGGCAATATTGCGTACCAGTGGCGAATAAAATCTGCCTTCGCTTTTGAACGTTTGCTCCTGGGCCGAAGTGCTTAATTGCTCCAACTGAGCAATACCCGGTATATCAATAGGTGTATTGGATTCTTGTTCTGGCGCTACAGCCTCTTGAACTTCAGCAACCGGAGTTACGGGAGCTTGCTCAGTTACTGTAACAGATGGTGCTAAAGAGGCTTCATGAACCGGCGGCGCAGGAGCTATTTCGGGCTCAAGGGCAGCTTCTTTTTCTTCAGTTTCTATAATTGCGATTACCGCACCTACCTGCACTACATCATCAACCTGGTAAAATTGTTGAACCAATTTACCAGATACCGGGGAGGGCACATCTGAATCAACTTTATCAGTTGCAATTTCCATTACTGCTTCGTCGGCATCAACATGATCTCCTGGGCTTTTATTCCATTTAATTACGGTTGCTTCCGCAACGCTTTCACCCATTTTTGGCAATAACAGTTGGTATTTGGCCATTTTTACAGTTTATACTTTTGCTCAAAATTATGAATTTTGAGCCTTAATCTGCAACTTCTGTTAGTAAAGTATTCAACATTGATAAAGCCATTACAGCACTCCGTTCAATGTTTTGTTGCCTTTTATTGCCGAATGTGTATTTCTTTATCAACATTTTACCCCTGCCCGAAACCGCAATCCACACTGTACCAACGGGTTTGTCAACAGTACCGCCATCCGGCCCAGCCACTCCTGTTACGGATATGGCAAAATCCGACTTGAAATTTAATAGGGCGCCGTCTACCATTTCTTTCGCGGTTTGTTCACTTACAGCCCCAAATTTTTCAATGGTTTGGTGTTTTACCCCCAATATATGTTCTTTTAACCCGTTGGAGTAAGTAACTCCGCCGCCCAAAAACACTTTTGACGAGCCTGGATGCTGTGTAAATAAATGCGAAATATATCCACCGGTGCAACTTTCGGCGATGGATAAGGTGAGACCTTTTTCGGTCATCTTATCCAGGATAGCTTTTTCTAAAGCGATATCTTTATCAACCACAAAAACAGCACCTATCCGTTCAATGATCTTACCGGCAAAAACATCAACTTGTTTTTGAAGTAATTCCTCGTCTTCGCCAAAAGCGCTTAAACGTAACCTTACCTGGCCCAATTTAGGCAGATAAGCCAATTTAATAAAATGCGGGAGTTCGTTTTCGATATCGGCTATCCGTTCGGCTAAAAATGATTCCCCCTCGCCCACTGTTAAAAGTGTTGTATGAATGATGGATGGCAGCTTAAAATTAGCCATTATTTTAGGTAACACCTCACCTTCCATCATGTACATCATCTCGAAGGGTACGCCGGGCATTGAAATATAAATAACACCTTCATGGTTAAACCACATACCCGGTGCTGTGCCGTTCTTGTTTAATATGATCTCGCAATTAGCAGGAACCTGCGCCTGTAGCCTGTTAACATCAAGTAAAGGGCGGTTGTATTTAGCAAATATGCGCTCCACGTTTTCAAGCGCCTCCTTGTTTTCAACAAAACCAACACCAAAATATTCGGCCAGTGTTTTCTTGGTGATATCATCCTTTGTTGGCCCTAAACCACCGGTAATAAATATAATTTTTGCACGTGTGGCAGCTTCGGCCAGGGCTTTCAGTATATGATCTTTATCGTCAGATACCGATGAAATTTGTTTAACCCTGATACCTATTTTATTCAACTCCCTGGCCATCCAGGCCGAGTTGGTATCAACAATTTGCCCAATAAGTATTTCGTCGCCTATGGTTATAATCTCTGCCAGCATATTTATTAATAAAAATTCCTGCTACTTGAATAATCGTTTCGTTTGCTCAGTTTTAAATCCTGTAAAATGGTTGATTTAACTTTTAAGGTAACATTATATGATTTTAAATAACCAAATGGCACCCATTGAAACGAAAGATCCCAGCAATGCAAATCGCGATAAATAGAAAATGATGTTGCGCTACTTAGTTTGGCTGCCTTAAAATCATAGTTAGTAGAGTACTGTATTTTCCATTTTTGCGTGATGCTTACATCACCGCTGATCATGAGCGTATTACTTGTTGATACCTGGTTAAGAAAATTACTATAGCTGTAGCTATAATTTAAGGAGATATTCCATGGCACATTAAAATCCACATAGGAGTTAGGATCGCTGTTAATCAACGCTAACCGTTGAGCTTGTTGCGCACCTATATTTTGCAAGGTGTTAACATTAGGCGTTCCCGGAGCTTTTGCCGAAGTGGAATTTAAACTGCCGCTCATAGAAATACTAAGTGCGTTTAATTGCGGAAACTGACCGTTAGACCATCGGTATTTATTAACAAGTGTACTAGTACGCACTATAGTATTATTTGAAATAGAATCACGAACGTTAACTACATAAGGGTTAAATGATCCGCTGAAACTAACATTCACCTTTTGTTTAAACAATGCGGTGTGACCAGAAAATTGAATATTTGACAGTTTAAGTGAGTCGGCAGCGAAGTTATAAAAGGTTGAAAAAGACAAGCCCTGCAGTAGCGTGATCTTCCTATCTGTACCTGATGTATCTGTACTTTTAGCTTTTAATTTGGCCTCAATGGTGTTATCCAATGCAAAGCTGATACCTGCCTGCTTACCGCTTGATGGGTAGCCGTAAACCCCGTTTTCAAAAATAGAGTATTTTTGATAGGTGTAAGGATAAGGGATACTTGCCGTACTTACCGCAGTTTTATAATATCCATAGCTTGGGTCCGAAAAATCGGGCGTATAACCAAACCCGAGGGATGGCGTCATTACGTGCCTGATAGCTTTTAAATTACCATGCTTAAAATTCATGGTTCCGTATAACTTGGTTGATAAACCGGTGCTCAGGCTATAATTACCGGCACGTTTAAACCCTTGCAAGGTATCAACAAGTAGCACATCTGAACTGGAAATACTGCCACGCTCAAATCTTTTGTTAACTGATTGAAAATACCAGCGTTCGGTATAATTTACACTACTGTTAAACTGAAAATATTTAAGCACATTTAAACCCAAACTTACCGGGATCTGGTGTTGAAAGCCATTTTGCAAACGCTTGGTAACGGTGCTTTTAAACAGCTCCGATTCGGGAATATCATTTACTTTATTGGTAGCGTTCAAGTTATAACTAACGGTTATTTTTTGATACCATTTTTGTTCTCCCACCCTATCTTTTGAATCGAACGGGTTGATTGACGACATACCAAAGGCTATTGTAGGTAACTCAATGGTGATTGTTTTACGGGCGATATCCTGGCTGTGTCCGATACCTACACTTAAGTTAAAAGGCGTACCGGCCCATGTTTTCCCGTAAGATATACTTGAACGCAAACTGCTTTGCGCGGCAGTCACTACGTTATAATTTGAGGTTGACGGGTTGCGGGAAAAATAACCCGAAGTACCTGCATTTACCGATGCGCTGAATGTTGAACCGGGATTGGCATTAGGATCCTGTGAATGAGTCCAGTCAATATGAATATCCTTCACCGGGGGATCGCCGGGTAACTGGTAGTTATGCGAGCCATAACTCAAAGATAAGTTACCAGTGTATTTATAGCGTACCAGGTACCTTGCAGTGGAGTTTACTTCATATGACCCTTTGGAGTAAATTGTACCCGTTGTGGTTAAATCCATATAATCGCTAAGGCCCAGGTAGTAACCAAAACCTGCCAGTTTAAAGCCCAGCTTGGCATCTTCGCCAAAAGTAGGTAATATAACTCCGGAGGTTCGCTGGTTGGGCTTCGGAAAAAAACCGAAGGGAATCGCCAAAGGCAGGGGTACTCCCTCTATCTCCAAGTAAGCCGGACCGGATATGATCTTATTTTTTTCGCCAATACCCTTGGTTATCACAATACCAAAGTGTGTATCGGGATAAGGCAAATCGCAGGTACTGAAAATTACATTGCGATAAGCAACCTCGGTTTCATTTAATTTTTTTGCCTGCCCGCCAGATATAAAGTTACCTTCCTGCTCTGATGCGGGATTATAAAGTTTTCCTTTTTTGGTTGTGTAATTAAATAACAACGAATCTGATGCTATGGGCTTTTCGTTTTTTGATTTGGATAATGGCCTGCCAACGTAACGCTTGGTGCGGGGATCAATACTCCCGCTTGCAAAAATCAGGTGATTTTTTTGATCAACCCTTATATAATCTGCATCCAGCTCAAAATCTTCATAGGTTACCCTGGCCCGGCCATACAGGTATAAAATATCATGCTCGTTGTCAACAACGGTTGAATCCTCGGCTACAGCCTTAACTTCTGATTGTATGCCTCCGCTTTTTTTAGTGGTATCATTTGCCGGCAACGCTCCTTTGCCTACTGGTGCAAGTTGCTTTCCATCTGCCTTTTTAATTTTAGGCGTATCTACTTTACGAACTGTATCACCCGCAGGGGTTATATTGAAGGTATTGTTTAAGCCCTGGCCGTCGGCATTTTGGGTTACCTTACTTTGCTTAGATTTCTTAACTTTAAGGAGTTTCCTATCTCTTGCCTTATTAGTGTCAAGTTTGATAATAGTATCTGCTACAGATTTGTGGCTATACCTGTTATATGTACCTTTGCTTTCAGCAACAAGTACATTTACCGTCAAAATAATTGCAAGCAGAAAAAAAAGAGATATGAATTTCAAAATTGATTATGAATAGTATTTTTGCAGATATAGTTAACAGCGTTCAAAAATAATGAAAAATAGGGCATTGAAAAGATTCATTTATAGTTTATCGGTTTTGCTGGCACTTGTTTCATGTTTTCCGGTTACATCTTATGGTTTTATAAAAGCAGATACTGTTATTAATAGCGGTTTTAAAATAAAAACTATTGTTATTGATGCGGGGCACGGTGGCAAACCTTCAAGCACAGAAGGTCATTTCTCTCATGGTGCATCCGGCTCTTTTTCTTCAGAAAGAAATGTAACGCTTGCCATTGCCTTAAAATTGCAAAATGCCATAGAAAAAGATATGACGGGGGTAAAAGCAGTTTTAACACGTACAACAGAAGATGATGTTTCTTTTGAAAGACGCGCGGAAATTGCCAACGAAAACAAAGGGAATATTTTCATATCCATACACTGCAATTCATTATCTGACAGGCGCGTAAGGGAACAGGTTGGCACCAAACATCATAAACCAGTTTACCGCACGGTTAGCTTACCAGACCGTTCTGGCAAAGGGGTTTTATTATTGGTGTACGGATTGCACCGTTCTAAAGAAGAAGAAAAGACGATTATACACAACCAGGTTGAAGAAGATTCTGGAATGGATGCCGGCTTAGACCCCGATGACCCTATCACCATCATTTTAACCAATGAGTATAAAAGAAAATTCAGGCAGCAAAGCATAAAGCTGGCCACGTTAATTAACAACGAGTTTGTGCAAACAGACGGCCGCCCAAGTGAAGGCTTAAGGGAGCAGGGTATATATGTGTTATGCCATACCGCAATGCCCTCGGTTTTAGTAGAAACCGGTTATATAAATAACCCTAAAGACGAAGAATACTTAAACTCGGAAGATGGACAAAATGAAATTGTAAGTTCAATAGTACGCGCTTTATTAAACTATAAAAACGAAGTTGAAAAGGTATCGCAATAATAAAAGCATTTACTTTGCGTTTTCTGCCAAACTTAAGTAGCAGGTTAAACGTATATTAAAAGTTAACAAATATTGCTCCTGGTACAAGCAAGTGCCCTCAAAGAATTTAAACAACATCACAATCTTACTTAATGAAAATTTCAAACGAAACAAAAATTGGAGCACTTACGGTAATTTCCATTACTATACTTATTTTAGGATATAGTTTTTTAAAGGGTAACGATGTTTTTTCGGGATCAAATAAATTTTATGCAGTTTATAACAGCGTTGAAGGCTTAGGCGTATCAAAACCTGTGCTGGTTAATGGATTCCAGATTGGTAGGATCTCTAAAATGGAACTTCAACCAGATGGCCGCACCATCGTAGAATTTAAAATTGAAGAAAAATACGATGTGCCAAACAACACCCTTGCAAAGCTGGAAAGCACCGACCTGTTGGGCAGTAAAGCTATAGTTTTTGAACTGGGCAACAGTAAAATACTTGCCGAAAACAAAGACACCTTGAAGGCCGATATACAGGGAAGCCTGGCCGAAAGCCTGCAGCCAATTCAAAAAAAGGCCGAACAGTTAATGACAAAGCTAGATTCATCCCTGGCCGCTATCAACAAAATATTGAATCCAAACTTTCAAAAAAATGTTGACCGCAGCTTCATGAGTATTGCAAACTCATTGCAAACATTAGAAGGTGTTACCAAAAAGATCGATAATTTGGTGGGTACGCAAACAACCCACATTGATGCCATACTTTCAAATGCCGAAGTAGTATCTGCTAATTTAAAAACCAGCACGATACACGTAAACGGCATCACATCCAATTTTGAAAAGGTTAGTAATGATGTTGCCGCATCAAACATTAAAAACACACTGGATAACGCTAACAAAGCCATGGCCGATTTGCAGGCTGCTATTGCCAGGATAAATACCAACCAGGGTACACTTGGTTTGTTAATGAATGATGATAAGGTTTATAAAAACCTGGCTGATGCATCAAACAACCTGAATAACCTGTTCATTGACTTGAAAGCGCATCCAAAACGTTATGTAAGTTTCTCTGTTTTTGGTGGTAAAAAGGACTAAAAACAATATCGCGATATAAAATAAAAAGCTGAGCAGATAATATCTGCTCAGCTTTTTATTTTTCCGCTATAGGCTTTAGGTGCCTCTTGTACAAACAACTTTATAAAAGAAGGCTCTGGGACTTTGCAGGGTCAGGATTGTTAGCAAGAGTCAAGATTGCTTTTTTAATAAATCAGTGGCATAGCCACGGCTAATATTGTAACAACGGATTTTAATCCGTTGAAAAAGAAGCAGCACATAAAAAGAACCATAGGTTCGGCCCATATTCTCTGCTGTTAACTGTTATTTAGCATATAATCAATGGGAAATTCCGGTATCTACCTAAAAATGCACCGTGCCTATGGCACTCATTTTCATTTGGTTTATGAGCAACGGATTAAAATCCGTTGTTACAATATCTTCGAGCCAATGGCACTTTAAAAAAGATAATTAACCGGGCATTCAAATCAAATTACTCTTAGAGGCTGTCTAAAAATAAATAAATAGATTGTCATTGCCGTAAGGTACGAAGCAATCTCTACATAAGCAGATTGGCACTGTAGAGCCCCTCTGTACAGCTTAGAGATTGCTTCGTGCCTCGCAAGGACGTGTAGATATGTGCTTCATTAGAAGTATAAAACATTAATAAATCAAATCTAAACAGCTTCTTAGAGCCCGTTAAAGAATTACGTTTAATGTCCATCCACAAAACAGTTGAAAAGGGCGGATTAAAGTTTAATTTTTAGATTTTCCTGATTGTGCGAGAGCCGTTTCAGGTCTGTTATATATTAAATATTCTTCCTTCAATGGCCAGTTCGGTTTCGGGGAAAACGCTCTTAGCTTCATCAAGTAACTCATTCAGTGTTTTATACCGGGCAGAGAAGTGACCAATCACCAATCTTTTGGCATTTGTTTTTAATGCAACTTCACCGGCCTGTAATGCGGTAGTATGATGGGTATCATTTGCCCTATCCAACATATCATTTAAAAAAGTGGCCTCGTGGTATAGTAGTGTAGCGTTCGCTATCTGTTTAAAATATTGTTCACCGTACAAAGTATCTGAACAATAAGCATAAGATTTAGGCTCGTCAGAATCAATGGTCAGGTCCTCATTCTTATAAACCCTCCCGGATGGTGAAGTATAATCGGCACCTTTTTTTAGGGCAGTAAAATACGGCACCGGGATCTTTATTTCTTCTATTACCTCCTTACGCAGCTTCCGTAACCGTTTCTTCTCTCTGAAGACAAAACCGGTACAATCGATGCGGTGATTTAGCGGAATTGTTTCTACAACGATATCATTATTATCTACAATAACTTCGGCTTTTTGAGCATTGGTTTGTGTAAACACCAAAGGGAAATGCAAGGTAGTTTCTGAATATTTTAATTGCAGATCAATGATCTCCATTAAATGCGGAGGGCCAAAAAGATAAAGATTTTTTTTTCGTCCGTTTAGATGCATGGACGACAGTAGGCCTACCAGGCCCAGGTAATGGTCGCCATGCAGGTGGCTTATAAATATATAATCGATACGGCTTGCTTTGATATCAAAACGCAGCATTTGCTGTTGAGTACCTTCGCCGCAATCAACTAAGTACAAGTGCTCATTAATATTGAGCACTTGTGCTGAAGGATTTCTGTTAAAAATGGGAGTGGCCGAACTGCTTCCAAGTATTGTTAACTCAAATTTCATACCCGGGAAACAATCATTGGATTATCTTGATTCTTTTTTTAGTTCCTTTTCAATCTCTTCCATAAAAATAAGGTCGATGCCTTCTTCAGAAGTTGGAACTATAGTGAGTACGTTATCCAGTTGAGATATAGTTATTAAACGCGAAACAGCGTCATTTAAACCCGCGAGTATAAAAACGCCACTGGCGTTTTTACATAAACGATGACCTACCAACAAGCTGCTTAAGCCGGATGAATCCGCAAATTTTACTTGTGAAAGATCAAGAATTATATTTCTTTGTCCTTCCGTATTGATCAATATCAACTCGGATTTCAACTGAGGAGTTACTAATGAATTCAATTTTGATTCATTGAGTTTCACCAAAATGTATTTCTCGTGTTTATCGACAGCAAATTTCATTCTTCCTGGGATTATTAAGCTAAGATAAGATTATTTTACGTGGAAATAAAAATTACATATTATTAAGCGCGAGCTTTATAGCCCCTTCAACCCTGGCTAAAACATTCTCCGTATCCGATTTCATGAAGGCCTCGCCTGTAATTTGCTCGTATAGCTCAATGTACCGTTCAGATATAGACTCCACAATTTCCTCCGTCATGACAGGAACAACCTGCCCGTCTTTACCCTGAAAACCGTTTTCTATAAGCCACTTCCTTACAAACTCTTTTGAAAGTTGTTTTTGCGGCTCTCCTTTTTGCTGCCGCTCCTCATACCCTTCCTTGTAAAAATACCTGGAAGAATCGGGCGTGTGGATCTCATCAATCAGATAGATATCATCACCAATCTTACCAAATTCATATTTGGTATCAACCAGGATCAATCCTTGCTTCGCTGCTATTTCGGTTCCGCGTTTAAACAGCGCTTTGGTATAGGCTTCCAGCTTTTCATAATCATCTGCGGCTACAATATGCTGAGCCAGTATTTGCTCTTTTGAAATATCCTCATCATGCCCTACTGATGCTTTAGTGGTTGGGGTGATGATAGGCTCAGGAAGAATATCATTTTCCTTTAAGCCTTCGGGCAAGGCCTCTCCGCAAACTTGTCTGCGGCCAGCAGCATATTCGCGCGCGGCATGACCGGCCAAATATCCACGAATTACCATCTCTACCTTAAAAGGCTCGCAAATACGACCGATGGTAACACTTGGGTCTGGAACGGATATAACCCAATTGGGTACAATATCACTTGTTGCCTCTAAAAAACGGGCAGCTATCTGGTTAAGCACTTGTCCTTTATAAGGGATAGCTTCTGGCAGTACAACATCAAATGCCGATATCCTGTCAGATACCACCATAGCCAGGTACTTATTATCAATAGTATAAACATCCCGTACCTTGCCTTTATAGTAGCCGATTTGCCCGGGGAAATTAAAATGTGTTTCTTTTATTGCGTTCATTCTTTTAGTATCAAGTAGTTAGTATCAAGTAGCAAGTAGCAAGTACAGTAGCAAGTTATTAGTATCAAGTAGCAAGTATTAACTCTTACGATTAAAAATCTTGATACTTGATACTGGCTACTTGATACTAAATCAACTACTTGATACTACTCCACTATTGTATATCTCCGTAAGCTGCTAATATTTTACGTACCAGTTTATGGCGAACTACGTCTTCGCCGCTTAGGTATACTATTTCTATTCCACTTATATCCGTTAGTATGCGTAACGCGGTATGTAAGCCCGATTGTTGTTTTTTTGGTAAATCTATCTGGGTAACATCGCCGGTTACTATAAACTTAGCTGATGGCCCCATACGTGTCAGGAACATCTTGAGCTGCATATCGGTAGCATTTTGGGCTTCATCCAATATCACAAAACAATTATCAAGTGTACGGCCACGCATAAATGCCAATGGTGCTATTTCAATGGTACGGTTCTCCAGGTAAAACTTCAATTTCTCCGCCGGAATCATATCATCCAAGGCATCGTACAGCGGCCTTAAATACGGATCAATCTTTTCTTTAAGGTCGCCGGGTAAAAAGCCGAGGTTCTCCCCTGCCTCAACAGCCGGCCGGGTTAAAATAATTCGTTTTATCTCTTTGTTTTTTAGTGCGCGCACGGCTAAAGCTACCGCGGTATAGGTTTTACCGGTACCTGCGGGCCCAATGGCAAAAAGAATATCGCTCGTATTAATACTATCAACCATTTTGCGCTGATTGGCTGTACGGGCTTTCACCATTACGCCATTCGGGCCAAAAACAATTACCTCGCCACTGGCAAATTTATCGGCTACCTGGTCTGTAGATGGCCCGGTATTAACTTTTGATCCTAAAATACGTTCAAGATCGGTAATGTTCAGGTTCTCGAATTTTTCTACATGTTGCAACAGATGCGAGAATTTTTCCTGGAAAACATTTAGTTCGTGATCATCACCCAAAACTTTTATTTCATTGCCTCGTGCAACTAATTTAAGCTTGGGATATTGTTTCTTAATGATCTCAAAATGATCATTATTAGGCCCCCACAATACGGCTGGATTTACGTTTTCAATTGATAGCTTAAGTTCGTTCAATACTAATTGATTTTTTAGTTACAGATTTTTATGAATTAAAAATTGAATATTTGTAGCTTCAAATGCTATTACAAGATTAGCAATAAATATTATAAAATTAATGGCAATAATAACATTAACTACTGATTTGGGCGATAAGGACATTTATCAGGCTACTTTAAAAGGAAGCATCTATAAATTATTGCCTACAGTGAATATTGTTGATATTACCAACAGTGTAGCGGCATTTAACGTACAACAGGCTGCGTTTATATTAAAAAACAGTTTTTATTACTTCCCCGAGGATACTGTGCATCTTATTGGTATTGATACTGTTTATAGTGATCATACAAAGTACCTGGCAGTAAGGTACAAAAAACATTATTTTGTAGGGGCCGATAATGGAATTTTCTCGCTGATGTTTGATACCGACCCTGAAGAGATTGTGGAGATCAACATTATGCAGGATCTTAAATTCCTTCATTTTCCGCTGGCTGATATTTTTGTTAAGGCAGCGTGTCACCTCGCAAAAGGTGGAAAACTTAACGAGATTGGCATCCCTACACACGAAATTGAAAACAAAATGAACCTGCAGCCTGTTATCGAGAAAAACCTGATAAAAGGCGTGGTTATTTATATCGATTCGTTCCAAAATGTGATCACCAATATTACCAAGGAATTTTTTAATAATGTGCAACAAGGCCGGCGTTTTGTACTCAATTTTAAGCGGAACGAAACCATTAACCACCTCAGCTGGCATTATAATGAAGTCCCTATCGGTGAAAAATTATGCCTTTTTGGCATCAGCGATCATTTAGAAATTGCTATAAACAAAGGCAACGCGAGCGGTTTATTAGGTTTAAACCTTAATGACAAAGTGATCATTGAATTTCAGTAAAGTATAATATATGAAGAAACTAATACTGCTTGGCTTGCTGTGTTTTTTTGCGGTGGGCGATCTTTTAGCGCAATCTCAGTTTAATGCAGATTCAATTGCATACCAGCTTCAGCGCAAAAAAATCAATTCCATGCTGGCCGTACGTAAACAAAAATTTGGGCAGTACAGCCAAAGTTTAAGTCAGCATACTGGGATCTTTGGTTTGCAAACCAAAGATGATATCCGCCGGTCAAACAGTATTTTGATGGATATCGTAAAAACGGACGACAATATTTATAAAGAGCTAAAGATATTACTGGAGTACCGCGCTTTTCAACAAAGGCAGATTCAAAGCCACAGTAAAGAGGCAGAAACCATAAACCAGGGTTTTATAGCTACCATAAAAAAACTTAGCGCGCAAAATGCGCAGCTTAAAGCCGCTGCAGAGCAAAAGGGAACCTCAAACTTTATCTATATAACTATAATTGCGCTCATGCTTGCGTCAATTTTATATCTTATTTACAAAAAAAATAAAGTTTAGGTGTAATTTCGCGCTCGTAACTATAAAACTATAAATGGCAAGAGGACGACTGAACAGTGGCGCTAAGACCGAGACCGAATTACCTAAAGCAAAAATAAACAGGCAAAGCATCCAAAACATACGGAAACTGCTCACCTACATAAAACCTTACCGGGGTAAATTTATAGCCGGTATGCTATTCTTATTTATATCAAGCCTGGTTGGCCTCGCATTCCCCGCTATACTGGGTGCTTTGATTGATGCAGCACAGGGCAAATTTAAATACCCTTATTTACCGCACAGCTTAAATGCAATTGCCATTGCTGGCTTTATCATATTGTTTGGGCAGGCATTTATATCTTTTTTTAGAGTGGTATGGTTTGTACAGGTTGCCGAGCGCTCATTGGCCGATATCAGGCGGGATACCTATTTTAAACTGATCACCCTACCCATGAACTTTTTTGCCAACCGCCGTGTTGGTGAATTGAACAGCCGTATATCTGCGGATCTTTCACAAATACAGGATACCTTAACAACTACCATTGCTGAAATCATCAGGCAATTAGTGATCATGGTGGGCAGTGTTATTTTACTGGCAATAGTATCTATTAAATTGACCCTTGCCCTACTGGCTATCTTGCCATTCCTGGTAGCATTTGCTGTGTTTTTCGGAAAATTTATTCGCAAACTTTCTCGCCAGGCCCAGGACAAGCTCGCCGAATCAAACACCATTGTGGAGGAAACACTTCAGGGTATTGCTAATGTAAAGGCATTTGTAAATGAGGCGTATGAAGCCACGCGCTATGATAAAATTTTGCGAAATGTTGTTGATATAGCGGTTAAAGGGGCCAAATTCCGCGGAATTTTTGCCTCGTTTATTGTATTTTGTTTGTTTGGTACATTTGTGGGCGTTATATGGTATGGCTCGGTATTGGTTAGTCATGGCGAAATTCTGGTAGGTGATTTAACCACGTTTATCATGTACTCTATATTTGTGGGTGCAGCCATGGGTAGTTTCCCTGATCTTTATGCCAACCTGCAAAAGGCCGTAGGCGCAAGTGAGCGTGTGCTGGAGATATTGGCCGAACATGGCGAAGATATCTCTATGGTCGAAAACAACAACCAGGTTGATAAACTAATCAAAGGCGATCTGTCTTTTAACAATGTAGTGTTTGCCTACCCATCCAGGTCAGAGCTTACCATTTTAAAAGGCATTTCTTTTGATGCTTCTGCCGGGCAAAAAGTGGCTATTGTTGGGCCAAGCGGTTCGGGTAAATCAACCATGGCTTCGTTGATCCTCCAGTTTTATCATCCGCAAAACGGCACAATTTTATTTGATGGCCGGCCGGCAGCAGATTATTCTATTACCGATATCCGTAACCAGGTGGCCATTGTTCCGCAGGATGTATTGTTATTTGGCGGATCGATAATGGAAAACATCGCCTACGGAAGGCTCAATGCTTCAAAAGAAGATATTATACAGGCTGCCAAACGTGCAAACGCGCATCAGTTCATTACATCTTTTCCAGAAGGCTATGAAACCATTGTTGGCGAGCGTGGTGTAAAACTTTCTGGCGGCCAGCGCCAGCGTATTGCCATAGCGAGGGCATTATTAAAAAACCCATCAATATTGATTTTGGATGAGGCTACGTCATCATTAGATTCTGAATCAGAACGCCTGGTTCAGGAAGCTCTGGAAGAATTGATGAAAGACCGAACTTCCATTATCATTGCCCACCGCTTGTCAACCATCCGCGAAGCTGATAAAATCATTGTGCTGGAAAAAGGTGAGATCATCGAGAGCGGCAGCCACCAGGAACTAATTGGCAACGAGCAGGGACTTTACCGGTATTTAAGCCAGCTGCAATTTGAATCGCAGAGTAACTAATTCGTAATTATCTTTCACGAATTATCATTATTTAAATAAAAGTTCGGATATTAAACCGAAAACCCAAGAAGTTATTTAGAGGCTATGGTATATTGACCATTGCCCATCGACTTATAAAATGAAATTAACCATACACGGGGCAGCCCAACAGGTAACCGGAAGCATGCATTTGCTGGAGGTTGACCAATATAAAATATTAATAGATTGCGGGCTGGATTATGAGAAGGACCGCAGCATACAATCAAACGAGAACTTCCCTTTTCGCGCCGAAGAGATTGACGTTGTAATACTTACGCATGCACACATCGATCACTCCGGAAATTTGCCCACCCTGGTCAGGTTGGGATTTAACGGACAGATTCTCTGCACCCCTCCTACTGCCGATCTTACCGAATTGCTTTTACTTGATTCTGTAAGTATATTCATGAATAAGGCTAAAGGTAACCGGAAACGTGGTAAAGGGAAATTTAACTCCGGCAATGGCCAGCAACCCCTATACCTGCAAAAACACGTAATGGATACGGTTGATCGTTTTGTTACCATAGGCTTTAACCGCCCTTTCAGGATAAACGGCAATATCGAACTTACTTTTATCCCGGTTGGTCACCTCTTGGGTGCCGCGGCAGCAGTTTTAAAAGTGATCGAGAACGGCGAAGAAAAATCTATTGCCTTTACGGGCGATATTGGCAGGAAAAACTACCCGGTATTAAATGATCCGCAGGAATTACCTCCTGTTGATTTCCTGGTATCAGAATCAACCTATGGCGGTCGTTACCACACCAAAGGTAAATCGGTAGAGGAAACATTGATAGAGGTTATTGATAAAGCCTGCGTAAGAGAGCAAGGACGTTTAATTATCCCGGCATTTAGCATAGGGCGCACCCAATCATTAGTATACTCTTTAAACAAGATCTTCAGCGAAGGCTTGTTGCCCCAGGTTAAGGTTTTTGTTGATAGTCCTATGGCTACCATAGCAACCGGCATCTTCAGAAAATATCATAGCCTGGTAAACCAGGAAGCTCAGGATTTTTATAAGGATAAAGGCGATGAGTTTGAATTTGATAATCTTACCTACGTTGAAAACCTGAAAGATAGCCGGCAGATATCGAACTACTACGAACCCTGTATCATCATCTCATCAGCAGGGATGCTGGAAGGTGGCCGTATCCAGGATCACCTGTTTTATAATATCCAGAATTATTACTGTACGATCCTCTTCATCGGCTATTGCGCCAAAGGAACTTTAGGCCACCGTTTATTGCGCGGCGATCCCATTGTTCACATTAAAGACCGCGAACTGGCTGTTTACGCCACCATTAAACAAACAGATGTACTAAGCGCCCACGGCGATCACCAGGACCTGTTAGATAACGTAAAACAGCAGGATAAAGCCAAATTGAAGAATGTATTCCTGGTACACGGCGAAGGTGAAAGCATGAAACTACTGGCTAACTCATTGGAAGAAGAAGGATATACGGTTACGATACCAGAGAAGGATTTGACTTACAACCTCTAATACACTATATCATTGCTGTAAGTTTTACTATCCGGGGGATACTGAAAGGAAAATGACGTTTGAAAAGTTTGTCATCCTGAGTGATAAAATCCGGGAGACACTGAAGGAGAAATGACGTTAAAAAAGTTTGTCATCCTGAGGAACGAAGGATCTATTCGCAAACAGTACAGGGCGAAGAAGCACGGTGGAGAGTAGATCCTTCGTTCCTCAGGATGACAAAAGGGGTTTTAGCGAATACGTCATGGGTAGGTACGAAGCATCTATTTGCAGACTGTACAGGGCGAAAAAGTATAGCGAATAATAGATCCTTCACTGCGTTCAGGATGACAAAATTTTTTTAGAGATGCTTTTTTAACACAAATGGCACAAACTCTTTAGGAATTCGTGCCATTCGTTTTATTCGTAAAATTCGTACCCGATTTAATTCGTGAAATTCGAATCAATTCGTAGAATCCGTGCTAAAATTATTTCTTAAAGTGATCTATGATCAGATTAGCCAATTCAACACCTATTCTTTCCTGGGCCTCGTTGGTGGCAGCACCAATGTGAGGGGTTAAGGAAATTTTAGGGTGTTTCAGGATCTCTTCGCGAGGAGTTGGTTCGTTATCAAATACATCTAAAGCAGCAAATGAAACCTGGCCGCTGTTTAAAGCGTCGATCAAAGCAAGCTCGTCAATTAAACCACCACGTGAGATATTTACCAGGCCAACACCTTTTTTAGTTTGAGCCAATTCTTCGGCGCCAAAAAGAGCTTTGTCGATAAATGGAGTGTGCAGGGTAATAAAATCAGCGGTTTTGATGATCTCATCTAAGGTTGAAGTTTTAACAGCTACTTTTACTGTTGTACCACCACCTAAAACAATATCCAACTCAGGGTTAAAAGGGAACAAATCGTAAGCCAAAACTTCCATGCCTACGCCAATAGCTATTTTAGCTACTTCTTTGCCAATACGGCCAAAGCCAACAATCCCTAAAGTTTTACCACGCAATTCAATACCTTTTGCGTAAGCTTTTTTCAGATCGTTAAATTTGGTACCACCTTCAACAGGCATTTTACGGTTGCTATCTGGCAAAAATCTTACCGCGCCAAATAAGCTTGCAAAAACAAGTTCGGCTACTGATAATGATGAAGATGCAGGCGTGTTATAAACGCTAAGGCCTTTTTCCCTTGCGTATTCAACATCAATGTTATCCATACCAACACCACCACGACCGATTACCTTAAGATTAGGGCAAGCGTCAATTAATGCTTTACGCACTTTGGTAGCACTGCGCACGGTAATGGCATCGTACTCTTGTAATTTAACAGATAGTTCATCCTGTGGGATGTTATTAGTATCAACAAAGAAACCAGCTTCTTCTAAAAGTTGTTTCCCAATTGGGTCGATACCGTCATTAGCTAATATTTTGATCATCTTGTTAGTTCATTGGTTCATTAGTTCATTGGTTCATTGGTATGTTGCGTTAAATATTTAACAACCTGATGAACAAACGGAGAACTAATAAACGATTTAGAGTTAATTTATTTAGTTTAATAGTTCACCGGGCTTATTCATCAAGTCCTAATGAACTAATGAACCAGTGAACTAATGAACGACGTCTACTTATTTAATTCAGCAAACTCCTGCATTACGTCAATCAGCGCGTAAACACTGGTTATTGGCAATGCGTTATATATTGATGCCCTGAAACCACCAACACTTCTGTGGCCTTTAATACCAACTATGCCTCTTTCGTCGCATAGTTTAAGGAATGGTTTTTCCAGTTCTGGATTTTCCATTACAAAGGTAACGTTCATGTGTGAGCGGTCTTCAACAGCGCAAACAGGTTTAAATATCGGGTTGCGCTCAATTTCTTCATACAATACCCTTGCTTTGGTAATATTTTCCTGCTCAATAGCTTCAACACCACCTTTGGCCTTTAACCAGTTTAAAGTAAGCATAGAAACATAGATAGCAAATACCGGTGGAGTATTGTACATAGAACCACCTTCAATTTGAGTTTGGTAATTCAACATAGCCGGGATCTTACGATCAACTTTGCCCAGGATCTCATCCTTAACAATCACCAAAGTAACACCTGCAGGGCCCATATTTTTTTGAGCACCGGCATAAATCAAACCGAAATCGGCAACGTTGATTTTGCGGCTAAATATATCTGACGACATATCGCAAACAACCGGGATTGGTGATTTAGGAAACTCCTGTAACTGTGTACCATAAATGGTATTGTTTGATGTAATGTGGAAGTAAGCCGCATCAGCAGGAATTGTATAATCTTTAGGAATGTAAGTAAAGTTGCTTGCTTTTGATGACGCAACAATCTCCACTTCGCCAAAATATTTAGCTTCTTTTAAAGCTTTGTTTGCCCATACGCCTGTTTCCAGGTAAGCAGCTTTGCCGTTTGATGGCAGCAGGTTATAAGGAGCCATTGCAAATTGTGTACTTGCGCCGCCCTGTAAAAATAATACCGAATAACCTTCTGGTACACTGAATAATTCTTTTACCAATGCAACAGCTTCATCCAAAACTGCTTCAAATTCTTTTGATCTGTGAGAGATCTCCAGCAATGATAATCCTGTACCATTAAAATCAATAACAGCCTCTGAAGCTTGTTTTAAAACTTCGTGAGGTAAAATGCCTGGTCCGGCACCAAAATTATGTTTCATATAATTAACGAATTGTAGGTTCTGAATACTTGATTAGGAACTTTGTATTTAGTTGGGCCGAAGTTAATTAATTTGACAAAATATATAGAGATTATTTACATTTTTTGAAAAAATATACAATTAATCAACAAAAGCCTTTTTGATTGCAAATTTTAAATTAATCCTATTGGGTTAGTAGTAATTATTACAATTGTAATAACTTTTCGGGGTATTTAAGGTTTGATATAGCACCCAGCTGATTGGCCGAGTAGAACACAGAATTGCCTGCAACAAGCACATTTGCACCAGCATCTAACAATTTTGTTACATTATGCTCACCAACTCCGCCATCAACTTCTATCAGTAAACCTGGACTTTTCTTTTGGCTAAGTTGTTTTAAGTCGTTGAGTTTCTTGTAGGTATTATCAATAAATTTCTGTCCGCCAAAGCCTGGGTTTACAGACATGATAAGCACCATATCCAGGTCGGCGATGATATCCTCAAGCAATGCAACCGGAGTATGTGGGTTAAGGGCCACTCCTGCCCTGCAGCCAAGTTCTTTGATGGCTTGTATAGTACGGTGCAAATGTGGGCATGCTTCATAATGAACGGTCATACCATCCGCGCCGGCATCCTTAAACGCTTTTAAATAACGGTCGGGATCAACAATCATTAAATGTACATCCAGCGGTTTGGTGGCGTGCTTTTTAGTGGCTGCAACAACCGGGAAACCAAAGGAGATGTTTGGCACAAACATGCCATCCATAACATCAACGTGCACCCAATCGGCATCGCTTTTATTGATCATTTCAATATCACGTTGCAAGTTGGCAAAATCGGCAGCTAAAATTGATGGTGCTATCAGGTGGTTCATATGCAAATATATAAAACCCAAGGTCGGCAAAAAGTAATTATTTGTAAAGTTTTTGGCAGCCCGTCCGCCTCAACTTGTTTCAGGATCACACAGGGCAAGTGATCAGCATGAATATACCCTGCAAGAGGGATGCCGAAATAAATTGAACTATTAAATTTGATGGAGAATTTTAAAAAAGGAACAATTACAACAGCTGCACATCTGAAATCTGAAATCTGCACATCTTAAATCTAAAATCTGCACATCTGCCACTTAATCGCAATTAAGCAACAAATCATAGTACTTTTTCATCAGTACCGTATCGTAATTAACTAAGGAGCCATAAGCCTCTGCTACCAGCTCATTCAAAATTGACGAGCCAAGCTGACCACCTCCATTGGGAATGGAATCGTAGTACAGTATTAATTCTTTAACGCGGATGATCTCATATAATAATTGCTGGACCAGATCGGTATGTGCACCTGACTGCTTTCCATGCGGATTATTGTTGAGAAAATCTAAAGGATCGTTAGTAGCAGGAGTCATGTTTTTTACAAGCAGGATCGAACTTTAAGGTTTTATCAACTATTTATTAACTGATATAAAGTTTAAATAAATGCCTTTTGTTTTAATTTATTTAAAAAAAGTGTAAAAAACACAAGTTAAATAACAAAACCCTCATAAAGAGGGTTTTGTTATTTATTTAAAACTGGAATTATTTATCTGTTTTTGGAGCTTCTGGTCTTGGCAATAACGCCTTACGGGATAACTTTAATTTACCTTGTTTATCAACATCAAGTAACTTAACCCTTACCTCATCACCTACTTCAAATATACCGTCCATTTTCTCAATCCTGCGGTGATCTATTTCAGAGATGTGTAACAAACCATCTTTACCTGGCATGATTTCAACAAATGCACCAAACGGCATAATTGATTTCACTTTACCTTCGTATATCTCGCCAACTTCTGGTTTAGAAGCAATATTGCGGATACGTGATAAAGCCTGATCGATAGATGCTTTGTTATCAGCAAAAATTTGAACGATACCCTGGTTGTCTTTTTCTTCGATAGAAATAGTTGCACCGGTTTCGCGTTGCATTTCCTGGATAATTTTACCACCGGGCCCGATAACGGCACCAATAAATTCTTTATCAATTTTAATGGTAACAATACGCGGAGCATGTGGTTTTAAATCAACACGCGGAGCAGTAAGCGTCTTAGACATTTCGCCTAAGATATGTAAACGACCATCTTTTGCCTGGTTTAAAGCGTTAGTTAACACTTCGTATGAAAGGCCATTGATTTTCAAATCCATCTGTACAGCAACAATACCATTAACAGTACCTGTTACTTTAAAGTCCATATCACCCAAATGATCTTCATCACCAAGGATATCAGACAGGATAGCGTATTTAGTACCCATTTCATTGGTGATCAATCCCATCGCGATACCTGATACCGGCGATTTGATCTTTATACCCGCATCCATCAAAGCCAATGTACCGGCGCAAACCGTAGCCATTGATGATGAACCGTTTGATTCTAAAATATCAGAAACGATACGGATTGTGTATGGGTTTTCATCCTCAGATGGTAATACTTGTTTTAATGAACGCATGGCCAGGTTACCGTGACCAATTTCGCGGCGACCAGCACCCCTGTTTGGACGAACTTCGCCGGTTGAGAAACCTGGGAAGTTATAGTGCAACAGGAATTTTTGATAACCATTGATGAACGCGCCATCAATCATTTGCTCATCATCCTTAGCACCCAATGTTACGGTGGTTAATGCCTGAGTTTCGCCACGGGTGAATACTGCAGAACCGTGAGCAGATGGTAAATAACTAACTTCGCTCCATATAGGGCGAATCTGGGTAGTTGTACGACCATCTAAACGTTTACCTTCATCTAATACAAGGTTACGGATAGCATCGTACTCTACATCATGATAGTATTTTTTAGCAAGGAATTTAGTGATATCATCAATCTCGCCTAAAGTAGCGATATAGGCATCACGAACTTCTTTGAACTTGGCAGAACGCTCATCTTTTGCAGATGCAGAAGATGCGATAGCGTAAACCTGGTCATAAGTAGCAGCGTAGATAGCTTTTTTCAAATCTTCATTGCTGTGCTCATGGCTGTAAACACGTTTTTCGGTTTTGCCAACTTCAATGGTTAATTCTTTTTGAGCTAAACACTGTAATTTAATAGCAGTGTGTGCAAATTTAATGGCTTCAACCAATTCAGCTTCCTGAATCTCTTTTGATTCACCTTCAACCATGTTGATGTCATGCTCGCTACCTGCTACAATAAATTCTAAAGTAGCACGCTCAAGCTGACTTAAAGTTGGGTTGATCACTAACTCGCCATCAATTTTAGCAACACGTACTTCAGAGATAGGGCCATTAAATGGAATATCAGATACAGCCAATGCTGCTGATGCTGCCAAACCGGCAAGGCAATCAGGCATGATGTCCTTATCTGCCGAAATTAAAGAAATCATCACCTGTGTATCAGCGTGATAATCTGAAGGGAACAACGGACGTAAAGCACGGTCAACCAAACGTGAGATTAAAACCTCATAGTCTGATAAACGCGCCTCACGGCGTAAAAAACCACCCGGGATACGTCCGGTGGCCGCGTATTTTTCTTGGTAGTCAACAGAAAGAGGTAAAAAATCAACTCCTTCTTTTGCTTCCCGTGATGATACTACAGTAGCCAATAACATGGTATCACCCATTTTAATAACTACAGAGCCATCTGCCTGTTTAGCCAGTTTACCTGTTTCGATCTCAATGGTGCGGCCGTCACCTAAATCAATAACTTTTTTAATTACGTTTAAACTCATCTTCTTTTGTTTGTGGTGCACTTTTCATCTTTCGGAGCACACCGGTTTTTTATGTGTGTAATATTAGTTTCAGTATATAATTGCCTGTTACCGGCAATGATTTATAAGCTTTTTAACAGGTGGCCTATAATGTATGCAAAAGTAAAAAAGCCATCCCCAAACTTGGGATGGCTTTTAAATAAAAAAGGAGAGAATTACTTAATGATATCCCTTAGCTGTAAAGCTTTGATGATAGCACGATATCTTTCAATGTCTTTTTTGAATAAGTATGCCAGCAATGCACGGCGTTTACCTACTAATTTTTGTAGTGACAACTGGGTTGAAAAATCATGTTTGTTCTTTTTCAGGTGACCAGTTAAATGTGCAATACGGGTGGTGAATAATGCTACTTGTCCTTCTGCAGATCCTGTGTCTGTAGCACCTTTACCGTGTTTTGCAAAGATCTCAGCCTTTGCTTCTTTACCTAAATACATTACTTGAATAATATTAAAGCGTTAAATATTCTGTTAATTGTGGGTGCAAAGATAGCGTGAATGTTTCACATATGCAAGGGAAATGACAAGATGCTTTTAGTACAAATGATAATATTTAGCCTGCCTTTTGATAAGGGATATTGAAGTAAAAACAGCTTCCTTTTCCAGCGTCACTTTCTACGCCAATGTTTCCTTGCTGTAAGACAAGAAGCTGGTGGCAAATATAAAGACCAAGGCCGGTACCCGGTTTACCCATTGAACGATCAGCCTGGTAATATCTTGTAAATAACTTGGCTTGTTTTTCTTTAGGAATGCCTGTTCCGGTATCTATTATACGCACTTCTAGTTTTTGCTGCTGTTCGTCAATCGACCGCAAACTAACCTTAACGGTTACGCCTCCACTCTCTGTGTATTTAATGGCGTTACCCAATAAATTAATCATCACCTGTTTTAGTCGGAAAACATCTCCAAGAACTAATACTTCTTCGTTCCCATCAAATTCTGCGGTTAAATAAATTTGCTTATTCTCTGCCAAAAAACTCATGGCCGCTATCGCCTGGCTAATTTCCAGGCAGGGGTTAAACTCAGATAAGTTAAGTACTTCATCTTTCTGATGATCTATCTTACTGGCATCCAAAATATTATTAATGGTTTCCATCAGCATTTGCGCCGCGTGATTCATGGATGCCAATCGTTTTTGCTGATCAGGCGCACGAATGGTCTTATTTAAAATATAAATTGTTCCTGTAATGGTTGTGAGCGGATTACGGATTTCATGACTCATAATGGCCAGCAACTCAGATTTTTGCTCGGCAAGAGCAACGGCCCTTTCATTTTCTGAAAGATAAAGATCTTCTGCCCTTCCTGCTTTGCGGATGTAAATAAGCAACAGAATGATAAAAACAAGGACCATAATAATGGCCACCCCTGTAAAATTGTTAAGCTCGCCCGTTGCCATCTGGTATTGCGCCAGTGCTTCATTCCGGCTTATATCCCAGGCGTTAATGTGCATATCCTTCAATTCCTGTATGAGCTGGTGAAGCTGGATAACCAGGTCAAGATTAGCACCAATCAGCTGTTTGTTTGACTGGGTAAGATGATTATTTTCTTCATTGAGCTCCCGCACCAGTTGTTCAACCGATAAATTCTGCTTTTTAACCAATGATCGCGTCACCGAATCGCTGATCTGTTTTACCCGGTTAACTGTAATCACCCTAACGGTATTACCCGCCTGGTTTTTATTGCTAAAGGCATCCCTAAGCCGCTTAAAGAACCCTTTTTTACTGCCGGGCGCTTTTATATCTTTTACCAAGGTATCAGCTTTGGCTTTTGTTATATTAGTATGGTGCCTGTGTTGATAAGCAGCCACAATAGTTTTATTGCTCTCCCCTTGTATGCCCCTAATGGTTGTTACCGTTAAAAGTGAATCAAACCGGTGTTTAAGTTCTAATACCTCTTTTGATATTTGTAATTTACGGTTAAATGCTTTTTCAAGCTGCCCCTTACCCTGTGGAAAATATTGAGGGATATTAGATTTATACTTATCGAGTATGATATTGATCTGGCTAAAAACATTGGTGAGTTTTGTTTTATAGGTTTCCAGTTTATCGCTGCCACCATATAAACTTGCCTTCTGAAAATCATTTTCGGCGCTGTTTAAATCCAACAGAATATTATTGATTTCCTGTGCCTGTAGCGGGTCTTTGTAGTGCTGGCCTACGTATTGCAGCTTTTCTGAAATGGAGTTTCTCAAAAACAGCGAGCCAGAAGTGAGGAGGAAAATAAATACCAGGAATATAATAAATATCCTACGGAGATAATGTGTTGATCCCGCTTTTGTAATTCCCGTATTTATCAGCATCGTTTAATCATTATAATAAGGAAAAATTAATTGGTTTAGGAGCTTATTAGTAACAGATTACCTACAGATGCCTTGCCATTTTAAATAGCCAATAAAATTTTTCAAATATAGGAATTTCATCCTTATTCATTTTTTAAAATACGCCATATAAAAGCAAATCAATAATACACAATTACATTGCGAGGCTAAATAATTGTGTATAAATAACATATACCCACAACACAAAATAAGCGCTGCAGGTCATAAACACTTTTACACGCAGTTTAAAGAATAAACTGAAGTATTTTTATAGATAATGGTATAAGGGAAATACTTTTATAAATGTACAGGATAAGCGGTTTCCTGCTTTGTTTCCGACAACACGAAAAAGCTTTGCATATTCAATACATCAGGCAACCCTGTTAGCTTTGTCATGAGCAATACATTATATTCGTTCATATCACTTATGGCTATCCGGAGTAAAAAATCAAAGTTCCCGGTCATATGGTAGCATTCCATAATTTCGGGCAACTTAACCACCTCCAGCTGAAAGGCCAGCAAAGCATCCCGGGAGTGCTCTTTTAACTGTACGTGGGTATAAGCGATAAGCCCGCGGCCAACCTTTTTAGGATCAACAATGGCCACATAGCGCTTGATGTATCCTTCATCCTCCAGGCGCTTTATCCTCAGATGGATGGGCGTAACACTTTTGTGCAGCAGGTAGCCTATTTCTTTATGCGTTATTTGCGCATCCTTCTGCAATAATTCTATAATAGCAACATCGGTATCGTCAAGTTGATTGTTCTGCATGGAAATATAAGCTATACTTTAATTAAAAATGGTTCAGCTTCATTAAAAGAAAGTACACCGGCTTCCAGCATAAAGTGCTCGGCCTGTTTTACCATGTTTACCGAGCCAATAAAAATTGGTGAACGCTGGTGTAGTTCCATTACATCAAGCTCCAGTATCCTGTGGCTACCATTAGTTGCCCTGCCCCCTGCCTGTTCTATAATAAAAGCCATTGGGTTACACTCATAAACCAGGCGTAATTTACCATTGGGAGCGGCGGCGGTAACCGGGTAAATAAAGATGCCGCCTTTAATAAGGTTACGGTGCAGGTCGGCCACCATTGAACCGATGTAACGCGAAGTGTAGGGCCGTTTAGTACTTTTATCCTCCACCTGGCAGTACTTAATGTATTGCTTTACCCCTTTAGGGAAATGCACATAATTCCCTTCGTTAATGGAGTAAATGAAACCATCTTCGGGGATTTGCAAATTGGGGTGCGATAAGCAAAACTCACCAATGGATGGATCAAGGGTAAAGCCATTAACGCCTTTTCCCGTAGTGTAAACCAACATGGTTGATGAGCCGTAAATTACATAGCCTGCCGCCACCTGGGCGGTACCCGACTGCAGCACATCAGCCAGCGTGGCAGGCCCCTCCTGCGATAATCTTCGGTAAATTGAAAAAATAGTACCTATGGGCACATTTACATCAATATTAGAAGAACCATCCAAAGGATCAATGGCCACAATATATTTGGCGTTATTTGCCACCGCCGCATCTATCCTGATGATATCTTCATTTTCTTCTGATGCTACTATGCAACATTCGCCACCGCTCGCCAGTGCAGATATGAATTGCTCATTGGCAAAAACATCAAGTTTCTGCTGACTTTCTCCCTGGATATTTATGCTCCCGGCTTGCCCCAGGATATCCATCAGGCCCGCTTTGTTCACCTCTCTGTTGACAATCTTAGCCGCGATTCCAATGTCGCGCAGCAGCCTGGAAAGCTCTCCTTTGGCGTACGGAAAATCGGCCTGTTTTTCAATAATAAACTGGCCCAAAGTTTTAACTATCGGCATATACTTAGTGTAAAGTTTACGTTTTAAATAATAATAATTGGTGCTTCCAAGTTAAGTACTTAAATCCTTAAAAAACAACATTTAAGTATAATTTTTTTTATAAATCGTTAAAATATCCGCATTATGCAAAAGATACTAAGTGTAAAACAGTCCAATTTTCAAACCTGTTATTTTGACATTAAACAGCGGGCAATAGCCGTTTTTTTTAAAAGCGATACAAATTGCCCCTTCTTTTAATCTTATCAATCACCAATTGCTGCATTTTTAGTTCTTTTTTCTAAATACTGCCAATCCTATAGTTTCAGAAACTAAATACACCAACCTTTACAGTATTCAGGATGACCAACATCCTTAGCTAACCAATTACAACAATTATAACCAATGAAGCCTGTAAAAATCCTGGTGATTGGTGCCTGCGGACAGATCGGCACCGAACTGACCCGTGCCTTAAGATTAAGGTATGGCAGTAACAATGTCATTGCGGCCGACCGTTTTTTCCGTAGTACGGATGATGGTCTTTACCGGCAACTGGATGTTTTAAATATTGACGCATTAACGCATCTCATCCGCGAGGAGCATATAACGCAGATATACCTATTGGCTGCCATGCTCTCGGCAAGCAGTGAGCAACATATCCATACCGCGTGGGAGCTTAACATGAATGGCTTGCTTAATGTGCTTAAAGTAGCGGCTTCCCAAAAGCTGGACAAAATTTTTTGGCCAAGCAGCATTGCCGTATTTGGCCCCGGATCTCCTAAACACCTTTGCCCGCAGGAACCAACTGCAGAACCAAACACGGTTTACGGCATCAGCAAACGGGCGGGTGAGTACTGGTGCCAGTATTATTTTGATAAATACGGGCTTGATGTGCGCAGTCTCCGCTATCCCGGCCTTATCTCTTACTCATCGCCTCCGGGCGGCGGCACCACCGATTACGCGGTTGATATATTTTACCAGGCCATTGAAAACGGCCATTATACCTGTTTCTTGCAGGAAGACACCTGCCTGCCGATGATGTACATGCCCGATGCCGTGCGCGCCACGATAGAGTTGATGGAAGCCCCCGCCTGGCAAATCAAAATACGCACATCCTACAATCTTTCTGCATTGAGCTTTTCACCATGTGATTTAGCGGCGGCAATTCAAAAATACATACCGGCTTTAGAGGTTACGTACCAGCCCGATAGCCGGCAGGCTATTGCAAGTAGCTGGCCGGCCAGTGTTAATGACCAATGCGCCCGCACCGATTGGAACTGGCAGCCACGGTTTGATCTTAATATGATGGTAAGAGATATGCTAAAAAACCTGAAACACAAAAAAAAGGCAACTGAAGCAGCGCAGATCTGGCTCAACGATGATAATTGTGTTTTTACAAGAATAGATGAAGCATGAGAGAACTGCAAATAACCCAAACCATTACCAACCGGGAAACCCGCGCGGTAGAAACCTATCTCCAGGAACTGGGCAAAATGAACCTCATCAGCTCCGAGGAAGAGGTAACACTGGCCAAACAAGTGAGGCAGGGAGATAAGGCGGCACTTGACAGGTTGGTTAAAACCAACCTGCGTTTCGTAGTTTCTGTAGCCAAAAAGTACCAGCATCAGGGTATGCCCCTATGCGACCTGATTAGCGAGGGGAACCTGGGACTAATCAAAGCGGCCAAAAAGTTCGACGAAACCAGGGGCTTTAAATTCATCTCTTTCGCGGTATGGTGGATAAGGCAGAGTATCCTTGCGGCCCTTACAGAAAACTCACGCATGATAAGGTTACCGATGAACAAGATTCACGATATATCAAAAATCAACAAAGCGATGGCCGTGGTTGAACAGGAAACCTTACGCAAACCTTCTGCAGAACAGATTGCCGAATACCTGGATATATCACCCGAAAAAGTTAATGAAGCTTTGTCTGTAGCGCCGTGGATAACCTCACTGGACAAGCCATTTGGGGATGATGATGACTATTCGCCTTATGAGCGGCTCTACGAAAAAGATAACAGAACTGATGCGGCCCTGATGGCTGAGGATGCATCATTGGAGATAACCATGCTCCTATCCCGTTTAAGCGAACGGGAACGTTCCGTAATCGATATGTCTTTTGGGCTTTCGGGAGATGGAGAAGTGCCCGCAGCAGAAATAGCCCGGTGTTTGGGGCTCAGCAGGGAACGGGTAAGGCAAATCCTGAATGAAGCCCTATATAAACTACGCAACATAAAATCCACATGAAAAAGGTAAATGATATTGCTCAGAACCTATCACTGAAAAACAGGATTAATTACCAGTTGCCAACTGTTAAATTGGTGGAACAATGCCTGCAAAGGCAGGAAGGCGTATTAAATGACACAGGGGCCCTGGTGATATGCACGGGTGAGTTTACCGGGCGCAGTCCAGCTGATAAATTCATTGTAAAAGATGCGCTGACGGATAAAACGGTTGACTGGAATAAATTCAACAACCCAATATCTGAGGCGTCTTTTCTAATCCTTCGCCGGGATATGACTGCCTACCTCAACCAGCAAGCCGAGGTATGGGTAAGGGATGGTTACGCCTGCGCCAACCCTGAATTTCAAATCAGCATCCGGATAGTAAATGAATGCCCTTCGTCAAATCATTTTGCCGCTAACATGTTTATTGCGCCGGTTGCTGATGAGTTGAAAACCCTGCAACCCGACTGGACCATCATCCAGGCTGCCGGGTTTAAAGCAAACCCTGCAAAGCATGGCACCAGGCAAGGTAATTTCACCATTGTTTCCTTTACCCATAAAACCATCCTTATAGGCGGTACCGGGTATACCGGCGAAATCAAAAAAGCCGTATTTACCGTGCTTAATTTTATTTTACCTGTTAATCACCGGGTGTTAAGCATGCACTGCAGCGCCAATGAAGGGCCGGAAGGCGACACCGCCCTGTTCTTCGGTTTAAGCGGTACCGGTAAAACAACGCTAAGTTCAGACCCATCCCGCAGGCTGATAGGTGATGACGAACACGGCTGGGATGATACGGGTATTTTTAATTTTGAAGGGGGCTGCTACGCAAAAGTCATTAACCTTTCCGAAGAGCATGAGCCGGATATTTACCGGGCTATCCGCAAAGGGGCATTGGTTGAGAATACCTGTTTTACCAGCGATACTAACCGGATTGATTTTGCAAACAAAACGATCACTGAAAATACAAGGGTAAGTTATCCATTAAATTTTATACCAAATACCAAAGCTCCTGCCCTATCCGGCATCCCCCAAAACGTGTTCTTTCTTACCTGCGATGCCTATGGCGTATTCCCACCAGTGAGCAGGTTAACCCATGAGCAGGCCATGTATTATTTTATCAGTGGATACACGGCCAAAGTTGCCGGCACAGAAGAAGGAGTAAAAGAACCGCAGGTTACTTTTAGCACCTGTTTTGGCGCACCTTTTTTGCCGCTGCATCCTAACCTTTATGCCTTACTGCTACAGGAGAAACTCGAAAAGCATCAAACCAAAGTATGGATGATAAACACCGGCTGGTCTGGCGGACCTTATGGAACCGGTAGCAGAATAAGCCTGGCATACACCCGGGCAATGATCTCTGCAGTTCTTGCCGGGCAACTGGAGAAGGTAGCTTACCGCTCGCACCAGGTTTTCGGCGTTTTTATTCCTGAAAGCTGTCCCGGCGTTCCTGCTGCTATTTTGAACCCAAGGGATACCTGGGCAAACAAACAGGATTACGATTTTATTGCGGGCAGATTGGCCGATAAGTTCAGGGAGAATTTTAAACCATACCAGGATCAGTTACCCTCATCATTGGCTCATGCCATGTGAAGCATATGCAAATTAACTGCGGCCCGGCCGTTGTTTACTGATTGATTAGGATTTTAAAATGTCCGTCTTGGGCGTTTTTTCTTTACAGAACCGTCTGGCTTCTCCACTTTGTGATAACCGGGTGATTCAAAAGAGGGTTTGCTTGCAACAGGCGATGGCTTTTGCGCAGACGCTCTTTTATCCTCGGCTATCCTCACACTTAGTTGCCTGGTTTCTATCTCCATACCGTCAAAAGCGGCGATAGCCCTGTCTGCACCCGCCTGATCGGTCATATGAACAAAGGCATAGCCCTTGCTTTCACCTGTATCTATATCCGTAACAATCTTCACCATTTCTACCTGGCCTTCAGCCATAAACAACTCCAGCAGTGCAATTTCCTGCATGGTTCGTGGTATACCCACAACAAATAATTTTACCATATTATAATTTTAGGTATTTTACCATATAAATCTACTCAAATAACGGAGAATAGTTTCCGGCAATCATAAATTGTGCAACGTGCACACCCCTTTTGCCTTTTAGCACATGTATACCAAAACATGTTTTTTAAAAAAATTCACCGTTCAAATTGTTCGTCCGTTGATGGTTTTTACAAAATCTTTGCCGCCATCATCCAAAACCAACACCCAGTCTTGCCCATACCCGTTTGTCGGCGGTATAACCTTTTTAGTTACGTTTGGCATGTTGCCAATAGCCGTCGTTTTTCCATCACGCGGGTTATACCAGTAAGCGTATAAATTGCCTAATCATATAATGTTAGTTCTGCTTTTATACCGCCGGGCTAACCATGTGGCAAATATAGCAGCATTATTATCATTAAAAACCTCCAGACCAGCGCCCCAGGTATTTTTATATAATTTATCACCCCATGTTGGCAAAACAGCAATATTCAGGTGATACTTTTCTGCCCGGTCAATAAAAACACATTTCCGCATGAACGAAGATAGGTAAAACGCTAATCACTAAGCCTTTATTTATTCAACCAACAGCGTAGCTTAAACCCCTATAAAAATACTTATAGTCAATAAAATAATAACCAATCACCTCATCAGTATACTCACTAACAATTAATTGAAAGAAACCGTTGCCAACCTAAAAATACCTCTGCCGTATAGGGGCAATTGGGCTGTGGCCCTGCCTGATGTTTGCCTAAAGCAGAAAAAATTTAAGAATGCAATCTCATGCCTAAAAAAGAAACTTCCACTACTAATAAATAAAATTATTTATTAAGAAACACGAAATGACTTAATAGTATCCAAATTATAAATTTGGCAATTTTTTATCCATAACGATGGCCGTATTTTGATTTTTACAATTTGATTTTATATACTTACAAAATCTATTAGGTAAGCATCCTGCTTACCATTGTGATAAGGTTTAGGTTTAAAGTCCCCGGCGGCGAGCGCTTAGGGGACTTTTATTTTGATTTCGAATATTCTGCAATATGGTGTTGCCACAAAACCTTGTATTATTACACTTGCTTTCAACAGAAATAATAAATACTGATCACATAAATTACCCGGTTGTTTTCGTAATTATTTTTTTTAAAAAAAATTCGCTTTCCTGCCAGCAATAAAAAGTAATTTCGCCACCTGTTCATTCAGGATACTACTTAATTAATTTATGTCTGCAGATAATTCCATTTCACCCGTTCAAGCCGACCTTGTCCAAATTATTTCTAAATATATTTTACTTGAAGAAAGCCGCAAACACTTAAAAGGGCGCTGCCCCTTTCATAAGGACCTGGCAACCTCGTTAATGGTTTCTCCTGATAAAAATATATTTCAATGCTTTGGCTGCGGCAAAGGTGGTGGCCCCGTTGAGTTTGTAATGGCAATAGAAAATAAAACACGCGAAGAAGCGATACACCTTATCGCCACACAAAAACCTTTTTAAAGGCGGCGGGTAGCTAAATATCATCTATATTTCCAGCCCACGTTCTCCGGCCATCCGAGAACTCCCCTTTTTAATGAAATAAAAAAAGAGGCTGTATCAATTTTACATGATACAGCCTCGTTAATTAAAGGCTTTAAAAAGCGGCTATCGGGCCCTGCTATCAGGGGAATTTAACACTGTTATATGAAGATATATCAGCCGAAGGAATATTAGCATTGTATTGTTTATTAATAGCGCTTATAAACTGATTAGCCACAACGGCATAACCCCTTGGCGTTAAATGTATCCCATCCAACGAAAAAATGCCCCCGCTAATATAATTGGAGTTTAAACTTACTCCATTAATAAGCAAGCCCGATTGTTTTATGTTATTCAGGAAAGTAAAAGCATCAAAAACAGCCAGGCCTTTTGCGGCCGCAACAGATTTAATGGTTCCATTGTAAGAGTTAACATAATCAAGTGTCATAGCTGCTTCGGCTTGATCAAGCACATATTTATTATCTATAGGGGTATAAGGCGTTAGTCCGTAAGGCAGGTTGCCAAATGGCGTTGATACAGGTGTCCCAATCATACTTGTTGGAAAAGTAAGTATGATTAAATCAGACGCTGTAGCGGCCCGCGGCGCATAAGTGGTACCAGACACCAGCGCGTTTATATAAATTGCTGTAACAGCCGGATTGACCTTCTTAACCCCCGCCAAAATTGCATTCACGGTTATTGTAGTAAAGTAAGGTACCGAAGTAACATCTGGTATAGTAGCCACCACACCTTTTGCGCCACCTGTGGTAAGCTTGCCAATAAGCAGGTTATATAGCTGTGCAAAGGTATTTTTGTCTGTTAAAACATCACCTACACCACCGGCTGTTGCATATCCAAGGGCATCGTTATTACCAAGCCAGTTGGAGAAAAAGGTAAAAGGCTTCGCGGTAACAAAATCAAGATACGTAGTATTGTTTGTAGGTGCGTTACCGGGCAGCAAACGTTCAAAGTACCCATTTAGATTACCGTATGGGGCATAGGTGATGTGAAATAATTTTATGCCCGGTACTCCATAATTATTAAGTTCGCCGGCATATTTGGTATATAAAGTAACGTTACCGAAACCAGGTACCGCTAAAAAACCTCTTATAGCCAGGTTTGTTGTTACCGGCGTAGTCATAGGAGTTCCATCTGCATTAAACCCGCCCAGTTTCAAATAACCAGAGCCATTTGCCTGTTCGGGGGTAAAAAGTGGTTGCGTAAATGCCCCTCCTCCTACGCTTAACATTTGTTTGGCAATGATACTTGGGTACGAGTTTAATTGTCCTTCGCGGTAAAGGCCACCATCAGCATAACCGGCGGTTAATGAATTACCCACGGATATATAGCGTGTAAAATCTGCGGATCCTTTGGATGGTTTAAAGGTATTAATCTCTGGCTTGCAGGCTGCAAAGCCCAATACACCAAGGATAAATAAGTAGCGATAGCAATATTGTTTAAAAGTCTTCATCTGTTTTGTTGTTTAGGATTTACCAGTGGTAAGCAAGAGAAATGCCGGGGATGTATACGTCGGTTTTAAATGTGCCTGATAGTTGCGATTGAGTATTGGTTTGCGTGCGCGACATCAGGTGCTCATATTCAAAACTAAAGTCAATATCAATGTGGCTGGTGGCATGATAGCCTAAACCTGTTGTTAAAAAAATACGATTAGCATCGGGTGCTTCCGGGGTAACGTAACCATCACGAACGGCTGTGCTGGCATAACCGCCACCGGCACGGATATCAAATTTGTTATTTGCCTTGTATTGCGCGCCTGCCCTTAATGAAACCGCGTTTTTATAGTTGCGCTGAGAGTAAGTATCCTGCAATTGAGCAGTATTGGTTGCATAATTAAAAGCAAGTTGCTTGTAAACACTCCAGTTTACGTAATTAACATCAAATGCCAGCATGAGTTTTTTGTTGGGATATATACCAAAACCGATTGATGCCGTTGCAGGCAGAGGTAAAGAGGAACTAAAAGTATTAGGCTGTGGGAAACTGCTCTGGAGGGAAGCCGGTACGGTAAATATCGCGTCTCCTTTTTTAATGGTGGTATTTATTTTTGACCGATAAGATAAGCCTACGGTAAACATCTCCGATGGCTTATAATAAATACCCGCGTTCCATCCGTATCCGTTACCACTTCCTTTTATCTCGGCTTGTCCGTCCTGCCCGTTTTGATTTGATATTGGGATGGCTTGGGTTAAATCAACTGTGCTGCGGTTATAAACAAAACCTGCACCTATACTTAAATTATTAGCCAGTTTAACACTCAATGTAGGCTGAAAATAAAAGGCTTTAAGATTAAGGCTTTCCAGCGAATATCTCCCGGCCCAATCATGGCCCCAATCGGTTAGCCCGCCAAAAGGCGTATAAACGGCCAGTCCAAGTTTCCACCAGGATGATTTTGGGCCTACCGCAGCGTAAACGCTAAATGGAGTGGCAACCTTGTTGGTGGTGTGGTACTGAGCCGATGTACCATTTGGGTTAAAAACGGATTTAAATACAAGCGGGCTTATTCCGGCCTGGATGTAATTACCGGGCAACATAACAACCGCGCCGGGGTTAAAAAATACAGAAGCTCCATCTTGCACCACCCCGGTGCCAGTGTGCCCCATCCCGATCTGTTTCTGACCTTCAAGGTTAACCTGAAATCCCTGGGCGAACGCCAGAACCGGTAATAACGCGAACGCTAAGAGTAATAGTTTTCTCATAATATAATTGGTATAATTTAGGCCGCAGTTTGGGATTGCGCCTATTGTTTATTAAAAATTAAAATTACTTCGTTAAACAATCAAAAAAAGGGCTATAATGCGGAGATATTAGTCAAAAAGTCGGTTATGAAATATTTAAACCTTTTTAAGCTTTAAAATGAAGAAGATAGGACAACTCAGTTTATCAAAGTTTGCGGACCTGTATGCGGACAAGCTGGTAGGCCCTGATTTTTTTATTACAGACGAAAAACAACTCCTCTCCCTTAGTGAATACCCTTACCGCTCAGATGGTTATATTATAGGTATCTGTACGCGCGGAACCGCGCTAGTAGAGGTAAACCTGCAGGTTTACGAAGCTAAACCTGATGCCATGCTACTGGCTACCCCTTTTCATGTATTAAGGATATACCAAAGCAGTCCCGATTTTTTGTGCAGATTTATTGTTTTTTCAAAAGCCTTCCTCATAGAAAATAATGTAAATAGTCATTTCCTTGAATCTTTCAGCTATTTTAAAAGTGCATCCCTGCCGGTAATCTATCCCGATCATGAGGATGCTAAAATGCTGCTTGAAATTTATGTCCTGCTTCAGCAAAAACTCGACAGGCAGGATCACCCCTACCGGATGGAGATTTCCAGGAGTATCCTTATTACACTATTATATGAAGTAGGATCTATTTATGAAAAACAGCATGTGATGGTTAAAGGAAAACTAAACCGTAAGCAGGAGTTGAATGTACTTTTCCAGGATTTAGTATTTCATCATTATAAAGAGCACCGTAACGTGCAATATTATGCCGATGCTTTATGTGTATCATCAAAACACCTTACCGAAACCATAAAAGATGTAACCGGCCGAACTGCAGGCGAATGGATAGACGACGCCGTGATTCTTGAAGCTAAAGTTTTGTTAAGGAACCAGGAAATCAGTATAGCTAATATCGCGTATGTAATTCATTTTCCGGATCAATCATCTTTTGGCAAATATTTCAAAAAACAAACCGGCTTATCACCTTCAGATTACCGGATGGCTATTCCCCGTTAGTTAAAGCCATACTTTAGCCAATATTCTTCTTTCCGACTTTTTGACTAATATCTCCGTACTGCCGCCCTTTGCGGCAGTAGCCTTCACTTCTAATTTTACCCCCTGATTATATAACCGGATGGCGCTTGCTATCAAAATAACAGGGGGCCGGTAAAGCCTTGTAAATTTTACCAGATTTAACATAATAACCTATATGAAGATATTAGTATACATTAGCCAGGTGCCCGATACTACCACCAAAATAATATTAAAAGATAATGACACGGCCATTAATAGCCAGGGCACTACCTATATACTCAACCCCTATGATGAGTGGTACGCACTGGTTCGTGCTATTGAGTTAAAGGAAAGCGGGATTGCTACTGAGATCCACCTGGTAACTGTTGGCAAAGCTGATGTTGAGCCGGTAATACGCAAAGCACTCGCATTGGGAGGTGATGAGGCTATCAGGATTGATGCCGAAAGTATCGACCAATACCAAACCGCAGTTTATATTGCCGATTACGCTAAAAATGCGGGGTACGACCTGGTATTTTGCGGTAAAGAGTCAATAGACTATAACAATGGTACTACAGGCGTCTTGCTTGCCGAACTGCTTGATATGGATTACATAGGTTTTGCCACAAGTGTAAAAATTGAAGGTAATGTGGCCGTAGTAAATCGTGAAATTGAGGGCGGTGAAGAAACCGATAGCTGCAACCTCCCGGTTGTAATTGCCTGCCAGAAAGGAGTAGCCGAAGCACGCATACCCAATATGCGGGGCATCATGGCTGCACGCACACGCCCGTTAAAAGTGATTGCTCCATCAGCCGTAACTCCTCTGACTGCTATACTATCATACGAATTACCACCTGCCAAAGCAGGCGTAAAATTGGTAAGCGCAGATAATATGGACGAACTGGTAGCCTTACTGCATACCGAAGCCAAGTCGATTTAATAAATAGTTATTAGTACTGTAAAAACATCAAACTAAATTAAAACACATGTCTGTAATTGTATTGGTAGAACATACCGGGGGAAATATAAAAAAGAAAAGCTTTGAAGCTGTACAGTATGCTGCCCAAATTGCACAACAAACAGCCACTACCGTAACGGCCGTTGTTTTAGGAAGCATAGCCGATGCAGAAATAGAGACGTTAGGAAACTATGGAGCCAGCAAGGTGATTCATATTTCCGATAGCCGCCTTGATGAGCTTCACGCCCGGGCTTATACTACCGCTTTGGTAAATATTGCCCGCGCAGAGGATAGCAAGATCATTATAACACTTTATGATATTAATGGCCGCGCCGTTGCGCCAAGGGTTGCGGCACAACTAAAGGCCGGCATGGTAGCCGGAGCGCTCTCCTATCCCAACCTTGATAAAGGGTTCGCTATTAAAAAGTCTGTTTTTTCGGGCAAGGCCTTTGCCTGGGTTAATGTACTGAGCGAGGTAAAAATAATTATGCTGATGCCTAATACCTTCCAGCTTAGTAAAACTGAAGGTAAGGCAACGATAGAAAAAAAGGACATCAGCTTTGGCGAAAAGGATTTTGGAATTAAGGTAACCGCCGTAAATAAAGTTACAGGCGAAATAGCGCTTGCTGATGCTACCCTTGTGGTATCTGGCGGCCGTGGCATGAAAGGCCCCGAAAACTGGGGGCTGATAGAGGACCTTGCAAAAGAACTTGGTGCTGCAACGGCATGCTCACGCCCGGTAGCCGATACACATTGGCGTCCTCATCATGAGCATGTGGGGCAAACCGGGGGAACCATACGCCCTGATCTTTATATAGCCGTAGGTATATCTGGCGCCATACAACACCTGGCAGGGGTTAATGGTTCAAAAACCATTGTTGTAATTAACTCAGATCCCGAAGCTCCGTTTTTTAAAGCTGCTAATTATGGTGTTGTAGGCGATGCTATGGCGGTTTTGCCGAAGCTGACAGCAGCCGTAAAAAAGTTTAAAGAACAACATCATTAATAGTAGTATGCACGTTTTTTATGAAGGCCAGGTACTATGGTCACAGATAGATGCCAACCAGCACATGAGGCATTCGGCTTATGCCGATCTTGCCGCACAGGCCAGGTTGAATATGCTCGAAAAAGTAGGCTTAAATCCCATAAAACTTTTTGGATTCAAAATAGGCCCGGTGCTTTTCAGGGAAGAGCTATTTTACCTGCGCGAAATAGCGCTGGGCGATTATGTTACTGTAAGCTGTGAAATTACCCGCTCAAGGGCAGATGGATCTCGCTGGACCATCAGGCATGACTTGTATCGTGGTGATGGTATCAAAGCTGCCGTAATTATTACCGAAGGTGCCTGGATTGATATGGAGAAACGAAAGTTAACCATATTACCTGTTGAGTTAAGCAGCCTATTTATGCACTCGCCCCGGAGCAGCGATTATGTTGAAGACTTCCCCAAACCAAAAGAATAATAGCCCTCAATTAACTAACCATAAAATTACACCCATGAGTTTGAAAGAAAACTTTGAAACAGCCGTTAAAGAAAGCAAGGAACTAACCAAACGGCCCGATAATGAAACGTTGCTTAAATTATACAGCTTATACAAGCAGGCTACCGACGGTGACATAAGCCCAGACACACCTGTACCAAACATGTTTGATTTTGTAAATAAGGCTAAGTATGAAGCATGGAAAAGGTTAACAGGAATAACGCCCGATACCGCGATGACTGATTACATTGATCTAATTGAACAGCTAAAACGCCCGGCGTAAACTGCAATTAAAACAACCGAAATTTTGACAAATGTTTCCGCCATATGGCCCTATAGAATCCCTTACTTAATAGGATATTTGTTAACATAAACCAATTATAAATTATTCACCGCTCAGGTGGTTAAGTTTTCTGTTAAGATGCATTTGATTACTGCCAGGTTGCAGAGAGCTTCATGCAGGTGCTTTTTAGAATTATTTAATCACATGGCTATAACCCTAAAACAATGTCAGTTTGTAAAAAACATCTCACCAGGTTAGTATTAATAATGCTCACCGTAGTATCCGCAGGGTTTGTAACCAAAGCGCAGAGCGAAAAAGACAAAATTGAAGGCTTGTGGTATAATGATGTTAAAAGTGCCAAAATACAGATAACGAAAGAAAAGGATGGCAAATTTTATGGCAAGGTGGTTTGGCTTAAAGAACCATTAAAAAACGGCAAGCCCAAAGTTGATGAGCTTAACAGCGACGAAAAATTGCGCACCCGGCCCAGGCTTGGCCTGCCTGTATTAACGGGCTTTGAAAAAGATGGTGATGATAAATACACAAACGGTAAAATTTATGACCCTAACAACGGTAAAACTTATAGCTGCAAAATTACCCATAAAGGTAAAACGCTTGATATAAGGGGTTATATCGGCATCTCGCTATTTGGGCGTACCACCACCTGGGAAAGAGCAGAATAAATTATAATAAAAAGATCTATCTACATTAATACAAGCATAAACACATGAGTGCTAAACGAATTATAAAAAAAGTAGCTGTATTGGGTTCGGGTGTGATGGGCAGCCGTATAGCTTGCCATTTTGCAAACATTGGCCTGGAAGTACTGCTATTGGATATTGTACCAAAAGATGCCGATGCCAAATCAAGAAATAGGCTGGTAAATGATGCGCTGGCGGCAGCTTTAAAATCAAACCCCTCTCCCGTTTATTCGAAGGCCGTGGCTAAAAATATCAGCACCGGAAATTTTGATGATGATATGCCCAAAATCGCCGGCTGCGACTGGGTAATTGAGGTGGTGGTTGAGCGGCTTGATATTAAGCAAAAAGTATTCGAGAATGTAGAGAAATACCGTAAACCCGGCACCCTCATCACTTCCAACACATCGGGCATCCCTATTCACTTAATGGCCGAAGGACGAAGTGACGATTTTAAAAAGCATTTTTGCGGCAGCCATTTCTTTAACCCGCCCCGGTATTTGAAATTGTTGGAGGTGATACCTACCAGTGATACCTTGCCCGAAGTTGTTGATTTTTTATTGCATTACGGCGAAAAATACTTAGGCAAAACAACGGTATTAGCAAAAGATACGCCTGCATTTATCGGCAATCGTATCGGGGTGTTCAGCATCATGAGCATATTGCATTATGCAGAAAAAACCGGCATCTCCATTGAAGAAGTTGATAAACTTACCGGCCCGGTAATAGGTCATCCTAAATCGGCCACTTTCCGTACCAGTGATGTGGTAGGCCTGGATACCATGGTGCATGTGGCAAACGGCTTAAGCCAGGGCGTTCCCAATGATGAAGCTAAAGATCTGTTCCAGATTCCGGAGTTTGTAACCAAAATGGTGGCCAACAACTGGCTGGGCAGCAAAAGCGGACAAGGCTTTTATAAAAAAGAAAAAATTAACGGCGCCAACGTATTTTACACGCTCAACCTAAAATCGCTTGAATACGAGCCATCTAAAAAGGTAAAATTCCCATCGCTTGAAACAACCAAAACGGTTGATAATTTAAAAGAGCGGATGAAGATACTTTTTGCCGCTAAAGACAAGGCCGGCGATTTTTACCGTGCCATATTTTATCAGCTGTTTGCCTATTCCAGCAATCGTATCCCCGAAATTTCTGATGAACTATATAAAATAGACGCCGCTATGAATGCCGGCTTCGGCTGGGAAACAGGTCCGTTTGAAAAATGGGATGCACTGGGTGTTGAAACCACTGTTAAAGCGATGGAAGCCGGGGGCCACAAACCTGCACAATGGGTTTATGATATGCTGCAAAGCGGCGTAGCAAGCTTTTATAAAATACAGGATGGCAAACGCCTTTATTATGATATCAAATCCAAAGCATACCAGGTAATTCCCGGTACCGAAGATTTTATCCTGCTGGATAATATCCGCGCGGCAAATACCATCTGGAAAAACAGCGGCACTACCATTACCGATCTTGGCGATGGCATCATTAACCTGGAATTTCATACCAAAATGAATACCATTGGCGGCGAAGTGATAGAAGGCATTAACAAAGCCATTACCCTTGCCGAGCAAAGTTATAAAGGGCTGGTTATCTCCAACGAAGGTGGAAATTTCAGTGCCGGGGCCAACGTGGGAATGATATTTATGATGGCCGTAGAGCAGGAATTTGATGAATTGAATATGGTGATCAAAGCATTTCAAAACACAATGATGCGTATCCGGTATTCGTCTATCCCTGTTGTAGCAGCTCCCCATCAAATGGCCTTGGGAGGCAGCTGTGAGCTGTGTTTACATGCCGATAAGGTGGTAGCGCATGCCGAGCTTTATATGGGTTTGGTTGAATTTGGAGTTGGCCTGATTCCCGGTGGTGGTGGTACCAAAGAGTTTGCCCTGCGTTTAAGTGACGAATTGCAGGATGGCGACATCGAACTAAACAATTTCCGGGACAGGTTCCTGACCATTGGCCAGGCTAAAGTGTCCGCCTCAGCACAGGAAGCTTTTGAGCTGGGTTATCTTAAAAAAGGACGGGACATGGTTGTTGTATCCCGCAACAGGCTGTTATCCGAAGCCAAAAAGCAGTGCCTGGTAATGGCCAATGAAGGCTATGTACAACCGGTCCAGCGCAAGGATATCAGGGTATTGGGTAAACAGGCGCTTGGACTGGCTTATGTAGGTGCAAATACGATGTTTAGCGGTAATTATATCAGCGAGCATGATGTTAAAATATCACAAAAACTGGCCTACGTACTTGCAGGTGCTGATCTATCGCAGCCAACATTGGTAAGTGAAGAGTATTTATTGAACCTGGAACGCGAAGCCTTTTTGTCACTCTGTACCGAGCGCAAAACATTAGAGCGGATACAATCCATTTTAACCGGCGGAAAAGCATTAAGAAACTAATTTAAACACAACAAAATGAACGCATATATAGTAGCAGCATCCCGCAGTGCAGTTGGAAAAGCAAGCCGTGGCGGTTTTAGGTTTACCCGACCAGACACTCTTGCTGCCGAAGTAATTAAGCAACTGGTGGCATCTGTACCCAATGTGGATAAAGAGCAAATTGAAGATGTGATTGTAGGCAACGCCACCCCCGAGGCCGAACAGGGTTTAAATGTAGCCCGCCTGATCTCGCTGATGGCATTGGATACCGATAAAGTTCCAGGGATGACAGTGAACCGGTATTGCGCTTCGGGATTAGAAACTATTGCCATTGCCTCGGCAAAGATACATGCTGGCATAGCCGATTGCATTATAGCCGGCGGTGTAGAAAGCATGAGCCTGTTACCCATGGGTGGGTGGCGTATTGTACCCAATGCCGATGTTGCCATAGTACACCCCGATTATTACTGGGGTATGGGATTAACCGCCGAAGCTGTTGCCAGAGAATATAACATTAACCGCGATGAGCAGGACCAGTTTTCCTATCAATCGCATCAAAAGGCTATCAGTGCTATTGCAGGGGGGAAATTTAAAAATCAGATTGTTCCGGTTAATGTATCTGAAAACTATGTTGACGAAACTGGAAAAAGAAAAACAAGATCATCTATAATAGATACAGACGAAGGGCCGCGTGCCGATACATCCATAGAAGCATTGGCAAAACTTAAACCTGTGTTTGACGCCAAAGGGCTGGTAACTGCGGGTAATTCATCACAAACCAGTGATGGTGCCGCCTTTGTGATGGTGGTAAGCGAGCGTTTTATGAAAGCAAACAACCTTACACCTATTGCCCGTTTGGTAAACTATTCCGTTGTTGGCGTTCCACCACGAATTATGGGTATTGGCCCCTTGTATGCTATTCCCGCAGTATTAAAAAAGGCGGGCCTAAAACAAGATGAAATAGACCTTTTTGAACTGAACGAGGCTTTTGCATCGCAATCATTAGCAGTAATAAAGGGGCTGGGCTTAAATCCTGATATTGTAAATGTTAACGGTGGCGCTATAGCATTGGGTCACCCGCTGGGATGCAGCGGTGCCAAACTTTCGGTACAGCTGTTTGATGAGTTGAAACAACGGGATAAAAAATACGGCATGGTTACCATGTGCGTTGGTACCGGACAAGGTGCCGCAGGAATATTTGAATTATTAAATTAAGATAAAAACATTAAATACATACAATTATGAGCACAGCAACAGAAAACAAGCATTTAAAAGGTGGTGAGTTCTTGGTAAGAGAAACAAATGCTGAAGATGTGTTTATTCCTGAAAACTGGGATGAAGAGCAGCTGATGATAGCCCAAACCTGCCAGGACTTTGTGGAACAAAAAGTTGTTCCGGTGCTTGATCGTATAGATTTACAGGAAGAAGGGCTGATGATTCGTTTAGTTAACGAAGCCGGCGATTTGGGCATCCTGGGTGTTTCCATCCCCGAAGAATATGGCGGTTTTGGTAAAGATTTTACCACAGCCATGCTTATCAGCGAAAAAACCGGTCCGGGGGCATCATTTTCGGTAGCGGTTATGGCCCATACGGGTATTGGTACATTGCCTATACTATATTACGGTAACGACGAACAAAAAAACAAATACATTCCTAAACTGGCTACCGGCGAATGGAAAGGCGCCTATTGCCTTACCGAACCGGGTGCGGGTTCAGATGCAAACTCGGGCAAAACGCGCGCCACACTATCTGCCGATGGTAAACATTACTTCATCAACGGGCAAAAAATGTGGATCACCAATGCGGGCTTTGCAGATGTATTCACCGTTTTTGCCAAAATTGACAATGACGAAAATCTGAGCGCCTTTATTGTTGAAAAAGGTTTTGAGGGCTTATCCCTTAACCCCGAAGAGCACAAAATGGGCATTAAGGGCAGCTCAACCCGCCAGGTATTTTTCAATGATTGTAAAGTACCTGTAGAAAACCTACTTTCGGAACGGGGTAACGGCTTCAAGATAGCGGTAAATATTCTAAACCTTGGTCGTATAAAATTAGGCGGGGCCGCTTTGGGAGCTTCCAAATCTGTTATAACAAGTTCTGTTAAGTATGCCAACGAGCGTGAGCAATTTGGTCGCCCTATTGCAAAATATGGCGCAATCCGTTATAAATTAGGTGAGCAAGTTATCCGCGCATACGCTGCCGAATCTGCTATGTACAGGGCAAGTCAGAACATTGAAGATGCCACACATAACCTAATTGAACATGGCATGGATGCATCACAAGCCAAGCTTAAAGGCACCGAACTATTTGCTATTGAAGCGGCAATTATAAAGGTACATGCATCAGAAGCGCTTGATTATATTGTGGATGAAGGCGTACAGATTTACGGAGGTATGGGTTACAGTGCAGAAGCACCAATGGACAGGGCTTATCGCGACAGCCGCATTAACCGCATATTTGAGGGTACTAACGAAATTAACCGTATCTTAACAGTAGATATGATATTAAAGCGCGCCATGAAAGGCGAGCTTGATTTAATGGGACCGGCGCAAACAGTTGCTACCGAATTAATGAGCATTCCTGATTTTAATATTGTTGAGGAAGATCTTTTCACCAAAGAAAAAAAGTATGTATCAAACTTTAAAAAGGCAATTTTACTGGTAGCGGGTGCAGCAGTTCAAAAACTGATGGCCAACCTTGCCAAAGAGCAGGAAGTTTTGATGAATATTGCCGATATGGTTATTGAAACCTATGCCAGCGAATCAATTCAGCTGAGGGTAGAAAAATTAGCCGGCCAGCGTGGTGAAGATGCTGTTAAGGATCAGATTGATATGATGCAGGTTTATATAAGGGATGCCGGTGATAAAATATTTAAAGCAGGTAAAGAAGCATTGAATGCTTTTGCCGAAGGCGATGAACGAAGGATGATGATGACCGGCCTAAAACGCTTTACCAAAACGGAGGATATTAACACCACCGCTGCCCGCAGAAGAATTGCGGCAAAACTGATTGAACAAAATAAATATTGCTTCTAACCGGGCTCATTTAATATTTTAAAACAGGTTATATGAAGAATGTAGCAAGATTGTTTGATTGTATAAGCACACAGGCCCAAAATCCTAAAGCCGACCTGTTAAACGCCAAGGAAAACGGTGTATGGGTTTCCTATAGTACAACCGAGGTGCATGAAAAAATCTATCAATTAGCTGTGGCTCTTCTCGGGATGGGCATATCAGCCGGTGATGGTACCACGGTAGGCAGGGATAAGGTTGGCCTGATCAGTAACGGCAGACCCGAGTGGGTCATAGTTGATTTGGCAGTTCAGTTAATAGGCGCCATACTGGTACCTCTTTACCCCAACAGCAGCTTAAAGGAAATTGAGCTAATTTTAATTGAAGCAGAGGTTAAGTGCATTTTTGTAAGTGATGCCGATCTTTGCGGCAAGGTAAATACCGTAATTGATCATGTGCCATCCTTAAAATCCGTTTTTTCTTTTAATGATTTAAAAGACTGTAAAAGCTGGAAACAACTGCTTAAACCCATTACGAACGCCGACAAAGACAAAGTAAATGCAATAAGCGCCACAATTAAGGAAGATGATGTAACTACCATCATTTTCACCTCGGGCACCACGGGCCGGCCCAAGGGCGTAATGCTTAGCCACAAAAACATTGTAAATAACGTAACCGGATCGGGCGATGTACTAGACCAAATCCCTTTAGAAAATAAACGCGCGTTAAGCTTTTTACCGCTTAACCATATTTTCGAAAAAATGTGTACCTATATTTATCTCTTTTACGGTTTCTCTATTTATTATGCCGAAAGTATGGAGACTATTGGTTTTAATATGAAGGAGGTAAAGCCTTATATTTTTACAGCAGTACCCCGCTTATTGGAAAAAGTATTTGAAAAAATTATCATTGAAGGGCAAAAACTTACAGGCATAAAAAGGAGAATCTTTTTATGGTCAATTGTAATTGCAGAGGGGTTTGAGCTTACCGGTAAAAGCCCCTGGTATAAACTGCAATTAGCCATTGCCGATAAGCTTGTTTACAGTAAATGGCGCAAAGCGATAGGCGGCAATATAAAGGCGATAGTTGTAGGTAGTTCAGCATGCCCCGTTAGATTGGAGCGAATATTTACCGCCGCTAACATGGTTATTTTAGAGGGCTACGGCCTTACAGAAACCTCCCCGGTAATTTCCGTTAACCGATATGACCTTGCTCACAGAAAATTTGGTACAGTTGGGCCCTTGATAAAAGATGTGCAGGTTAAAATTGCCAGCGATGGAGAAATACTCACTAAAGGACCAAGTGTAATGGTAGGCTATTACAAAAACCCCGAACTTACTGCCGAGGTGCTGGAAGATGGCTGGTTTCATACCGGGGATATTGGCGTACTGGATAAAGAAGGTTTCCTGAAAATTACCGACAGGAAGAAAGAGATCTTTAAAACATCAGGTGGTAAATATGTTGCCCCGGGCCCCATTGAAAACCGCATGAAGGAGAGCCCATTTATTGAGCAAATGATGGTGATTGGCGCCGACAGGAAATTTACATCGGCCTTAATTGTACCCTCCTTTCCTAATCTTAAATTATGGTGCACTCAAAACAAGCTCGATATTTCTTCCAATAATGAAATTGTGACTAATGCCACGGTAATTGCATTATTTCAATCAATTATAGAATCATTAAACACGGAGTTCAACCATGTTGAACAAGTTAAAAAATTCACTTTGATTCAACACGAATGGACCATTGATGGCGGGGAACTTACCCCCACCGGTAAAATGAAACGCCGCGCTATTTTAGAAAAATACGATAAGGAAATAGAAAAAATGTATACCAGCGACATTGACAATCCAGCTGTTACTCATTAATTTTCACTTCCCTATTCTTTTTATAACCCATGTAAATGAATACACTTCAGTTAACTATTCGGGATAACCTTGCCATCATCACGTTAGATAGGGGCCGATCCAACCCCATAAATACAGAAATGATCACAGAACTGATATCATCAGTAAAGGATATTGACGCAAACGATAACATAGCAGGACTAATCATCACCGGCAAAGAAGGTTTCTTTTCTGCCGGTATCGATTTAATGGAGGTATACAATTATAACGAAGAACAGAGTAAAGATTTCTGGACCAGTTTTATGTTGATGCAAACGGTTTTGATAAACTTTAAAAAGCCCTTTGTAACCGCAATAACAGGGCATAGCCCCGCAGGCGGCTGTATCATAGCCCTATGCAGCGATTACCGGGTTATGGCCTCCGGCCAATACATTATTGGTTTAAATGAGATTCCCATAGGCATCATAGTACCTGATACCGTATTTCACCTCTATGCATTCTGGTTAGGTAGCCGCAAGGCTTACCAATGCCTGTTGGAGGGTAAATTGCTGGCTGTTGAAGACGCCCTTAAAGATGGATTAATTGACGAGGTTTGTGCCGCTGAAGATGTATTAGCATCGGCAGAAAAAAAAGTACGGGCATACATGAAATTGAACCCCGCTACCTGGAGCCAAAGCAAAATGAATTTCAGGAAAGAGCTTTCTGAAAAGCTACAGGTTGATCAAAGCGCTGCCTTAAACAGGATGCTACAGCAATGGTGGGCGCCAGAAACACGCTTAACGCTGCAAAAAATAATTGATAAATTGGTGAACCCTGTTAAAAGCAAATAATTATATGCAAGCACCTGGCAATAATGACTTTTTGAACCATCCCGATGAAGAAGAAGGGATGTTGAAGGCAAATGCATTTAAAAACAAAACCATTATTATAACGGGTGGCGGTACGGGGCTTGGTAAAGCTATGGGTACTTACTTTTTAAAGTTGGGGGCCAATTTGATAATTACAAGCCGCAAGTTGGATGTGCTGCAACAAACAGCTAAAGAAATGGAGGCCGAAACCGGCGGCAAGGTATTGGCATTAGCCTGCGACGTACGCAACTATGATGAAGTAGAAAATATGCTTACACAGGCTATTGAAAGCTTTGGTAGTGTTAACGCGCTGGTAAACAATGCTGCAGGCAACTTTATATCACCTACAGAACGGCTATCCGCCAACGCGTTTTCAACCATTATTGATATTGTACTTAAAGGCTCTGTTAACTGTTCACTGGCCCTGGGTAAGTATTGGATAAAAGAAAAAATGGCAGGCAATATTCTCAATATCATTACCACCTATGCCTTTACAGGTTCTGCTTACGTAGTGCCATCTGCCTGTGCAAAGGGCGGCGTATTGGCCATGACCAGGTCATTAGCAGCAGAATGGGGACGGCACCAGATCCGTACAAATGCCATTGCCCCCGGCCCATTCCCTACCAAGGGCGCATGGGAACGCCTGTTGCCCGGCGAAATGGCACAAAAATTTGATTTTAAAAACAGGGTACCACTTAAAAGAGTAGGGAAACACCAGGAAATTGCAAATCTTGCCGCATATTTGATCTCAGATTTTTCTGGCTATATTAACGGCGACGTAATAACCATTGATGGCGGCGAATGGCTACAGGGTGCCGGTCAGTTTAATGGCCTGGAAATGGTAACTAATGATATGTGGGATAGCATTGAACAATTAACAAGGCATCCCAAAAGCAGCTAATCTGTCAATAAACTTTTAGTAATGATTGCACAAATAATATTTATTATCATTCTTGCTGCCGCTGTTTACCTGTTCACCAAAAACGCGGGTAAAATAAGACGCAATATCCTGTTGGGCCGCGATACCGACCGCAACGACAACCCGGCCGAACGCTGGAAAACCATGGCCAAGGTGGCCCTTGGGCAAAGCAAAATGGTAAAACGCCCCTTAGCCGCGGTAATGCATATATTTATTTATGTAGGCTTCGTGATCATTAATATCGAGGTATTGGAGATTATGATTGATGGTCTCTTTGGTTCGCATAGGATATTTTCAAAGCCGTTGGGAAGTTTATACGGATTCCTGATTGGCGGGTTTGAAGTACTGGCTGTGTTAGTACTTGTTGCCTGTGTTGTTTTTTTAGCCAGAAGAAATATTGTGCACCTAAAGCGTTTCAGCGGTAAAGAAATGACCGCATGGCCAAAATCGGATGCCAACTATATCCTCCTCATAGAAATATCGCTCATGGTTGCTTTTTTAACCATGAACGCTGCCGATTACAAATTACAGGCCCTTCACGTTGGCCATTATCTAAAAGCGGGCAGTTTCCCGGCAAGCAGTTTTATCGCCCCATTGTTGCCCAACCAGGCAACAGCATTGGAAATGATTGAACGCGGGTGCTGGTGGTTTCATATCACGGGCATTTTGGCATTTTTAAATTACCTGCCCTATTCCAAGCATTTTCATATCCTGCTGGCATTTCCAAATACGTACTATTCAAAACTTACGCCTAAAGGGCAATTCAGCAATATGGCTTCTGTTACCAACGAGGTAAAAGCCATGCTTGATCCGTCTTTTGTTCCGGAGGCTACAGCTCCCGGTCGTTTTGGTGCTAAGGATGTAACCGACCTTACCTGGAAAAACCTGATGGATGCTTACACCTGTACCGAGTGCGGCAGATGTACAAGTGTTTGCCCGGCCAATATCACGGGCAAATTGCTATCGCCCCGTAAAATCATGATGGATACCCGCGATCGTATCACAGAGGTGGGTAATAATATTGATAAGTTTGGCAAAGATCATAATGACAACAAATCATTGCTTGATGATTACATCAGCAGGGAAGAGTTATGGGCATGCACCACCTGTAATGCCTGTACAGATGCTTGCCCGGTAAACATCGACCCACTGAACATTATTACCGAAATGCGACGCTACATTGTGATGGAAGAATCACAGGCCCCAGCCAGCCTGAATGGTATGTTTGGCAATGTTGAAAATAACGGCGCTCCCTGGAAATATAGCCAGGCCGATAGATTGAATTGGGCAGAGAAATAGCAGGCGGTTTTAAGCTTGCCTTCATGAAATAAATCCAAGGTTATGCCCTGGGAAAATAATAAATCCGAAATGGAAGATCCGAAATCCGAACTAAAGATACCTACAATGGCGCAAATGGCTGCCGAAGGCAAAGAACCTGAATTATTATTCTGGGTTGGCTGTGCCGGAAGCTTTGATGAGCGGGCGCAAAAAATAACACGCGATATCTGTAAGATTTTGCAACATGTTGGCATCAGCTATGCCGTGCTGGGTACCGAAGAAAGCTGCACAGGCGATCCTGCTAAGCGTGCCGGTAATGAGTTCCTGTTCCAGATGCAGGCCATGACCAATATTGAGGTATTGAATGCCTACGCCGTAAAAAAGATAGTAACAGGTTGCCCTCATTGTTTTAACACCATTAAAAATGAATATCCCGGCTTGGGTGGTAGTTATGAAGTAATTCATCATACACAACTTATTCAGCAACTGATTGATGAGGGAAAATTAAAAGCCGAAGGCGGTGAAAGCTTTAAAGGCAAAAAAATCACCTTTCATGACCCATGCTATTTGGGCCGTGCTAATAATGTTTATGAGGCCCCTCGCGCAGCCCTGGAGATGCTGGATGCCGAACTTGTTGAAATGAAACGCTGCAAAAGCAACGGCCTATGCTGCGGTGCAGGCGGCGCCCAGATGTTTAAAGAGCCAGAAAAAGGAAACAAAGAAATAAATGCCGAAAGAATTGAGGATGCAATAAACGCCAACGCTCAAATTGTTGCGTCGGCCTGCCCTTTCTGTATGACCATGCTTAGCGATGGCGTTAAACTCAAAGAAAAAGAACAGGCAATACAGGTACTTGATGTTGCCGAATTAACCGTTAGGGCGAATGGCTTGTAAGGCTTCAACGTTATACTCAAAGCAATAAATATCTTTAGTCATATACAAAGTCAGTCTTCGGGGCTGCCTAAATTTAATTAACTTGTAATGAATCACATATAACCACACCTCATTGCGAGTTGTAAAATCCGGTGGCCTTTGAAGGAGAAAATGACAAACGGCGAAAGACTTACGAAGTTTTTAAAACTTCGTAAGTCTGGGATTCTGCAACTTGTCATGGGTAGGTACGAAGCAATCTCTACATAGGTAGATCGACCTTGTAGGTCCCCTCTTTACAGCTTGAATATTGCTTCGTACCTACCCATGACGTATTTACTAAAAAAGCTTTTGTCGTCCTGAACGATTTGAAGGATCTATTCTCCGCTATACTTCTTCGACCTGTACAGTCTGCGAATAGATCCTTCGTTCCTACCCATGACGTATTGAATTTTGAGGCGTGTGGACCTGTCAGTCTGAGCCTGTCGAAGACTCGCGCGGAGAGGCCTTTGCCCGCTATCCTTCGACAGGCTCAGGATGACAGCCTTTTTTGTTACGTTATTTTCTCCTTCAGAGGCCACCAGATTTTACAACTCAGGATGACAAACTTTTCAAACGTCATTTTCCTTTCAGTGTCCTCCGGATAGTAAAACTCGCAATTGTAAAGCTTCTATAAATCACGTCATAGCTGTTATGCAGGCCTAAAAATCTCCTGCAGGTTTATTTTTAATAAGGATTTGATGTTATTGATTTACAACGTAATCTTGCAGGCATAAATCGACTATTAAAACCAAAAATATGAAACAAGGACTTTTAATTGATATGGATGGCGTGATCTACAGCGGTGAAGAGCTGATTTCAGGAGCCGATAAATTCATTAAGCACCTTATAGATAATAATATACCATTTGCTTTTATGACCAATAACAGCCAGCGTACAAGCCTGGAGGTGGTGCGTAAATTAAAAAGAATGGGCATAACTGTAGAAACCAAACATGTATATACCAGCGCTATGGCAACCGGAAAGTTTCTTGGCGACCAAAGCCCAAATGGTACAGCTTACGTATTGGGCGAAGGCGGTTTATTAACCAGCCTGCATGAAAACGGCATCACTCTTGTCGACTCGGATCCGGAATTTGTGGTTTTGGGCGAGGGCCGTAATTTCACGCTTGAAATGGTGCAGCGGGCTGTTGATATGATACTTGCCGGTGCAAAGTTTATCACAACCAACAGAGACCCTTCTCCTAAAAAACCGGGATGGAACAATTTGGGTATCGCGGCAACAACCGCCATGATTGAAGAAGCAACCGGCCGCAAAGCATTTGTAACCGGTAAACCAAGCCCGGTAATGATGAGATCAGCCCGCAAATTCCTGGGTTTGGAAACCGCAGAAACAACGGTGATTGGTGATACCATGGAAACGGATATACAGGGTGGTGTTCAAATGGGCTATAAAACTATTTTAGTACTGTCTGGCATATCAAGTAAAGAAACGTTGGGCAACTATGCCTTTAAACCCGATATGATTGCGAGTTCGGTTGATAAGATAGTTTTCCCTTTAAAATGGTGGTAAACTATTTTAAATTTATAGTGGCTTTATATTAGCCTGAGGAGTTCGAAATTAAAACGCGGACGTCATGCCGAATTTATTTCGGCATCTCACAGGACAATCACGCCTGCCAGGTCACCAACTTACCTGCTGCAGACCTATCCCGTGCTCAATGAATGTGGGATGCCGAAATAAATTCGGCATGACGTGGCGTTTTTTTTAAGGGATTCCCTGTGATCCTCTATTATCATTTATCGTATGTAATAATTTCTTTACATTTACTGCGCGCCTCTAGGTAATGCATTACAAGAAATTGTTTTTAATTGGCTGTCACTTTGAATATACATGAGCTTGTTCACTTAATCCGATTTAATAACGATGAGTCGGCATTTAACGAGCTTTACAAAGCACAGGTAGTTAAGCTTTGTCAGTTCGCTAATTCTTTTCTGGACGATAATGAAGCCAGCGAGGAAATTGTGAACGACGTGTTCGTGAAGATCTGGCTCAACCGCAGCACGCTGGATAAAATCAGGAACCCACAGGTATATTTATATGTTGTTGTAAAAAATGCTTGCCTTAATCATATCCGCAGCAATTCGTCCAGAACAGTCAGGGAACTAAATATTGCCGAATCATTTTACTTTCACCTCAATGCAGATCCGGCACAATTACTTATCAGTAAGGAACTTCATGCCGAAATCATCAGTGCTGTTAACTGCCTTCCCCCCCGCTGCAAACTCATTTTTAAAATGGTAAAAGAAGATGGGCTTAGCTGCAACGAAGTAGCATCTATCCTTGACCTATCAAACAAAACGGTGTTTGCCCAATTATCCATCGCGCTTAAAAAACTCGAAAGCGTCCTCAGCTAAGTTTCTTCCAAATTTACCGTGCACAAACCTTGGTAAAACAAATTTTAATTTTATTTCAAAATCTTTTAGGAAAATCTTAATTGTTTGGTGTCTTTATATCAGATTAACTAAACTATGGGAAAATCAAGGTTTATTGAGCTGATGGCCAAAAGCATGGATGGGTCGGCCAGTAAAGATGAATTAAAAGAACTCGAACTATTTTTAAAACAGTATCCGGGATATAAAAAGATACAGCATGTAACGGATGCTTTAACCAGCACAATTAATAAGGATGATGCTATTTTAGAGGTAACGGCGATAAACAACAAGCTTGATGAGCTGTGGGTTAAAATCAAAAGTGCAGAAGGATCAGCAACTGAAACATTAAATGATAATATAAGATCGTTCAATTATTGGAAATGGATAGGTTCGGCAGCGGCGGTAACGGTGTTTGCTTTGCTAAGCTTTTTGTTTTATTACAAACAACAGGTGGGCCGGCAGGTTGCTGAAGTTACCATAAAAAGAGTAGATGTACCTTTTGGTAAAATGATGCAGGTTACCCTAGCAGATGGCACCAAAGTTAAACTTAATGCCGGCAGCCATTTTACCTATCCATCTGTTTTTTCAAATGCGCAACGGGAAGTAAATTTAGAAGGAGAAGGTTTTTTTGAAGTGACCAAAAATGCTAAGAAACCATTTTTAGTACACACCGCCGGGTTTACTGTAAAGGTTTTAGGCACTGTGTTTAATGTAAAAGCTTACCGGGATGATAAATCAACCGAAACTACCTTATTGAAAGGTAAGGTGCAGGTAGAGTTAACAGACGACCCTGAAAAGAAGATCATTTTATCGCCTCATGAAAAGCTCACTATAAATAACCCGTTACCAATGGCTAATCACCCGGCAATTAAGGTGGATGTGGCAAAAATAAAATATGAAGTGGCTACACTGCCCAATATTAGTAATGACATTTACCAGGAAAATGCCTGGACAGAGAACAAAATCATGTTTGTTAATAATGATTTTGAAGATGTTGCCCGGCAAATGGAACGCAAATATGATGTGCACATCGTATTTGAAGATGAAGCACTTAAAAAGGAACAGATCAGCGGTGTGCTGAAAAACGAAACCCTGGAAAGTGCGCTATTGATCCTAAAACAGATTATGCCATTTCAATCAAAAATTGAAGGCAATACTGTTTACCTGGCCTATAAGCTTAAAAAATAAATACCCCAACTAATACTAACTTAATTACGAAACATGAAGAGAAACATTTACTTATCAGATTCCTGAAAACCCATAAATAAACAAGGGAAGAGTTGCACCTCTTCCCCGCAAAAATCTGGGATTTATTATTAAGAGTAAGTGTGTTATGAAGGCGCTTACTCTATCCATTAATTTTCAAAACAAATGTAATGAAAAAAACAAGAAGGGCATTTGCAAGTCCATTTGCCCCCGTATGCCTTAAAGTTATTTTGCTAATGAAAGCAGTATTCTTTCTAATTCTGGTTACTTGTATGCAGGTTTCGGCCAATGTATATTCGCAACAGAAATTCACACTCAGCATTAAGCAAACAGATGTAAGTAGTATACTTACCAAAATTCAAAAACAAAGCGATTACCGCTTTTTTTACAACTACGCGTCCCTTAAAAAATTGGGCAAGGTTGATCTTGATGTGCAAAATGCAACAATTGAGCAGGTATTAGGTGCGCTTATTGATAATAAACTACCCTACAAAATGACCGATGGCCATGTAGTTATTATCTCAACTCCCGAAGACGGTAACATCCAGCTTATTGTTAAAGGAAAAGTTGTTGATAACAAAGGCGAACCGCTAATTGGTGTAAACATCAGGTTGCAGGGTACCAACCTGGGCACCACTACCGATATTAACGGTAATTTTGTGATTAACGCTCCCGACAAAGGTGTACTGGAGATCAGCTATATCGGCTATGAAAAAAAGATTGTAACTATAAACGGAGATCAGCCTTTGGCTATTACCCTTACCGCACTGCCATCGGCCTTAACCGAGGTTGTGGTAGTTGGTTATGGTACCAGTAAAAAGATAGATGTAACCGGCGCAGTGGCCAGCGTTAAAGGGGCCGATATTCAAAACCTGCCGGTAGCTTCTGCCGCACAGGCTTTGGATGGCCGTGCCAGCGGCGTAAATATCGTTCGTAACGACGGCTCACCAGGTGCAGCTCCAAGTATCCGTATCCGTGGTACAGGTACTATTAATGATGCCAATCCGCTGATCGTAATTGATGGTGTGCCAACCAGCAATCCCGACGCTTTGAGCGATATCAACCCAAATGATATTGCGTCTGTCGATATCTTGAAAGATGCGTCATCAAGTGCAATATACGGTACCCGTGCTGCAAATGGTGTGGTATTGGTTACTACCAAAAGAGGTACATATAACCAAAAACTGGCCACATCGGTTAACTTTTACAACGGTTTTTCAAATTCAACCAAATACATTGATGTATTAACCGCCCCCGATTTGTATAAATTGAAAAGGGAGCGTTATACTAATGACGGTGCTACAATAGGCGCCCCCTGGAATGATACGTATTACGCTACCCAAAGAACAGACTGGCAACGCGCCATTATGGGAACCGGCCATGTAACCAATGGAGATGTAAGCATCAACGGAGGTAACGAGCAATCAAACTACTACTTTTCAAGCGCTATTTATAACGAGGACGGGATCATTGATAAAAGTAACTTTAAACGTTACAGCACCCGCATCAACTCCGAGCATAAAATTACGTCGTGGTTAAAACTGGGCGAAAACATCCAGTTATCGTACGGAAACCAAAATGGTTTCAATAATAACGATTCGCAAACTGGTTTAATATTCTCGGCTTTACGCTTTAACCCGGCTATCCCATTGGTTAACCCAGATGGTACGTATGGCACATCAAAGGCATTTGGTAACCAGTTAGGCGATATCAACAGTCCTTATGCAACCATACAGGAAACTGACAAATACACCAAAAAATACCGTGCCCTCGCCAATGCCTTTGCCGAAATTACTTTTTTGAAGGAACTGAAGTTAAGGGTAAACTACGCTTTTGATGGTTCATTGATCCGCAATTATAATTTTAACCTAGCCGATGTTAACCAGGCAAGGCAAAATCCAACATCTACATTAACCCAATCAGAAGAGGAAGTTTCTTCACAACTGTTGGAGTCATTCCTTACTTATGATAAGGTGTTTGGCAAAAGCCATGTGACCTTTACCGGTGGTTACTCATACCAAAACTTTAATGATTTTGGATTTAATGCCTCACGTGTTGGTTATAACGATACCAGCATTGATCAAAGGGTACTTAACACGGGAAATCTGCAATATAACTCCAACATACTGGTTCAGCCAACTTCCCTTCAATCGGGTTTTGCAAGGTTGTTCTATGATTTCGATAGCCGGTTTTTAGCTACGCTTACTTTCCGTGCAGATGGTTCATCAAAATTCCTTCCAGGCAAACAATGGGGCTACTTCCCTGCGTTTTCTGTAGGATGGAGATTATCTAATGAGGAATTTATCAAAAATATCAGCTGGATAAGCAATCTTAAACTAACCGGTGGCTACGGCGAATTGGGTAACCAAAATGTGAGGCCTTATCAGTATTTGAGCCTTATTACAATAGGCAGCACTTATGAAAATAACGGTTATACCTTTGGTGGTACAGGCGTAAGCGGTGCGGCGGTTGCCACGGTAGCAAATCAGGATATTACCTGGGAGCGTGCTGCCATGACCAATATTACGCTCGATGCCGGTTTTTTAAATAATCAGTTAAATACAACCATTACCTGGTTTAATAAAAACACCAAGGATATGCTCATCCACCCGTCGCTGGTAAGCACTTACGGCTCGGTAGCTATCCCCGATCAAAATATAGGCACCATGAATAATAAAGGTATCGAGGTTGATATTAATTACCAGGGTGGCAACAAGTTGAAATATTCATTTGGCGCAAATGCATCGTTCATAAAAAACAAAGTAACGCAGCTTAATGGTGTGGGTACTTATATCCCTTCGACGTTTTACGGCCGTTCAAACCAGGAAATTTCAAGAACCTACCAGGGGCAGCCAATTGCGTCTTTCTACGGATGGAAAACCAATGGCTTGTATCAAACCCAGGCAGACATTGACGCCGACCCGGGACTAAAAAATGATCCTAACAAAGCTAATATCCGTCCGGGCGACGTACGCTTCCGCGATTTGAATGGCGATGGGGTCATTGATGGTAGTGACCGTACAGCATTGGGTAGCCCTAATCCTAACGTTACAGCGGGTTTACAGGGAAGTTTATCATACAAGGGTTTTGACCTGGCTTTAAACTTTACAGGTGTATTTGGTGTAAGCCTTTACAATGCCGATAGGATGCAGGGCTTAGACCCAACTTATCCGTTTAACCTGTATGCCGAAGATTTAAAACGTTGGACAGGCCCGGGTACAAGCAATTCTATCCCAAGGTTATCGCTCGATCCTACAAACAATAACTACCGTACATCAGACCTGTTTGTTGAAAGTGGTAATTATGTAAGCCTTAAAAATGCTACGTTGGGTTATAACCTGCCTGTTAGCTGGACTAAAAAGGCAGCACTTAAAGGCGTGAGGCTTTATGCGTCAGGGCAAAATTTATTTTATATAACCAAATACAAAGGCTACACGCCAGAGCTTGGTTATACTAATGGTAACCTGCAAAGAGGAGTTGATGTGGCCCAGTACCCATCTGTTAGGACAATCACATTTGGTTTAACTGTTAAACTGTAAGATCATGAAATCGAAAATATCATTATATATAAGTATTGGGTTGGTGTTGTGTGGCAGCGCCTGTAAAAAAGCGCTCGATTTAAAACAGCAGGGCGTTTATACTTCCGACAACTACTTCCGTAACGAAACCGACGCTGTAACTGCCGTAAACGGTATTTACAGCCTTTTAGAAGAAGAAGACTATATTGGCCATGCCGAGGCTACGTTTGATACCCCATCTGACGATTACTGGCGTTCTGGCGACCACGGCGAGGATGAAGGGATAGAAAATTTAACCTATGACGCTTCAAACGCCGCTATCAGGTACCCATACAAATGGCGTTACGAGGAAATTAACCGTTCAACTAACTGTATCATCAACATCCCTAAAATAACCGCTATATCTGCTGATATTAAAAACCGCAGCATGGGCGAGGCCTATTTTTTGAGGGCTTTTGGATACTGGCGCATGATGCTTATTCATGGCGATGCCCCTATCATTACCGAGGATGATTATGCAAAGCAATTGTTTAACGTACCCAAGTCGCCTATTGAAGAGGTGCGTAAGCAAATAGAATCTGATCTGTTAAAAGCGGTTGATCTCTTACCTGAAACTTATGCCGCAACCGAGCATGGCCGTGTAAGCAAGGGCACAGCGCTTGGCCTGTTAACCAAACTGTATATGTACTGGGAAAAACTCCCTCAGGCTATCGCTACAGGGCAAAAACTGATATCAAACCCGGCTTATGCTTTGGCTGCCAATTACAAGGATAACTTTACCCGTGCCAATGAAAGCAGCACCGAGCTGTTGTTTTCTATCCAGGCGGTGCAAAACGTGGTTCAAAACGATTTTACAGTTTACTACATCCCAAGGCCATGGGGCGGTTACGGTTTTAGCCAGCCTTTACAAGGATTGGCCAACGAGTTTGAAGCTAACGATCCCCGCAAAGCAGCAACATTGTTAAGCGTAGGTGATAAAGTTGACCTGGGCGATGGTAACGGCCTCACAACTTTTACTGCCGATCTTTCGGCAACAGGCTTTGCATTTAAAAAGTACGCGGTATTTAATACAGCAGCAGCCGGTGGTGGAGTAGACCACTCGTTTGCAGTACCGTTGCTGCGTTCGGCCGATATTTATCTGTTGGTAGCCGAGGCGCTGATCCGTACCCAAGGTGCCGGCGCTGGCGACGCGTTGATCAACCAGATCCGTCGCAGGGCTTCACCTTTGTTAAAACCGGTTGTTGGCGCAGGTATGACACAACTGATCCATGAGCGCCGTGTTGAGTTAGCCGGCGAAGGCGAGCGTCACCAGGATTTGATGCGTTGGGACAAAGTTAAAATTGTTGATATAGCTGCTATATATGCTCTGCCTGTTTCAAAGGCACCAATTGACCAGTCAAAAACAGTGACATTCCAAAGACCTAAAAATTATTATTTCCCATTACCACAGGTAGAAATTGATAAGAGTAAAGGAGTTTTAGTCCAAAATCCAAACTTTTAAGTAATGATCAATTAAAGGCCGGTAGCCAGCAATAATTTATTAAGTTAATTTACGCTGGTTACCGGCTTTTTTATTTAAATAATACCCTATACAAAAAGACCCAGCTTAAATGATGAAAAAAGGTTTATTGATATTTATTGTTACCGCATTTAGTTTAAATACCTACGCACAGGTTGATCAAAAAGCTTCCTATGATTTTATTGAAAGGATTATTCCGGGCAAATCAGCTGCCTTTTTAATTGAACCCATAGCTCAGGACAACGGCAAAGACGCATTTGAGCTTGATAACCGCGATGGTAAAATAGTTTTACGTGGCAGCAACGGCCTATCGGTAGCGGCAGCTTTAAATTATTACCTTAAAACGTATTGCTTTTGCGATATCGGCTGGAATGGTACCAATTTAAAACTCCCGGCAAATTTGCCTGCGGTTAACAGTAAAATCCATAAATCAACGCCATACCAATATCGCTATTACCTTAACTATTGCACCTTTAATTACACCATGGCCTGGTGGGATTGGGAACGCTGGCAAAAAGAAATTGACTGGATGGCTCTCAATGGCATCAACATGCCGCTGGCCATTACCGGCGAAGAAGCGGTTTGGCAGGATGTATATAAAAGCATGGGCTTTACAGATAAAGAACTGGACGCGTTTTTTAGCGGACCAGCCTATTTCTCCTGGTTTTGGATGGGTAATATTGATGCCTGGGGCGGCCCGCTGCCACAGCACTGGATGGATAGCCATAAGGCATTGCAAAAAAAGATACTGGAACGTGAACGTTTGTTCGGGATGAAACCGGTGTTGTCATCATTTACCGGGCACGTGCCTCCTTCTTTTAAGGATAGGTTCCCAAAGGCAAAAGTTAAGAAAACCAATTGGGATGCCGGCTTCCCCGATGTGTATGTTCTTGATCCTGATGATGAGTTATTTGAATCCATCGGCAAAAAATATATTGAGGCACAAACCAAAGAGTTTGGAACAGATCACCTTTACTCGGCAGATACTTTTAACGAAAACGTCCCTCCTACCAATGATTCTACCTACCTGGATGGGATGAGTAAAAAAGTTTTCAGATCTATGACCGCTGCCGATCCCAAAGCGGTATGGGTAATGCAAGGCTGGATGTTTCACTACAACAACAAATTTTGGCAGCCACAACAAATCAAAGCATTGCTAAATGCTGTACCGGATGATCAGATGATCGTTCTGGATTTGTACAGTGATGCCCACCCGGTTTGGAACCGTACCGAAGCCTATTACGGTAAACCATGGATCTGGAGTATGCTGCAAAACTTTGGTGGTAACATCAGTTTGTTTGGCCGCATGCGTCATATAGCCGCCGATCCTGCCATTGCCCTTCATGATCCCGAATCAAAAAACATGACCGGTATAGGTGTAACACCAGAAGGGATTGAGCAAAATCCCGCATTATTTGCCCTGATGCTTGAAAACGTTTGGCGCGATACCCCTATTGACGCGGATGCATGGGTAAGCAATTATGCCCGCAGGCGTTATGGAAAAACAAATACCCATGCCGATAATGCATGGCATATATTATTGAATACCGTTTACAGCGGTGGCCTTACCGAAGGTGGCCCGGAATCTATCATTGTGGCCCGGCCAGCTATGCAAAAAACTATCGATAGGGTGTTAACTAAACTGAACTATGACCCTAAGCAATTGGCAAAAGCATGGGAGCTTTTAGTAAACGCGGCCGATAGCTTAAAACAAAGTGACGGTTTTCAGTATGATCTGATTGATGTAACGCGCCAGGTATTGGCTAATTATGCAACGCCATTACAGCAAAAAATGGCATCTGCCTATAAAAGCGGTGATAAGGAAGCATTTAAACAATACAGCACCGCGTTTTTACAGTTGATGGATGATATGGATGCCTTGCTAAGTACCCGTAAAGATTTTTTACTGGGCAAATGGATCAACGAGGCAAGGGCAAACGGCATTACCGAAAAAGAAAAGAACCTTTACGAGTTTAACGCGCGCGACCTGGTTACCCTTTGGGGCGATAAGGAAAGCGGCCTGCGCGAGTATTCAAACCGGCAATGGGCAGGTTTAATAAAAGGCTATTATAAACCCCGCTGGGAATTATATTTTTCGCAGCTTAATAAATCATTGGCAACAGGTACCGCTTTTGATGACAAAGCATTTGATGCACAGGTAAAAAACTGGGAATGGCAATGGGTTAATAAGCACGATAATGCATACCCCGATGCCGCCAAAGGCGATGGCGTTGAAAAATCAAAGGCTTTATTTGCAAAGTATAATAGTTTGGTGCAGCAGGCAGCGTATTAACCAATACCTGTTTTTTTGTAGAGACGCATAATTGCGTCTCCCGCAGGACATTCCGAATTTGCAAAGTCGATTTGCACGCTGGAGACGCAATTATCGTCTCTACATTTGAAAAACAAAACGAACCCTACGCTACCATAACAAAAAACATTGAATCATAAAACACATGATCAAAAGCACATACTTATTTGTAACAATTCTCATTTGCCTGGCATATAGCAAAACCATAAAGGCCCAGTCAAACAACGACCACATTTTTCCTCCATCGGCGGCAGCCAAACCTTATATTGATTTTGATAGTAAAGGTTTTTTGATAGATGGCAAGCGTACCTTTTTGGCATCGGCAGGGTTAGAATATGCAAGGATCCCGCACCAGCTTTGGCATGATAGATTGCTGCGTATTAAACGGGCCGGCTTCAATTGTATCGAGATCTATACCATCTGGAATTTTCACGAAGCCCGGGAAGGTAAATTTGATTTTACCGGCGACCGTGATCTCAATTTATTTTTAAAAGAAGTTAAAGATCTGGGCATGTATTCCATTGTACGCGTAGGCCCCTACTATTGCGCCGAATGGGATAATGGCGGCTACCCTATCTGGCTCAAATTTAAAAAAGGATTGCGGGTTAGGGAAGACAACCCACCGTTTGAAAAATATGTTGATCGTTTTTTCGATCACCTTTTACCCATCATATTTAATAACCAGGTAAACAAAGGTGGTTCTGTCATATTGGTTCAGTTGGAGAACGAGCATCCTAAAGGATGGGGTACCATCATGCCCGATGGCTATTTTAAACATTTGCAAACCAAGGCCCTAAGTATAGGCTTGCAGGTGCCTTACTTTTTCAGCGGCCTGCATCATGACAGCGATCCGGCTGGTAATGGTAAACTGGATGATGCAGCAAGACCCAATCCCTGGTTCTCCACGGAATTTTGGAGCGTATGGTATTCGCAATATGGTGCTAAACCGGGCGATGCAGCGCTTTATGACAGGCGCACCTGGAAAATCATCGCCAATGGCGGTAATGGCTATAACTATTACATGGCTCATGGTGGATCGAACTTTGGCTATAGCAATAATGATGAAGATGCGGCATCCTATGATTATGGTGCAGCCATCGGGCAAACTGGTGATCTGCGACCTATCTATTGTACCTTTAAACGCGCGGCATGGTTTGCCCGCAGTTTCCAGGATGTTTTGGAAAACAGTGTAAATGATTCTGCATCCTACAGCAAAATAATAACAGATCCATCATTAAGGGTAACCGCACGAAAAAGCCCTGCCGGGGGAATTATATTCCTTGATAATTCGGGTAAAGAAGCTATTACCACACAACTGCATTTAAGCGATGCTAAAGTTTTAAGCGATAAAAAGGTAACCATTTTACCGGGTGAGATTTATCCCCTGGTTCATAATTACAAGGTTAACGACCAGGTGACGCTCAATTGGGCCTTAACCAGGATCTTTGCCATTGTAAAGCAGGATAATACCACCACCATTATTACTGATGCTGAAGCAGGTATGCCAGTATCCATGTATTTTAACACAAAAGACAAAGCCTCAACGGAAAATTCTGATGTAAAAATAGATGGCGAAAATGTGCTTATCAATGAAACGATGCCTGCCAGTAACAAACCTTTGGAATATACTTTTAAAGCCGGCACTCAAACCATCCGTGTTTTAGCCATGAACAGGCAATGGACCGATAAAACCTGGATAACCAACATGGCAGATAAAAACTACATCATTACTGGTACTGCTTATTTAGGTAAAGCAGACATTAAAAACGGTCAGTTTATTGGAGAAATAGAGCGCCCGTTATCAGCAGATAAGCCCGACGAAGTATGGATCTATACAGATAAAAAAGCTATAGTTTTAAACCAGGCTCCATCCCCCAATACAAAACAAACGCAAGCCATTGCATTAAATAACTGGCAGTTTAAAAATGCTTCCGGTTTTGCTGTTGCAAATTATAACACCAGCCAATGGCTATCCTCAAAAGCCCCCTTACCTATGGGCGCCGATGGCGATATCACTGCTGATGCATGGTACAAAACATCGCTGAATATTCCTACTGCCGGGAAATACACGCTACAGGTTAATGGCAACGGCCGCGGCCAGGCTTTTATTGATGGAGAGCCAGCTGCAAATTGGAAGCTGAGCAATGCCGAAGTTTCACTTAACTTAAAAAAAGGTAAACATACCCTTGCCGTTTTTACCGCCCATGACGGCCGCGACAAACTGGCTGCCTACCTTGGCCCAATTGATGAGGTGGATAGTAAAGGTATTTTTGGCAACGCCGTTATTAAAAAAGGCGGCCCGTTCATTAGTGAATTAAACAATTGGTATTTTGTTAAAGCAGCCCATCGTGATGATGCTAAACAAGGCCCGCCGCCATTTGATACTACACTATATAAAAAATATAAAATAGGAGCTGATGCTTTTAATTTAAAGGAAGGGTACGGGTGGTTTACCACAATTATACCGCAACAACCCGCTGGCACATCAAAAATAACCATGTTATTTAAAAGTGTTGATGAAAATGCAACGGTATTTATCAATGGTAAGCAGGTATTGAGCCATGAAGGCTGGAACCAGCCTTTTGAAGTTAATATTGCAGATGCCAATATTTTAAAAGGGCCTGTTACACTTAGTGTGTTTATCGAAAATTATTCAAACGAGGGAGGTATAGATCAGCCGGTAAAAATAAATGCCATTGGTGATGCCCAGGCAGTAACCGGCTGGCAGTTAAAGGGTGGTCCGGGTGATCCGCAAGCGGTAAAGGGTTGGCAAACGTTAACATCGGGCAATAAGATAAACAGCCCTTGCTTTTACCGCAGCTCATTTACTGTTCCGCACATAAAGGGACAAACTTTCATATGGCGGTTTGAGCCTAAGGATTTAGGGCATGGCTCGGTATGGGTTAACGGGCACAACATTGGCCGCTATCCCGAAAAAATAGCGGTATCCAGTTTATATATCCCAGAATGCTGGCTCAACAAGGGCTTAAACCAATTGGTGATCTATGATGAAGATGGTAAACGCCCAACCCAAACATTAATCATAGCCGAGCCGGAAGCTGGGCGTACAATAACTCAAATAAGTGCTGATCTTAATTAATAAATAAAAAATGGCTTTAACTACTGAAAGATTTACAGCGCTCGATATCTTCCGCGGAATGACCATCTGCTTCATGATCATTGTGAATGCACCCGGTTCGGGCGCCAATGTATGGACACCGCTCGATCATGCCCCATGGATAGGTTTTACTCCAACCGATCTTGTTTTTCCATCTTTCTTATTTGCTGTAGGTAACGCGCTCAGCTTCTCTAAAAAGAGGTTTGAGAGTGATGCGGCTTTTATAAGTAAGATATTTAAAAGAACAGTCATTATATTTTTACTCGGTTACCTCATGTATTGGTTCCCGTTCTTCCATCGTGTAAATGATGGCTGGGCCTTTAACCCATTAAGTCATACCCGTATTATGGGGGTATTACAACGCATTGCCCTTTGTTATTTCTTCGGCGCTTTGATAGTTCATTATTGCTCTCAAAAAACGGCCGTAATTATATCAGTATTACTTTTAGTTGGTTACTGGGCGTTTTTAGTACTGTTTGGCGAACCCGGTAAAGAGTTCACTATGCTGGGCAATGCCGGCACAAAGCTAGATATTGTATTATTGGGCAATGATCATTTATACCACGATAAAGGCGGCCCCATTGCCTTTGATCCCGAAGGTTTATTAAGCACATTAACGGGCATAGTGAATGTAATTGGCGGCTTTTTAGCAGGCGCGTTTATCCAACGTAAAGGAAAAAACTATGAAACAGTGGCTAAGCTATTCTTGTACAGCGGCTTACTGATAGTTGCCGCTTTATTCCTGGGCCAGTTTTTCCCGATAGCCAAAAAATTATGGACAAGCACCTTTACCTTACTGACCGTAGGTATCGACCTGGCCATTTTAGGCCTGCTCATATTTATCATCGAGATTGAAAAGATAAAGCGCGGCACCAATTTCTTCCTTATCCTGGGTCGTAACTCACTGGCCATCTACTTGCTATCGGAGTTATTGCTCACTGTACTGCAAACCATATGGGTACGCCCCCAATTAAGCTTTTACGATTGGGTAAACCAGGTATTTTACCAGCGTTTATTCCCCGGGGCTTTGGGTACACTGGTATTTGCCATTTGTTATATGATGCTTTGCTGGCTGGTGGCTTATATCCTCGATAAAAGAAAAATTTATATTAAAATATAGTGGAGGGTTGAAAGAGTTGAAATCTTATTTTTTGAGAATGTTACAAGCTGGTAAAACACCTATTCACCCGTCATTGCGAGGCACGAAGCAATCCCAAACTGTACAGGGTGGATTTGCAAAGTTACTCTGTAGGGAGGGGATTGCTTCGTTCCTCGCAATGACGGGTATGTTATTAATGTACTTGTATAAAAAAAGCCATGTCATCCTGAACGTAGTGAAGGATCTATTCGCAGACTTTACAGGGCGAAGAAGCATGGCGGACAATAGATCCTTCACTACGTTCAGGATGACAAACCTTTCAAAAGGTCATTTCCCTTTTGGGGTCTACCAGACTTTTCCACTATCAATAACGATCTGTTCATTCATTTCCAAACGGCTCTTCAAACCTGTTTTTGTTTTAACCGCTACTTTAACACTCTTGTTAAACTATGATGTTTCTGCCCAACAGGCAGATCACGTGCCTTATGTAAACCCATTTATTGGTACCGCAAAAAGCGATGTTTTTACCAAATGGGGAAGCGAAGGCGGTACATATCCGGGAGCGGTTGCGCCATCGGGCTATATTCAGTTAAGCCCCGAAACAAGGGTTGCAAAAGGATATAACTACAACGATAGCAGCATTTACTATTTCAGCTGTTTTAGGCACATGAGTGGTTTTCCCGAAGGCTCTGCAGGCCGGTTTTATGTTATGCCTGTCGGCAAGAGTGCCACATTTGAAGCCGGCAAATACAGCAGGAAGTTTTCGCATGCCAATGAAAAAGCAACGCCCGGCTACTATAAAGTAATGTTTGATGACGACCGCACCATAGCCGAAGCCACAACCACGGCGAGGACAGGTATTTTTAAATTCACCTTTACGGCAGATAATATCCCGCAGATATTCATAGCCGATGCCGGCGAGATCAGTGTAATCTCCTCAAAAACATTACATGCTGCAAACGGTAATACCGTCATCAACTTTTCAGAAAACTATACATCAAAAAAGCAGGTTCAGGGCGGCTGGATCTTCACTTTTCCATCAATAGTGAAGCAAAATAAAGTTATTGAGGTTAAATTAAGTACTTCTTCGGTTAGTTATGCAAGCGCTCAAAACAATATCGATAAAGAAATTGGAGCTTTAACATTTAACCAGGTACGCAAACAAACGAGGGATAAATGGCTCAAAAAACTGGCTGCTATTGATGTAACAGACAGTAATGAGCAACATAAAACTGTTTTTTATACCGCACTTTATCATTCACTTTTAATACCATGGGTTATTAATGATGTGGATGGCCGTTATAAAGGTTACGATGGTAAAATCCACCAAAAAACAGGGGCCGATCAATATGGTGCTTTCTCTCCCTGGGATACCTTTCGTTCCCTGCACCCCCTGCTTACCCTGCTTTATCCGGATAAACAAAAAGATGTTGTTTTATCTATGCTGGATATTTATAAGCAAACCGGCCACCTGCCCACCGAATCAATGACCGGTAACCATGCTATCCCCATTATTGTGGATACTTACCTGAAAGGCATTACCGCTTTTGATAAACAGCTGGCTTATACAGCCATGAAAAAGAGTATTGTTGAGCCGCCATTTATACAGCCGGATATGGAGATCTATCAGCAAAATGGATACATTCCATTTACCCGTTCAGAATCGGTAACCCGCACGGTTGAATACGCTTATGATGATTGGGCCTTATCGCAGTTTGCCAAAAATATCATCCACAACGATAAAGACTACCAGCTTTTATTAAACCGGAGTTACAACTACAGGAACCTCCTGAACAATGATGAATTGTTGCTATTGCCCCGTAACAACAATGAGTTTAAGTTGCAGCCGGGTATGTCGGGCTATAAAGAGGGCGACAAATGGGTATACTCCTACTTTGTTCCTCACAACGCAAAGGATCTGATCAACCTTACCGGTGGCAATGAACAATTTGCCGGCAGGCTTGATTCGGCGCTGACCAACAATGTAATCCCCTTTGATAACGAAACCGTATTTCATTTGCCTTACCTGTTTAACGAGGCTGGCAAACCTGCATTAACACAAAGATGGGTACGGCAGATCATGCTTAACCGTTACAGTGCCAACCCAGGTGGTTTACCCGGCAATGATGATCTTGGTTCAACATCCAGCTGGTATATTTTTAACGCAATGGGTATTTACCCCGCCTGCCCCGGCCGGCCCTTTTACGCCATAGGCGCACCTTTATTTCAATCGGTAACGCTGCACCTTTCAAACGGCAAAAACTTCACCATTAACAGCGCCAATACTACTTTAAATAACAACTACGTCCAATCGTTAAGTGTAAACGGAAACGCCTGGCAACAGTTAACAATACCACATTCAATATTAACAAAGGGCGGTTCCATGACATTTGCTATGGGTAGCCGGGAAAGCAAGTGGCCGACGAATAAGGATCAGGCCGTGTTATCAGAAACGAAACAAAACCCGGATTTTAAGATCCTGAATTATACGGTTTCAAAAAGTATTGTTGAGCCAAACGAGCCGGTTACCATACTTTTTTCTATCGCCAACAGTGGCAGCACCGGCGTAAAAATTGTTAAACTGTTTGTAAATGGAAAACTTTATGCCTCCAAAAACTGCATGGTGGTTTCCGGAGGCGTTAAAAATGATTCCCTCGTATGCCGGTTTTATCCCGAAGGTAAAACCGAACTTCAATTACAAGGCATGGCCCCGGTAACGATTAATGTTAAATTACCGGCAACGCCATCTGCCCATCCCTTTAAAATTACAGATTTGGCTGCAAAGCCAATGGTTAAGCTTAACCAGGTGCAACAGGTTACTTATATCATCCAAAATATTGATGGTTTAAACCGAACTTTTAATATCCCGGTGATGATAAATGACTCCTTACTTTTTACAGATACAATAACACTTGCAGCAGGCGAAAGAAAAAGTATTGCGCATACTTTGCACTGCACTGTAAAAGGATTTAAGCACATCAGGGTTGATGATGCAAGCGTAGACTATAAAGTATACTATGATCATAAAGAATCGCTTCTGCTTGACCTTTCCGCCGTTGGCTATAATTCAGATAAGCTGGTAACAGATAATTCGGGATACCATAATAATGGACATATTATGCTTACAAATAATTTTGTTGAAGATAAGAAAGCTGCAAAATTAGGCTTTGAGGAAAATATTTTTGTTGAAGTTCCCAATTCGGCAAGCCTGGATAATATGGGTGAAACAATCACGATGATGGGATGGATTTACCCAACCGGAAATGAAAATGGACTGGTTGATATGATAACCAAGGGGGATAGCCATGTTTTGCAGGTAACTGACCATAAAACCCTCACCTTTTTTGCCGGCGGCTGGGGACGCGGAGATTGCACAGTTAACCTGTCCGCAAACTGGAAAAACAACTGGCACCATATAGCAGGTGTATGCACCGGCAAAACACTTTACTTATACATTGACGGTGCATTGGCAGGTAAAACGATAGTGGAAAATGATGCCGACCTATCCAACGGTAACAAGTGGACACTGGGCAGGAATGAGGAATTCCCCGCTGAAAGAATATTTCATGGATACCTGGATAAAGTAAAAGTATTTAAAGAACCCTTAACTCCCGAAGAAATTAGCACGATTGTCAACAGCGAGCGTGGTAGTTTTAAATAGCCAGGAACAAATCATATATACTATGCCTTTAGCCCAAGAGAACATTTCCTGAATAATACAGGCTGTATTATTCAGGAAATGTAAAATGGAATGATGGCAGCAAACGCAGGAGTAAACTTGAAAGGCCATTTTTGTTGTTTAAAGACGGCAAGACTACCCATTTATTTGCGGCTACCAGTGCAAGCGGCAAGCCTTATCAACCGAAAAGATCATGGAATATGGTTATCCAAAGCAAATAATAAACAATAACTGCAACTATAACAAAACAAATTACCGATTTTAACCTTTAATTAAAATACATTCAAGTCGCATTAATTATATATTTATATCGTATATAATTAAAACGTTACGTATTAATCTCTAACTAATTATTGTTTACGCTATGCCTAAAACAATCTTATTTATTGAAGACAATAAAGAGATCAGGGAAAGCACGGTGGAACTTCTTGAATTGGAAGGCTATAACGTATTGGTAGTTGACAATGGCTATGATGGAATTAATATCGCTAAGAATAATCTCCCTGACTTAGTTATAAGTGATGTTATAATGCCGGGTATTACCGGTTACCAGGTTTTTGAATCACTGCTACAGGATGAAAGCACCCGGCTCATCCCCTTTATTTTTACATCAGCCATGTCTGAAAAATCTGATGTAAAAAAAGCGTTCGCTATTGGGATGTGTCATTACCTGATCAAACCCTATGATGACAAGGAGCTTTTTAAGATAATTGAAAAAATGCTGACACCCGTTTTATAGTCTCCCTTTTGCATTAATATATACTTCATTCTTTCTTTGGATCTAAAAAATGTGCTTTAGATCAATTTACAGTATGATGATTATCACCTATGCTATATGATGAAATAGTCATATTTGTTCTGTCCCCCCAGCTACTTTACATAGCCTAAAGTATACGCTTTAATCTAATAGACCTGTCATGAAAAAGATACTTGTACTAACCAATTTTAGTGATAATTCCAGTCATGCAGCAGCTGCTGCTGTTCCGCTTTGCGCTAAACTAAATTCAAACATCATTCTGTTTAATACTTTTATTAGTCAGCCGGTTTTATCCGAGTTTGGCGGCTCGCCATATGCCATTGAGCGGATGTTATGGGAAGATGAAAGCGAGCAAAAAATGGATTTTTTGAAAGAAGATCTGCAACTACTTATTGAAGCACTACTCCCAAACCAGCACCGCCCCACTATTGACTGCCAGCGAGAGGAAGGAAGCCTTAAATTCCTGTTAGATTCTTTTAAAGAAAGAAAGGATATAGAATTGATTATAATGGGTGCCCGTACAGGCAGCACGATGGAACATTTGCTTATTGGCAGCGATACAAGCTTAGTGATAAACCGTACTAACCGGCCTGTTATCGTTATACCAGAAAATACAGACCTGGGAGCATTAAAAAAAGTAACCATTGCCTGTGATTTTGACGATAGCGATATCAATGCAGTACATTACTTAATCCAATTAGGTTGTATTTTTCATTTTCAGCTCGAAATTGTGCATGTATCACTATGGGGGCACAACGATGGCAACAACATAGAAAAGAAACGCAAATTTATCGATCAGGTGTCCAGGTTCGGGTATGAGGATGTCACCTATCAAATTCTTGCAGGCAAGGAGTTAATTAATCGCCTTAACCGCCATTGCAAAGAAAGCAAAACAGATTTGTTGGTACTGGTGCACGACAAGCATAGCCTTTTGAACAGGATATTTAAAAGCACTAACACTGATGAGTTGCTAAAGCAACAACAGGTGCCCGTAATGATTATTCCTTCGGTGATGAAAGATTAAATGAATGTTGTTAAATAAAAAAATGCCAATCTTTTCGGAAAATCAAAATCCTATTCTTTACGAAATTAATTTAAACCTACCCCTATCGGATTAAACAAAAGTGGCGTTGACAACCGGGACTGGCTCTGCCATAGGCAAATTGCCTCCTTTATTTGCGGCTACCGGTGCAGCCAGCATTCCTTACGAATGGCCAAAATCATGGAATATGATTATTCAATCAAATAAAAAATAATAATTTCAATTATAACAAAACAAATTGCCGGATTTAACCTTTAATTAAATACATTCTATTTATAAAAATACTATAAACAAATTTAGGTAGCATATAATATTAGAATATTTGGGGAAAAATGCCAAAACCTGCCTTATAATTCTCTTTTAAAATCCATTTCTAAAAAATATACTTCTTTCGCTTCCCCCTGCCGTCTGCTCAAAAATATGTTCAAATCCATTATTTAGTATGATGATTATCGCTTCGCACGGGTATTAATTGGACATATTTACTTCACAGCCAGAAATATAGCTATTAATTAATAATATTTCTTTAAAAAAATCACCTTGAGAAAGATACTTGTGCTAACCAATTTTACCGAAAATGCCAATCATGCAGCAACAGTTGCCGTTTCGTTTTGTGCTCAGCTATATTCAAACATCATACTGTTAAACACATTCATCAGCCGGCCTGTTCTGGCCGGATTTGGAAGCATACCATGTTCCGTTGTGGAGATGTTATGGGAAAATGAAAGCCATAAAAAACTAAATTTCCTGAAAGAAGATTTAGAAGAGCTTATTAAAACGCTCCCTGCAGATCATCATCACCCCAGTATTGATTGCCGGTACGAGGAGGGGAGCCTTAGATATCAGTTAGAGTTTTTTAAGAACAAAAAGGATATCGAATTTATTATCATGAGCGCCCGGGCGGGCAGTACGATGGAACATTTGCTGATTGGCAATGATACCAGTGTTGTGCTCAATCGAGCCAGCCGCCCCGTTATCATTATCCCCGGCGGTACCGACCTGGGACAATTTAAAAAAGTAACCTTTGCCTGTGATTTTAACGACACCGATCTGGATGCAGTGCATTACCTTGTTCAATTGGGCCGCATCTTTCATTTCCAACTCGAAATTGTGTATGTATCCCTCTGGGAACATAATAACGAGCAGAACATAGAGAGGAAAACAACCTTTATTAGCCAGGTCGCCCGATTTGGGTATCCAGGTATCACTTATCGAACCATCGTTGGCGAAGAATTGATTAACCGTCTTAACCGCCTTTGCAAAGAAAACAAAACCGACCTGCTTGTGTTGATACACGACAGGTTTAGCCTTTTGAACCGAATATTTAAAAGCACAAACGCAAATGAACTGTTAAAGCGACAACAGGTACCGGTTATGATTATTCCCTCCATGATGAGAGATTAATAAATTTTCTTAAACACCCCGGGCGTCAATTATCAACCCGCAGGCTTAATTAATAGAAGTGTTATAATGCAGATAACTGTTGGAACGGCTTATTAATGCCCCTTGAATTATTATATAGCATAAAACAGGGCTGTACTTTAATTGGCTGCAGTCCTATTTAGGCAGGTACTTACGGAAGGCATTACCGCCCGCGAATTATAACCACTTAGCGGCAAAATGGTTAAACTCATGCCGCAATTCGTTGATCATTTTTTCCTCCGTTACATAATCATCAGAAAGCTGATTATAAACAGCGAGTTCCCTATCGTCAATAAATTCCGGTGAGGCACTGATTTCATTTTCCAATACGCCCTGATTTCCACGGATCCGGTGTTTTAGCCCATCCAGGTAATCACGGTGGATAATCAGCTGATTCTGAAAATGTTCAACATTTTCGCCAACCTCCCGGCCGGTATTGCCGCCGGCGACTTCTTCCAGTCGTTCCCGCAAAAAATTTAGTTCCAGCTCGTAAAAACCGAGCCCTCTCATCCACGCATTATGCGCAAATTTTAAATGTTTTGTACTGATCTGTTTCATAATACAAGATACCTGAATTTGGTTATATAAAAAATAACTTACTGATTAACAGTAGCTGCAATCCTATTTTTTTGGACGAAAATACGATCTGCCATTCTACTTCATCACCAATACCGCTGCTCCATTTATTTTACCTGCTCTTAACCTGTTAATTGCCTCATTTGCCTCTGATAATTGGAATACCTCCGTTTGTGTATGTACCGATACCGATTTAAGGATATTAAAGAAATCCAATCCATCCTGCCGGGTAAGGTTGGCAACGGATTTAATCATTCTTTCGCCCCATAAAAGATCATATGAAAAGGCGGGAATATCGCTCATATGTATGCCGCCGCAAATTACCTGCCCTGCTTTATCTATATTTTTTAACGCCATTGGCACCAGTTCGCCTACAGGTGCAAAAATGATAGCGGCATCCAATCGCTCTGGCGGCACTTCTGAGCTGTTACCAGCCCACCCGGCTCCCAGGCTTTTAGCAAAGCGCTGGGCTTGTTCATCACCATCGCGGGTAAAGGCGAATACTTTTTTCCCCTGTGCAATCGCAATTTGAATAAGGATATGCGCCGCCGCGCCGAAGCCGTAAATGCCCAGGTTAATTGCGGCGGGATCTATCATTTGGTACGATCTGAAACCAATAAGCCCGGCACAAAGTAAAGGTGCCGATGAGTATTTAGCATACGCCCCATCCAACCGAAAACAAAAACGGGCGTCCGCTACAGTGTATTCGGCATACCCACCATCAATTGTATAGCCTGTGAATAAAGGATTATCGCACAGGTTTTCTTTTCCCTGCTTACAAAACTTGCAATGGCCACAGGTGTAGCCCAGCCATGGAACACCCACCGCCTCGTTTACTTTCAGCGCTGTTACCCCATCTCCCACTTTAACAATCCGACCGATAATTTCATGGCCAGGAATCAGGGGCAATTTGGGCTGACTAAGCTCCCCATCCAGAATATGAAGATCGGTACGGCATATGCCACAGGCAATAACCTTAAGCAATACCTGGTCATTAGCCGGCTGCGGAACCGGTAGCTGCCTGAGTACAAGTGGCTGCCCGGCCTTCTCAAAAACCATGGCCTCCATTAAGGTAGGTATTTCCAAATTGAATAAATTTATACGCTTAATTAAAATACAATTAACCGCTTAAAGCTGTTTTTATAATGACATATTATAATCGGGCGGAAAAACCAATAGTGGGATCTTGATGTGCCGAGCCATGTGGTGGGTATGGCAGCCGGTTAAAACCCTGTACAACAAACTATGTGGCCGGTGCACCATGGCTAATAAATCAATTTGCCCGTGTTCGCAAAGCCACTCGAGGCCATCATTAATATTCATGCCCCTGAAGTGATGATAGGATATATTTGAATAATGCTCTTCCCCGGTCAATTTTTCCATAAAGGTATCTGCCTGGTTACGTTTCACGTTCCTTTCATACTTTTCGCCGGTGATATGATAAATACGGATCTCCGCCTTAAATACCTTGGCAATACCGGCAATTGACTTAATTACCTCTATATCGCCATCGCTCAAATCTGTTGCAAAAATAATTGTTTTAATACCCTTAAAAACCGCGCAACCCGGAATCAGCAAAACCGGAAAATCTGCCTTATCAACCAGATCCTTGCTTTTACTTCCCATAATTAAACGACCGAACCCGCCCGTTCCGGAGATCCCCATAACCACTAATGATGAGTTTGGATCGTCCATAAAATTCACTACAACATCGGTTACCGGCCCTATCTCATTATCAAAGCTAATGGCTGGTTTATGGGTTGATGTGGGGCCTTTCGCGGCATCATCAATAGTATCTTCCAATTCCACGGCTAAGCCTTCCAGTTGTTTTGCGGCGGCATCTTTTAAAAAAGCATAATCCTCCAAAGGCCATAAACCCGGATCGGCCATGGGTAATTCTATCGGCACAAATAAAGCATGACACAACTTAACATCTCTTTTCATTTCCCTGGCTATACCGATGGCATAACGGGCGGCATTATCGGCCTGTGCAGTAAAATCGGTGGGTACTATAATGGTTTTCATGCTGCAATATTCTTTGAAGGTTAGGGTAAACAAAGTTTGCAATTATAAGCCGCAAAATAAATGACGCTTATCATAAAGAACTATGTTATAGGGCAAAAATTATACCAACGCGTACTCCTATTGTTCTCAAAATATCAAAAATATCAGCAACGGAGCTTTGGCTGTTTTTCGTCAGCAGAACAGCTTCGGGCGAAAACGGGTAAAACAATGTAGGGTTGTGCGGCTGCAGGGCATAGGAAGCTTTTGCATGTGGGAGATAGGCGGGCAAGGGCAAAATAATTCCAGCCCAGGTTTTGCCCGTTTTGCAGGGCAGAGGCCTTGTGCGGCAAAGAAGCATTTCTGCTGACTTGAATTTTGGTTCTTTATTTCAAGACAAAGAACTAGGCCCTCCCGCGGCCATGAGCGGGACAATGCCCTTTCATTATGACAAAGTAAATTTAGTACCCAAATCATCCCCTCCCCGCCCATTTTATCAACACCCGTTGCACAGCCCTCAGTATTTCAATACATTCGGCCACTGGTAAATGAATGATGCTGCTGAAGGCTATTTTACTTAATACAAGAACTTTATGAAAGTCATTATAGCCGAAAAACCATCCGTTGCGCGCGAAATTGCCAAAGTATTTGGTGCTACCACCAAAAAAGATGGCTATATGGAAGGCAAAGGGTACACATTTACCTGGGCTTTTGGGCACCTGCTGCAGTTAGCTGCCCCGCAGGAATATGGCTATTACGGCTGGAACGTTCAAAACCTGCCCATGCTGCCGCCCAAGTTTAAACTCTCCATCCGCAAGGTAAAAACAAAGGCCGGAATGGTCGACGATCCATCGGTTAAAAAACAACTGGACATTATAAAAGGCCTGTTTGATGAAGCTACCGAAATCATTGTAGCCACGGATGCCGGGCGCGAAGGTGAACTCATCTTCCGTTATATATACTATTACCTTAAATGCAAAAAGCCCTTTAAAAGATTGTGGATCTCGTCGCAAACAGACGAAGCTATTAAAGAAGGCTTCCGTAATTTAAAGCCCGGTACCGATTATGATACCCTGTTCAATTCGGCCCATTGCCGTTCGCAGTCGGATTGGCTGGTGGGGATGAACGCTACGCAGGCGCTTAGCCTGTCGTCGGGTAACCGGGCGGTGTTGTCGCTGGGCAGGGTGCAAACCCCTACCCTGGCCATGATCTGCTCGCGCTATCTCGAAAATAAAAACTTTGTACCCCAGATCTATTACCAGGTAAGCATCCAGCCCGATAAAGACGGACAGGTATTTAAAGCCATTTCTGTACAAAGCTTTAAAACCAAAGAGGAAGCCCAGGCCATTGTCGACCTGGTGCAGGATGTAAACAGCGGCTTTACCAATGGCGGCCATATTTTAAATGTAGAGGCCAAGCCCCGTAAAGAACCGCCGCCGCTCTTGCATGATCTGAGCAGCCTGCAGCAGGAAGCCAATAAACGCAAAGGCTTCACCGCCGATCAAACGCTTACCATACTGCAAAACCTGTACGAGAGCAAGCTGGTAACCTACCCGCGTACCGGCAGCAGGTATATAGGCGATGATGTATTTGCCGGCGTACCCAATTTAATTGAGAAGCTGAAAGAGCATCCCGATTTTGGCAAACAGGCCACCGTATTATCAACAGCCAAGCTAAACAAGCGCAGTGTGAACGCCAAAAAGGTGACCGATCACCATGCCGTACTGCCCACCGGCGAAACACCCTACCAGTTAACGCCCGATAAACAGGCCGTTTATGACATGGTTGCCGGCCGCATGCTGGAAGCCTTTCACCAGGACTGTATCAAAGAGATCACCAAGATCACCGTCGAATCCGGCTCCACCTTTATGGCCAGCGGAACGGTGATCCAAACCCCGGGCTGGCGCGCCGTATTTAACGATACCGACGAGGAAAAGAAAGAGGAAGAAAACCCTACCCTGCCCAAAGTGCAGCAAGGCGAAAACTTGCCCATTACCGATAAGGCCCTGTTAGAGAAGCAAACCAAACCCAAGCCCCTGTACAATGAAGCCAGCTTATTGAAAGCGCTGGAGACCGCGGGCAAAGAGATTGACGACGAAGAACTGCGCTACGCCATGAAAGAAAGCGGACTGGGTACCCCTGCCACCCGCGCATCTATCATCGAAACCCTGCTAAAGCGCAACTATATCTCGCGCGAAAAAAAGAACCTCGTACCTACCGAAACCGGGCTCTCGGTATACCACGTAGTAAAAAACCAGCAGATAGCACAGGCCGAGCTCACCGGTACCTGGGAAAAGCGACTGGAAGAGATCCGCACCGGCGCTTCGGTAGCCGATTTCCAGGAAGAGATCAAAACCTATACCCGCGCCATTACCCAGGAATTATTACGCGAAGGTAAGTCGCTGAAAATAGCGCAGCCGGTTGCAGCGGTGGCTAAATAAATACAGGCTGTCATGGTGAGCCTGTCGAACCATAGCGGGTAAAGGCCTCTGAAGATAGAAATGACAAAGTAATTTAAACCCAATGTCATGCTGAACTTGTTTCAGCACCCCACTTGCTAAGTATATTACATGTGGGCTACCTGTCCTGTGAGGTCCTGAAACAAGTTCAGGATGACTTCATTTTTTTAACTTCCCAAACCCTCTTTTCCACCGCAGGTGAAGAGAGGGTCGGCCAGCGGAGCGCAGCCGGGGTGAGTCGTTGCCACTTATTTTACAATTTTTATTTCATTTATAACTACCTTTATATCAACACACTTACACCACCCCGTCCGGCTCCGTAAACCAATAAATCTTTGCTTATGAAACGCAATAAATTTATCAGCTCCATTTTAACCTTTGCGGCTCTCCCCTTAACACCTTTTGCCAATGGCATTAAAAAATACGTGCAGTACCGTGCCGGTAATGGCTTTAAAATACAGGCTGGCGAAGGCAGGATCCATGGGCATATTAAACTAAAAGGGGTAAATGAAAATATAATGGATGTAAAAATATCGGGGAAAGATACCGATGGCGACCTGGCTATTTTCGAACAAACCAGTTTATCCCAAGGGCGGGGTACTCCCCTGCACGTTCATCCAAAGCAGGACGAAATTTTTTACGTTTTACAGGGATCATATTTTTTTAAAGCAGGCGATGATAAGTTTCATTTAAGCGCCGGCGATAGTATCTTTTTGCCCAGGGCCGTGCCACACGCGTGGACCCAGGTAAGCGAAAAAGGAAAAATGACCGTTATTTTTCAGCCGGCAGGTAAACTGGAAGAGTTTTTTATAACCATGCAGGCATTAGACCACGACCCATCACACGCCGAACTTGAAAAAATTTTCGCCGACCATGAAATGCAGCTGGTAGGTCCACCTTTAAAATTGGAGTAAGCGGGTCAACTCGCCCCTTTTGTCATCCTGAGCATAGCGAAGGATCTGCACGTCATGCCTCTTCGCCGGGATAGCACGCGGGCAGATGCTTCGTTCCTACCTATGGACAAGTTATAAAACTGAGTCGTCCTGAACTTGTTTCAGGATCCCACAGGACCGGTGGACCGCATGAAGTACACTTAGCAAATGGGGTGCTGAAACAAGTTACCTATGACAAGTTATAAAACTGAAGTCGTCCTGAACTTGTTTCAGGATCCCACTGGACCGGTGGACCGCATGAAGTACACTTAGCATTGGGGTGCTGAAACGCCTTGTCATTTCCACCTTCAGATTCCTTGGATTTTAAAACTCAACATGACAAAAATTTTTTGAGTCAAACCTCCCTTTTTGACTTTTGAATTAATTATGGCGTTCCCTGCGGGCCGTGCTGTCCGTTCATACGCGCACGAGGCATTAGGCGCGGGCCGGTATCCACTTCCATCACTAACGCGAGCCTACGGGTAACTGTAGGCTTAAGGCTTTACAACAACATCGTGATTTGCATGCGGGCACACAGGCCTGGAGGCCTGCGGCAGCGGGAAGTGCTTGCGGTAGCTGGGGTTTCTCAATATATTTCGTCAATAAAATCACAAGTGGCCTAACCCGCATGCGGCCACACAACACTTGCGTTAAGAAGGGTTTATTAAGTTATAACGGGCAATATCGCTTTGTAAAACACCAACATGACTAATACCAAACTTATTATGAAAGAAATTGCAGCAATCATCAATATTAGGTGACTAAAAGCAGATTGTTTGGTTTGGTTCTTACGAGCTTGGGCGAGAAACACTTTTTCGTCATGTATTTCTGTTTCCGACCAATGGGCATTCTCAAGCCTTTTCAAACTCCTCATAATTAACACTTGATAATAAAGACAAGATGTTGAAAAGAATCTATGACACAAAACTGCCGCCAAAGACAACACAATGCATATTAATGCAACAACCATTATGTAGACACACGTGGAAGTAAGCTTATTAGATTTCTCTAACACAACATCTTTTATAAGAAAGCCGAATCCACCTATAGCGAGAAGATCTATTCGCATAAGTTCATTTGCAAAGCTTTGATAGCGGTCAACGATATCAAAATCAGGTTTCCATACCTCGTCGGGTATATTAATGTCCGCCAAAGATTTAGCAGCAACCCTATTTTTTACAATCTTGTACATTTTTAAGTAAAAATCAAATAAACACCTACATTTATTTAGTTAATCTCTAAATCAAATTCCATTTTTTCTAAGGCAAAATGATATAGGAAAGTGGCACTTGTGTACGCGGCATACTTTTGATAGTCATCATTTTTTTCGTGGTCACCGAAATCGCTCAATGACTTAAAAGAAGCAACAGTATATGGCCTGGGTTTGGAACAGTTTTTACTGGTATAGTAAACACCATAAGTTTCCATGTCAATTCCGATCAATTTTCTACTATGGCCTTTAATTTCCTCAATAATCTTTTTATTCTGAATAACCCCTGCACCGCTGGCGAATGGTCCGATGTGGATGTTTAATTCAGGAGACGGTTTATTACCCATCCACCGTTTCTTAATGTCATCGAGAAAACTACGATCTGTTTTACATGACAATACAGCTTCTTTTAGATCTACATTAAGATCAATCGAACGATAATCAGGCTCAAAAATAGTGTTACCTTCCTCATCTGCTTTTATTTTACCACTTCCACTATCGTAGGAAATCTCGGCAACAAGAATATCGCCAAAGTTACCGACGCCCTTAACACCGCCTGCGATACCTGTCATAACAACATGCTTGGGTCTGAAATTAGTAATCAATTTATCCGTTAGAACAGATGCTGCCACCATACCCATTTGGGGAGCTGCCGCTGCAATGACAGTAATTTTCTTTTCGTGCTGAATAAAGCATCCTTTGAAATATTCCGTCGCGTCATTTGGAAGTTTAAACGCTTGCCAGGATGCTGGAAGAGCTAGCACAGCCTCTAGTTCCGTATGGCGTAACGCTGTAATAATAGCCAAATCAAACTGATAAAATAAGGCCCTGGGATTCAAAAGACTTCTTTTAGAGTCAATCAAATAAGTAAGCTTTCCTTTGATGAGGTTTTCCCAATACGTTGAGCCCGATTCATATTTAATCAAGGCCCATAGCTGATTTTCAAATTTCTCCTTAAATTGATCTATATATCCACCGAATTCGGACAAGCCGACAATATGGTAGGGTTTAATAATTCTGTTTACACGATTGATGTCATCGAGAAAATTGATTCCATTTTCTGGGGTTGGGTCATCGCCATCTCTCAATGGCAAACATAAATCCAATATCAATAAATCATAGTGTTGCGAAGCCATCAATTTTTTGGCCGCAATAATATTTGTTGCCGTATCAAAACCTTCAATCTCCGGAATGGAATCCAGCAATGAGCGGATATGTTTTAATTTGTTCTGATCATCATCAGTTACTAATATTTTAATCATTGTACACTTTTAATAAGTTCTTTTAGTTGCCTTTTCCATATTGATTGATTGGGGCTGTAAAAAACGGTGTCTACATAAAGGTTGCCATATTGATCTCTTATCATCTTCTTTAAATCTTGAAGTTCAATATAGGATTCATTCTCTCCAAAAGTTTCAAATTGCGTGACTACAATGACCTTACACATTTTGCGTTTGCGCTGGATTTCTCTCAATATGTCTACACCGGCCAATTTTCTGAAGCGATAACCATCCTCGCCTGATTTTATGTCAAAGTTTGGTAGTTGCATGTCCAGTAAAATAACATCATAACTATTTGAAAAGATTTCTTTTAATCCGGACTGATACGATCTCCGCAGTTCAATTATTCCCTCAGGGAAACCTTCTCTTAAGGAGTCGATGATTTGATTTGATTTGTTCCTATCATCCTCAATTAACAATACTTTCATTAGATTCTTTCTGGAGTTTTAATAAGTTAAACTTTATCTCTGTTTTAAAAATCCGGCGCTCATCCACTTCGGATATATTAATCTGATAGCTCTCTTGCTTTAAATCAGTAATTATCGTTTTTCTGATTTTCAGATATCCCGTCCCGCCCTCATCCCTTGTTCGGTCATTGTCGTGCGCCTGTGTCAAAAGCTGTCTGGTGTTGCTAATCTTTTGATTTAATTCTTCGAGATCAATGTCGTCAGAGAAATTATTCGTTACTAAAAGTGATAATTCACCATAGGCCTCAGAAGCAAACACTTCTGCATTGACTTGATCTATCGGCAGTTTTGCATGCTTTAAAATATTGTGTAATAGATTCTGCATGATATAAGTAAAGTGAGCGAATGTATCTCCTTCAAATTTCATCATGCATGTGTTATGTATGGTGGGGATAAAATTCGAGTATTCTTTTACCCTTTTCAGAGTTCCAACACTGGCATCTATAGGTAAGGGCAAATAAAAGTCATTAATTACTTTATTATTTGTTCTATTGAACCATTCAGCGATTTTATCGAGTTTGTTGCTAATTTCTGTTTTACAAAGCGTAATATTCCGAATCAGGTCATTCAGTTCAGGGTGTTCCTGTTTGTTAACACGTTTCTCTAGATTTTCACCCATCTCAGACAATAACCTCAACATATTGTTTTTAATGGGACCAGATATTTCCTCCCGGATGATTTCCAACATAAGCTGAGTCCTTTCCCAGAGTAATTCGATAGACTTATCAAAAAATTCGGAATGGTCACTAACGACCCCAAGCCAATTCAACAACGGCAGCAGTTCGTTCTCAAAGAATGAATAATCGAATAATCCTGCGGATTGTTTTTTCTCAGTATTGATCTGAAGCTGATCATTCTTGAGTTCATTGGAAATATTGTCGATTTGTTCAGAAAAACCTGCTAAGATCAAATCAAATGCGGATTTCTCCTCTTGAGTTCTGAAACTCATTTTTTCTATCCAAAATCTATTTTCCTGGTATTTTTCCGATGACTCATCCTTTTTGGTGATTAGTTGATAATCCTCGAAAACGCTTCTAATCTCACCCAACAAGGTGCCATGCCGAATGCGCATACTTAAATAGGTATCAATACCAAATTCATTACTTGCAATAAACATATCCCTTACTTTAAAGAACAGCTCCACACATTGCCCGAACCGAGAATATGTTGTGATCATTTTTATCTTGGAAGTAGCAATTTTGCTTGCTTCACTTGACCTATCGTAATAAGAGATAAGATAGTCATCATTCGAGGTGTCAAGTTTGTCTATTTGAGAAATAGGAAGACTTAAGAGGTTCATCAATCGATTAAATCCTTCCAATAGATCCTTATCGATTGCTTTCCTGATTCCTTGGACATCAACATAGATTTTGCTTTCATCTATTTGTTTAATGCCTTGGCGAATAAGTTGATTCCGACTAATCTCAGATATTTCATTAAAGTAATCCTCAAAATTCTCTTCATCCAGCTTACTCAGCAATAAGCAAACCTCCACGCGTTCATTCTCAAGGTGCTCCTGGCTTTCAAACAAGTATGAAGAATCATAAACTTCAGGCCTGCAGATATACTTTAAAAAATAAATCAGTTTCTCTTTATTAAACTCATCTTTGATCAATTCGATTTCGCTTGGAAAATTTAACCCGTGAGCATTAAGGAAATTATCATAAGCAATCCATAAATCATTGGGCGTAATATATTTCTGATATTGGTGGAGAAATATCGGAGTTGATATATCTCGAATAAGAGCATCGTCTTCTGTAAGTCGAATTTTTCCGATAAGAAAATCATTTCTTAAACGAATGGCGATGTTAGGACATTCCAAGTTTGCGTCAGTAATAAGCTCCATCGCACCATGCCAATTCCCCATAGGTATGTGACAATAAACCATGCCGTAAATAACTTCTTCTTGGTTGAAAATATATGACCATTCGCTAGAAAATTCATTATCCTCATACAAATCTTTGAACCCGGCGAGAGCCCCTATGAAATCTTGCTTAATCTGAAGAATTTGCGGCGCATAAATTCGCTTTCTAAACGCATCAGCATAATTTGGAAAATCAGGCAAATTTATCGACCCTAGCTGGAGACAAATATTTTTCCAAAAGCTGATAATATCAGATCCGGCAGTATTATCGGCTATAGTATCAAGATAGTTTTCGGCGGCGATATAATTACTTGTAAATATCGATAATGCTGGGTTTAAAGTAAAAGAATAGACATGAGACATCTTTATGATGTTCACATACTCATCAACTACGGAATGCTGATTAAGAAAGAAGGTCCATGCTTTAAATGTCCATGGCGTTCGGCCCAATACATTAAACGTTTTTTGCAAATTGGTAAGTGACGCTTGAGTCTCTTCATTTTTCAAAAAAACGTTATTGATATCAATTAATGTTCGATAACCTAAAGCGTCCGCCGCCATTATTTTTTCAGGTGACACACCTAATCGGATACAACATTTGATGTAAATAACGAAAAGTTCAAAACAATTTACATCAGCCTGAAAATAGTGTTCACATTGTTTCTTAGCCTGGCCGTAATTACCGACAGTGTAAATGTTTAAAATCTTTAGATATAAACTATGTGGGCTTTTAACCTTAGCTTCAAGCCGGCCTCCTAAAAGGTGACTAACGATGTAAAGACGATTGTCATCAATTAATGCGTATAAAACTTCCGTCACCTCAGCCAATGTCTTTTGCTCGTCCGTATTTATTTGAGTTTGCGCAGCCGTCATCGTTGCCATATTGATAAACGACAAGTACATGTCTACAATAGAGGTAGAGCTTTCCGCTGCCAGGATAAATCCTTTAAATTGATAAAAGCTTTTTGAATAAGAGTTCAGTTTATATTGCAGGTATTCCCGGATCCGTTCATCTTCGAAACCTTGAAGATAATTATTAGCTATTTCTTCATATTTTACGAAAGATTGGCTTCTTTCTACTTTTATACTCAAGTATTTGGAAAAGATCCGCGTAATAAGATGAACATTCTTACTTAGAATTCCTGTCAGAGTCTCTTTGTTTTTCTTGAAACCATATTGATATTCCGCCAAAAGCAATCGTTTCTCAATTGACCAGTGCGATACGCAAATCTCAATCTCTATTTTTGACAAAATACTTTCGCAGTCTCCGTAACGTCCCTGTAAAAAAGCAGAGTCAAATTTCTGCTCGGCCTGTATAAACTCATTGATTTTGCCGCTATATCCAGCCAAAATCTTCTTATACCAAAGTAATTCCTTGTTAAATTCGTTTTTCGAATAAATTATACTTTTATCACCGATCTTATCATATGTCAAGGGCAACAAGTCGCCTATAATGTGATTGAATTGTGTTTCCGATAAAGTTGAAAGTAAATATTCGGACTGTGTAGCAGGGAGCTCATACTTTATTTTGTATAAAAGCTTCGATGGAGGAATGTTATCGAGTTCTTCGCTTTTTTTTTCAATTGAACGTTCAAGTTCTCTACGTTTCGCTCGGTTTGATTCCGATTTAATACGTCTTTTTTTATACAACATGTGAATATCAATAATTTACGGTTTAGGCTAACGTCTGTACCCGCTAATATATAAGATTACGCGAGATAAAAAAACATATAAAATATATTATTACTGCCAATGGCCTCGTTCATTCATTGTCATCGCAGATTTAATTATGAGCAGAAGATATAAAGTCTTACCAAACTACTAATTACTTTCCCGCGCTACCGCAAGCACTTCCCGCTACCGCAGGCCTCCAGGCCTGTGTGCCCGCATGCAAATCACGGTGTTGTTGCAGAGCATTAAGCCTGTTTATTTACCCGCGTTCGCGTTAGGGATTGAAATGGGTACCGGCCCACGAGCGTAATGCCCGCGACGGGTATCGGGGCAGGCCTGCAGGTGTATGAATGGAAAGCCCGGCCGCCGCTGCTGCAGGTGTGTCGTCCTAAAAAATCTCTACACATTTAATGAGTAGCATTGGGTATAGCATCTTGCGCCCAACTAAGTTCTGAGCTTCGGATTACAGGCGTTGAATAAACAAAAACTTTACCCCCCCACCTACCTAACAAGGAGAATGTAAGGGGTTGGCCTGAATGACCAATAATCGGAACGGCATAGGGAGATCCGTGCGGGCTGCCATTTAAATGAATGTCTACTGTTGTATACCCACTTGCGTTGCTGCCATACTTCAGCTGAAGATGTTGATTTGCATTTGGCGTCGTTGTGAAAAATTCCACAAAAGACCCAGGATACACATAGGATGGAGCATTCCAGATACCATCCAAAACTACACTCTGAGCCATTCTTGTTTGAACCTGAAATCTAGTCCTGTCACTAATTACTTTCAAGATATCTTCAGAGTTTATTACCCGAGAGTCTATTTTTGCAAGGTCTGATCTGAGACTTTCAATTTTGTCATCTTTTTTAGTTAAAAGGTTATTTGTATAAATTTCCTTAAAGGTGCCAATTGTAAATACGGAAAAAAGGCAGAATAACGAAATATACCCTCGCTTTGTAATTCGCTTTTTCAGCGGCTGATCTGGTGCCTCAATCCAAGTCCGTCCACCAAATGCCGAAAGGGTGGCAATTAGGCTTAACAAGGCTAACAAAATATTAATTACGGTTACCATATTACTGTGATAAGTTAAATGCTTCGCTTACAATGCCTTGTTAAATATATAAAATTTAAATATCTAATTTTATATATTTTTTATTTTTACTAGCTGACTTAAAGTAATTTAGGGTTTGCATGTATGGTGTCTTCTTTCGTTATTTTTTTGAAACTTCGTTGGTTGGCTATTGCACAACGACGGTTACAGTTACATTTTCAGTTGTCCGCCGCCGGCGCACGTGCGCCAGCAATCCATATTCAAAAACATTGTTACCTACTAAAGCCTGTTTATTTACCTGCGTTCGCGTTAGGGATTGAAATGGATACCGGCCGACGAGCGTAATGCCCGCGACGGGTATCGGGGCAGGCCTGCAGGCGTATGAATGGAAAGCCCGGCCCCGTTTCTATCAACGGGGAAACGCCATGGGAAAGAATCAAGAGGTTAGAGTCAAGAATTAAGACAGGGGGATTTGGGAATAGGATATTATTTGGTTGAGGGCTTAGGGCGTTGCCGGAGCAGGGAAGAATTAGGACAAAGGACCTTTAGCTAAAGGATTTAGGGAATAAAGACTATTTAAACGCCAAATTTTGAAATCAAATTAATCCGGAATCATCTGCCCATTGATGTACTTTCGGCTCAGCACGCCCTCCCTCCGCCCCGCCCGGGGGTTATGATGGGTGCAGATCTTGATCATCAGGCTTCTTAAAAAAAGGCTGTCATTGCTGAGTCCGTTGAAGTACGTGGGCAAAGGCCTCTGCGCGCGATCCCAATGTCATGCTTGTTTCGGCACCCCAATGCTAAAGTGTATTACATGTGGGCTACCTGTCCTGTGGGGTCCTGAAACAAGTTCAGGATGACTTCATTTTTATAACTTATCATAGGTGGCGATTTAACCCCATTGTCATGCTGAACTTGTTTCAGCACCCCAACGCTAAGTATATTACATGTGGGCTACCTGTCCTGTGAGGTCCTGAAACAAATTCAGGATGACTTCTTTTATAACTCGTCATAGGTAGCGATTTAAACCCAATGTCATGCTGAACTTGTTTCAGCACCCCAACGCTAAGTATTTTACATGTGGGATACCTGTCCTGTGGGGTCCTGAAACAAGTTCAGGATGACTTCATTTTTAACTTGTCAACAGGTAGCGATTTAAACCCAATGTCATGCTGAACTTGTTTCAGCACCCCACCCGCTAAGTATATTACATGTGCGCTACCTGTCCTGTGGGGTCCTGAAACAAGTTCAGGACGACTTCAGTTTTATAACTTGTCATAGGTAGCGATTTAACCCCAATGTCATGCTGAACTTGTTTCAGCACCCCAACGCTAAGTATTTTACATGTGGGATACCTGTCCTGTGAGGTCCTGAAACAAGTTCAGGATGACTTCATTTTTATAACTTGTCATTGGTAGCGATTTAAACCCAATGTCATGCTGACTTGCTTCAGCACCCCAACGCTAAGTATATTACATGTGGGCTACCTGTCTTGTGGGGTCCTGAAACAAGTTCAGGATGACTTCATTTTTATAATTTGTCATAGGTGGCGATTTAAACCCAATGTCATGCTGAACTTGTTTCAGCACCCCAACGCTAAGTATTTTACATGTGGGATACCTGTCCTGTGAGGTCCTGAAACAAGTTCAGGATGACTTCACTTTTATAACTTGTCAATAGGCACGAAGGAGCTATTAGCAGACCATACAGGGCGAAGATGCATGACGAACAATAGATCCTTCACTCCGTTCAGGATGACAAAAAGGAAAAATCAAAAATCAAAAATTTCAAAATCCAAATTCCCAAATCCGAAATCCGAAATTCCCCCATCTGCACATCTGAAATCTGAAATCCGCACATCTAACCTCTCGCCCAATTCACCATCTTGTTCACCGTGGCCAGGCCAAGTTTGAGTTTGGCCGCTATCTGGCGCTGACTGAGGCCCTGGGTATGGAGCCCGGCAACCTGCTGGGCCTGGCGGTCGCGCAGTTGCTGGGTATTGCTGAGCAGGTGGTCGAGCTCGTGGCAGTTACCCTGGAAAATGAATTGTAAAAAACTGCTGCGGCGTTCGAGGCAGCAGAGGCAAACATTTTCGGCCCCGTAGGTTTCTTCGGTACTGCGTTGTTTGATTTGTTTGAGGTAGCGGTAGCCGGGCATAGTATGGCTTTCGCCAATGGCAAAGGCGCTATCGCAAAAGTTGATGAGCATTTTACTGCCCTGCAAATCGTTGCGGCTAAGCGGCAGGGCGGCGTTGCGCTTGGGTGTATGCGCCAGCACCAGGATACTGAGGCCATGGCGGGTTTTAAGGTACTTGAGCTGTTTCATGAGCGGCAGGGCCTCGTTGGCACGTTCGGTTCCCTTGCGCATACAGGTAATATTATCAATAATGAGCACCGTGGCGCCGGTGGCCTTGATGCCGCGGGTAAGATCGGCAATTACCTCATCGTTAAATTTATTGATTTCGCCGTAGTGTTTGTAGAGCTGGTTGTATTCGCCCCGTAAAAAATTGTCGTTAAATTTAAAGGTGCCCCGCTCGTCGGTATAGCGTTGTTCAAACTGTTTACCGGCCAGCTCAAAGTCGATATACAGCACGGTAGCTGGCTTTGCATTCAGCTGGAACCCCTGGATAGCCTTGCCCGCGGCAATGCTGTTGCCCAGTTGCACGGCCAGGATGCTTTTACCCATATTGGTATCGGCAAACAGGATGCACAGCTCGCCCTCGAGCCAAAACCGGCCAAACAGCATTTGCGGCGTGGCACATTCGCGCTCCATAGCCATCCACTGGTTGGCCCGGTAAATGTGGAACAAGCCATTGGTTTCGTACAGGTCGGGTTCCACATGGTCAAAGTCTGCCTGGTCGGTAGTGTGGGTTTCGGGCTCTTCCGGTTGGTTTTTATAAGAGATGTCGATGTTGTAGGTATTCATGGGGTTCGGGGTTGCGGGGTTCGGGGGGCGTGTTGCGAGATTCGGGTTGTGGGGGTCGGGGGAGAAACTGATCCCGTTAATTTCCCTACTGCCAATCTAAACCATACAAACTTACAACCCACCGTTTACAAAAGTGGTGACACTACTTTGTCAGTACCCCTAAACAAAGGAGTTTGGAAGCATGACAGGCATCCCCCGATAATGGTCAAAGGGTCTGGAAAGGATAGACAAAAAAACATTATTAAAAACCTGTACATTTTTGCATTTAATGTTTCAGAATGTCGCGTAAAGCTGCCCGTTTTTGATCATTTATTGTGCATAATTAAAGTATTTGAAACACCTCTATTTACTGACTTCCCCGGGTGTTCGGGTCAGCAGCATGCAGGTGTTCGGGGGTGTTCGGGGTGGGGTTGGTTAAAAAGTTAAGCTACTGGTTTACAGCAGTGTCTATTTTCAGGTGAGGATATGGCGAACAGGTAATGTATTGTTGATCAGCATGTTAATTTTGGAGAAGTAGCGATTAGCCTGGATGCTTCGTTAAAAGCGAACACCCGTCTTGGATGGAGAAGCATTGTAAACGCAAAAACCCCTCATCAGATAGATGAAGGGTTTCACGATTCAGCCTTTTGGGGCTTTTAAGATTGGGCACCGACCTACTCTCCCACGTTTTACCGCAGTACCATCGGCTCTGGCGGGCTTGACTTCTCTGTTCGGAATGGGAAGAGGTAGACACCGCCGATATAGGCACCTGAATTTCTTTTGAG